>UQFS01000011.1 GCA_900540375.1 uncultured Prevotella sp.
ATCTCTCTATATTTAATTATCTATATATAAACAATTATTATTTTCTTAATTTGTGTACTTGTTTATATCTATATATATTATTGTAAACCTATAAACCCTTATATATATGTTTATATCCAGATTTTATTATTATTATATATATTATCCCATTACCATTATATAATACCTGATTTCATCGGTATTCTTCTAATTTCCTTTTTTCGTATATATTGCTTAGTTTTTTATTCGGTTTGTTTATTTATATATTTATATGATCTATACTTATATAAATATTTATTGCTACAAGTATACTTTTGTGTCTAAGTTTATCTATGTGTGCTTTTATTCATATATATATCCATATGTAGATATATTAATTTGTTCACTCCTTTATATTATGTATTAATACATATCTATATCTTTATCTATAAATTTCTTTATTTCTGTATTCCTTAATTCTTATATTTAAAAGTATTAAAAATTTTAGATATATTTGCCTATATCGTTTTTTATGCTTATATTTGCAACTGTAAATTAGTGGATGCTTAGTTATGTCTTTATTTACTTATATACGTATAGGTTTATATTTTCATTTCTTTCCATACTCAACTATTTATATATGTTTTTGGATTGATAATCGAAAAGATAGATATGAAGAATAAAAAAATAGTTTTCGCAAATCAGAAAGGTGGCGTCGGTAAGTCTACCCTCTGTATTCTCTTCGCCAACTACCTGGCTTGGAAAAAGCAGGATGTATGTATCATCGATACTGACTTGCAGAAAACCATTATGATGCAGCGCAAGAAGGACAAAGAACTCTATCTGACTTCAGAGGAGCCCTACAATGTGCAGGACTTCGATGTGGCTGACCCGGAAACCATGCAGCAGCTCATGGATTCAGCGTCCCAGACTGAGGGATATGTGCTTTTTGATTCTCCTGGTAATGTCTCTGAGGACGGGCTTGTACCGATGTTCACTAATGCCGACTATATCATCTGTCCTTATGAGTATGAGGAGAAGACCCTCGACTCCACTGGTATGTTCGTACAAGTGATCAATGCGCTACGCAAACTCACACCAGAGATGCAAGCCAAACTCTTTTTTGTACCTAACCGTATTGATGTGCGTATCGGAACGACAGATGAGTTGAAGATGTGGAAGCAGACCGATGCGATATTCAAACAGTTGGGTGCTGTGACACCGCGAATTACTGCCCGTGCCGCATTGAAGCGTATCAACACGTTTGAGATCTCACCCTCTCAGCGTGATGCTGTCCGTCCTGCCTTTGAGTTTATGATCCGTAGAATCAAAGATTGATGATAAGTTATAATTAAATATATATTTATGTATGGGACAAAGTATATTGTTATATATAGAATTATATATATCTTTATGGTATTCTTTTATATATTTATATATGAGCACTTATGATATAGTGTAACTTCTTATTAACAAGATGCTTGTCTATAGATTGCAATAGCTTTATCTATTTATATATTCATATTATACATTTAATTATAAGATTATAAGTTTAAACAAATATATATAAAGATATAATATGGCTAAGAAAAAAACATCAGTTTTGCTTCCCGGCAGCATCTCTGATCTTGTAAAAGGTCTCCAAAGTGGAGCACAGCCGAATCAAAATAATCGTGAAGAACAATCTGAGGAACAGCGTGAAGAGCAGACAGAAGAGAGTGGAGAAGAGCTCCGCGCTGAACATGGGGATAGTGTAGACACGACTCAGCAGGAAAATGGACAGGACAATGTAGAGGAGGAGCGCCCAGGCTCCCCCACTCCATCTGCCTCTGACGCTGAGCAAGGCGGTTATCAAGAGACAGAGGAACGTACGGACCGTGAGGCAGAGCCTGTCGCCGTACATGATGACCGCCACTATCAGGACCGCCAGCCTGTGGAACAGCCTTCTCAGCGCAATAGTGTGATTCGCCCGGCCAATGTCCGCAATGGTGCGCAGCCATCACGCTCTGCGTCTAACGCATACTTACAAGGTGTGACAAATATGGAAGATGTTCAGTCACGCCGTGGCCGTCGTCCGAAGAGTGAGGCCAGCGCTGAGCGTGAGTATCACGTGACACGTGATGACAGCAAGGACTCTTGGCAACTCTTTCTCGACTTGGCACATGACTATAAAGTCGGCGGTGGTAAGTTGGCAACTATCTATATTGATGAGACGTTGAAGAATGTGTTGGACCGATTGAAGTATGCCGGTGACGAGAAGTTGCCGACCTCTGCTATTCTCTCGTCCATCGTTGCCCGCTTCTTTTACGACCACGAGAAGGACATCAAGGATGTGCTGTTCAAGAACACGCTGCCTTGGTAAAAGTGATGATGGTATAAAGTAGAGAGCATTCTTTCGGTGTGAGACAATATCAGGATTTGTATCCAGTTAAAACTAAGAACAGGAAAGAAAAAGTTCGGCAAAAGTTTGGTAGAACAAAATAAAAGTATTACCTTTGCACCGCATTTGGAAAATGCTGTAAGTTGTTTACCAACTTTGGAAGTTTGGGTGAGTGGCTGAAACCAGCAGTTTGCTAAACTGCCGTGCGCTTTTTCGCGTACCGGGGGTTCGAATCCCCCAGCTTCCGCAGGGTTTAGACCTTCATTTGGTCGGTTCATCTAACGGTTAGGATACAAGATTCTCAATCTTGGCATAAGAGTTCGATTCTCTTACCGACTACTTTTCCTCATCTCTTTGTTTTTGTTTTCGGACTTTGCTTATCGTCAGCATTTGACGGGGAGCGTTGGAGGTTTATGGCTCCTACCCTGTGCCCCTATTTCTAAACACCCTGTGTCTTCGTATCTCTGTTTCTGCATTCTTCAATGAGTGGATGGATGCCATATTTCCTTTGTATCATCCTTGTGGTCTTACTGGGTGCTCATCGCGGCAAGTAGGGTAGGAAAGTGGTACTTATGTTGGAAACCTTTTGACAAAAATGTGTCAGGAAAAGACTTCATTATAGAGAAGCGGAAAGAGTGAAAACAGCAGAAAATAGCTTTCGTGGGACTGAAAAGGTGAGCTCGAAGTGCCTTTCTTGCTGTTTTTGACGGTGAAATAGGTACTTTAACCCGATCATCTCGCCTTTCTGATAAGGTCAAAGTGCCTTGCGAATTTGTGTATTTATGCTTAACTTTGCAACAATAGAATATGTTAGTCACTTTTGAAGAGCAATACTTGGAAGACCTCTATATGAAAGGTAAGGCTGAGGGAAAAAGCATCGCTGTCTCACAGATAGCACATGTCACAGATGCCGGGTTTTTGTGTCTCGTGTAGCACTTGCGAAAAATAGTCATCTGTAAGGGTTCTGTCTTCGAGGCGGTCAATGGATAGATACAGTCTTTCCGAGGCTGTGACATCCTACGGTGAGCCTGCTTCTACCCTTGGAACGTGCTTGGCGATTGTCCATATTTCTTTGTGAAGCAGCGTGTGAAGTACTTTGGGTCGTTGAAGCCCACACGGAAGGCGATCTCGGAAATGTTGCGGTTGCCCACGTTCTCCATGAGGATCCGGCACGCCAAGTCAAGACGGTAGTTGCGGATGAACTGCGTCGTGGACTCCCCCGTCTCGTCGTTGAGTTTCCGGCTCACCGTGCTGCGGCTCATGCCCAGCTGATGGCAGAGCTGCTCCACGCTAAACTCCGGGTCGCTGTAGTTCAACTCCATGATCGACATCACACGATCCATAAACGAGTGTGATGTCCGCTCTACCTGTTGCTTGTCGGCTTGCTGTGTTTTGGTGACGCTTTGCGTGTAGCGTTTCTGGTTGCCGAGGATCGTCTGCACGCGCGACTGCAGCTCTATCGGGTTCTCGCTCTCCTTGAGTGCCATCTCGATAGGACGGTAGAGTCGCTCCGCCTCACGGTCGCGCATCACCGCCATGCGGCGACGATAGAAATAGACGGTGGCGAGGGCGGCAGCCACCATCACGAGGAGCATAAACCACCAGCTCTTATAGAAATAAGGAGTGACCACCACGTCAATGGCTATCGTGCGCTGCGGATGACCGTCGACCGTACTGCCATACGCCACCTCAAACTGATAGTGGCCCGGCGGCAGAGTAGAGTAGCGCACGCTGTGCTGTCCCGGTTGCAGCCGGATCCAGTCGTCCTCATAGCCTTTCATGCGATAGCTGTAGACCTCGTCGTGGCCACGGCCATAGTCGAGCGTGGAGAACTCAATGGCAAACGACTTGTTGCTCTCGTGGAGGCGGATGGTGCGTGCCCGTGCGATGTTCTCCTTCAGGATGGGTGAGTCTGCTCTGACCTCCTCGTTGTCGACAAAGAGTCGTGTGAAGCACAGGTGCGTGGCCTTAGCGGGCTGACGGTTCAGTCCCATCAGTGCTGTCAGACCATTGCATGTGCCAAGGTAGACGATGCCCTGGGGCGAGAGAATGGCGGAGTTGAAATAGAACTGAGAGCTGACCAGACCGTCGGCCTCGGTGAAGTTGTCGAAGCTCTCAGCCTTGACATTCATCATCGACAGGCCGTGATCGGTGGTGATCCACAGCCGTCCCTTGCTGTCTTCGGCGATGCCTTTCACGGCGTTGCTTGGCAGACCGTCGGCGGTGGTGTATACTCGGAAGCGATAGTCACGGCCATGGCGCACGGCACGGTAGAGTCCATAGCCGTTGCTGCCGATCCACAATGTGCCGTCGCGACCCTCGCAAAACGATTGTATCTTCTCCAGAATGCCGCTTTTCGGGTCGTCGAGTTTATAGGTATAGTGGCGGTGGCGTGTGAACAGCGAGCCGCGGCGCGAGGTGAGGTCCACCTGTATCATGCCCTGCTGACAGCCGACGAAGAGCTGATGGTCGTGGGTGATGATGCTGCCGACGCATCCGCTGATCATGCGGTTGCCGGGGAAGGGATCAGTGAGCACGCCACGACGGAAGTCATAGAAAAACAGTCCCACGTTGCTGCCCACCCACAGTCCCTGGTTACGCTCGTCGACAGCTAAGGCGCCGGTGAAGTCGAGCATTCTCTGCATCGGTGGCTGGATCACCAAGGGGCGGATCACCGACGGGCGCTGCATGTCGAGTGAGCAGACGCCGCCGCCCCATGTGCCGATCCACAGTGTGTGGTCAGCGCGGTCGGCGGTGAGCGTGGATACGCTGTTGTGGGGCAGGGCGGAGTTGGCGGTGGTGTAGTGGACAAAGGTCTTGGAGCCTGCTGCTTTGCGGTTGAGACCGCCCTCGACGGTACCCACCCACAGCGTACCGTCGTGTTGGGCATACATCGCGTTGACACAGTTGGGTGAGACAGAGCCGGCATCACGTGGAGAGTGAACGTAGTTGACCAGGCTGAGCAGGCGCGGCGACAGTTTGTTGATGCCGCCCGACTCAGTGCCGATCCATATCTGCCCCTGAGAGACGAGGAAGCAGTTAATGAAGTTGCTGGTGAGCGGCAGATCAGCGCTACTCATATTATATTGAGTGATCCGGTGAGCGCGCGGGTCGTAGACATCCATGCCGCCCAGCGTGCCGATGAGCAGTTCACGGCCAGCGCCGATGGCGAAGCTGGTCACGAGGTTGTGGGTCAGGCTCATGGGTGTTGTTCCCTGCGAGAGATAAGTCTTGGCTTTGTCGTTGATATAGATGCCACTGAAGGTACCTAACCATAGATGTCCCTGATAAGGAATGATCGAGAAGATGCTTCCCATTATTGGGGCGAAAAGCGCGTTGCGGTTATAGGCGATGATGCGGTCGCCCTGCACAGAGAGTTGCGCGATGCCGGTGTTGTAGCCCAGCCAAACGTTGCCCTTGCCGCCGACATCGTACATTGCCACGTCGGGTGCATTGAGCCGGTAGGGTAGGGCGGCCAATGCCACCACGGTGCCCGTGGTGTCGAAGGAGAGGCGATAGAGATGACCGGTGGTAGCCACCCAGATGTTACCCCGTCCGTCCTTATAGGTTCTGATGCCGTTTTCGTTCAGGGCGCGTTGCAGTCGTTTTGTCAACTCTGTTGTGGCACACTCAGGCGTCTGTTCCTTCATGTTGTCGAGACTCAGCACGCCTGTGTAGTCGTCGAAAGCGATCCACAGCCGGTGGTAGTTGTCCTCCACTACATTCTTGCAGGAGTGGCTGCGCAGCAGTGCGCCGCCCCACTCCTTGCTGTCGAAATAGTCGAAGGTGTATCCGTCGTAGCGTATCAGACCACCGGCACGCGTACACACCCAGATGAAGCCATAGCTGTCTTGGTAGATGTCGTCGACGAAGTTGCTCGGCAGCCCATTGTTCATAGCCAGCACGTCGAGATGATAGCGCTTTGGTTCGAAAGCGCTGAGCGGTGTCACGCTCCACAGCCATGCCACGGCCAATGCAAGCAGGCGGAGAAATGATGTCATTCTATAAGATGATATGTTGCAAGGATTGTAATCCGGTAATAAGGGGGACATATATTATAGGTATGGCACAGGTATTGCCATTCCCTCCCTTTCTGGGAGGCAAGGCCCGGAGGGCTGAGGGGCTTTAGGGTCGCCCCCTTTATATCCTGCTCACATCTCTCACTCCCTTCACTGCCTTTAGCTTCTTGATCAGACTTTGCAGGCGGGTGGTGTCCTCGAGCTGTACGACGAGGTTGCCGGAGAAGAGGCCGTCATGGCTGTCGATGTTGATGGACCGCATGACGATCTTCTCGTCCTTGGAGATGACGTTGGTCAGGTTGCTCACCACGCCGATGTCGTCGTTGCCGATGACGCGCAGGGTGATCGCGTATTTCGACTGCCCCTTGCCGCTCCACCGCGCCTTGACGATGCGGTAGCCAAAGCGGCGTCGCATCTCTGCCGCGTTGGGGCAGTCGGTGCGGTGAATCTTGATGCCGCCGCCTGCCGTGACGAAGCCAAAGATCGGATCGCCGTAGATAGGATGGCAGCAGGGAGCGAGCTGATAGTCGATGCCCTTGAGGTTCTGGTCGATGGTGAGCACGTCGTCGTCGCCGTGGGTGAGCTCCTCGTCGGGACTCTCAAAGGAGAAGTTCTCTGCCGACACCGTCTCGTGCTCCTTGGTAGCGTTTTGCAAATGATCGCGCACAGCCACGTAGCGTTCGATGACCTCGTTGGGATCGAGCTTGCCGTCGGCGATCTGTCGGTAGAAGTCCGACGTCTCCTTGAAGCCCATCTTCTTGATGAGATGCCCCATGACGCTCTCCTCGATCTCCACCTTCTTATTCTTAAAGCGGCGCTCGAGCAACTCCTTGGCGTAGAGTCCGTCCTTGGCCTGCGTCTCTTTCAGTGCCAGGCGAATCTTGGATTTAGCCTTAGAGGTCTTCACGATGTTCAGCCAGTCGCGCTTCGGACTCTGGTTGCCCTGCGTGATGATCTCCACACTGTCGCCCGAGTGAAGTTCCTGTCGCATGGAGACCACTTTTCCGTTGACACGTCCGCCCACACAGCTGTTGCCGATTTTGGAGTGGATGCGGTAGGCGAAGTCGAGCACCGTCACGCCGGCGGGGAACTTAAAGAGGTCGCCCTTCGGCGTGAAGGCGTAGATCTCGTCGGGAGTCAGGTCCATGCGGAATTGATCCATGACCTGCAGTCCGTCTCCGGCTTCGAGCGCAGAGCGTATGTTGGCGAGCCACTCGTCCATCTGTCCTCCGCTCTTGATACCCTTGTAGCGCCAATGCGCGGCGAGACCGTGCTCGGCGATGTCGTCCATGCGCTCAGTACGTATCTGCACCTCCACCCATTTGTTCTCCGGTCCGAGCACGGTGATGTGGAGGCTCTCGTAGCCATTGCTCTTCGGCACGCTGAGCCAGTCGCGCAGTCGTTTCGGGTTGGGCTGGTACATATCGGTGATGATAGAGTAGACCTGCCAGCACTGCTGTTTCTCCTTTTCTAATGGTGAGTCGAGGATGATGCGGATGGCGAAGAGGTCGTAGATGCCCTCGAAGCCGCACTGCTGCTTCTTCATCTTCTGCCAGATCGAGTGTATACTCTTGGTGCGTCCCTTGATGTGGAATTTCAGTCCTGCCTCTTCGAGACGTGCCTTGACAGGTCCGATGAAGCGGTCGATATAAGCGTCGCGTGCCTGCTTGGTGGCGTTGAGCTTCTCCTTAATCATATAGTAGGCGTCGTGTTCGAGATATTTGAGCGAGAGATCCTCAAGCTCACTCTTCAGTGTGTAGAGTCCGAGTTTATGTGCCAGTGGCGCATAGAGATAGCTGGCCTCTTCCGATACCTCGTGCTGTGCCTCCTTGTTGGGCGTGTCACGTATCTGCCGCATGATATTCACGCGGTCGGCGATCATGATGAGGATCACGCGCATGTCCTCGGCGAAGCTCAGTAGCAGATTGCGGAAGTTCTCGCTCTCGATGACCGGGTTTTTCTCATAGAGTTTCTGTATGCGGATGAGTCCGTGTACGATACGTGCCACGTCGTCGCCGAAGTCCTGACGTATCTCTTCCACGGTGCCGAGGTTATCGCCGAGACAGCCATAGAGCATGGTGGCGATGACGCCGTCGCGCCGCAGTCCGATCTCGTCAACGGTGATCCGTGCTGTCTGCAAGGAGGTGAGGATAGGGTTCAGTCCGAAGACATCGCGTCGGACGCCGCCCTGCTTCATCGTTCGCTCTATGAAAGCCGTCAGCCGCTCTTCATCGCCGGGTTTCAAGTTGTCGGCGAGCTTCTCCTTGAGGTCGTCATGGAGTTCCTTGGTTTCCCTCTGTTCATCTGGTGTAAACGCAAACTTCTCTTCTTCCATAGCCTAAATCTTAACGAATGACTCAATAAAAACGTCACTTATCCCTTGCAAAGTTAAGCGAAATGGATGTAACAGCAAAGGAAATTGTGCTTTTTTATTCTTTTTCTTCCCCCTTCACTACACGGCATCGTATACTTACATGGTGATTGCTCGCAGTGATGCTCACCCTCACATTGATGCACTCTCTTAACGCATTTTTTGCGGGGACATCAAGAACAACGTGAATTCATTGATCGCATAAAACAGCCTCTTTTAGATGGATGAATATTTACAAAAAGTCATCACCGCGGGGGTGCGATATAGAGAGCGGGAAACCTGAAAACGAGAAAAAACTGCGGTGTGACATTCATTTTTGTGGTCTGTCGTTGTCAAAGTACCTTTCTGATACTGTCAGAAAGGCTTTCTGACCTGGTCAAAGTGTCTTTCTGACCATGTCATCTTACCGAGATGACAGCATCAGGAAGGCTTTCTGATCAGCAACATCACTAATATTTCATTGTAAAAATTGCTGTTTTCTTGGAGATAAACAAGCTCTTTGATCATAACATCTTATGTATCAGATGATTATAAAAACACCCTCAAAATTCGCGTATTTGAGAGCAACCTGGGTGTCGGTTCAGAAAATCGCAAGGAAAAGGGCGGAAAAATGTCAGTTTATTCAACAAAGAGAAGTCAAGGCAGAATGCTGCAAGGAAATCATCCCAAAGCCTCTTGCGTGAAACAGATGATGCCTCTGTGAGGAAACACCTTGCTGTGGGGCTGGGCATTGGGCGCGCTTTTGTTTGTTTAAGGGTTGCATCGTAAGGTTATCGGACAACTCATCCACATTTAAGGACAGCATGAGAGAAAACAAAAAAAGAACCATCCCGGCCTTCTGCAAGTCCGGAGATGGTTCTCCTTCATTATATGCTACAAAAGAAATGAACTTTATTTCGTGATAAGCGATTTACTTCACCACGAACTTCTTGCCACCCTGGATGTAGACACCCTTCGGCAGGTTGTTCTTGCTGCTCATGCGCACGCCGTTGAGTGAGTAAATCGGTGCGTTGGCACTGTTCTGAGTGTTAGCGTTGATGGTCTTGATGCCTGTTGCGCCACCCTTGGCCGTGTAGACAGTCACCTTGCCCAAAGCGTCGGAGATACGATAGAGGCTGAATGGCTTGTCACCAGCGAGCACAGCAGTCACAGGAGCGTTGTCCTGAGCAAGATACTCATCGAGCGAAGCTACAGAAGGATGGAGCGAGGTGTAGCCATAGTTGCTGATAGAAGCCACGGTGACGATGTCGTCTGCTGTCGCGCCGTCGACCTTGAAGAACCAGTTGCTGATCCATGAGCCAGCGCCGTCGTCGCCCTTGCGGCCGTCGAGGACGAGGCCGATGCCCTGATAGATGTGTGCGGTGACAGGTACATAAGCTGCAGCTTCTGTCTGAGTGCCGTCAGAACCGCAGGCGACGAGTCCGCCGATAACATTGGCGTCGGTGAAGGCAGAGGCTTTCTTGGTGTACTGCGGAATCTCGTTGTAGATGATCTTCTTCGGAGTCGTGTTGCCGTCCTTGTCTACCTCTGTCTCAGTGGTAGACAGCCCGTAGAAGCGACCGTAGTTGGAATAGTTGTTGTTGACGTTGTCGCCTTTCTCAAAACCAGCTGCTGTAATGTCTTTCTCACTCATGTGAGCCAGGTCGATGGTCTTCTTCACCTCATACTCCACACCGTTCTCGACAGTGGTGTTTGTCGGGCCGTAGCCGAAAGCCTGAGAAGTGATCTCCAGCGTACCGGCCTGGTCCACGTCGATGCTGAGAGGGAAGGCTTTGGGAGCTGCAGACGCTGTGACCTTGCCGTCCTTGCCGGTAAATTTATAAGTACCGTAGATCGTCGGCGTGAGCGGCGTGTTGCTGTTGTCGCAAGTGACGTTGTAGGTCTTGGCATAGCCGACCTTGACGTTGACGACAGTAGCGGCTGCGGCAGGCAGGGCGATGACATTGTTAGTGACCTCGGTGACGACCTCGTCAGACTTCAGGTTGTCGAGCGTAGTCCACGCTTTCAGCGTACCACTCCCGCAAGCATCGGTCACGGCCTTGTCGGTGTTGTTGGGATCGTAGTTGGGATTGTTGGACCAGGTGTAGGTGCCGTTGTCCACGTCGGAGTAGTTGACATCAGTAGTAGTGCCGTTGAAGTCGAGATGCAGAATCTCGTCCTCCTGGAACTTGATGGTGTAGACGCGCTGCGCATTGTTGATGCCCATGAGCGTGACAGCCGGTGTGTTGGCAGCAGTCTTGTCTACGCTGACCTCGATGTCGTCGAACATGATGTCCGGGGTATAGCGACCACCGAGGACATAGAGTCCTGTTGCGGTCATGTCCACGCCCTCGGGTACGGTGTACACGTCAGAGGCGATGGGGGCATCGGAGGTTGCCGACTTGATGGTGTATTGCACCGTGCGTGCCAGCGTGTCGATGTCGAGCGTGACGGTGTAGTAAACGCCTGCGGTAAGAGCTTTGTAGTTGGTCGAGTCGCCGTTGATGGCAAAGTCCTGGTCACCCGTGGCAGAAGCCGTGCGGCCGGTGTTGCCGAGCTGTGTGAGATCGAAGAGCGCACCTTTATTGCTGCTGCGGTAGTTGGTGTTGGGCTTCTTCGTTGCGTTGGACTTGTCAGACATCACGGCGATCTCCGAGGTCATGTGGTTGTTACCGAATTTGTTGAAGCAGAAGCTGAAGGTGACCCGGTAGCCGGTGAAGTCGGCGCTGAGTTCGTTTTTGATGAGCGAGCCCTCCCAGTAGAGGTGTGCCGAGCGGTCGTTGCCCGAGGGGACGAATCTGAGGAACTTGCCGTTGTCATCTGAGCCGATGCTCAGTCCGGCGGCAGCGGATGGTGAGGTCCATCCCGTCTCTGCCACGCTGGTGACCGTTTCGAAGTTCTGGCTGTAGAGAACCTTCTTGGCGCTGGTACTCAAGGAGCAAAGCAGTCCTGCGAGTACGAGAAATAGGTAATAAACGTTTTTCATACGCTTTGGTTTTTAGAATGTGATACTATTCATTAATGGATTGTTACTTTCGTGTGAGTCAGGACGGGGCTGATCCCCGTCCTGAATAGCCGTTGAGATCCGATGGTTTTATTTCCACCCTTCGTTCTGTGTGAGATGACAGTTGAGCACGTCTTTCTGCGGGAAGGGGAAGAGATACCATTTGTCGTCCCACGTGCGTGTGGCGATGGTCTTCCCCTCATATTTCATCGTACCGTCGTCCCGGCGTGTGATCTTCATGCCGCGGATGTCCTTGAGATATTGCGGAGCCTCTTTCCAGCGTCTGAGGTCGAAGAAGCGGTGCCCCTCGAAGGCAAGCTCCACGAAGCGCTCGTTCTCGTATTTCTTCTTGAACGTGTCGAAGCTGAGTCCCGTAGCCATGTTGGGCTGCTTGGCTCTGGTCCTGACGACATTGATAGCCTGGGCAGCTGTCATGGGCAATCCCTCGGGAGCCGTGTATCCGCTGCCGGTGTAGTTGAGCGCTGCCTCGGCATAGTCGAGGTAGAACTCAGCGAGGCGGAAGATGACCCATTCGTGTGTGAAGCTGTTGGAACCGGTTTTGGCAATGATCGTTCCCTTGTTGATATACTTCTTCAGATAGTATCCCGTCGGGGTACCATAGGTGACGGATGACGAGTTGGCACCGCCCTCAAAGGTCTTCAGCGTATCCTTGTCGGGCCACTTCTCGCCATTGACGGCCACGGTCATGGCCAGGCGTGCGTCGCGGTCTTTATAGGGATCCTGCGGATCGTAGCCGCTGCCCTGCTCGTCGATGGTCTTGCCGTTTGTCATCTCGTAGGCATCCACGAGGTTCTGTGTGGGGCAGTTGCCGCCGCCGGCGTTTTCTATGCCGATGGGATAGTTGTATTTCTCAAAGGCGTTGCTGGCTGCCGTGCGTCGTGCGAAGATGATCTCCTTGATGCCGTCCTTGTAGCTGTCCTTGTCGAAGAGCTTGCTGTAGTCGGGCAGCAGTCCCATGCCCTCCTGACGTGCTTCGGCGATGACGGCGTTGCTGAGCTGCGCTGCTTTCAGCCAACGGCTCTTGTCGCCATTGGCATTGAAGAGCGGGCTGGCCCAATAGAGAGCTGCGCGGGCACGCAGCGCCATGACGGCAAGCTTGTTGGCACGACCTGTCTGAGCTTTGTAGTACGACATGTCGCCCAAGTCGCCATAGTTGACGATGATGCTGTCCTGGATGTCAGCGCACTCCTTGTCGATGAACGCAAAGATAGAGTCGGCGGGTACCTGCGGCAGGCTGTTGGCCTCGGTAGCCGTCATCGTGCGCGTCTTCAAAGGCACGCCGCCGTAGCGCTTGACAAGCTCGAAATAGAAGAAGGCACGCGCCCAGCGAGCCTCGTAGCGATAGTTCTTATAGAGGAACATCTGCTGCCGGTAGTGCTCATCCTCGGTGTACTCCGGGAAGGTGCAGTCGTTGAACTCGTCGAGCACGAGGTTGCTGTAGGTGATGCCGTCCCACGCCGATTTCCACACGCGCTCCTTGGCGTTGGTGGGGCCCCAGGCACCGTTATAGAAGTCCTCGATGGCGTTGCCGGGATGGGAGTAGACACTCTCGTCGGTGGCAGAACCGGCCATGGCTCCGCTGTAGTTGCCGAAGTCATAGTCGATGTCGTTGTAGATCTCGGTCATCAGTCCGCCCACGCGTCCGAACATTTTCTCTACGTAAGCCTTGTCATAGATGTTGTACTCCTTGTAGTCCATCTTGTCGGTACAGGAGGAGACCAGCGTCATGGCCAACAGTCCGCTGAATATATATTTCGCTTTCATGGTCTTTCTGTTTATTCTTTTACTTTTTTACTTTTTTACTTTTTTCAAAAGGTTACGTTCAGTCCCACGATGACGCTTCGTGTGAGCGGACTTGTGGCACCGTAGCTCTCAGCGTCGACGCCGCGGAGGTGGTCAAGGGTGAAGAGGTCATTGCCACGCACGTAGACACGCGCCTCGGAGAGCATTTTGGTTCTGCTGAGCAGCATCTTCGGCAGGTTGTAGTACACCTCGATGTTGCGGAGCTTGAAGTAGGCGCGGTTGCGGAGCCAGAATGTGCTGGTCTGATAGTTGTTGGCATTGCTGCTCGAACTCAGGCGCGGGTACTCGGCGTTGAGGTTGTCGGGTGTCCAGCGATGGTCGTAGACATCCTGCGAGAGCGTGCGGTTGCTGATGAGTCCCCAGTAATATCCGCTCGTGTTGAGCAGTGCGCTGTAGTGGTCCACGCCCTGGAAGAGCGCGTTGAAGCCTAAGCCTTTGTACTCAGCGCCGATGTGGAGCGAATAGAAGATCTCGGGGCAGAGCGTGCTGTATCCGATCTTCGTGCGGTCGTTGGCGTCGATCTTGCCGTCGTGGTTCACGTCGTCGTACTTGATGTCGCCGGGCTTCACCTCAGAGAAGGTCTGCGGTGTGCTGGCGTCGATGTCGGCCTGGTCCTTGAAGAGCCCTGCGGCCTTCAGTCCCCAGATGCTGTTGAGCGGGTAGCCGGTGGTGACGAGGTTGTCATAAGCTCTCGGCTCCTCGGCCTGGTCCTTGATCTTGTTCTTATTGAGGCTGAACGTACCGCCGATGTTCAGCGTCACGTCGCCCACCTTATGGCTGTAGTCCGCAGCAGCCTCAAAGCCCCAGCTGTCCACCGCGCCGGCGTTGATATAAGGCGCGCTGAATCCGATGATGCTGCCGTAGCTGCCGCTGCCGTCTACCCAGATGTTGTTGCGGCGCTGGAAATAGCCGTCGATCTGCAGGTCGAGACCATGGAGGATAGAGGCGTCAAGACCCACATTATATTTATATGCCTTCTCGTGCGAGGGGTTGTCGGTGGCCATGCGTCCGAGTGTGGTACGCCCCCAGGAGCTGTCGTAGCTGGAATCGAAGGGATAGGTCACGCCGTCGGTGCTGTAGGTCTGCGTGTAGTAGGTCCACACGTTGTCGCCGGGGAGACAGTCGGTGTTGACGATGCCGAAGGAAGCACGCCACTTGAGGAAGTCGACCCAACTGACATCCTTCATCCATGGCTCCTGGCTCATCACCCATGCGGCGCTGAACGTTGGAGCCACTGCCCATTTGGTGCCCGGTGCCAAGCGGCCGGAGCCGGTGAGCACCCACGCCATCTCCGTGATGTAGCGGTTGCGGTAGGCATAGTGCGTGAGCCATGAAGCTGTCTGACGATAGACCGAGGTGTTCACGCCCGTGGTGTTGTGATATTCATATTCCCAACGCAACGAGGAGAAGAGGCAGTGGGTCTCTTGCAGCGTGCGCTCATAGTTCAGACTGCCGTCGAAATGGAAGCGCCGGTTGTAGACACTGGTGTTGGCATCGGTTCCCTGCGTGCCCTTCTCTCCGCCGATCGAACAGGTGCCGGGCGTGGGTACGCCGTCGCTCCATGTGGCGGGTGCGTAGAAACCGTATTGGAATGTTTTGCTATGATTCTCGTAGAGCGTGGAGTAGGTGTCGTAGCCCATGCGTGCCGAGGCGCTGAGTCCGGGTACGAACATGCCCAAGTCCTGACGCAGTGAGAGGTCGGTATAGAGCGAGCGCTCATGGAGCTTGTAGTAAGCCGCCGCCGTATTGGCCACGGGGTTGTCGGTGCCAGCCCAGGTAGCGCTGCCGCCCCACAGTCCGTCCTTCTGGAACTTCACGGGGAAGGCGGCCGAAGGCAGATTGTATACCAGCCCCCAAAGGTTGGTCTGGTTGCCGGGCTGCGACATCTCGCTGAGCATACCCAGCACGTTGACCTCCATCAGCGTGGTGGGACTCAGGTCTACGTCAAGGTTGATGCGCATATTGGCTCTGACATACTTGTCCTGCGTGTGGTTGCCGTTGTCGTCGACGTCGTTCTTGATGAATCCTTTGTCTGACAGCAGGTTGAGCATGGTGTAGTATTTGAACTTCTGTCCACCGCCGTAGAACTCCGACGCGATCTTGTTGGTCATGCCGTGATGGCGGAAGGTGGCGTCGACCCAGTTGACGTTGGGGTAGAGGTCGGGATAAGCTCCGTTTTGGAAAGCGCTGATCTCGTCGGCAGAGTATTTCGGAGCCTTGCCCTCGTTGGCCAGCGCCTCGTTTATGGCAGCGGCGTAGGTGGGCGCGCTGATGAACTTCGGACGGTTGATCTGATAGTTGAACAGATGGTCGTAGGAGACTCTGACACCCTTGGTGTTGTACTTTCTGCGTTTGGTGATGACATTGATGGCGCCGTTGGCACCGCGGTTGCCGAAGAGTGCCACGGCGGCAGCGTCCTTGAGGATGTCGACATGATCCACCTCGGTGGGGTCAATGATGTTCATGTCACGCTCAATGCCGTCGACGAGGAGCAGAGGCGAACTGCCGCTGAGCGACTGCAGTCCTCTGACATAGAATGTCGGGTTGGCACTGAAGTAGGTGCCGGCGTTGCGCATGGAGACGAGTCCGTTGCCGCCGAGTCCCACGAGGCCCTCGCTGATGTTCTTTGACGAGCGACGTCCGGCCTGCTCACCGCTGATGGTGGTCACGGCGGCAGTGGACTGCGCACGTGTGAAGTCCTTGCCGGCTCCCGTGGCTATGCCGGCCTTGACAAAGACGTCGTGGCGGGCCAGCGTCGTATCGATCTGTGCTGCTGCGGGCAGGGCTGTTCCTGCCAACAGGGCGAGCACGCAAAGTTGTGTCTTGTTCATATTCGTTATTAGTGCTTAAAGGAAGTAAGGCGCTTCACATGCATCATTCCCAACCGGGGTTCTGCACGAGGCCGTAGTGCTTGTTGATTTCGGTTTTCGGGAAAGGCCACAGATACCACTTGGCGACTTCCTGCGACTGCGGGTCTTTGTCCCAAAGATAGTGCCGGCGGTTCTGAATGACGAACTTCTCGTATTCAAAGCGTGTGGGCTCCTTGGCACCACCGTCTTTATTGGCTCCTCTCCAGGGAATGTACTGGCGGATATAGTCACCGGTCGGTCCCTGTTCCATGCGGTAGGTGATGAGTCCGTGAAGTTTCTTGGTCACCCAGTCGCCACGCTTGTAGCGGATCATGTCGTAGTAGTGGTTGTTGCTCAGTCCGAGTTCGCAGGCACGCTCACGCAGGATCTCGTTGATGAGGTTCTGCTTGTTGTTGTGCAGGTCGAGGCTGGGATTCTTCAGCGCCAGCCCTTTCAGTCCTACACGTGCACGTACGATGTCGACCTGCTTGAGGGCGTCGTCGAGGCGGTCGCACTGTGCGAGGCACTCGGCATACATCAGATACATCTCGTCGAGGCTGAGGTAGACCCACTGCGTGAATTTGCGCAGGTAGTCTTGGTTCATGTAGTATTTGTTCTGGTCGTAGCCGGTGGCATAGCGGCTGGATAGCGCCTCAGTCTTGACAACCTCTTTGCTCGTCTCGTCGTAGCGGGCAACGGCGTTTCCGGCATCAGCACCGCCGACCCAGAGCTCGTAGACGTCACCGTTGGACTTGCCGGTGGTCCAGTCGAGTGAGGTCATCTGTCCGTTGACGATGCACTCCTCGTAGAGGCGTGGGTCACGGCTGGCCGTCTTCTTAAAGCCACCGCGTACCTTCTCATATTTATAGAAGAGCTGTCCCTTGGTTCCCTCTACCTTGCCCTTGATGCTGTCGCTCTTCCAGTCGAAAGGCGTACCATCGGCCCAGGGGAACATCTCTACATACTCTTCTGTAGGCAGACAGTTCTGACGTGCCGGGCTGTCGAGCCACTGGTGCCAGGTATAGGTTCCCGACTTGAAGGCATCGATGCCGCCTACACGGGTGGAGTGGAGGATCTCCTTGCTGCCCTGATAGGCATAGCCCATGCGATAGGCCTGGCGGTAACCGTCGGGCGTCTTGGACTCGGCCTGCGTCAGCTCATACCACCCGTTGGCGTTGAGGGTGTCGAAGAAGTCCTGGCAAGCCTTAAGTGCTTTCTCCCAGCGCTCCTGTTTGAAGTCGCCGTACCACACCATGTGTTTCTGCTCAGCCTCAGAGCTTCCGCCGTAGTAGCCTTGTGTGGCATTATAGAGAGGGGAGGCGGCGAAGGTGAGGATCTTGGCTTTCAGCGCCATGGCACCGGCCTTGGTCCATCGTCCGGTGTTGTTTGTGGCGTCGGTCTCGGTGGTGTTGCCGTTATAGGCCCAAGGCAGCGCACCGGAGTTGATGGCCTGATCGAGCTGGTCGACCATGAAGGTGACGGTGGAGTCGAGGGTAGCACGTGGCATGTCGTAGGAGCCTTCCGTGCCCGAGTAGGAGTGGTCGATGATGGGCAGTCCGCCATAGACAGCGAAGAGATCGAAGTAGCGGGCTGCAATGAGGCAGCGGGCCTGGGCCGTAAAGCTCTGCTTTTTCTCTTCAGAGAGTCCGGGCACGTCGTTGACGTTCTCAATGAGCAGCCAGGCAGCGCGCACGGCTTTCCATACGTTGTCGTTCTTGTAGGAAAACAGCGGGTCCTGGTTGGCATCGAGCGTACCGGAATAGAAGGCTTTGTAGATGGTGTTGTTGTCCCAGTGCATCACCCAGCAGTCGGTGAGCTGGTCAAACTTTCCGCTCCAAGGACTGGCTGATGTGCCACAGCTAGGGTTATAGGGCAGTCCGTAATATTGCAGGGCATAGATGGAGTTGAGGAACTGCTCGGTGTAGATCGGGCTGTTGAACACCGTATCTTTGGTCACCGTGGAGCCCGACGGCTTGTCCAGTGCGTTGCTGCCGAGTTTGATTTCGTCGGTGCACGAGGTAGTGCCTGTCGTGGTGAGGGCAGCGAGTGCGAGTCCGGCGAAGAGTTGTATATGTGGTTTCATGATTGTGTTTTTGTTTTTAGAATGCTACTTTCAGACTTGCTGTATAGGTGCGGTTGAGCGGGTAAGAGGGAGCGTTGCTGGCACGCGTCTCCGGGTCGCCCCACTTATACGGTGTGACAGTGAAGAGATTGTAGGCGCTCAATGCCAGTTGCAGCTGGTTGAGACCGAGTGTCTTCATCAGTGGGAAGTGGAAGTCATAAGCCACCTGAATGGTCTTCAGTCTGAGGTATTTGGCATCTTTCTCGTAGAGCGTGCTGGTGGCATAGTTCTGTGCGGCGTTGGTCCAGGTAGCTCTTGGGTACTCGGCACTCTGCGAGGGGTTCTTGGACGTCCAAGTGTTGTCGACTTGGAACTGGAGCAATCCGCCCTCTGTGGTAGAGTTGGAACTGTAGAACGGCTGACGGAAGATGTCGCTGAGCATACGGCTGACGTTCCAGGCGCCGGTGAGCTGAGCCGAGAAGGAGAAGTTCTTCCACTGCATGCCCAGGTTCAGGCCGGCGATATACTGCGGGTCGTCGGTGAAGCCGTAGTCGTAGCTGGCGTCGTCGCCGTCGATCTTGCCGTTGCGGTCGAGGTCTACGTACACGGCATCACCGGGTTTAAGGTTGGCGACCATCTGCGTGGGGAACGACGTGGCACCGAACTCCTTCATATAGTCCTGCTCGCAGCCCTCGTAATAGAACTTCCAGAACTTATACTGACTTCTTGCGCCGATACGGTGGTTCTTCTGATACTGATATTCGTTGGTTTGTGGAGCTTCCTTTCTCTCCACCACCTTGTTTTGGTTGTAGGAGAGGTTGCCCTTGATCCAGTAGCGGAAGTCCTTGCCGATCTTGTCGTTCCAGGTCACGGAAATCTCGTAGCCCCACGACTTTGCCTCGCCGAGGTTGGCGGCAGGAAGTGAGAAGCCGAGCGTGGTGGGTGCGGTCTGGTCAATGAGCAGAATGTCGGTACGGTGCTCGCGATAGTAGTCGAAACTGGTCTCCAGTTTGTCGCGGAGAAAGCGGATGTCGAAGCCATAGTCCTGTTTGAAGGCTTTTTCCCAGGTGACGTCGGGATTGTTTTTCTGTGCCTCGATAGCGCCCTGCTTCGTCGTTCCGTTCTCCACACCGAAGTTGTAACCATAGGAGCCGCCGTCCTTGCCGGTACGGTTGAAGAGCGCTCCCTGGTTGACGTTGTAGGCATCGGGGAGATACATAAATCGTGTGCCGCCGATGCGGTCGTTACCTACGAGACCCCAGGATGCGCGCAACTTGAGGAAGCTGACCACCTTCTTGATGGGCTTGAAGAACGGCTCGTCGCTGGTCACCCAACCGAGAGAGCCGGCGGGGAAGAAGCCGAAACGCTTGTTTGGCGCAAAGTTCTCTGAACCATTGTAGCCCACGTTGAATTCAGCCATGTAGCGGTTGTTCCAGTCATAGGTCACACGGCCTACGAAACCGAGCAGTCCGTGGCGGATGTCGCTGTAGGTGCCGGGATAGTATTGCTGGCTTTGGTTGTAGAGGGCCAGCGCGGTGATCGTGTGAAGTCCAAAGGAGCGGTTATAGTTGAATGCGGTCTCGAAATACCATTGTCTTGACTTGCCGCGGCTCTCGGAGAATCCGGGCTCTGTGGTATCGCCGTTCTTGCGGTAGCCGAAAATGTCTTTTCCGTTTTCGTCGACGCCCTTCCAGATGGGGTTATAGGTAGCCACGGAAGCGCTGCCGTTTTTGTAGACATAATAATCAGTGTGGTACGACCCCTTGGCGTGCCAGGAGAGTCCCCTGGTGATCATGCCGAGATCCTGCTTGAGTTGAAGATCCATGGACAGGTAGTTGCGGTTGGTATTCATGAATCCCCTGCCATAGTAGTTGCCCAAGGGATCTCCGCCGACAAAGGGCAGCACGTTGCCGTCGAGGTTGTCCTTGGTGCTGGCCGAGTTGATGATATAGCGTCCGTCGACGATGCCGGGGCTGGAGAACGGCGTGGAGTAGTACATATATTTAATAATACCCGCGGATCCCTGTCCGTTGTAAGGTTTCTTGGCTTCGTCGACGATGCCGTTGAGGTTGGCGCTCAGCGTGGTAGTCTTGGTGACATTGATGTCAATGTTGGCGCGATAGTTGAAGCGGTGATAGCGGAAGTCGTTGACATAGCTTTGGTCGAACTGCTTGAAGAGTCCTCCCGTGGTGTACATGCCGGCACTGATGAAGTACTTCACTGCCTTTGTACCGCCGGAGATGCTGAGGTTGGACTGCGTCTGCAAGGTAGACTTCTTCATGATGTAGTCGGTCCACTGGGAATTGGGGAATCGGATAGGGTCGCTGCCGTCGCGGAACTTCTGTATGACGGCATCGGAGAAGCGGTGGCCTGAGCCGTCGTTCTCGTCCATCTGATTGTAAAACATCGCGTAGTCGTAGCTGCTGGCCTGCTTGATGAGGCGGTTGGGTACGAGGATAGAGAAGTTGGTAGAGGCGGCGATGCGTGCCTTGCCTTCCTGTCCGCGCTTGGTGGTGATGAGGATGACACCGTTGGCACCACGGACACCGAAGACGGCGGTGGCGGAGGCATCCTTAAGCACGGTGATGCTCTCAATCTCATTGGGGTCGATGTTGTCGAGTGAACCGTCGACACCGTCGATCTGTACGAGTGGGTTGGAGTCGACCCATGTGCCCTTACCACGGACAAAGATCGTGGCGGCGTCGCTGCCCGGCTCGCCGGAGTACTGTACGGTGGTGACACCCGAGAGCTGACCGGCCAGCACGTTGTTGACCGAACTCACGGGCGTGCGCAAGAGGTCATCGCCTTTCACCGAAGACAGCGCGCCGGTGACGGTGACTTTTTTCTGCACACCGTAGGCGACGACCTCCACGCCTTGCAGGCTGGTGGCTTCCTCCTTGAGTGTGACGTGCATGTCGCGGCTGGCCGTCACGGTCTTGGTGACATATCCTATATACGAGATCTTCAGCTTAGCGCCAGGCTTGGCTTTAATGGAGAAGTTGCCGTCGAAGTCGGTGACAGTGCCCTGTGCGGCACTGCCTCCCACGACGACGATGGTGGCACCGATGACAGCCTCGCCGTTTTCGTCGACCACATTACCTCGGATGACTTGTTGGGTTTGTTGCAGGCTTTCGGCCCATGTGGCCTGCGGTGCGGCGAAGGGTGGCGTGAGCGTCAGTGCTGCCGCCACGAGTACCGTGCGCAAGGCTTTCTTGCCTTGAATCGTGTTGGATGGGTTCATTTGCTTTAGGCGTTTATAATTGATGTAGGTGTTAATGTTTTTAGTCGTTGGTTTTTGTGAACCGTTGCAAAATTAAAGTAATATTATATTTCCTGTTTGGTGAATTTGTACGAAAGTCGGCAATCGCGTACGATTATCCTATAAAAAGCAACGGGTGAGGGAGGAAACAAACTGCCTCACCCCGTGCCCCTCTCCAAAGGGAGAGGGGCACGGGGTGAGGACGAGGGAGCCTGGTTGTAACCAGGCGAACAGAACACCTAACTCAACCTGCTATCCCCTGTATTTGCTCGGCACCGTGCCGAAGGCGGCCTTGAAGCATTTGTTGAAGTACGATGAGTCGGGGATGCCAACGCGGTAGCTGACCTCCGAGACCGTGTACTTGCCTTCAAGCAGTAGGGCGGCTGCCTTGTCCATACGTCGTTTCATCAGATATTTGTTAGGTGAGATGCCGTAGAGTTCTTTCATCTTACCATAGAACTTTGTACGTCCCATGGACAACATGGCGGCGAGCTGGTCAATAGAAAAGTCCTGGTCAGCGAGGTGCTGACCCACGAGTGTCTCCACCTGCTCACGGAAACGTTTGTCGGCGGGACTGGTGAGGAGAACCTCGTCGGCCGCCGACGGGGCGACAGCGGCCGACGGTGTCTTGTCTTCCTTTGCGGGCTGTTGCCTTTTCCTTTGCTGCCGCCATTTGATGAGCTGCATGGCGCGGGCAATGAGCAGACGGTAGTTGCAGGGCTTGACCATATAATCGTCGGCACCGGCCTGATAGCCTTTGATCTGATGTTCCTCGTCGTCGAGAGCGGTGAGCATGATCACGGGGAGGTCGGCCATACCCTCCAATTTGCGGATGCCGCTGATGGTGTCGTAGCCGTTGATGCCTGGCAGCATGATGTCGCAAAGGAGCAGGTCGGGGTGTTGCGTGGCGATGTCGTGTAGGGCTTCCTCACCGGTGCTATAGGTCACGGTGCGGAAATATTTGCCCACCTCGGTTTTGATCTGTTCCTGCATGTCCGGCGCGTCCTCGACGATGGCCACGAGCTGATGGTTGAGGGCGTTGGGGGCCATGTCGTGGATGATCTGGATACTCTGGCTGTGGTCTTCACCGTCGTCGTGGTGTTGCGGTTCTTGTTGATACTCTTCAGGACTGTAGCCTTCGTCGCTGTCTGGGATGGAGAGGATGAAGCGTGAGCCGCCCCCGGCGGTGGCGCGCTGGTAGATGAGTGTGCCGTGGTGGACCCTGGCCATGTTATAAGCCGTGTAGAGTCCGATACCCATGCCGTTGTGTGAGATATAGCCGCTCATATAAGGATGGAAAACACGCTCTTGCTGTTCGGCGCTGAGACCTGGTCCGTTGTCCTCCACGGTGATGACGAGCTGGCGCGTTGCAGTTTCCTGGCGGATGGTAAGCGTCACGTCACCCTTCTCCGGCGTGTATTTCACGGCGTTGGAGAGCAGGTTGTAGACGATTGTTTCCACTGCCTGTGGATCAAAAGCTACGGTAAACGACTTGGCAAAGGTCATGAAGTTATAGTTCAGGTGCTTCTGTGCGGCCATGCCCCAGAGATCCTGATAGATGTCGTGAAGGAAGGCGATGATGTCACCGCTCTCCACTTTCAGTCGTATGTTGCCCGTGTTGAGCCGCCGGAACTCCAAGAACTGGTTGACGAGCCGCATGAGGCGGTGGATGCCGCGTTGCGCTGTCTGAATGTCCTTGCGAGAAGGCTTCTCGGGCTTTGCGATGTTCTCCACGGCATAGGAGAGCACGGCGAGGGGCGTGCGGAACTCATGTGTGACGTGGGTGAAAAACGAGGTGCGCATTTCAGTGAGCTGTTTCTCCATTTTCATCTGCTGGTGGAGTTGTAGCCGTTCACGCGCGTTGCGGTAGACGTAGAGAATGATGGCGGCAAAGAGCGTGAGGTAGACTACCCATGCCCACCAGGTGTTGTACCACGGCTCACTGATGTGGATGGTGAGCACGTGCTCGGATCCTACGGCATCCTGCGTCACGGCGCGTACGTGGAAGACGTAGATGCCGGGGGCGAGGTTGGAGTATTCGGCGTGGGGCGTGGCTGTCACCGGTCGCCATTGATGGTCGACGCCCTCCATATAATACTGGTAGAGCTGTGCCTGCATATTATTGTAGGCGAAGGAAGAGAAGTGGATGGTGAGCGAGTTCTGGTTATGGCTGAGTATCATCTTGTCGGTGCTTTGCAGCTGACGACTGAGCACGACGGTGTCGAGTCCCTCGTAGATAGAGATGCCGTTGACGAGCAGATCGGTGACGAGCACGTGTGGGGCGGCAATACGGCGATGGAGTTGTTCGCGAGCGGGGTTGATGGTGACCATGCCGTTGCCCGTGCCGAAGATGATGCGGCCGTCGGGCAGACGCAGCGCACAGTTCTCGGCGAAGGTGTTGCCCAGCACGTCGTTGCTGAGCTGGTAGGGTCGGATGTAGTTGTCGTGCGGATCCACGCGTGAGAGTCCGTTGTCGGTGCCGGCCCACAGATAGCCGTAGCGGTCGGTGATGAGCGATTTGATGTTGTTGTTCGACAGGCCGTTGCGCTCAGAGAGTACATGATAGGTCATCCGGTCCAGCCCTTTGGAGAAGTCGCAACGGATGAGTCCGCCTACCGTGCCCGCCCATACCGTAGTGGGTGTAGTGGCGCACACACAGGTGACCTCGTCGGTGGGGAAGCGGCTGTTCAGTACGCTGTACCAATGGAAGTCCTGCGGCCGTATGTTGCGGTGGTTGATATTGGCGGCATAGAGTCCGTTGAAGGTTGCCACCACCATCAGTCCGGTTGGCGTGATGGTGATGTCGTGGATGCGGCTCTCGTTGTATTGGTTGGTAATGATGTTGTCTACGTCGAGACGGTTGTCCCGTATCTCTTTCACCAGGAAGAGGCCTTGTCCCCAACTGCCTATCCAGATGCGTCCGAGCCGGTCTTCTTCCAACGAGTAGAAATCGTTGATCTCCACACGCTTTCCTTTGACATAGAGTGTCATCTGCTGTCCGTCGCGCCAGATGCCGTTGCCGTGTGTGGCCAGCCAGGTGTGATGGTGGCTGTCGATGAGACTGTTGAGAATTGTAGCCGTGACGGCACCCTTATCGGTGAAAGCGTGCTGCGTCATGTCGTAGGTATAGAGTTGGTTGTCTTTCGCCATCACCATCAGCTGTCCTTGCTGGTTGAGATAGAGATAGCGCACAAAGTTGGTCCAGTCGCCTGGTTGCTGCGCGTCGATGAAGTCAAAGACGGCACTGTTGTCTGAGGGCGTGAGGCAGACCACACCGGCATTCTCCATGCTCACCCAGATGGATCCCGTGCGGTCGGTAGCCACGTCGAGGATATAGTTCGAGGGGATGATGGCATCGCGGTCACCGGCGGTGTAGTGGTCGATGTGTCCCGTGGTGTAGTCATAGACGAAGAGGCCGCCGCCGTAGGAGCCGATATAGTATTTTCCGTTGCGTCCCTTGGTGACGGCGAAAATGGTGTTGCGCTCTTTGGTCGCTTTCAGTCCGGGTATGAGGTAGAGTATTCTTACGGGGCCTTTTTGCGGGAATATCCATAGATTGCCGCTTTGGTTGGCGACGAATTGCAGGCCGTCGACCTTGCTTTGTACGGCTCCCTTTGGAATCTGTAACGATTCCGGACGGCTCCATACCCAGGTGGTGTGATTGCCCTGTCGCTTAGGTTGCAGCAGCAGTGAGGCTTCACCGCTGCAGAAGAGCCACTGCCCCTGCCACCGCACACAGCCCTTGATAGCTCCGATGTGGCCGATGCTTTGTGGCAGGGTGGTGCGGTAGACCAGGCGACCGCTGAGGTCGAAGATATAGGCTGTCTGGTTGATCTTGCTGAAAGCGAGCACCCACTTGCCGTAGGCGTAGCAGCCGTGGAAGTTGATTTGTGGCAGGAGCACGCGAGCGTGTCCATATCTGTCGATGCGTGCGAGTCCTTTGTCAGTGGCAGCCCAGATATTGTGCTGAGTGTCTTCTTCGATGGTAAGCACGCGATCGCTCTGGAGACGATGGTTTTTAGTGGTATAGTCTACGATGTGAAAACGGTTACCCTGCTGGATGACATGGCGCAGTCCCAGTGTGTTGCTGCTCATCCACACGCCATCGGCCACGGCGAGTGCCTTGCGGTAAGGGCGCTCGGTGTCGTGTCGGCCGGTGAAGTCGACGAAGCGACCGCTGATCAGGTCAAGGCAGGCATGGGTATAGGTCGACGTGCTCAACCACAGCGTATGGTGACGGCGGTCGAGATAGAGCTTGCCGATGTGCTGCGGCAGCGCGTTTTGTCCTCGTGGCCCAAAGTCGTTGAAAGGCACGAAGCGGTAGCCGTCGAAGCGAGCCAGTCCGTTGGTGCCCGCCATCCAAAGGAAGCCGTCGTCGTCCTGTTCGATGTCGCGGATAGTGTTGCCTGGCAGTCCCTGCGCTGAAGTAATATGTGTCGTCTTCAACCGGCCGGGTACGCGCTCACCGAAGAGAACGACCGGGAAACAGAGAATAGCGGCGAGCAACAGTGCCCGCATATATATATAATAGGTGTGCAAGATGGTAGTAATGTTTTGGTTTCGTTTGGCAAAGTTACAAAAGATTTCTGAAACGAACGTACAATATTACCAATGAATGTACGCTAATACCATAGTCAGACGATCGAATCAATGTATTTTTGCAATATCGTTTGAGAAATATTATATCTAATAACATAAAGATTCTAAATTCGTTTTCTTATGAGAAAGAAATACATCCTGGTAGGGCTGTTGGCCATGTCTCTGACCGCAGGAGTCCATGCTCAGCGTGTAACCGACAAACTCGACCGCGGTCTTGTCGCCGTGAAGACGTCGGGAGGTGTTTTCTGTTCCTGGCGTGTCAATGCTGAGGAATACTACGATGTCACTTATAACCTTTACCGCGATGGCGTGAAGGTCAACGACAAGCCCCTCACCGTATCGAATTACACCGATCCCGCCGGTACCGCCAGCAGCACCTATACCGTGCGACCTTTAATAAAAGGGGTGGAACAGACTGTCAGTTCCAAGGCTTCTTCCGTATTGCCTAATGACTATCTGGAAATCCAAAAGCCCAAACGCCTCTCCAACGACGGCAAGACCGATGTCACCGATGTCTATGAGCCCAACGATGCCACCATCGCTGATGTAGACGGTGACGGCGAGATGGAACTCATCATCAAGGAGATCTGTACCACCGACGATCCAAAGAACAAGCCCGACGGTCCCGATTTTGACCGCATTGAGGTGTTTAAGCTCAACGGTGATTTGCTTTGGTGGATCGACTGCGGACCCAACCTCTGCGACTTCCAGCACAATGAGACCAATATTGCCGCTTATGACTGGGACGGAGACGGCAAGGCCGAGTGTATCATGCGCGCCGCCGACGGTACCATCCTCCACACCGCTACGGGCAAGACCATCGTCATCGGCGACAAATCGAAGAACTATCGTTCCGACTGTCAGAACGGTTCCATGTCTGAGTTTTTCGTACATTCCGGTGCTGAATATCTCCTTTATCTCAATGGACAAACCGGTGAGCCCTATCAGATAGGTCCCTCTGAACACCCCAATTATATGAACTATCCTCTCAAGCGATTAGAGGACGGCGAGACTGATCTTGCCAAGGCTTGGGGCGACGGATATGGTCACCGCAGCTCGAAGAACTTCTTCGGCGCTCCCTATTTCGACGGTCATAAGCCCAGCATCTTCCTCGCACGTGGTATCTATACCCGTCACAAGATGATTGCCCTTGACGTGGATCCGGCAACACACCAGCTCTCCACACGATGGCGTTGGAACTGCAACACTCCGGGAAGTCCCTGGTATGGACAGGGCTACCACAACTATACAATTGCTGATGTCGATTGGGACGGACGCGACGAGATCTGCTTCGGCTCTATGGTCATCGACGACAATGGTAAGGGACTCAGCACCACCGGTCTCGGACACGGCGACGCACAGCATGTCGGCGACTTCGATCCCTATCATCACGGTCAGGAGATTTTCGCTTGCAATGAGACTGCTCCCGCCAACAACTATCGCGACGCCACCACCAGCAACATTTATTATAGACTTGCAGGGGGAGGTGATGACGGACGCTCGATGATGGGCAACTTCACAGATGACGTGCCAGGTGCCATCGGGGCGTCGGGGCACGACACGCCGATCAGTGCGGTCACTGCTAAACATACCGACAACACGAGCAAAGACTTCGACCTGAACTTCCGCATCTACTGGGACGGTGACCTCTTGGAGGAGACGCTCAACGGCACACAAGTGCGCAACTCCACCTTCCGCATACATAAATATGGTGCCGGCGACATCAAGACCCTCGACAGTTCGCTGAGCAACAACGACACCAAGTCCACGCCATGCTTCCAAGGTGATATTTTCGGCGATTGGCGTGAGGAAGTCGTGGCACGCACGCCCGACAACAAGATACGCATCTACACCACTACAGACCCCACCGAGTATCGCAACTGTACGCTGCTCTCAGATAAGCAGTACCGCAACGCCATGGTTTGGCAGATGAACGGCTACAACCAGCCACCACACGTGAGCTACTTCCTCGGTAAGATGGAGGGCATCACCGTGGCTCCACCACCAGAGACCACTGCCGGACGCACCATTGTGGACAATGGCGGCTCCATCGGCTCGGGGCTCAATGACAAGCAAGTGCTCCTTGACGAGACCAGCGACATGACGGTCAGCGTCAGCGACGGCGCTGCTCCCTATATCCTCTTCGACAATGCACCGACATGGGTACAGGGACACGACGATAACAACAATATCACCACCACTTCCTATACCCACACGCTTACCGGCGGAGCCTTCTCCGGAGCCATGAGACTCGTTAAGCAGGGCGATGGCACTCTCGTGCTGCCCAAGGTCGACGAGAAGTATACGGGCAACACCGACGTATGGGCCGGTACGCTCGCATTCGACGGCACGCTGAGGAGCAGCCGCCTCTGGCTCAATCGCTTCGCTATCCTCCACAGTGACGGCGGTACGTTCTCCTCGATCAAGGCAGATTATGGTGCAGCTGTCCGTCCCGGCGGACAGAATAAGGTAGGTACCATCACCACCGACTCTCTTTCTCTCGGTTTTGGCAGCATCGCAGAATTTGACATTGATGCTAACGGAAACGCCGACCAGATCGTTGTGAACAAGGTGATGGGCATCGAGCAGAAAGACTGGACACAGGGCCCCGAATATCTCGTGCCACGCTTCAACTTCCACTTCATCGACGGAAACGTGAAGGCAGGTACCTATACGCTTGGAAAGGTGCAGAAGGTCGACGGCGACATTACTAAGG
The DNA here is from genome assembly GCA_900540375.1 of uncultured Prevotella sp. Lineage (GTDB taxonomy): Bacteria > Bacteroidota > Bacteroidia > Bacteroidales > Bacteroidaceae > Prevotella. The sequence continues at coordinate 29,021 of UQFS01000011.1, forward strand.
TGGCTGTCACAGGACTCAAAGGCCACAAGGCAGCCATTGCTGTCAATGACGGCAAACTCGTGCTCACCATCGCAGACACCCGTCAGACCGCTGATGTAGAGTGGAGTGGCGCACAAGGCACTGCATGGGATATTGCTGACGCAGAGAACTTCACCAACACCAACGAGAAGACCAGCGATGTCTTCGTCACCGGCGACAATGTGACTTTCAACGATAATGCCGCTTCCGGTACGGTTGTCATCAAGGGTGATGTGAGTCCGGCCTCTGTCACTTTCGACAACAGCAAACTCAACTACGACCTCTCGGGTGACGCTATCTCTGGCAGCACTACGATCACCAAGAAAGGTGCGGCGCTTGCCAAACTCCGCAATGTCAACGATTTCACGGGTTCGGTAAGTATCGAGAAAGGTACACTTGCAGTCGACAACCTTGGACAGAAGTCGGGTGTCAACAATGGAGCACTTGGTGTCTACACCAATAAGGTGACGCTCAACGGTGGTACCCTTGAGACACTTGCTACGCTCACCACGGATCATCCCGTTGTACTCGGCGCTAAGGGAGGCACTATCCTCGTGGATGAAGATAAGACACTCACTCTGAACGCCAGCATCACCGGTAGTGGTAACGTGCTCACAAAGACTGGTAACGGTATGCTCACCCTCGCCCCTTCTGCTAATTACGGTACGCTTAACATCATGGCAGGACGGGTCAACAGCCAGGAGAAAGACAATGTCCATGGATATCCCAAGAATATCGTGCTCAACAACGGTACGACACTCTCCGATCACGATAATATATACTCTTATTCTACAAATGGAGTGAACGTGAAAGTGCCAGAGGGTGCCACTGCATCGTGGTATCTCGACTCGCGCTGCAACTACACGGGTCAGCTTACCGGTGGCGGTACGCTCAACCTCTACTCACGCAACACTCGTGCTTACCTCAAAGGCTATTGGGGCGGCTTCACGGGACGACTGAATATTGCGGGACAAAAAACAGGTTCTTACATTCCGATGCTCTTCGTGCAGGGAAGTCTGAAGAACGCAGAAGTCAACGCCACGATTACTTTGAACAACAATGGCAGCAATGTCGCTGTCGGCAGTCTGAGCGGTTCGGCTCAACTCGACGGAACGGGTACATGGTCGATTGGCGGCAATGACAAGGACTTCACCTTCCAAGGATATATCAATGGAGGCGGACTTGTCAAGATTGGTAACGGCATGATGACCATCGGCAAGAAGCAGGATAAACTGAGCAAGCAGGTCGACGTGCAGGGCGGAACGCTCAATATCAACAGCAGTGCCACAGCTATCACCGCAGACAACAAATGGTTTGGCTCACAGGCCGTCAGCGTCACTAATGGCGGGTGCTTTGCCGGACGCGGTGTCGTGGAGAAGATCCTCGTCAACGAAGGCGGTACGCTGCAGCCGGGCAATGCTGCCAATGCCATTCAGTATGGTGAGCTGAAGACTGCCAACGGATGCTATCTCTATAAGGGAGCCAAGGTGCTGTTCAACATCTACACTGCCAAGCTATATCCTTCACTGGGCACCACTGGCACATTCTCACTGGCTGACGGTTCTACAGTTGCTGTTGCGCTCAGCAGTAAATATACGCCCAAGGCCGGAGATTTCTTTACGCTTTGGGATGCCACTACGCTCAATGCTTCTGCCGACGGCGTGACACTGCAGTTGCCAGCACTGCCCAATGGTCTTGTCTGGGACACTTCTGAACTCTTCCAGCCAACAGGACTGCTGAAAGTCGTGACCGCTACGGGCATCAACCAGCTCACTGCAGACGCTGTCTTCCACTGCGAGGTCTTCAAGACCAATGGCGTAAGAGTCGGTGTGCTCACTACGACCAAGGCAAAACTCAATGAAGACATCCGTGGCCTCCACGTCGAACCGGGACTCTATCTCGTGAAGGTGGATGCCACAACGATGAAAGTTGTCGTGAAATGATCCATCTGCTCTCATTGCTCCTCTTTCCGGCCGTCATTGGGCTTGGGGAAGGAACAGACAGCCACTCTTGCACTTCTTTGTCGCAAGGCGGACAGGGACTTGAGCATCTCGACCGTGGACTCGTCGTAGCCCGTGGCGGGAAGCCAGGTACCTATTTTGCCTCTTGGCGATCGTTGGCCGGTGACGAGGCAGACCTGCGCTTCACTTTGCTGCGTGATGGCAAGCCCTATGCTCATCAACCGCAATGGGCTACGTCGATGCAGGTCAGCGGCACGCCACACAGCCGATGGCAGGTGACCGCCGTCCACGCCGACGGCCGTCGAGACTCTTCGACTGTCGTGATGCCTTGGACTCTGCCGATGCTAAAACTTAGACTCGACAAGCCGGCTGCCGGAAATGGCTATGACTACACACCCAACGACTGTTCGGTGGGCGATGTCGACGGTGATGGACAGTACGAGCTCTTCGTGAAATGGGAACCCACCAATGCCCGCGACAACTCGACGGACGGTATGACCGGGCCGGTGATCATCGACTGCTACAAACTGAACTTGCAGGGCGACGGCTTGGCTACAAGGCTTTGGCGCATCAACCTTGGCGCGAACATCCGGGCCGGGGCACACTATACGCAGTTCATGGTCTATGACTTCGACGGGGACGGGTGTGCGGAGATGATGTGCAAGACGGCGCCGGGATCAGTCGACGGCACCGGACGCTATGTCAACATGGCGGCTACGGACAGCACGATCCTTGCCGTGGACAACCACCGCGACTGGCGCAACCGGCGTGGCCGAGTAGCGGGAGGCCAGGAATACCTCACCGTCTTTGACGGACAATCGGGACGCGCCCTCCACACCGTGTTCTATGAGCCCAACCGCGACACCACCATTGGCGGTGAGGCCTCCGGTACCTTTGACTGGGACAACGACCGGCATATCTTGGACAATGCCGACTATGGCAACCGCGGTGAGCGCTATCTCGCTGCTGTGGCCTTCCTGCAAGGTCGCGACCACAATCCCTCCGTCATCTTCACACGCGGCTACTACTCCTATGCCTTTGCCTGGGCCGTGGATTTCGACGGTCACCGGCTCAAGACACGCTGGCTCCACGCCTCGCGCGACGGTAAGCAATATTCGGTTACTGATTTTCAAGGACATACTACTCGTTACGACGCGGCGCCACCCACCAGTGGGTCGGGGAGTGCCACGCTCTTTGCCAACGGCAATCACAATCTCAGCGTGGCGGATGTCGACGGCGACGGTCGCGATGAGCTTCTCTGGGGTTCTGCGGCGCTCGACGACGACGGCCGTGTGCTCTATGCCACCGGCTTCGGCCATGGCGACGCCATGCATGTCTTTGCCATGAATCCCCGGCGCAAGGGCTTGCAGGTCTTCGACGTGCATGAGAACAAAGGGCCATATGCCTGGGATCTCCACGACGCTGCTACCGGCGAGATCATCTTCAAGGGAGGGCCTGAGGGTGTTGACAACGGACGCGGACTGGCTGCCAACCTCTCAGATAAAGTCAAAGGCGCACTATTTACCAGTGCCGACGATAACAGCCTACGCTCGGCAGTAACGGGGAAGGTGTTCTCTACAACAAAATCCTCGGTCAACTTTCGCATCTTTTGGGACGGTGACGAGCAGGATGAGCTCCTCGATGGTGTCAACATCCAGAAGTGGAGTCCCGATGGCAGAACCACGCTTGGAATCTTCGGTCCTGTCGATGGGTCTGTCAGCAACACCGATGAGTCGAAAGAAGGACGGCGCCGTCGTGGCTCCGGACGCACTTATTCCTTTCAACGGCCTTCTGTGTCGTTCCAAGGATATGGCAACCCGGCGTCGAACAACTGGACGAAGAACAATCCTTGTCTCCAGGCCGATCTCTTCGGTGACTGGCGCGAGGAGGTTATCTATCGCGATCGTGACGACAACAGCATTATCTACATCTATATGTCGCAGATACCTACAGCCATCCGTCGCACCGCGCTCATGCATGATCCGCTCTATCGCTTAGGCATCGCTTGGCAGAATGTGGGCTATAACCAACCGCCCCACACGCTGCTGCCCTTTCCTAAGCATTGAACGCTCAGCATTCGGTATTGGAGAATTCATCACTGATCATTCAACATTCATCATTCCACATGAAATATTTCCTTATCCTACCTCTTCTATCTGCTCTGCCCCTCATGGCACAGAACCATGTGGCGGCTCCCTTGGAGGATGTCAACCGTGTCGTCGACCTCACCCTCGACAGTCTCGACAAGGCACAGACGGCACGCATTCCCGCCGGCAGCTCGCGCCGCGGCAACAACCCTGTGCTCTTTCTCGTCGGCAACTCCACCATGCGCAATGGTACGCTTGGTAACGGCAACAACGGACAATGGGGATGGGGATTCTTTGAGCACGCCTTCTGGGACGAAAACAAGATCACCGTGGAGAACCAGGCACTCGGTGGTATGAGCAGCCGTACCTATTATAATAAGCTCTGGCCCGATGTGCGCAAGTCGTTACATCCCGGCGACTGGGTCATCATTTCCATCGGACACAACGACAACGGACCCTATGACAGTGGACGTGCGCGGGCTTCCATTCCCGGCGTGGGACACGACTCTCTCAACGTCACCATCAAGGAGACAGGCGTCAAGGAGACGGTCTATACCTATGGCGAGTATATGCGGCGGTTCATCAACGACTGCCGGAAGGCCGGTGCACACCCGATACTCATGTCGCTCACGCCTCGCGACGCCTATGACCCACAGACGGGAAAGATTGTCAGGAAGATACACACGCAGTGGTTGCAGGCTGTTGCCGCAGAGGAGGGCGTACCCTTCATCGACCTGAACGAGATCTCGGGAACAAAGCTCGACGGCTTTAGCAAGTGGAAAGAGAAATACTATTTTTATCAGGATCATATCCACACCAGTCGCTTCGGTGCCATGATGAACGCCCGCTCGGCTGCTGAGGGTATTGCCGCCAGTCACAACCCGGCTCTCAAGCCTTTGCAGGCCATGCTCCGCAACCTTGCCCTGCCGACGGAACCAGTGAAGCGCGAGGCAGGGAAGCCCGTGGTGTGGTTCACCGGTGACAGTACCGTGAAAAACGCGGATAAGGACAAGAACGGTATGTGGGGACTTGGCTCGCAGGCTTATACCATTTTCGACAAAAAGAAGGTTGTCTGCTGCAATGCCGCCAAGGCCGGACGCAGCTGCCGCACCTTCCTCAACGAGGGACGGTGGGAACGTGTCTACAACTCCATCGAGCCCGGCGACTATGTGCTCATTCAGTTCGGACACAACGACATCGGGCCTATCGACTACGACAAGGAGCGTGGCGAGATTCCCGGAGCAGCCGATACCTGTCATGTCTATCGGAGTAAGTCCAAGGGTACCTATGAGCTTGTCTATAGCTTTGGCTGGTATTTGAAGAAGTTTATCGATGACGTGCGTGAGAAGGGTGCTACGCCAATCCTCGTGTCGCTGACGCCGCGTAACGAGTGGAGCAACAGACATATCGAGCGCCGCAACGATACCTATGGCAAGTGGTACCGTGAGGTTGTGGAAGCCACGGGCTGTGAGTTCGTCGACCTGCACAACATTGCAGCGGACTACTACGACAAGCACTGCGGATCAAAGGAGAAGGCGGCCAAGTATTTCAATCACGACCATACCCACTCCTCGCTCCTGGGCGCTCAGACGAATGCCAAGGCACTCGCCAAAGGACTGAAAGACATCCACAGCCCGCTGGCGAAGTATCTGAAGAAATAAAAACACAAGACAATGAACCGACGACTCTTATCCTTGCTTCTCTGTCTCTTGGGCGCATTGCCGTTGCTGGCCGAGAGCGGTGCAGACAGCGTGCTGACTCTGGCCCGCCGCGTCAACGACCGCTTCATGAGGGTATATGCCGACCCTACGCATTCAACCTTTGTGAAGAAGGTGCGGCCGAGCTCGTTGTGGACACGTGCCGTATACTACGAGGGACTCATGGCGCTCTACGCCATCGACCCACGGCAATGCTATCTCGACTATACCGACCGGTGGGGCGCTTTCCACCACTGGGCACCACGCGACGGCATCACCACCACCGATGCCGACAACCAGTGCTGCGCCCAGACCTATCTTGAACGCTTCGCCATGACGGGCGACACGCTGATGACAAGTAGCGTCGAGGCTAACCTCGAACACCAGATGGCTACCGGACGTTATGACTATTGGACGTGGATCGATGCCATACAGATGGCGATGCCGGTGTATGTGAAGTATTACAGTCTTACCGGCGACCGGCGTTATCTCGACTATGCCATCAACAGCTATCTGTGGAGCCGCAACACCTGCGGTGGCGGACTCTTCAACAAGAAGGACGGACTGTGGTGGCGCGACAAGGACTATGTACCGCCATATCGCGAACAGGATGGCAACTACTGCTATTGGAGCCGGGGCAACGGCTGGGTCTATGCGGCTCTGCTCAGGTGCATGGATGTCCTCGACAAAAACACGAAAGAATATAAACTGTTAGAAAAGGACTTCCTCGCGATGTCCAAGGCATTGCTGCGTTGTCAGCGTGCCGACGGCTTTTGGAATGTCAGCCTCCACTCTCCGGCTACCTACGGCGGCCCGGAGATGACGGGCACCGCGCTCTTCCTCTATGGCATGAGCTGGGGCATCCGCCATGGACTGCTCGCTGCCGCCGGCTACCGGCCAGCCTGCGACAAGGCCTGGCGGGCACTCGTGACCTGTGTTCACCCCGATGGCTTCCTTGGCTGGAACCAAGGCACGGGCAAGGATCCGTCGGCCGGTCAGCCGCTCAGCTATGACAAGATGCCCGACTTCGAGGACTATGGTACGGGTTGCTGGCTGCTTGGCGCTACGGAATATGCGCGGATGATGCAACCTGAGCTCAATGCTTGTCTGCCCTTTGTGTTGCCCGAGGCTCGTCCCGGCACCCGCTGGTGGTGGTTTGGCTCGGCCGTAGATGAGGCCGGACTGAAATACAATCTCGACGCACTGCACCGTGCCGGTATCGGTGCCGTGGAGATTACACCTATCTATGGCGTGCAGGGCAACGAGGCCCATGAACTGTCCTATCTCTCTCCGGCTTGGATGCGCGCCTTGCAGTTTACCGAGCGCGCGGCGGCGGCCGACAGCGTGGAGGTGGATATGAACAATGGCACGGGATGGCCCTTCGGCGGTCCTTGGGTACCCATTGATGAGGCAGCGTGCAAGGCGTTCTTTGTCGACACACTGGTGAACAGTAAGACTGATATCAAAAAACTAACCTTCCAAATTCCCGATAAAGAAAAGAAATACGCAAAATTGGTTACCGTAAGAAGTTTCAAGACGGCCGACAAGCACCGCCAGCGCGTGATCGCGCTCTTCATTAGCCGTACCCGTCAGCGCGTGAAGCGGGCCGCTCCCGGTGGTGAAGGATGGGTCATCGACCACTTCGACTCGTTGGCCGTAGCCCACTATCTTCAGCATATCGACTCTGCGTTCACGGCCAGCCACACGCCTTATCCCCATACTTTCTTCAACGACTCTTACGAAGTCTATGAAGCCAACTGGACGCTCCGTCTGCCCGAGGAGTTCCGCATACGGCGGGGCTATGATCTTCTGGACAGCCTCGACCGCTTTGTCGACGGCGACGTACGGGTGGTCTGTGACTATCGTGAGACGCTCTCGGATCTGCTCTATCACAACTTCACGCAGCAGTGGACGGCATGGGCGCACAGCCATGGTGCTCTCGTGCGCAACCAGGCACACGGCTCACCCGCCAACCTGCTCGACCTCTATGCCACTGTTGACATCCCCGAGATCGAAGGCTTCGGCCTTTCCGACTTCGGCATCAAGGGACTGCGGCGTGATCCGGACTTCACACGACCCAACTTCAGTGACATCAGTATGTTGAAGTACGCGTCCTCCGCCGCCCACGTCATGGGTAAGCCGTTTACCTCCAGCGAGACCTTCACATGGCTCACCGAACACTTCCGCACGTCGCTGAGCCAGATGAAGCCCGACCTCGACCTGATGTTCTCTTGTGGTGTCAATCACATGTTTTTCCATGGTACGCCCTACAGTCCGGGCAACGCGCGCTGGCCGGGATGGCAGTTCTACGCCTCGGTCAACATGAGTCCGACCAATTCCATTTGGCGCGACGCCCCTTGGCTGATGCGTTATATCCGTCGCTGCCAGAGTTTCCTGCAATGGGGCGACCCCGACAACGACTTCCTCGTTGTGTTGCCTGTGAAGGAAATGTGGAAGAAAGATACCCGTCATCCGCTGATGCTCTTTGACATCCATTCTATGGACAAGAAAGCACCGGAGTTTATCCGTGCCATCCATGAGATCGACTCCTTGGGCTATGACTGCGACTATATCAGTGAACGGCAGCTGGCCCGTGCCAAGAGGGTGGGGGAACAATGGATTACTGAGGCGGGCACTCGCTATCGCGGACTCATCGATCTGACCAAGCCCATTGACAATCAGGCACTCGCCTGTCTTGCCAAGGCTGAGCCGATGCGCACGCAACTGCACTTGAGAGCTATCCGGCGCAGGAACGGCATGGGCTATCATTATTTCATTGCGAACCTTATGCCCAACGATGTCGACAGCTATGTGCCGCTCGCTGTAGCGTGGCACGCCGCCCTTTGGTACGACCCATTGACGGGTAAGCGCTATGCCGTGGAGCAGCGCAACGGACAACTGCACGTAGCATTGCGTAGTGGGGAGAGCATGATTCTCCAGACCTTCGACCGCGCGCTGCCTCAGGCGCTTGCCGCTTTGCCTCACCGTGCTTTGCCGGGTCGGCAAACGAAAGAGCTAAACGGTCCTTGGCAGCTCGCCTTTGAGCAGTCGGCTCCTACGGTACGCCGCACGTGGACGCTTGACAAGCCACAGACATGGGAGACGCTTGGCGACGACAGCGCCGCCGTGACAATGGGCAGCGGAGCCTATACCACCACATTCCGTCTGAGCGCTGACGAGGCCCGCCGGCCGTGGCTCATCGACCTTGGCGATGTGCGCGAGTCGGCAGAGGTATGGGTCAACGGGCGCTTCGCAGGCTGCGCATGGTCGGTGCCATTCACCCTCGACATAAGCGGACTGCTGAAGAAAGGCGACAACACGCTGCGCGTCGTGGTCACCAACCTTCCCGCCAACCGCATCGCGGACATGGATCGGCGGGGTATTCCCTGGCGTGTGATGAAAGACATCAACGTCGTGGATCTGCAATACCATAAGACCAACTACGCAGGTTGGGCTCCCGTGAAGAGTGGACTCAATGGAAGCGTCAGACTCGTAGAACTTCACCATTAATGCTCTATAGAAGGTGGCGTGCGCTACACCTTATATTATATAAAGGAGCTCTATACCTTATTATATGTAACAAAAACAAAACAATGAAACATATCCTTCTTTTCCTTCTGCTACTTTGCTGTGGCAGTGCGAGTGCAGATACTTGGCCTGACGGTACACCGATCGACGCGTGGTTCAGCGATACCACGAAAGTGGATGTGCGCAGCCTCGGCAAACAATATGTCATCACCGACTATGGCGTGAGTGGTAATCCCACGCTCGTACAGACGAAAGCCATCCAGGCTGTCATCGACCGCTGTCAGCGCGAGGGCGGCGGCGTGGTCGTCATCCCGTCAGGCACTTTCCTCAGCGGTGCGCTGTTCTTCGGGCCGGGCACCCATCTCCATCTCTGTGAGGGAGCGACGCTGAAAGGCTCAGACCGCATTGCCGACTTTCCCGTGCTGACCACCCGCTTCGAGGGCGAGACCTGCAAGTACTTTGCCGCACTCGTCAATGCCGACCATGTCGACGGCTTCACCATCACCGGCAAGGGCACTATCGACGGAAACGGCTATCCTTATTGGCAGGAGTTCTGGATCCGACGACAGTGGAATTCCGCCTGCACCAACAAGGATGCGCAGCGCCCACGACTGGTATATATCAGCAACTCCAGCCGCGTCACCGTGCAGGACGTGCATCTGATGAACAGTCCCGTATGGACCAACCATCTCTACAACTGCGATCATGTACGCTATCTCGATTGCTTCATCTTCGCGCCGACTCAGGGCGTGAAGGCTCCGAGCAGCGATGCCATCGACATCGACAAGTGCCACGACATCCTTGTGCGCGGCTGCTATATGAACGTCAACGACGATGCTGTCGTGCTCAAGGGCGGTAAGGGTACCTATGCCGACACCATGGCCGTCAACGGCCCCGTCAGCCGTGTGCTTGTGGAGAACTGCCGCTACGGAACGGTGCACAGCATGCTCACCCTTGGCTCAGAGAGCCTCCACGACACCAATGTCATCCTGCGCAACTGTACGAGTGAGAATGCCGACCGCGTGCTCTGGTTGAAGATGCGGCCCGACACGCCACAGCGCTATGAGCAGATACGTGTCGAAGGCATTACCGGACGGGCGTGCAGCTGTTTGGTCATCCGTCCCTGGACACAGTTCTTCCAGCCCGCCAAGCGCCGCAATATGCCAAAGTCATCATGCAGCCATGTAACGCTGAAGAATATCCACATGGACTGCGACAACTTCTTCGACGTGGGTACAAGTGACAAATACAGTCTTTCTGATTTCACCTTTGAGGATATCCGAGTCTCCGACAAAGCCGGCAACTTCTCCTCTATGCTCATCCCGGGCACGGTTGTCCGCAACGTGGTCATCAATGGAGACGAAAAGAAGTGAACAAGGCCTCAATCTAATCAATTAACGTCAGTAAATTTTGCCACATGTATTCATATCCCATCATTTCTATATTCCGTCGGGGGTGGCTCAGCTCCATCCTCCTTCTGCTCTTGTCCTTGCCTGCTTGTGCGCAACGGGACACAGTGAACCTTGTCGATTGGCAGTTCACCCGTGCCGGGTTGTCGCCTGCGCAGGCCAACCAAGGCAGTGGTGACTGGCATAGCGTGAGGTTGCCCCACGACTTTCAGATCAGTCAGCCGTGGGTAGCTCCCGCTGCTGACGAGCACGCCGACAACCGTGATCAGGCTGCCAACGTCAAGAGCCGCCTCTCCTCGCGTGGCTTCAAGGAGATGGGGAAAGGCTGGTACCGTCGTACGTTCACGCCGGACAACAGTTGGCGCGGGCGACGCGTCATGCTGGAAGTAGGCGGCATCATGCTCGTCGGCGATGTCTGGCTCAATGGTGAGTGCATCGGCGGCACGGAATACGGCTACGTAGGTTTCGGCATCGACATCAGTGATAAGGTGCGCTACGGTCAGGAGAATGTGCTCACCGTCTTGGCGGACACACGCGGTCCTGAGAACTCACGATGGTACACCGGTGGCGGCCTCTTCCGCGACATGAAGTTCATCGCCACCGACCGTCAGCTGTTCTTCGACCGCCATCCCTTGCAGATCACGACCACCGACAACCGCATCGTACACGTCAAAGCCGCCATCTCCAACTTTAGCCGCCAGCGGCAGACTCCACTTGCCGTGCGCATCCTTGACGCACAGGGAAATGTGGTAGCCCAAGCCGATACCTTGTTGGCACTGACCCGCCACCGCCACACCATGGAATATCCTTTGGCCGACATCACGATCGACCATCCTCATGTGTGGGATTTGGATACTCCTTATTTATATAGTGCAGAGCTGACCCTCCGCGACGACAGCGGGCGTGTCGCCGACCGGGTGACAGAGCCCTTCGGTATCCGTACCATCGAGTACGGCCCCTCTTTTGGCTTCAAGCTCAACGGCCGCAAGGTGATCCTTAAGGGCATTGCCAACCACCACACGCTTGGTGCGCTCGGCGCCGCCGCCTATCCGCGTGCCATCGAGAAGCGCATCAAGTTGCTCAAGGACTTCGGCTTCAACCATATCCGCTGCTCGCACAATCCCTACAGCGAAGACCTCTACCGTCTTTGCGACAAATACGGCATACTTGTCGTCGACGAGCTCTACGATAAATGGCTCACACAGTATGCCGGTGGGCGACAGCCGTGGATGAACCATTGGCAATACGATGTTCCGGAGTGGATTCAGCGCGACCGCAACCATCCGAGCGTCATCATGTGGAGCCTCGGCAATGAGCTGCAGACCTATCCTAACCTGCCTTTCAACGATTGGGGCGTGACACCCTATCGTCTGTTGCGCACCCTGCTGCGCCGCTACGACGACACACGGCCCGTCACCGTGGCCATGCACCCGCGCGGCCGTAACTGGCAGACCGACTCGCTGCCCTGCGACTTGGCGATGATCACAGATATCCAGGCTTATAACTACCGCTACATGTACTTCCCCGGCGACGGCCGTCGTTTCCCCAATATGGTCTTCTATCAGAGCGAGGCCAACCTGCCGATGATGGGTTCTAACTATTTCGGCATGGATCTCAACCGTGTGGTGGGTCTGGCCTATTGGGGCATGATCGACTACAATGGTGAGAGCCTTGGCTGGCCGCGCAAGGGTTGGGACAACGGCGTCTTCGATCGCTCATTGCTGCCCAAGCCGCAAGCTTATCTGCTCAAGGCGATGTTCTCCGACAAGCCTGTCGTGCACATCGGTGTGGCCGGTGGCAAAGAGGAGGCGATGACATGGAACGGTGTGACCTTCGGCGGTGACAAGGTCACGTGGCATTGGAACCGCATGCAGGGCAGGCGATACACCATCTACACCTATACCAATGCTGAGGAGGTGGAATTGCAGCTCAACGGCAGAAGCCTCGGCGTGAAGAAGAACAGCCTGAATCCGAACACGCGTGACAAGATCCGGTGGGACAGCATCGCCTATGAGCCGGGCACGCTCCTCGCCATCGCCCGCAACGGCGGTAAGGAGGTCGCCCGCTACGAGGTCGCTACTGCCGGACCACTCAAACGTTTGTCGCTCGTTCCAGACAATGAGACTTGGAAAGCCGACGGACAGGATCTGATGCACATCCGTGTGCTGGGGCTCGACGCAAAGGGACGGCGCACGCCTTTGGCCAACGACACACTCACGGTGCGCGTCAGCGGACCTGCTGAATTGGTGGCTGCCGACAACGGTGACATCACCGGCAATGCCATCTTCACCGATTCGACTGCCAGCCTCTATCAGGGCAACCTACTCGTCATCCTTCGTGCAGCGTCCAAGCCGGGGAAGGTGCGGGTAGAACTTGTCGACAAGGCGGGACGTGTGAGAGGAAAATGCACGTTAGCCACAGAGTAAATGAATAATGATTAATAATTAGGTTATATAGATCAACTATGAAATATCTCTTTCATCTCTGTGCCTGTCTGCTGCTGTCGTTAACAGCACAAGCGCAGGTACAGACTTTCGACTTGTCGCATCAGAACAAGGCGGGCAAGCCGTTCTCGTTCTCCGTGGCAGTGCCGGACGGCAACTATCGTGTCACGGTTGAGTTGGGCAGCAAGCGCCATGAGGCCAACACGATGGTACGCGCGGAGAGCCGTCGTCTTTTTGTCGAGGACACACCCACAAAGAGGGGTAAGTTCAAGACCATCTCTTTCGTCGTGAACAAGCGCTCGCCGTATATCTCGGACAAGGAGCGGGTGAAACTCAAACTGCATGAGAAGGACTGTCTCGACTGGGACGACAGTCTCAACCTGGAGTTCACCGGCCCGCGTCCTGCCGTGCGGCGCATGACGATAGCGCTCGACACGACAGCGGTCACCCTCTTCCTCTGTGGCAACTCCACTGTCGTGGATCAGCCTTACGACCCCTACGCTTCATGGGGACAGATGATCACACGCTGGATGGGCGACGGCTATGCGGTGTCGAATCACGCTGAGAGCGGCCTTACCGCTTCTTCGTTCTATTATCAGAATCGTCTCGACAAGATCCTGTCGATGTTGCGTCCGGGCGATTATGTGTTTTGCGAGTTCGGCCACAACGACCAAAAGGAGAAAACGCCGGGCAGTGGCGCCTGGTATAACTTCTCCTACATGCTGAAGACCTATATAGATAAGGTGCGGACCAAGGGTGGAAACATCGTCTTTGTCACGCCGACGCAGCGCCGTGCTTTCGATAATAGTCATCTGCATATTCTTGAGACTCACGGCGACTACCCCGATGCCATGCGTGCCGTGGGCAAGCGAGAGCATGTGCCTGTCATCGAGCTTCACGACATGACGCGCACGTTCTTTGAGTCTCTCGGCTACGAGGGCAGCAAGCGTGCGCTGGTGCACTACCCTGCCGGCACGTGGTCCAACCAACCTAAGGCCTTGGCCGACAACACGCACTTCAACCCTTATGGTGCTTACGAGGTTGCCAAGATGGTTGTCATGGGTATGAAGGCGCTGAACCTGCCGATGGCTAACGGTCTGCGTGACTGGAAAGACTACGATCCGGCTCATCCCGACGATCCCCAGCTCTTCCGCTGGACACCGTCGGTACGAGTGGATGTTGTCAAGCCGGACGGGAATTAAGGAAGCCTCACCCTCACGGACGGCCCTCCGGCCTTACTCCCCTTCCTTTGGAGGAGGGAGTGAACAGAATACCCAAACACCATTTCACGCTACTTGCAGTACGCCTCTCCTGTTTCCGTCACTTTTTTAAGTCTATCGGGTTTCACAATGATGTAGCCTCAGAATTCACGCTTGATAGGATGTGAGTAAGTACAGCGTTTTCTTTCCTTGCAGAAATTATCTCTTCACAACGGATGAATCTTTACAAAAAGACATCACGGCGGAGTCGCAATCTGGAGAGCGGGGAAACTTGAAAATGAGGAAAAACAGAGATGAGTTATCCATTTTTATGGTCTGTCGTTGTCAAAGTACCTTTCTGATACTGTCAGAAAGGCTTTCTGACCTGGTCAAAGTGCCTTTCTGACTTGGTCAAATTACCGAGATGACAGCATCAGAAAGGCTTTCTGATAGGCGACATCGGCAATATTTCATTGTAAAATTGCTGTTTTCTTGGAGGTATCAACACTTTGTGTTTGTAACACTTTGTTTATCAGTATGTTATAAATTCCCCTCAAAATTCGCGAAATTGAGAGCAACATAGGGGTCGGTTCAAAAAATTGCAAGGAAAAGAGCCGAAAAATGTCAGTTTATTCAACAAATGAGAAGTATGGCAGTATGCTGTTGGAAATCTGCCCATAGGCTCTTGTATGAAAAAGACAGAGTCTTTGTGGAGCAACGCCTTGCAGGAGGCCGGGGGGTAAGAGTGGTAGATGCTTGTATCCGTTCAGCGACTTGATTTCACAATAATAGCGATGCGCTCAAAGTGGTTTGTATCATGACAATATCATCCTAAAGGCATAGAATCCTTCTTCTAAAGTTGCGCATTACAAAATAATTGCGTAAGTTTGCAATAGAAACAAAATGAACGCACTATGGAGCAGATGATGAGAAAATATCCGGTAGGCATTCAGACCTTCGAGAGAATCATTAAAGAGGGTTTTATCTATGTTGACAAGACCGACCTCGTATGGCAAATGTCACACTATGCCACCTTCGTTTTCATGAGCCGCCCCCGCCGCTTTGGCAAGTCGCTGCTCACGTCGACTTTGGAATCGTATTTCAAAGGTGACCGTGAGTTGTTCGAGGGTTTAAAGATCATGGAGCTTGAGAAGGAATGGACAAAGTATCCCGTGCTCCATCTCGATCTCAGCGTTGCCAAAGGGCAGGACAGTGCAGAAGATCTCCGCGAGACGCTGATGTGGATGATGGGACCATTAGCAAAAGTTTTTGGGCGCGAGAGCGATGAGACCACTCCGGGTAAACTGCTCACCGGCCTTATCCACCGTGCGCAGGAGAAAACTGGCAAGCAGGTGGCGGTGATCATCGACGAGTATGATGCCCCTCTGCTCGATACCCTCCACGATCAGGCCACGCTCGACGCTATGCGCAAGGTCATGCAGGAGTTCTATGTACCACTCAAAGCTAACGAGCAGTACCTTAAGTTCTGTTTCATCACCGGCATCACGAAGTTTTCGCAGCTGAGCATCTTCTCTACCATTAACAACTTGAAGAATGTGTCCTTGCTACCAAAGTTTGCCACCATCTGCGGATTTACCGAGCATGAGGTACAGACTGTTTTCAAAGAGGACATCTGCGAAATGGCCAAAGACTTCAAACTAACCCCGGAGGAGATGTACGCCAAGATCAAGTTCAAATACGACGGCTACCATTTCGCCGGCGATGCTGAGGCCGTTTTCAATCCTTTCAGTCTGCTCAATGCCTTAGGCGATCGATTGCTGAAGAACTACTGGTTTGCCTCTGGTACGCCGACCTTCCTCATCAAGCAGATGCAGCACTTCCATACCGACATCACCTCGCTCGATTCGCTCGATGTGCCCGAGTCGGCCTTCGACCAGCCCACAGAGAATATGAAAAATGCTCTGCCGCTGCTCTATCAGAGTGGCTACCTCACTATCAAGGACTACGACCCCGACATCCAATCCTATCATCTGGCCATCCCCAACCAGGAGGTGAGAGTGGGCTACGTCAACGGACTGTTGCCTACGTACACAGGCTTGGACAGTGGCGACGTTCAGTTAGGCTTTGCCGCCAAGTTCTGGAAAGCTCTGAAGCAGGGCGACATCGACTTGGCCATGGGCCATATGCAGGCTTACCTCGCCGGCATCCCTTATGTCGAGGGCTTCAAGCAGAAACTCGCTGAGGCTGCTACGAAAGAGGGCTTCTATGAGTATACCTTCTATCTTATCTTTTCCATGCTCAACGTCTACGTGCGTACGCAGGTGAAGGTGGCGGGCGGCCGTGTGGATATGGTCATCTTTATGCCCGATGCCATCTACGTCATGGAGTTGAAGATGGGCGATACGGCGCGTCATGCCCTCGAGCAGATTGATGCTCGTGGCTATGCCAATCCCTATCTCACCGACGGCCGGCGGGTGGTAAAAGTCGGCATACGCTTCGATGCCGACAAGCACACGGTGGATGAGTGGGAGGTGGACACTGGACAGTCTTAAAGCAAGATGCGCAAGGAATAGTAAAAAACGTCCCGCATGTTGCCGACTCCTTTCGTTTCCATTATCTTTGCAAACGGGAACTAATAAGTCTCTCCTCATACTTCACGAGATCGTAGCCTTTGATCTGTATCACGATCGGGTGGGACGTGCTTCGATGCTAATGATAAAGGGGGATCAACTCGGACATTGACAACTGATCCGAGTTTATCCCCCCCCTTGTTTTCGCTCAATGCGATATGGCAATTGAAGAGTTTTGTACTCTGTTGAGGCAAGTCTACTTCAGCAATTTGTCGACTTTCTCAGCCACTTCCTTACCGCTGGCCATGGCACGCACCACGAGGCTGGCACCTGAGGCTGCGTCACCGGCAACGAAGACGTTGGCGGGGAACTGCGGCTGTTGCGGACGGAGAAAGCCCATAGCCAAGAGCACCATCTCGGCAGGGATGATCTCAGGGTCTTTAGCGGGCTTCATCAGCGGGCGGCCACCCTCGGGATTAGGCACCCATGTGATCTCCTGCACCTTCATGCCGGTGAGCTTTCCGTTCTTGCCGAGGAACTCCAGTGAGTTGATGTTCCAACGGCGTACGCAACCTTCCTCATGGGAGGATGTCGTCTTCAGCGTACGCGGCCAGTTCGGCCATGGGTTCTTCGGATCGTCGGGACCCACCGGCGGCTTCGGCATGATCTCGATCTGCGTCACGCTCTTAGCACCCTGGCGGTGAGCTGTACCGATACAGTCGGAACCGGTGTCACCACCACCGATGACCAGCACGTTCTTGCCTTTGGCGTTGACAAGTTCTTCACGGCCGAACTCCTGTCCGGCGAGCTCACGGTTTTGCTGCGAGAGCATCTCCAGTGCGAAGTACACACCTTTGAGGTCGCGTCCGGGAATCTTCAGGTCGCGGGCTGTCGGCGTACCGGTGGCGATGACCACGGCGTCGTAGTCTGCACTGAGCTTGTCGACGGTGATTGTCTTGTCCTTGCCGAGTGTCGGGTCGTTCTGAATGTTGGCAGCGATCTCGCCCTTGTCGTCAGCGCTCTTCTTCTTAGTGTCTACGAGCTTCACGCCAAACTCAAAGACGATGCCCTCCTCGCGCAGCAGTTTGATGCGGCGGTCGATGATCGACTTGTTGAGCTTGAAGTTAGGAATGCCATAGCGAAGCAAACCGCCGGCGTCCTCACGTGCGTCGTAGACGGTCACCGTGTAGCCCTTTTGGTTGAGACGTGTGGCAGCAGTCAGTCCGGCAGGACCGGCACCGACGACAGCCACCTTCTTGCCGTTGCGCTCAGGCACGTGTGGCTTGACATAATCCTCACCGAAGGCGTGCTCGATGATGGCGGCCTCGTCCTCTCGGTTGGTTGTCGGCTCGTGCTCCATGAGGTTGAGCACGCAGGCCTTCTCGCAGAGTGCCGGGCAGATGCGGCCGGTGAACTCAGGGAAGTCGTTGGTCTCGGTCAGCAACTCATAGGCCAGCTGCCAGTCGCCGCGGTAGAGGGCGTCGTTCCACTCTGGCGGTTTGTTGCCAATAGGACAAGCCCAGTGGCAGAAAGGCACACCGCAGTCCATGCAGCGGCTTGCCTGCAGTCGGCGGTCATTACTGTTCAGTGTCTGCTCCACTTCGCCGAAGTCGTGGATGCGGTCATGTATAGGGCGGTAGCCGGCTTCCTTGCGCTCCACCTCTAAAAATCCTCTTGGATTACCCATAATCTTCTTAATGTTGAATGTTCAATGTTGAATGTTGAGTTGTTCTCAATGTTGAATGTTGAATGATGAATGTTGTAATAAGTCAACATTCATCATTCATCATTCATCATTCTTAGTAGTCTCTCTGCATGTCGGCGATCTTCTGCTGGAGCTTCTTGACCTGCTCTTCCTGCAGCACACGCTTGTATTCGATAGGCACTACCTGGATGAACTCCTCGACGTAGTGGTTCCAGTCGTCGAGCATCGTGCGGGCGAGCTTCGAGCCAGTGTAGAGATAGTGCTGGCGGATGAGCTCATGGAGTTCCTTGCGGTAGGTGGTCTCCTCCACGAGGTTGATCTCCACCATGTCCATGTTGCAGAAGTAGTCGAAGTTGTGGTTCTTGTCCCAGACGTAAGCCACACCACCACTCATACCGGCAGCGAAGTTACGGCCCGTAGGACCGAGAACGACAACGCGCCCACCTGTCATGTACTCACAGCAGTGGTCACCGGCACCCTCCACGACAGCGATGGCACCCGAGTTTCGCACGGCGAAGCGCTCACCAACCTGACCGTTGATATACAGCTCACCGGAGGTGGCACCATACAGACCGGTGTTGCCGGCGATGATGTTGTCCTCAGCCTCGAAGTTACTGCGGATCGGAGGCAGGATAGAGACGCGGCCACCGGAGAGACCCTTGCCGAAGTAGTCATTGGTCTCGCCCTCAAGCTTGAAGCTCACACCATGAACGAGGAATGCACCGAAGCTCTGACCGGCAGAACCCTTGAACTTGATGTTGATCGTGTCGTCGGGCAGTCCTTCCTCACCGTATTTCGTAGCGATGAGTCCGCTGAGCATGGTACCCACGGCACGGTTGGTGTTGCGGATAGCATAGTCGAGGTTGATCTCTTCCTTCTTCTCGATGGCGTTTTGTGCGCTGGCGATGATCTGCTGGTCGAGGAGATCGTGGATTTCGTGATCCTGCAGCTTGGTGCAGTAGAGCGATGAGTCGCCGGTCTCGCGGTGGAGCAGGTTGGAGAAGTCGAGGCTCTTCCACTTAGCCACCGTCTCCTCGTTGACATTGGCCTCCTCAGCCTTGATATCACGCGGCACGATGAGCTCGGTGTGACCGACAATCTCGTTGAGTGAGGTATAGCCCATCTCGGCGAGGTATTCACGTACCTCCTGGGCGATGAACTTCATATAGTTGACTACGTTGTGGTAGCTGCCCTGGAAGTGTGCGCGCAGTTTCGGATCCTGCGTAGCCACGCCCATCGGACAGGTGTTCTGCGAGCACTTGCGCATCATCACGCAGCCCAAGGTGATCAGTGCGGAAGTACCGAAGCCGAACTCCTCAGCACCGAGCAGTGACATGAGGATGACGTCGAGACCTGTCTTCAGCTGGCCGTCGACTTGCAGACGGGCCAGAGAGCGCAGTCCGTTGCGGACGAGCGTCTGCTGTGTCTCGGCAATACCGATCTCAGGGGAGATACCTGCGAAGCGCATACTGCTGGCAGGACTTGCACCCGTACCACCCTCGGCACCGGAGATGACGACGAGGTCGGCCTTAGCCTTCACCACGCCGGCAGCGATGGTACCCACGCCGCTCTCGGCGACGAGCTTCACAGAGATGGCAGCCTTCGGGTTGACATTCTTCAAGTCGAAGATGAGCTGCTTGAGGTCCTCGATGGAGTAGATGTCGTGATGAGGCGGTGGAGAGATGAGCGAGATGCCCGGAATGGAGTGACGTGTCTTGGCGATGATCTCGTTGACCTTGTAGCCGGGCAGCTGACCGCCCTCACCGGGCTTGGCACCCTGCGTCACCTTGATCTGAATCTCCTCAGCATTGACGAGATATTCCGTGGTGACACCGAAACGTCCGGAAGCCACCTGCTTGGTCTTACTGCTCAGGCTGATGCCGTCGACAGTGCCGGAGTAGCGGTCACGGTCTTCACCGCCCTCACCGGTGTTGCTGCGTGCGCCGAGGGCGTTCATGGCCAGAGCCAAAGCCTCGTGAGCCTCCTTGCTCAGTGCGCCGAAGCTCATGGCGCCGGTGACGAAATGCTTGACGATGCTCTCGACGGGCTCCACCTTATTAATATCTATCGGGTTGCGCTTGAAGTCGAGGAAGTCGCGGACGAAG
Source organism: uncultured Prevotella sp. (assembly GCA_900540375.1). Taxonomy (GTDB): domain Bacteria; phylum Bacteroidota; class Bacteroidia; order Bacteroidales; family Bacteroidaceae; genus Prevotella. Next base: position 49,705 of record UQFS01000011.1, read on the forward strand.
ATCGGCTCCTTCTTGTGGTCGACAAGATTGGAGAATTTCTTGAAGAGCTCATAGTTGCCTGTGCGCGTAGCGAGCTGTAGGGTAGCGATGGTCTCGGGGTTCCAGGCGTGGTCGATGCCGTCCTTGCGCCAGTGGAACTGTCCGAGGTTCTTCAGTGGCAGTTCGATGTGGAGCGTCTCTTCCTCTTTCTCAGTGACTACGGCGGCCTTGTGGAAGCGCAGCTGATCGCGGGCGATGGTGTCGAGACCGATACCGCCGATGCTGCTCGTGTCGGTGCCGAAGTAAGCTTTCAGCAGACCCTGAGACAGACCGACGGCTTCGAAGATCTGAGCGCCGCGGTAAGAACGGATCGTGGAAATGCCCATCTTGGCCATAATTTTGAACAGACCTTTCTTCACGGCCTTGATATAGTTGGCCTCGGCCGTTGCGTAGTTCTCCTGGATCTTGCCCTTCTTCACCAAGTCGTCGAGGACGGCGTAGGTCATGTAAGGACAGAGGGCGGAAGCACCGTAGCCGAGGAGCAGGGCAGCGTGCATCACCTCGCGGATCTCACCGCTCTCCACGATCAGCGCGGTCTGTACACGCTTACCCACATTGATCAGGTAGTGGTGCACGGCGCTCACGGCGAGCAACGACGGGATGGCGATGTGCTTGTCGTCGATGTCGCGGTCGGAGAGGATGATATAGTTATATCCGTCGTCAACACTCTGCTCAGCGTCGTGGCAGAGGCGGTCGATAGCCTCGTGGAGACGCTCGCCACCCATGGTCGGATCAGCGGGAGCCTCGAAAGTCATGCTGAGCTTGCGGGTGTTGAAGCCTTTATAGCGAATGTTACAAAGAATGTCGAGTTGAGCGTTGGTCAGAATCGGGTGGGGCAGACGCACCATCTTGCAGTTGGTCTCGTCGGGGTTGAGGATACCCGTGCCGACGCGTCCGATATACTCAGCCAGACTCATCACGAGGTTCTCACGGATGGAGTCGATGGCCGGGTTGGTGACCTGAGCGAACTGCTGACGGAAGTAGTTGAAGAAGATCTGGGGTTTGGGAGAGAGCACAGCCAGCGGCGTGTCGTTACCCATAGAAGCCGTTGGCTCCTGTCCCTTGGTAGACATTGGGATGAGCGTGTCCTTGATATCTTCCTCGCCGAATCCGAATTCCACCTCTTTGGCATGGAGATGCTCCACGCTGTTGCTGACCTTACGGCCGGAGCGGATGTTCTCGAGCTGAATACGGTTAGTGTTGAGCCACTGACGATAAGGATGCTGCGAGGCGAGGCGCTCCTTGATTTCTCCGTCGTAGTAGATCTTTCCCTCTTCTGTGTCGACGAGCAGGATCTTACCCGGCTGCAGGCGTCCTTTTTCTGCGATCTCGGTTGGATCGAAGTCCATCACGCCGACCTCAGATGCCACCACCATCGTGCCGTTCTTTGTGATCGTATAGCGGGCCGGACGCAGACCGTTGCGGTCAAGCATACCACCGGTGTAGCGCCCGTCACTGAACATCAGCGCGGCAGGTCCGTCCCACGGTTCCATCAGGATGGAGTGATACTCATAGAATGCTTTCAGATCCTCGCTGATCGGGTTCTTGTCGTTGAAACTCTCCGGAATCATCACCGAGAGCGCGTGCGGCAGACTCATGCCGTTCATGACGAAGAACTCAAAGACATTGTCCAGCGAAGCCGAGTCACTCATGTCGGGCTGTACGATCGGTGAGATGTCATGGATGTCGCCGAGCGCTTCGGAAGAGAGGACACTCTCACGTGCTTTCATCCACGAACGGTTGCCGCGGATAGTGTTGATCTCGCCGTTATGGCAAAGCAGGCGAAAAGGCTGTGCCAAGGCCCATGTAGGGAACGTGTTGGTTGAGAAACGGGAATGCACGAGAGCCAGTCCGCTGGTAAAGTAGTTGTTCGTCAGGTCGGGATAGTACTGACGCAGCTGCAGGCTGGAGAGCATACCTTTGTATACGATGGTCTTGCTGGAGAGCGAGCAGATATAGAAGTCCTTATCGTGAACGCGGCGCTCGATCTTCTTTCTGATGATATACAGGATGCGCTCGAAGACGGGCACCTTGTCGTCACTGACACCGGTGATGAACACCTGCTTGACATCAGGTTCCGACTCCAGTGCGGCCTCACCCAGGCAGTCAGGGCTTGTCGGTACGGAACGCAGGTGCATGAGCTGCAATCCCTCGCGCTCGATCTCCTCGATCATGATGGAAAGAATGGACTGCTGGCGCTTCTCATCCTTAGGCAAGAATATCAATCCTGTACCATACTTACCCTTCTCCGGAACTGGAATACCCTGAAGCAATATAAACTCGTGGGGAATCTGAAGCAGGATACCTGCACCGTCACCTGTCTTTCCGTCAGCGCCCTCCGCACCACGATGACGCAGGTTCTCGAGCACTTTCAGGGCGTTGTCGACGAGTTGGTGCGACTTTCCGCCGTGGATATTCACCACCATACCTACACCGCACGCATCGTGCTCGTAGGCGCTGTTGTATAATCCATTTCTTTGCATTTGCTAACGTATTTGGTTATTTCTCTATCAAATTGACTACAAAATTACTAAAATTACTCCTAATTGTAAGAATATACCTACAAAAGGGGAATGTGAATTTCTTGTGTAACCTTTTGTTCTTACAGTTGTTTCTTATATGATGATTAATTTGTACTATTTATAAGCAAAACAAAATAAAATGCTTATAAAATGTCACAATGTAAACTAAAGTGTATTTGCATATCTGCATGACCATAGAATAAGCATCACAATAGTTTGTTGTTCTTTTCATTCGATTGACTGGTCATCGACATGTCAACGATATATAATTCGGGTTACTTTGCAGTGTGGTCTTGAAAAGGTTACGGTCGGAAGATGCCACACCTGATATATACAAGCCTAATATATATATAATAAGGTGTCGCAAACGGAGATGACCGGTGGGAGGCTTCACTCTAAAAAACAAATAAGCGATGATTGGATAGTTCAATGAATGTCTCCCTCCTGTGATGGAGGGTGTGTCGCTGACTGTACAGAACTATGCTGCGCTATCTTTAAAAGAAAAGAACTTTTTGGGTAGTGATGAACCTTTCCATCAGTTTTTTTGTGTGGGTAGTGATTTGTGTGGGTAGTGATGGATTCGAACCACCGAAGGCAAGAGCCAGCAGATTTACAGTCTGCCCCATTTGGCCACTCTGGTAACTACCCATTTCCGGAAAGCAATTACAAAAGTAATACTTTATCGTGAGATGGCAAAGACCCTTGAGCCTCTTTTTTATTACTTTAACAGAAAACTGCGAGACGCGAGTAATCTTTGGGAGACGGTGGTCTCCCTTTCTTGCTTTTTGCATTGCTATTCTGTTTTTTGTGATTTGCGGCTACTATTCATAGCTCCCATCGACGTTTCCTGGTACAGATTATGGCCTATATCTGCTACCGAAAATTGCAGTTCTGTCTTGAACTCAAGCCATAAAAGGTTGCTGTCATCAGAAGGCTATCTTATAGGTCTTCGCCCCCTGCCATGATACCACACTGATGAGATACACGCCATGCCCGTAGCCTCCCAAAGCGAGGGTGATGTCATCGCTGTCGCTATGAGTCACCATGAGCGTGGCACCATAGACATCGTGCACGGCAATGCGGGCTCCTTTAGGAGCCGTGATGGTGATATCTCCATTGCTACTCCATGTTATCTTATTCTCTGCTGCAGCTGTCACCGGACGACGGATTTCCGTAGCAATTTCCGACTCAACATAGTCGCATTCTATCGTCAACGGCTGACGACCGACATAGCAATCCGACGCTGTCGTCGCCGAAGGCTGGAAGGTGACATATATCTTCTTGTCAGCTCCAAGAGTCACCGTGCCCTTCACATTTAGCAGTATCGTCTGTCCGTTCCCTTTGGCCGAAGCCATCAACCCGTCGGGCAGTCCTTCCACGGTGAAATCCGTTCCTGCCGTTAGTGCACCCTGTTTGGCCGAAGCACCAATGACACGCAGTGCCACCGTGACGTCATAGTTACCCTTGGTGTCCTTGGGTAAGAGCTCCTGCTTACTGTCGAGGACCACGCGGGGGCGGGAGGCATCGGACAGAAAGACTTTAGCAAGAGTGGCATCCGACCACAGACATGCCCGCGACTTTTCTTGCAAGGCCGCCGACATACGGTCAACCTGCCCTTTGGTGAACATCGAGGTACGCACGTAGCTGTAGTTCATATAGTTGGTCCAATTGGTTTTCTGTCCCAGACAGTTCACGTCGCCGGGGCCCATCTGCGGTCTATCAGCAGGTGGCGTATCGTCAACATAGTCACCGGGGTTAGCCTCGCCGTTGAATCCCTTGCTACAGCCATCGGGGAACTTCTTTTCATCATAATCGAAGGTGTGGGCCAGGTTCAAGAAGTGCCCGAACTCATGGGTCAGCACACGCCGGAAGTTCTCGTCGGTGTTGCTGCCCAGGTAGGCGCCGTTATAGACAACCCGGGCCTGTTTGAAGCGTGTCATCTCCCAGTTGGGATACCATGACACCCCAGAGTTATTGGTGACACCGTCAGCATAGAGGTCGTTCATGATATAGACATTCATATACTTCTTGTTGTCCCAGGCATACAGCTGCAGTCGTGGCGGATTCGCATTGCCAAAACCACTCTCCAGTCTGTGGAAGACGATGCCTGTGGTGGCCTCACCGTTAGGACCTATCTCCGCCAATCGGAACTCAATATTGAGAGGTGTGCTGAGCTTGTCAAACTGTGGATTGTCGTCGCCGGAGGGCAGATCGCCGGTGGTGAGGGCATTGAAGTCCTCATTGGTACGTCGCAGGGCATCCTCGATGATTTCGCGCGTGACGTGCTTGCCATTGAAGTCCGTGCCAAAGACATGGAATACAATGGGAATGACATAGTGCTTCTCAGCGGCCGCTCTCGTGAGAGCCACCCGTGTCATGGGCGCTGGCTGTTCATACATCCGGCAGGGCTGGGGAATGTCAAGGCACTCCTGAGCAAAACCGTTAGCGGCAGCAGAGAGTGCAAGAGTCAAAATGTAGATTTTGGTTTTCATAGTCCATAGTCATTATAAAGCATTAATAAATGTGCGGCACTCCAGCTGAAGTTAGCCGACTGCAATGGAGCGCCCGTCTTGGTGTCATAATTTTCATAGATGGCTCCATGCCCCGTCAGTCCTTGCAGCCGGTCAAAGACCTGACGTGTGTATCTGTCAGCCTCGTCGGGCTTTGGCAAATAGTGGCGCAGAGCCTCGATGGCATAGTAGGTCTCATCGAGCCAGATAGGACCGCGCCAGTAGCCGTTGGGATCATATTTGGCGTTGTCGGCGGCAATGGTGGGGAATGGAATATAGGTGGAGAACTTCTTCGTATCTTTCAGCCAGTGGAAGATGCCGGAGAACTGTGCTCTTGTGGCGATACCCACCCAAAGCGGCACATAGCCCTCACAGCCCATCTCACGCACAAAGGCATGAGAGTTCAGTCGCCTGTCGTAGAACCAGTGAGTGTCAGCGTCATAGAACGCCTTGTTCACCCCGTCAGCAAGCTCCACGGCACTTTTGTCAAAGGGATAGCCCGTCGCCCGCTTTCCACCGGCGACATTCTCCAGCTTCTCAATGAGCCTTCTGTCGAGGGCAAGGTAGGCGTTGAGGTCCACACTCTCTTGGTCCAGACTCCAAGCGTTGTCGCCGTTCCTCACCATGCGTGCGCTGTCAAAGCGGATGGCGTTGTCCATCCCACTCTCCCAGGCTGCCGCCTCAAGGGTACCGTCGGTGGCGCCAAATTCACAGATGCCGTTGTGGTTATGGTCACGGTATCGGTACCACCACCGGTGGTAGGCGGTCAACTTAGGCAGCATTTCCCTGACAAAGGCCGTGTCGTGAGTGCTCTCCCATATCTTGTCCACAGCCCAGGCGGCCAACGGGGGCTTGCTGTTGCGGTAGTTATTCTCCTGAGGATTGGGATAGACACAGTCGGGCACCATACCGTCACTCTGTTGCCAGTCAAACATTACCCGCATGTTGTCCATGGCCAATTTCGGCGCAAAGGATGCCAGTGCTGCTGAGAGACGCCAGCAGTCCCAAGCCCAGCAGCCTACAAAGTAATCGACTGAGAAGCTCGGTATGAGGCCGTCGTGTAGTAGTCCGCCACGTTGTTGCCGCCAGTTACCGATGAGGGTGACGGCAGCTTTGGCGGCCACACGATTATAGGTGGGTTTCATGTCGTTTCGGATGACCTTAGAGAGGTATCCCGTCCAGCGGTCGCGGTTCTCCTTCCACAGTGTGTTGGTATGGTCCAGCATCCATGCGGCGGCCAGCGTCTGTGTCCGCTCCTCCACCATCTTGTCCCAAAGGAAGGAGATGGCGACATCCAGCCGTGTGGCAACGCTGTCGAGTGTCGCAATATAGTTGTGGCCGTTGGCTGTCACTATAATGCCCTTGGGGAAGGTGAGCAAAAGGCGCTCACCACCAGTATAGCCGATGGTCACGGTGTTGCCGGCGGTACTGACGGCGGCGTCAGAAGGCAGTCCCTTGGCGGCACAGCTCCACCCGGCGGGTAGCGAGCCTTCTAAAGTCAGCAGAGTCGTGTGGGCATCAACAAAGAAGAGACGCTGCCGCAATCTGTTCGTGGCGAGTGTAATCACGCCAGGGGTATAGCAGGTCTTGCCCACAACGGCTCCACCCGGTGCCACGAGGGCCTCGGCAAGCCACCGTCGCTGGTAGATGCTGTAGGGTCCACGCGGTGTTTTGGCTGCAGCCTGTAGACCAAAGGCCATCCACGAGCCCGCGTCAGAGAAAAGGGCTACCTGATGGCGGCGCCCACGTAGGGTCGCCGTGAGGTCAATGAGGGTGTTGGCGGGCTCCCATGGTGTCAGCAGGGAGGCTACGGCCGGGCTCACAGTGTTCTTTTCCGGCACGGCGCCCCTGACGGTACACACCAGCAGGCACAGTCCCACGACAAGCATTACGATAAGCAACAAATGATTATTTCTCATGGCGGATATTCTTGATAGTGAAACCATAGCGCCACTCACGCGGAGTGATGGTGTATGGCGTGTGCACTTGGGCGCCCCACGTGTTGTCGCCGCCCACTCCCATCTGTCTATGGTCGATGTTCAGCCATACCATGTCTTTCTTCACGATGCTGCCACCATGGACATTTCGCACCATAGCCGGCACATATTCTATGTCTTCCATAGGGAAGTTCCAAGCGCTGACGCTCAGCGGGGCGTCGCCATATACCATGATGCCGTGACCGTCCTTGTCGGTGAGCGTTACCCAGCGCACGTCACACTTGTTGCCCGTCTCTTGGGCGCGTGGATAGGGATGATATTGGCTCCATACCGAGGCGGTATATCGGCCGATGAAGGCACCACTCTTGCGGTCGGCATAGTTCTCCTGCGGTCCCCGTCCGAGCCACGTCATCGTGTCATACTGTCCCGGCATCAATAGGCGCATGCCCAGGCGCGGCATCTCCGGCAGAGTCTTGTCGCCGGGCAGAAAATGGAATCCGACATGCACGCTGCCATCACCCTGAATGGTATAACGCAGCGTGAGACGGCTCTGCTGCTCGGCAAGGTCGAAATATTCTGTCAGTACCACACAGGAGTCTGTTTTCTCTACTGTCAGCGACTTCAGCAGTGCGTGCTCGCCAGCGTGCTTCCACGTGCCGCAACGCACCAACGTGCCATTGGCGACATCGTTGTCGGTGAGTGGACGCCAGAAGTTGGGCTGCAAGCCTTTGAGCAGCATCTCACGGTCGTCATATTTCAGCGACTCCCATTGTCCATCCTTGGCATTGAAGCGCATACTGAAGCCATCACCACTGACGAGGACATGTTTTTTATCCTGTTTCACCTGGAGCAGGGCGCTTACCGCCGACCGATTCATTCTACCACCGGCAGCGACCTCCTCAACCGGCCATGAGAATTGGTCGGCAGCCACCTCGGTTCCCTCAGGCAGCAGCGCTGTGGCTCCCCGGCGCACGGCACGGAGCGTCAGCCAGGCTTCGCGGGAGCCATGCGGCAGAACGGGGTGCCCGAGGTTGATTACTATCGTCCCCGTTGTGTGAGGAGCAATGGCTGGCAGAGGCTGAGAACCATGGGCAACCTCCTTGTCATCAGCCAAAAGCGACCAGTGCAGGTCAAAAGCATCAAGCGATGTAAAGTCATACTCGTTGGTCACTGCCACACGATGGTCAGAGAAGGGAACCGGAGAGAAATGAATGTTCTGATAGACATGACGGACCTGATAATAGTGGGGATGCGGTGTGCGGTCGGCAGCCACCAGTCCGTTGCAGCAGAAATTGGAGTCGTTGTGGACACCGACAAAGCCCATGTTCCCACCATAGGCCCAGATGTCGTGACCGAGACTGTCCTTGCGGGCAAAGGCTTGGTCCACCCAGTCCCAAATGAAGCCACCCTGCAGCTGGTCGTTGTGGCGGATGACCTCCCAGTAGTCATCCAGATTACCCTCACTGTTGCCCATGGCATGCTCATACTCGCAGAGGATGAGCGGCCGACTGTCACGCTGGTTGGCATGACGCGCCAGCTGCCAGATGCAGGCGTACATCGGACAGTAGATGTCCGACTTACCCTGATAGCCGCCACCCTCATACTGCACGGGGCGTGTAGCGTCGAGTTGCTTGGCCATGTCATAGTTATCATTGAAGAGTTTGCCGTCGTCCGACTCGTTTCCGAGCGACCAGATGATGACACTCGTCTGGTTGCGGTCGCGGAGCATCATGCGCCGCATGCGCTCATGAAATGCCGGACGCCAAGCGTCGTGTTTTGCAAAGGTGCCATAGGGCGTGTCGAGGATGCCATGGCACTCGATGTTGGCCTCATCGACGAGGTATAGGCCGTAGCGCGTGCAGAGGTCATACCATTCCGGGTTGTTGGGATAGTGGCTGCAGCGAACGGCGTTGATGTTCGCAGCTTTCATCAGCCGAATATCTTGTAACATACTCTCCACGCTGATGGTGCGTCCCTGTAGGGCGTCATGCTCATGGCGGTTGACACCCTTTATCTTCAGCGCCACCCCGTTGACAAGGAGCTGTCCGTTGCGTATTTCCACATTGCGGAAGCCAAAGGGATGAACAAAGGACTCCATCTCCTGCCCTTTGGCATCGAGCGTCGTCACCACGAGCCGGTAGCAGACTGGCTGTTCAGCACTCCACGCCCTCACAGCTCCCATGTCGTGATGGATGGCCAAGAGAGTGTCGGCAGCAGACCGCAGACGGAAGACCTTCTTCAAGATGGTGGAGCCGTCGGGCGTCAAGAGCGTCACGCGCGTGACATAGCCTTTCACGGGACGATGCATACTCAGGTTCAAATCGAAGACACCGTCGCGATAGCCATTGGTGAGCCTGGCCGTCAGGCGGAAGTCAGAGACACGGGTATGGGGGCGGGCCTGGAGGTAGACGTGACGCTCTATGCCGCTGTATTTCCAATAGTCTTGGTCTTCGAGATAGGAACCATCGCTGAAGCGGATAACGCGTACGGCCAGACGGTTGTTGCCCGGACGCAGCCACTGCGTGATGTTATAGAGAGATGGTAGGCGGCTGTCCTCACCATAGCCTGCAAAATGACCGTTGACCCACACGCCATAGGCCGACTCTACACCCTCGAAGTCGAGGAAGATGTCGTCACCCTGCCAGCCCTCAGGGACGGTGAAGTCACGGACATAGTCGCCCACGGGGTTATAATCCTGGGGCACGTAAGGGGGATTGGGCGTGAAGGGATAGCTCACATCGGTGTAGATCGGGGCGTCAAAGCCCTGCAGCTCCCAGCTCCCGGGCACTTGGATGGTAGCCCAGTGGTTGACATCATAGCCGGTGGCATGACAGTCGGCAGGGGCTTCCGACATGTTGCGGGAGTAATGGAACCTCCACGTGCCGTCTAGGCTGACACGGCGTTCCACAGCCGCGTCTACGGCGAGGCGTGTGACATCGTCGAGGCTATAGCGCATCAAAGCGGCCTTCTCACTAATATACGGTGTAAAGTGGGCCGTCATGGGTTCGCGGTTGATGCCACACACACTGGGATCTTCCCAAGGATGGTCGGCGGCGGCGAGTGCCAGAGGCAACATCAGGAGGAAGATTAAGAAATTACGGTTCATGATGATTCTGATAGTTAAGAGAAACTGGTAGGGGCACCAGCCTCTGGCACCCAGCCCTCCATTATTGTCAAATGTTCATAGTTCACAAAAGAAGGTGACGAGAAAAGGCACGCTGAAATCCATGCAGAAGCCGTGGAAGACGGAGAGCGTGGCGAAGTCCTTGCCACTGTAGCGCGTGATGATGGGCAGTGTGGTATCCATCGACGTGGCGCCACCCACGCTGATGGGTGCCAAAGGTCCAAACCACCTCACCAGCAACGGCGAAGCGAGGAGGGTGAGCAGCTCACGCACGATGTTGGCCAGCAGCGCTACGGTGCCCAAAGCCGCCCCCCGGTACTCGGTGATGAAGATGCTCGACAGCGAGTAGTAGCCGAATCCGGAGCCGATAGCCAGGCTGTCGGTGATGCCCACCTGCGGCAGCAGAAGGCTGACGGCAAAGCATCCCGCCAACGTACCAGCCAAGGTGCACAGGGGCAGAAAGAGTAGACGGGGGGTGGTGTGACGCAAGGTGTGGAGGACCTCAGCGTCGCAGCCTATGCTCACACCCACACAGAAGATGAGGGCGCAGAGAGCCACGAAACTCACGGAGCTGTCGGCAACTTCCGTAGGCAGGAGATGGAAATAGCCGCAGAAGAGTCCGATGACAAAGAAAGCGAGGATGACGAGGCTACCCTTCATGAGCGTCCTCCCTTCACATAGCGCCACAGCCACATAGCCAAGAGGGCACTGCCCAAGGAGCCGCCCACGGAGAGTACGACGGCCTCAAGGCCGAGACGGCTCAGACTGTGGATGATGTGTGGATTACCGCCCACCTCAATGCCCAAGAGAAACAGCAATGCCCAGATGAGCACCGTGGTAAGGGGCGACAGCCACCTCAACGTTTTCTTTCTCAGCATGCGGCCCACAAGGATGCCGCATGCCATCATCAGAATAATCTTCAGCATGGTTATCTTGTTGTACTTATTTCTTTAGCGCGCCATTATCGTTGAGCTCCTGCAGCGGAATGGGATAGAACGCCTTGTCAGCGGAGTAGCCGGTTCGTCCGGCAGCCTGCAGGGCCTCTGTGGTTTTACCCCAGCGGCGTAGATCATACCATCGCATGCTCTCCAGTGGAAACTCCAGCTCGCGCTCGTGCTCTATCTGTGCCTGCACCTCAGCCTGTGTGGTGCCTGTCATCGGCGGCATGTCGCCATGGACATGGCGCACCTCGTTGATGAGAGGTATGGCCTGGGCAGTCTGGCTCATACCGTTGAGGGCCTCGGCCTTCATCAGCAGCACGTTGGCATAGCGCATGAGCGGCAGGTTCAGAGCCGTGGAGCTCAGCGACAGCCCCTCATAGGTGGCGGGCATGAACTTGCGGAAGGCAGGACGGTTGTAGGCATTGCCGTTGCCATCCTGGAACCAGTCGTCATAGTCGTATCCATAAACCTTTCCGGTGCCGTCGTTGAAATAATCGCACTGGAAGAAGATGGTGGCATAGAGACGTGAGTCGTAGTCGCCCTTCGTCGAAGTCTTTCCTTCCTTCATATATTCGTTCATGAGCTGTGTGGAGGGCAGGATCTCGTCCCAGCCCCAAAGCTCGGAGCAGCCTATCCAGCGGTGCAACTGGGTGCGGTAGAGGGCACCGTTGGCATCGCTGAAGGAGTATTGCTGCTCGAAGATACTCTCCTTGCTGTTTTTCAGTGTTCCGTTGAACATATCGGTGAAGTCGCTGACGAGCTCATAGTCCTTGACTTGGTTGAAAGCCTCTACGGCATTGGTCAAATCCTGCTGCTTGTTGGCCGTCTCCTCATAGGCTCTTGTGAGCCAGGCCCAGCCCATGTAGGCATAGGCGGCCCCCGAAGTGGCACGCCCTACGTTGTCGTTGTCCCACTTTTGCGGCAGCTTGTCGGCAGCGGCCTTAAAGTCATTGATGATGAAGTCCCATGTTTCGGGACGCGGCGAGACATCCTTGTCGAGTGCTGATGCCTCACCCGATGTGATATAGTGGTCGCGGATGATGATGTTCTGCCAGTTGAGCAGGAGCATCATGTGATAATAGCCGCGCAGAAAGCGGGCTTCAGCGATGAGGGCATCACGGTTGGCCGCGGATATCTTGTCTTCGCCCATAACACCTGCCTTGTCGATAATCTGGTTACAGAAGCTGATACCGGTATACATGTGGTCCCAGTAGGTGGTAAACTGCGAGTTGCCGTTGGTATAGGTAAAGTTGTAGAGGTCCACCCAGTTCTGATAGTTCATGGCATCCTTACCCATGTTAATGTCGTCACCCCGATAGTCGAGGACGGGCCAGTTGACCTCGGCAAAGGTCCACATATCACTGGAGTAGTCCATGAGATACATCTGCGAGTAAGCCGACGACATAGCGTTCTCCACGTCAGCCTGATTGCGCCAGTAGTTCTTCGACGTGAGCTGGTCGGGAGGCGTCTGGGTGAGATAGTCGTCACAGCCTGCCACGGTAAGGGTTAGGAGCATGGCGAATATATAATAGAATATCTTTTTCATGGCTTGTCTGATTGTAAGGTTTTAGAATGTTATCTGCGCACCGATGGTGTAGGAGCGCGTGAAAGGATAGATGAGGTTGTCGACACCGGTGTTGAGGACACCTCGTGAGAACTCGGGGTCTATGCCGTCGTAGCCGGTGATGGTGAAGAGGTTGTCGGCACTGACATAGAAGCGTACCTTCTCCACGGTGTTTCTGAAGGCTTTCCACTTTGGTAGCGTATAGCCCACCTGTATCTCACGCATGCGCAGGAAGTCGCCATTCTCCAGGAAACGTGTCGACTCTCGTGAGTTGTTGTTCGGGTCCTGGTAGACGGCACGTGGCACGTCGGTGTTGCGGTTGTCAGTGGTCCAGGCGTTGAGGGCCGACTTGAGGAAGTTGGAGCCGCTGCTCATACCCTCATAGAAATAGCGGTTGCCGTTGTAGAGCTTGTAGTCAAAGGCTCCGCTGAGGGTGAAGTTCATGTCGAGGCCCTTCCATGCACAGCTGAAATTGAGGTTGGCCTCCACCTTGGGGATACCAGAGCCGGAGTAGACTTTGTCGTCATCGTTGATGACGCCGTCACCGTTCATATCCTTGAAGCGTATATCACCGGCCACAGCATTGGGTTGCAGGCGCTCGCCCCGGGCGTTGACATAGGCCGCTGCCTCCTCATCGCTCTGGAAGATGCCGCCGGCCTGGTAGAGATAGAAGGCGCCGATGGGCTTTCCCACACGTGTCTGTGTGGGGAAGTGTTCGGAACCGTATTTCAAGCCCTGGCCATAGAGCACTTGGTTGGCGTCGGAGAGGGCCTTAACCTTGTTGCTCACCGTGCTGAGGTTGGCACCGACGGTATAGGAGAAGTCGCCAATGTGGTCGTTCCAGTTGAGTTCTATCTCGATACCTGTGTTGCGCATCTTGCCCACGTTGAGAATAGGGCTGGAGAGACCCACAGAAGGAGCCAACTCCTTATAGATGAGCAGATCGGAAGTCTCGTTGTAATAATAGTTGATGTTACCTGAGAGTCGGTTGTTGAAGAGTCCGAAGTCGACACCGATGTTCTTAGTGTCCGTGGTCTCCCACTTCAGGTCACGGTTCTCCAGTCCGCGGGCTATGCTGCCAGCCCATGCTGAGTTGCCGGTACCGCGTACGTAGCCCTGGTACATTGTGTTGGAGGTGCTGATGAGGGCGAGGAAGGAGTAGTAGCCCAAGGCATTCTCATTGCCTAAGCGCCCCCATGAGGCACGGAGCTTGAGATTGCTGAAGGGCGTGCTCTTCGGGAAGAATGACTCCTCGGAGATGCGCCAGCCAAGAGCCACAGAGGGGAAGGTGCCCCAACGACGTTCGGAACCAAACTTGGAACTGCCGTCACGGCGGAGGGTAAACTGCATGAGATAACGGTTGGCATAGTTATAGTTCAGACGCCCGAAGAAGGAAGCGCGGTTGTAGCGCCAGTAGGAGCCGTCGCCGCTGTAGGTGCCACCCTCACCGGCATCGACGGTGGGGAAGTCAGGTGAGAGGAAGCCGGCTGGCTGCTCGCTCTGCACGAGTTTGCCGTTCTCGACACGATAGACGATGGTCTTTCCCTCGACGGCGACATCATCCCACTCATATTTCTTGGCGTCGATGGAGCTGCCGAGCATGACGTTGACAGAATGGCTGCCAAACTGCTTGTTGAAGTTGAGGACGTTGTCGAAGACATGGTTCTCCCAGTAGGTGCTGCCTGCGGAACTGTTGGGATAGAGCACAGGTACCTTGGCATCAGCGATATAGTCGGGCGAATGATAATTGATGCGGCCATGCACGCCACGGTAGGCATAACTTGTCTTGAAGCTCAACCAGGGAGTGATGTGGAAGGTCAGACCCACGTTGCCGTTGAAGTCGTAGCCACGACTGCGACCTTTCTTATAGTAATCGTCGGCCATGATGTTGCGGTTGTTGGGCAGACCGTCGAAATTGGTCAACCCGAAGCCATATTTCTCCTTGTCGTTATAGATGGGCACAAGGGGTGATATCATGTACATCTCCTTAATGGAGTACTGAGGCTGGTGGCTCTCGGTGAAGCGGAAGTTCATGTTGGCATCGAAGTCGAGGAAGCCGCGTGTGGCATGGAGTTTGGCACGGGCATTATCTTGCCGGAAGCTGTTGCCACGGAAGATACCCTTGTCGTTGGCATGGTTATAGGAAACGGCATACTGGCCCTTGTCCGTTCCGCCGCGCACACTGACCATATAGTTCTGTGACAAGCCGCTGCGCTCCACAGCCTTCTGCCAGTCGGTGTCGACACCAGTATCGTGGGTGATATAGGCAGGCAGGGTGACAGCATCAGCAGGGAACTGCGCATTGTAGTTGTCGTACATCTGCTTGTGGACCTGCTTGTACTCGGCGGCGTTGAGCATGTCGAGCTTCTTGGCGATATGGGTGAAGCTGAGGTAGGTGGTGAAGTCTATCTTCATGTCGCCCTTCTTGCCGTTCTTCGTGGTGACGATGACCACGCCGTTGGCAGCCACAGAGCCATAGATGGCAGCAGCGGCACCATCCTTGAGTATTTCCATGGTCTCTATGTCCTGTGGGTTGACGTTGTCGATGTTGCCGGGGAAGCCATCAATGATATACAGCGGCTCGTTGTCGCCAAAGGTCTTGATGCCACGTATCTTCACGCTGAATCCGGCACCGGCATTGCCGCCGTTCTTGAGAATGCTCACGCCGGCCACCTTGCCTTCGAGGGCCTCGGCGGGATTGGTGGTGGTGCGTTTGGCCAGATCGGTGGCGTCGACAGAGGTAATGGCTCCCGTGAGGTCGCTCTTCTTCATCGTGCCATAACCCACGACGACAATCTCGTCGAGGGCCTGGGTGTCTTCAGCGAGACTGACGCGCATGTTGTCGCGTGCCTTGGACACAAAATCTTTGAAGCCGACATAGCTCACGACGATATCGCTGCCTTCTGGGGCGTCGAGGGTGAACTCGCCGTCGATGTTGGTGACGGTCTTGATGTCGGTGCCCCGGACCTGGACGGTGGCACCAATGATGGGTTCGCCGTCCTTGTCGGTGACGGTGCCGGTGACTTTGTCGGTGGTGCGGGTAGCACTGCCATGCTGGGCAGCACGAACGGTAGCGACTTTGCGGCTGATGACGATGGACTTGGGTGTGACGATGTCGTAGGTGAGGTTGCGGCCACGCAGCGCCTCATTGAGGACGGTGCCTACGGCGGCGTGCCGGTGACGAAGGGTGATGTTAGGTTTGTTATCGATAATCTCGGCCTGGTAGGAGAAGCGGTAGGTGGTCTGCTTCTCGATAATGGTAAATACTTTCCGGAGCGTCGCATTCTTCACGGCAATACTCACTGTGCCTGTCTGTCCATAGACGGGGAGACCCGCCAGCATAATGACAAGCAGCGTCAAAAGACTTGTAAGGTTTCTGTGTAAGTTCATACAGTGTAGGTTTAGTGTAACATTTAGTTGTATATCATCTAAATGACACGGAGCCCACGGCTTTGTACCGAAGAAAACGCTGTTTTTTCATTCTTTATTGCTTCATCCGCAGCGTCACGGCCTTGCCGTTGACATGATAGCTTAGGCCGAAAGTGGCCTTGAGGATGCGGAGGCTGGCATCGAGATTGTCGGTGGGCAGCACGCCGGTGAAATGAGTGGCGGTAGTGCCCACCACGGTGATGGAGACGCCATACTCTGCTGCCAGGCGGTCGGTCACGGTGCTGAGGTCGGCATGCGTGAACTTCATCTCATGCTGTTTCCAGGCCTGCGTCGCCACGAGATCGGCATGGCGGTCGAGACTGATTTGTCCGGAGGCTCTGTCATAGACAGCTTTCTGCCCGGGCTGGAGGATGACGCTATACCCTTTGGCTACCGTCGTTAGCTCCACACGGCCTTCAAGCAGTGCCACCTCGAAGGTGCGGGCACCATAGCGCGCTGTGACATTGAAACGGGTGCCGAGGACGCAAACGGTGAGATCACCGACACTGACCTGGAACGGCGACAAGCTGTCATGGGCTACATCAAACCAACCCTCGCCACAAAAGGTGACGTGACGGTCTTTGCCGTTGAAGTCGGACGGGCTATAGCTAAGTCGCGAGTCGTGGCTCAACGTGACGCGGGTGCCGTCGGGGAGGACGGCCTCGGCCATGGAACCGGACGGTGCGCTGACGGTCATCATGCCACGGGGAGCCGTTGTGGTGACGGTGTAATAATAATAGGTAGTGAAGGCTAACAGAGGTAGCAGCAGGATGGCGGCATAACGTAGGGCACGGCGCAGCAGACGGACAACGGGGCGACGTCCTGACACCACAGGGTTCGCCACATCATCGTCTGAGGTGGTGGTGTCGGCCTCTGCGGGGCTGGCGGTCTCCATAGCTGCCAAGGCTCCGTCGATACGCAGCTTCACCTCCGCTTCCTGACGGGAGTAGGCGGTGTCGGGCGATGGATCATGTAAGAGCCAATGATCGTCAATGACGCTGGTTAGAGTTTCATCGGATGAGGATGCGAGAAGCGCACGAAAGCGCGTGAGCTCCTCCGGTGTGAGGGTGTTGTCGAGATATTTCTGATAGAGTTCTTTGTTCATGAATGGGTGTCTGTAGTGGTTCACATTAAAAAAGACACGTGGGAAGGGTGATTTGTACCGCGTGAAGATGTTAATTAGCTTAAAAGGAGCAGGATCATCCACAACGGCATACGACTGCGGAGCTTAGCGTAGAGAGCTTTGAGACCGAGGGAGAGCTGGTTGCGCACAGTCTGCTCGCTGCGGTTCAGGGTGCGGGCGATATCGGCATTCTTCATGCCTTCCAGCCGGGAGAGCTCCACGACACGTCGCTGCGTATCGGGCAGTGTGGCCAAAGCCTGACGCAAGAGGTCGAGAAATTCTTCATACTCCACAGAACGGTCACCGTCGGACGGTGTGGCGACGGTGTCGGCGTAGTCGACAAAGTCGGTATAGCTCGGTGCACAGGCTGTCTGACGCATTGCATTGAGGAGTTTGTGGTGGGCGATAACGATGAGCAGGTGGTCCAATTTGTCGGTCTCGCGGATAGAGGCACGCGACAGCCACAACTGTACAAAGGTCTCCTGCACTATCTCCTCAGCCACCTCCGTGCGCTTACTGCATTTCAGACTGTAGGCATAGAGCTTGGGGAAGTAGTAATGGTATATCCGGTCAAAAGCCTGCCGGGATCCTCCCTTCATGGCTCGTGTCAGTGTTTCGATTTCTGTCAATTCTCTTCTTTTTTAGGTTTTAGGCGCAAAGTTACATATTTTTTTATGAAAGAACGGTAACTTTTCATCAAATTTCTTTCATACGGAGAATCACGGTACCATGCAGAGCGACGCGGCAAGTTTCTACAGAAAAATATAGGGTGAGGAATTCCCCAATATAACAAGGATAGCCTGCCCTGCCAAATGGCGACCTAATACATCGTTTGAGAAATATTAGGAACCTATTACCTGACCGCTGGCAAACATCAACATAAGAATAACAAAACTGAGCAAGCATTCCCTTGCTCAGTTTTTAGTGCCAATACATGAATGTCAATACGCTAAATGTGCAGGACCAACAGTCTGTCAGCCCTGCACACCACTATTATATATGATTTACCCTAAGGTTCTAAGGTTGCTTAGAGTCTCACTACGAGATACTTGCTGACGCTCCAGAAGCGGTTGGCGTCGTTGATATGCAGTGTAGTGGTACCGTTGCCGTTGTCGCGGAGCGTATAGGAATCAGACGGCATTTGAGTCATGATTCTTGGCTTCTTTGATTTCAGCACGATGTCGTTGTAGTTTCGGATGTCTACCTTTGTGAATCCGGAGTTGGAGAGCTTGCTGACATCGACCTTCTTCTTAGCCAGGAAGCCACCGGTGAGCAGTCCTTTTGCCTTCAAGTCCTTTGGTGTGCCGATAGTGACGAAAGCCTCATGGATAGCCTGATCCTGCTCGTCGATCGTCGTTTTCTGGCTGGCCACAGTCTGTCCGAGTTGGTCGTTGCTTGCAGTGAGGTCGTTGACGTTAGTGGTGAGCTTGTCGACATGCTCGTTGAGCGTAGCGATGTCAGCGTTCTTGCTGTCGAGCTCTTTCTTCAGTTCAGAGATGGTCTTGTCCTTATCATCAAGCTGTGCCTTATAGTATGCAATGAGTTTCTTCACGCGCTGTGCATAGCCTGTGTTCTGACCTTGTAGACTTTTCTCAAGCTCGTTGATGCGGTTGCGCTGGCGGGTGACGAGCTGAGACAGATTGTTGAGTTGCTGACGCAGGTGAGCCTTGTCGAGCTTTCCGCCCTGTTCCTGTCCCATCTGCTTGATCTGTCCTTCCTGTCCGTTGATGCTGTCGAGTCCGCTGGACATGATGTCGACGAAGTCTGTCATCGCCTTGATGTCCTCTTGATGCAGGCTGTCAGCGGTAGTCAGCGAGTCGAGCTGCGATTGCAGCTGAGCATTCTTGTTGTTGCCGTTGCAGGAGCCCAATCCTATTGCTACGGTTGCCAAGGCAAAAGCCATGACAAGATTTTTTGTCTTTTTCATATGCGTGTTGTTTTGTATACATCATTTAGTTATCCATCGCAAAGATAAGTGCTTTAAGCGCATTTGTGTACTTTTTCGATGTTCTTTTTAAATACGTTAAGACAAGTTGTTTGCTATTTGCGGAAAATTAATACATTTACGGTGTCACCCCCGTGCCCCTCTCCAGAGGGGAGGGGGAGTGATATGTGCCGAGGGGGTGAAGTCTCTCACGAAGGAGCAAGTCTCTTGCATAGGAATGGAGTGCACAACGAGGCTTGCTCCCTTTTGCGTCCTTTAGTCTATATGTTGATTTCCTTTTTGTCGATGTCGCGCTGATAGGTCTCGTCGGAGTTGATATGCGGGCGCCCCTTGCAGATGTAGTGGAGGTCAAAAGAATATGCCGGTATTAAATTTCTCACTTCCATAGATTGTATGAAGACTTCCTCTTTCGCTGGGAGATGTCGACGATGTCGGCGCTATGTAGCATATATATCTTTACAAAAAGACCTCGCCGTGGAGTCACAATCTAGAGAACGAGGGAAGCAGAAAATGAGAAAAAGGGGAGGAGAGTCTTCCTTTTTTACTGTCTCTCGTTGTCAAAGTACCTCTCTGATACTCACAGAAAGGCTTTCTGACCTGGTCAAAGTGCCTTTCTGACCATGTCATCTTACCGAGATGACACCATCAAAAAGGCTTTCTGATAAGCAACATCACCAATATTTCATTGTAAAAAATGCTGTTTTTTTGGAGACAAAAAGCTATGTATCTTTAACAATCTGTGTATCAGATGATTATAAAAACGCCCTCAAAATTCGCGAAATTGAGAGCAACATAGGTGTTGGCTCAGAAAAACGCATAGAAAATGACGGAAAAATGTCAGTTTTTTCAACAAAGAAGATAGGAGATGGGTAAGGCTGTATGCAGGTCTTAATAGCCTCACTCTCCTCTCTCCTTTGGAGAGGGATTGGGAGTGAGGCTGCAGAGTGGTTCGGGGGCAGGTTTTTTAGTACGCCTCGCTCTCGTCGTCTTTTACCTCTTCGACGGTGAGTTTCTTATGATCCATGGCGTGCCAGCAATAGGCGATGTATGCCAGGACGAAAGGGATGAGGAGCGAGACGACGAACATCGTCTTGAGCGTGAACAGGCTGCTGCTGCTGTTGGCTATCGTCAGCGAACTCTGCAGATCAGCGTTGGAGGGATAGTAAGCCGTCGCGTTCCATCCCGTGATGAGGAAGAGAACGAGCACGACGAGCACCGTGCCGATGCCGGCCGGCCAGATGCCACGCGTATAATCAGCTTTCTGCCATGTGCGGAGGATGCCGTAGAGCAGGGCTGCCGCGCCGATGAGCAGCACTACGGCCAGCGGCCACATCGTCAGCAGGTTGGCGAGATATTTCCCCGACACCATGCTCACCACGCCTGTATTCACGTCGTAGGCATAGCCGTCCTTGACGAGCAGGCGTACGAAGAAGGCGAGGAAGAACACCAGAAAGGCAACCGTGTTGGGCAGCAGCTTGCTGCGGCAGCGCCCGCGCAGCGTCGGCTCGTCGATGTTGTTGCGCATGTAGAGCAGGCCGAGGATACGGGCCAGGCAGAGTACGGCCAGGCCGAGCACCACATTCCACGGGTCGAAGAGGGCGTCGAGGCCGCACGAGGCGTTGGCCCAGTGGCTGATGACAGGCTGCGAGAGCGCCGTGACATTGGCTTTGTCCACGATGAAGTTGCTGCCGTCGAAGAAGGTGGCTACCGCACCGCCGAGGAGCAGCGGACCCACAATGCCGTTGATGATCAGGCACACCTGGAAGGTGCGCGCGCCGAGGAAGTTGCCGAGCTTGTTTTGGAACTCATAGCTGACGGCCTGAATGACGAACGAAAAAAGGATGATCATCCAAAGCCAATAGGCACCGCCGAAGCTCGTGCTGTAGAACAGTGGGAAGGCAGCGAAGAACGCGCCGCCGAAGGTGACGAGCGTGGTGAACGTAAACTCCCATTTGCGGCCGGTGGAGTTGATGACCAGACGGCGCTCGTCGGGTGTCTTGCCCAGTTCGAAGATGAGTGTATTGGCTCCCTGCACAAAGAGCAGGAAGACCAGCAGGGCTCCCAAAAGTGAAATCAGGAACCACCAATAGTGCTGAAGAAACGTATATGACATGGTGCTATGATTCTATGATTCTAAGATTGTCGTGAACAGTGTTACTCGAAGTTGTAATTTTTGATCTGTTTGCACAGGATGCTGATCTCCACGGCGAGCATCGTGGTGAAGAGAAAGAGGAAGACGAAGAATGTCGTGGCGATGCTTCCCGACGACACGCCCGACACGGCGGCACCCACGGGCAGCATGTCCTGTATGGTCCATGGTTGCCGGCCTACCTCGGCAACTATCCATCCGGCCTCGCTGCCGATATAGGCCAGGGGCAGCATGGCGATGGCGGCGATGAGCAGCCAACGCGGCTTGGTGATGTCGAGACGATAGATATAGTGGAGTACGACGAGGAAGAACAGGATAAACAAGCAGCCGATGCCCACCATCGTGCGGAAGGCGAAGAAGCTGATCGGGATGTTTGGCACGAGATGGTGCGCGTCTTTGATGTAGCCATAGCCGAAGTAAGGCATGTCGGCCTTGAGCTGCGGCAGGATCTTCTGCGCCTGCGCCTTGGCAGCGGCGGTGCCGCCCTTGCCTGACTTGGCGATGGTCATCAGCTGACGGTACTGTGCCAGGCTGGCGATGGCACGGCGTCCGCGCGTCATCTTCTCCTTGGCGGAAGGCTCCTTGCTGCCGTCGGGACGTGTGAAGCCGGCCAGGAGATTGTTCACGCCGGGCACGTAGCCGTCGGCATGATGTGTGGCCAGAATCGAGAGCATCTGCGGCACGGCGATGCGGAAGGGAGGCTCCATCTCATTTTCATAGTCGGGCTGTGAGAACGGTCCGGGCAGTGCGATGGCGCTGAGTCCCTGATGTGTGCCACCATTGTAGAGACCCTCCATGGCGGCGAGCTTCATGGGCTGAGTCTTAGCGACCATGTAGGCCGAGTTGTCACCGGTGAAGGCTCCGAGCAGGGTAGCGACGAGACCGACGATAGCTCCTGTCTTGATGCTCTGCTTGGCCAGTTGCGTGTTGCGGTGCTTGAGCAGGTACCAGGCGCTCACGGCCACGGTGAAGGCGGCGCCGATGATCCACGAGGTCGTCACGGTGTGACA
Organism: uncultured Prevotella sp.; assembly: GCA_900540375.1. GTDB lineage: Bacteria > Bacteroidota > Bacteroidia > Bacteroidales > Bacteroidaceae > Prevotella. The sequence continues at coordinate 71,998 of UQFS01000011.1, forward strand.
GAACTTATCCACGGCAAAGGGGGAGAGGGCCACGTCGGCAAACGAGGTCATCTCGAAGCGCATCGTGTCGGGGTTGAACTCCTGACCGACAGGATATTGCATCCAGGCGTTGGCGACGAGAATCCACCAGGCCGAGATGGTGGCGCCCAGACCGGTGAGCCAAGTCGAGGCAAGGTGAAATCCGCGTGAGACTTTGTTCCAACCGAAGAACATCACGGCCACGAAGGTGCTCTCCATGAAGAAAGCCACGATGCCCTCGATGGCGAGCGGTGCGCCGAAGATGTCGCCGACCATCCACGAATAGTTGCTCCAGTTGGTGCCGAACTCAAACTCCAGGATGATGCCGGTGGCCACGCCCATGGCGAAGTTCACGCCGAAGAGACGTTGCCAAAAGCGTGCGGCTTCTTTCCAAAATGGTTTGCCCGTACGATAATAGCAGGTCTCCACGATGCCCATGATGAGTGCCAGACCCAGCGTGAGCGGTACGAAGAGCCAGTGATAGATAGCTGTCAGGGCAAACTGCGCGCGCGCCCAATCCACCGTGCCAGTAGAGATTTCTAATAGGAGGTTTGTCATTGTGCTGTTGTTATTTTATGGTTATTTCTTTAATATCTGTGAGGAGACGAACTCCGCTTCCCGTCCTTTCTGTGCGTGCTCATGGATATAGTTGGGAAAGAAAAACAGTTTGAGCACGGCAAAGATGATAAACAGCTTGATGAGGATCACCGCCCACAGCGTGCGTCCGACGGTCATGCTTCGGAAGCCGTCGTAGTAGAGGTGCCATACCGAGGAGGCGATGTGTCTGAGTCGTGCCATCATCAGCGTTTTTGTTTTTAGGAATGCTATTGATGGCAAATATACGATAAATATTTTAAAGAAGCAAGAAAAAGGAGAGAAAAAAGAAACGGTTGGGTATGCTGCGTAGCAGCAGTATACCCAACCGTAAAACTCTAAGCAAAGAAAAGCTTATCTCAGCTTCTTTCCCTCGAAGCGCTCTATGGCCTCCACCCAGTCGGGCCACATCTCCACGGCCTCGTTGATATCCAGGTCATAGGCTACCATGATCGTGTTGCCGACGCATTTCAGTTCCTTCGTATCTGTGTCGATGAGGCGCTGGGCGAGCTGGAAGCTCTTGTGCCCGATGTGCGTGATGGCCGTCTCCACAGCCACGTGATCACCGATGTGTACCTGCGAGAGAAAGTCCGCGTCGACGTGCACTGTGACGATGGCGTGGCGCTGGTCGATCTTCGTATTGGGGATGTTGGCAAAGTAGTCCATCTTCGCCATGTCGTAGTATTGGAAATAGAGCGTGTTGTTGATGTGTCCGAACTGGTCGGCATCGTTCCAGCGCAACTGTATGGGAAGCGAGTGATGGAACACCACGCTCTCCTGTTCTTTTTCGTCTTTTGTCTCTTTCATGATCAATATATTATTCCGGCACCTTGTCATACATGGCTTTCCACCAGCTGTCATTGTCCTGGAGCCATTTGGCAAACCAGGCGAAGATGGTGTTCTGCCATTTGATGCGCTTGTTATAGTCTTGTATCCAGTGGTTCTCGCCTTCCACCTCTACGAGTGCGACGGGACGGCCGAGGAGCTTCAGCGCCGTGTAGAGCGCGATGCTGTTGGCCGTGGGCACGTTGGTGTCGGCGGTGCCGTGGACAAGGAGCAGCGGCGTGTGGATCTTGTCGGCGTTGTAGAGCGGGCTGTGATTGACATAGAGGTCACGGTCCGACCACGGATAGCGGTTGGCCATGCTCACCTCGCTGTAGGAATAGCCCCAGTAGCCTGAGCCCCAGTACTGCGTGTGGTCGCTGATGCCTGCGTGCGAGACGGCAGCGGCGAAGAGGTCAGTCTTGGTCTGGAGGTACTGTGTCATGAAGCCACCGTAGGACGCACCGAGGCATCCGATCTTCTTGGCATTGACAAAGCTGTGGTCTGCGCAGAACTTCTTCGTACCTTCGATGATGTCGTCAGCCACGCCGTCGCCGGCCGTGTCGACATGGCGGGAGGCAAACTCCTGACCGAAGCCGGCGGCACCGCTGGGCTCGATGACATAGACCACATAGCCTTTGGTGGCATAGAGCGGGAAGGGATAGTTACCACCAAAGTAGCGGCTCGTCGGTGAGCAGCCGCCATAGTAGTAGACGATCATCGGGTATTTCTTCGTCGCGTCGAAGTGAGGCGGCAGATAGTAGCGGCCACAGATGGTGTCGCCGCGGGAACTCTTGAAGTTCCACGACTGGCATGTCGGCAGGTCCACGTCGGCGAGCTTGGTCTGCTGATCCTCCAAGCGTGTGGACTTGCCGTTGGCGGTGTTCATCGAGTAGAGGCGGTCGACGTTCATCGCGCTCTGTCCGTTGTAGCAGAGTACGGGGGCTGTCTCAGCCATGTCGACGCCGCCGACATAGTCTTCCGGCGTGCGGAGCATCTCGATCTTTCCGCTCTTCGGATCCATGCGGTAGAGACGGCGGTAGTCGCGGTCGAGTGCATTGAAATAGATCTTGCCGTCGTAGTGGCTCCACAGCATACTCTCGATGCTCGGGTCAAAGTCCTTGGTCATCGGGCGCGTCTTGTGTGTGGCGCAGTCGATGGTGTAGAGCTGATAGTCGTACATGCTCGGCGTGCGGCCCTTGGGCAGGTTCTCGCCGATGCCGCCGAGGCACTCCGGAGATCCTTTCACGGCGATCGTGCGGGCGTCGGGAGAGAAGACCGCGCTGGCGATGAAGCCGTCGCTGTCGACGAGACACTCCGGTTTCATGGTGCTCAGATCGAGGCGGAAGATCGAGTTGACCGTTGTCGGGCGCTTGCTCAGACGGGCACGCGACACCATATATAATATATAGCGGGCGTCGTGCGAGATGTCGCAGAGCGACACATCGTGGTAGCCGAAAGTCAACGGCTGGGCGTAACCGGTTGATAAGTCGTATTTCAGCAGCTGGTTGCGGTTGCGCCATTCGGGCTGTCGGTCGTCGGGCTGAATGATCTGGTGCACCTGACTGTCGTCCTTGGGGCCCTCTGCTTCTTTTGAGATGATGAGGTATTTGCCGTTCGGTGCCATCGTCCAACTGCCCTCAGGGAGGTTGTCGGTGAGCACCTTCTCCGCGCCGGTGATGACATCAGCCTCTATCAGCTGATTGCCGTTCACGCCCTTGCGGGTGAAGAGATAGCTGTCCTTGCCCGGCATCCAGCGCAGGTTGTGGTCGGAGGATCGCACGATGGTGCCGCGGCGGAGGTCATAGATGGTGTAGAGCCAGGAAGTGTTGTTGGCCGACGTGGTCTCGTACGATGTGGTGATGGCGTAGCGTCCGTCGCTGCTGACCTGACTGCCATAGTAGTGCTTGCCGTTGAGGAAGTCATAGAGCGTCAGCTCGCGGCGCCCGTTGTCGGAGGTAGAGAACAGCGTGTCGGCATCGCTGTCAAGACTCACCTGCAGCGAGTCGTGGTCACCGGCCTCGGTGAGATATTTGATGACGATGTCGTGGGTGGCGGGGATCAGCGTCAGCGAGCCGTCGCTCTCCTTGCCGTCGACAAAGAGCTTATAGTGCTTCATCTTTCCCACTTTCAGCGTGCCCTTGGCATAGCGGCTGTTAGTGAGGGTGAACTGGAGCAGGTGGAGTGCCGTGGCAGTCTTGTCAGCGGGAGCGAAGGCACCCTGATATACCTTGCCCTGGCGCGCTTTGGTCAGGTCGACGAAAGTACTCAGCAAGTTATCAGACTTGTAGCCCTTGCGGTCGAGGCCGATGGCATCAACCATCACGGGGCGTTGCAGGACAAAGGGGCCGCTGTAGCGGAAATGGGTCACAGGACGTGTGGCGGCCTGCATAGGTTGCAGGCCGCATAGTGCCAGTCCTATCAGTGCAGTGCTCTTCCTCCACAGTGCTGTGGAAGCATGATGATGGATGTTCTTCATAAATGATGTGGTTAAAACAAAAAGATCTCTCAATTCAACTGCAAACTTACACAAAATCTATGAATTCCGTGCAAAAATACGGCAATATATTATCATTTATCTGAGTGTTAAGAGCTATCTTGCAATCAATATTACTGAGAACAGTTGCTATGTTCTTTTGATTTTTCAAAGATGGAATCTGTATAATAATATCCTTAATATCGGATATATTGATACTTGATTGATTAACAGCATCTTTACGGATGTTGTGAATGTTTTTTTTGAAAAAAGATGTTTGGAAATAGTAATAAGCATATTCTTGGTCAAGAATATCTTTTTTTGTCTTAATTCTCAGAACATTCATTCCATGAATGATTTGTTCATTTCCTTGTCTCTTATAAAGTACAGATCGACCTAAAAAGGCTTTACTATTAATATGAGACATGAGTATATCTTTATCGTCTAAAATATAATGAGAATATTTGTTTGCGTCAAAGATATCTGCATATCCTAGTCTGTCACGATTGAACCGATTGTTTGATAATGTTTCAATACGAGTTATGGGCAAGCCTTTACTACCCTTTTGTTGTTTTATGGTTGCCCCGTTTTCTATCATTGATAGGCAATCGCCTAGTTTGATATCGTAAAAATCCATATTTATTCTCCCTTTAGTTTCCTTATTTCCTTGTCAAAATCCGAGTCTATCTTCTGGGTCTTGTTGAAGATATCATATTCCTGTTCTACTTTGACTTTAGCCTCTGCCGCTGAAATCGTTCCCTTGTCGGGTAAGATGTGGTAGTTGCGGAATTCCAAGAACTTGTTGACACTGGCCGAGAACTGATCCATTGTGAAGGTATTCTCCCGCTCTATGAGATCCTCTATGTAGTCAAAGAAGCCTGTCACAGCACGTTCCAAACGTTTAATCTGTTCGGGCTGCAAGTAGTTCTTTGCTATGCTGACATCTGACTTCAAAACCCTGCCATCGGGTGCATGCTTCCATGTTGTTAACCCCATGTGGTCTTTTGTATGATCCGCCCGCATGTATATGATTTCGGCTGCCGTCATTCCAGTGATGGCATAATGGAAACGATTTTGAATCATGGCATAGAAATCACGAGTCGTTGGAGAGTTCTTATCGTAGTCGGTGCTGCACTCCGCATAAATGTCAGTAATCTGCTGCCATATACGGCGCTCACTTGCACGAATGGAACGGACGCGCTCAAGGAGTTCGCGGAAATAGTCTTTACCGGACACGGCAGTACCCTGCTTGAGTCGCTCATCATCAAGGGCAAACCCCTTTGTGATGTATTCCTTCAACACCAACGTTGCCCACTGGCGGAACTTTGTTGCTTTGATGGAATTAACACGGTAGCCGACCGAGATAATAGCATCAAGAGAATAAAAGGCTCGCTCACGCTCCACACTTCTATTACCCTCTTTTTGAACTATTCGAATTTTTCGAATAGTTGCCTCTTCTGTCAATTCCTTCGTTGAATAGATTTCTTTTAGATGATAATTAATGGTGTTAACCTCCACCCCAAAGAGTTGCGCCATAGCCTTCTGGGTACACCATATTGTACCATCCTTTACAATGACTTGTACCTTGCCCTGCTCGTCGGGCATGCTGTAAAGCAGAAACTGTACCTCGTTTTCCATTCTATTCTTCTTTTACATCCTCGTTGAATTTCAGACTTGCCAGTTGCTTCATGATCTCTTCCTCAAGCTTGTGGCTTTCCTCAAACTGCTTTGCAAGAGTCGATTTGTATTCAGTCATTCGACGGTTGAACTCTTCCTCGGTGATATCAACGTAGTCAATCTTAATGTCGAAGTATTGTCCGGCAGAAAAGCTATACTTCTTTTCCTTAATCTCATCAAGTGATACCACCTTAGAGAAATCATCGACATCTTCCATACTACGGAAAGTATTCACAATCTTGTCCTCGTCGGCTGTACTGAGCACGGTCCGCTGGTTCTTGTCAACCTTTTCTGTCGTTCCGAGCTTGGAAGCATCTATCAGAATGACCTTGTCATCCTTTTTGCCTTTATCGATAAAGACCACGCTTACATTGGTACCCGTGTTGGCGAAGATATTGGAAGGCATAGAGACTACTCCACGCAGCCACCCCTTGTCCACCAACTTCTTACGGATGGTCAATGGTATCTTTGCTGATGCGGTGAGAAAACCAGTTGGGACGACAACAGCAGCCTTACCTGTGTCTTTCAGAATATAGAGAATATGCTGAATGAAGACAAGATATATCTCCATCTTTTGCTTGTCACCCTTTGGCACGTTTGGGATGCCAGCAAAGAATCGGTCGGTGTTTTTGAATGCAGCGTTGGCAACCGTCTGACTAAAGTCCTCTTTGAACGGAGGATTACTGACTACATAGTCGAACATCTTATCGAACGTGCCGTCCTTGCGCTCATGTCCCCAGTCTATCAGTGAATCTCCTTGAATGACATTTGGCAATGATGAGACGAGATTGTTGAGGATCAGGTTCAGGCGAAGCATCGTCGTTGACTTCTGGCTCTGATCCTGCGTGAAGATAGAACAGTTGCCCTCGCCAATCTGATGAGCTAAGGCCATCACGAGCGTACCTGTTCCTGCCGTAGGGTCGCAGGTTGCAGCACTATGGATAGTCTCATCCGGCGAAACAAGTAGACGAGCCATGATCGTCGCCACGGCATGAGGTGTGAAATACTCTCCATATTTTCCGCTGTCTTTATTGTAGTCGCTGACAAGATACTCAAATACTGTTGAGAAGAAGTCGTACTTTTGATGGAAAATATCCTCAAAGTTGAAGGTGGTCAGGTTGTTGATGAGCGCACGGGCAAAGTCATCGCGCTTGTCGGGATCGGTCACATAATTTGTCAACGACTCCAACAGCGCAACACTGCTCTTTCCGGATGTCTTGACACTGAACTTGTCGGCATTGAGCTGACCGAGTGATACCATTGTATTGTCAAAGACACTGGAGAAATCTCCCTCGTTCATGCGATTATACAGATTGGCTATCAGATGTTCGGGCTTGAGTTTGGGCGTATCGGCTGGCAGATAGTCCCAAACATCCTCACGCTCCTCATCGGTCATAGCAGTATAAGCACTCTCCCAATGAGCCGCCTCGTTAAAACGCGAGCGATACTCTTCATTCTGAATGTGCTTCAACTCATAACCGAACTTGTCATTGAGGAACTTATACAAGAACATCTGTACGACAATCTTATACTCATTGCCGTCACCGCTCAATCCGTTGTTTCCACAAGTGGCGCGTAGCGCGTCAATTAGGTCTTCTGTCTTCTTTATTATATCTGATGTGCTCATTAAAATCTCTTATATTGATGTTCGTACTCGTTGGTAATAATCCCTGCCAAATATTTGCGGTCGGCAGGCTTTGCTTTGACTTCCATCTTATGTAGTACCTGTGTAATGCAATTCTTCACTTGGTCAGTGAAAAACGGTACATTATTGATGAGGTCCAAATTATTCAACAACATTGTGTCAATATTGTCTTTTATCGTGTTGAGCGCAATACATGTTTCCACTTCCGAGGGAGAGACAATCACCTTGCCTGTTGACTTTTGTTCCCTGATAATACGCTTGTGAGCTCTGACAAACTTGGCATCGCCCTTGTATTTCTTTTGCAGGGCGGCATTGCGCTTATTGATCTCCTTGATTTTCGTCATCATGTCGTCCATGAACCCGATATCTTCCTTTGCCTCTGCAACATTGGACGGCTCAAAGCCTTTCTTTCTGAAGTACTTTTTTATCTCGTCGAGAAGGGAGATATAGTCGTCATCGTCTTGGTCGATGTTTTCAGCCAATTCGTCAGAGAGTGCGCGCTTCTTATATTGCAACTCGCTCTTCAGGTTGTCGTTGATGACCAGTTCCCCGCTTCCTTTCTTATGGAACTTGAATTCAATCGTACCCAAAGCTTCATTGACCATGGAGGCAACCTCCGCCTCATGGTTGAAAACATCCTTCAGATTGAGGTTGCTGATACGGTCGTTGACCACTTTCAGCAGGTTGTTGATATTGCCGGGTTGCATGGCCTTCACTTTCGCCTTCAGCTCTTCTGAGCCAAAAGTACGGACCTCATTCCATGTGGCTTTGGCTTCTTCAAGCTTATGCCGGATGATGATCAGTTTGCTGTGGTCATCAATATCTTCCATCTGCTGGGCAAACTCCTCCGCATTGTCGGTTGTGTAGTCAAAGAGAACCTCCTGCACATCCCTCATCGTTTCCTTAATTTCATCTTCTGAAACCATGACGTGCTCAACGCTCGCATCCTCAGACTGTCCTGTGTCGAACTTGCCGAGTTCTGCCGCATAGGCGTTGTTGATGTCGTTGAAGTTCTGCCTGATGTCGGCGAAATCAACTACATATCCGAAGCGAATGTCCTTGTACGGTCTGTTCACACGTGTGAGCGCCTGAAGGAGATTATGGTCTTTCAACTTGCGGCCAAGATACAATCGTTTCAGACGTGGTGCATCAAAACCTGTCAAGAGCATATTATTGACTATCAGCAAATCAGGCTCAGACTTCTTTCGGAATTGCAGAGAGATGTTAGCCCGCTTCTCTTTGTCGTAATAATCGTGCAATATCAGCTCTGCCTTCAACCCCGACGTGTCTTCGTTGGGCATTGTTCCGTCATCTTCAGGAATGACAGTGCCAACCTTAGGCACATAGGTGGAATGTCCATCCCCATCCTTGTGCGTTCCCATCTTATACAGACGGAACATCATGCGGGCCTGTTTATTCGTCTCGCATACGATCATGCCGCCAAGAGAAGGGTCATCCATTTGCAAGCGGAAGCGTTTGAAGTCGCTGACGATATAGTCGAGCAAAGCTCCCACATACCTTTCATTCTCAATAATGGTTTGCCTCTTAATATCCTCCTTCTTAACCTTTATTGTTTCTTCGAGGTCAGACCATATCTCTTGTAGACGCAGCCGGTAGCTGGTCTCTATATCCTCGCGCATCATGCGCTTGGTAAAGCCATCCTCAATAGAGCGATTATAATAATAGGTACTGATATAGTTACCAAAGACATCCGTGGTCTTCCGTTCCTCACCGATAAGCGGGGTGCCGGTCAAGGCGATACGAATGGCCTTCGGGTCGCTTTCAAACAGGCGGCTGAGGAAAGAGCCTTTGGGGTTGTAGTCGCGATGCGCTTCATCAAGGAAATACACCCGTTGGATGTTCGTAGCATATTTAGAGACGTTTATCTTACCGTCAGAATCTTTCAGCTTCTGAATATTGACGACGATTATCTCATGTTCGCCCGAGTTGTTCTCCTGTGCCTTTTCGTTGCTGAAAGTCTTCATCAGCTCATCACGATTCTCCACATTGATGATATGCAAGCCACGATTGGAGAACTCTGTCGTCGCCTGTTCCATCAAATCAAGACGGTCAACGAAAAAGTAGAACTTGGGAATGATATGCTTTTTCGTAAAATAATCGGTGAGCACGCGTGTGGCAAAATAAGAGAGAGCTGTCTTTCCGGAGCCTTGCGTATGCCATATAATTCCGCTTTGCTTGCCATCATCAATGGTCTTGCGAATCGCCTGGGTTCCGAATAATTGAGGATAGCGCATTACATGTTTTTGGAGGACATGTTTTTGCGTGTCTTCATCAATATAATCGAGGTAGACAAAACCATAGCGTAGTAAATAAAGAAGACGTTCCCTGGAGCACAAGGATGTGATAATCCTGTTAGTCGGTGTCGCTGGATTCTTGTCCGTTTCGTACTCAGGGGAGGATTTCAGCACAATATTATTGTTGTCCTTGAGAATATAGTTCTCAATGTCTTCCTTCAAGGGTAGATAATTGAAGTCCTTATAGAAGTCGGCGTTTTCTTCGCGAAACACGTTAAAGTGCATCCGCTTCTTATCTATACAACCGTAGAATGCGCCTTGAACAGGCTTGGGTGTAGTGAAGTCATACTCCTTGTTGTCAGAGAATATCATCAATTGAGTAAGATTGATGAATCTGCGAAACTTGGAGTTGGGAAGACGCTGATCATTCATACGGTGAAGTTCAACAAGTATTCCGCCTTTGTTGTTGGGCTTCTTCACCTCAATAAAGACAAGTGGCAGGCCATTGATAAGCAAAGTGATGTCAGGCCGAAACTCGTCACCTCCGTTGATGCACGGCATCTCGGTCACACAGGCCCAGTCGTTAGCTTCTGGATGCTCAAAGTCAATAAACTTTATGCCGCTATTGGATGAAATCATCCTGTAGAACTCACGGCCCAGGTCTTCGTTGTTAAGCTTATTACAGATGTCTCCAAGCAGGAGACCGATGGTGTCATCCGTCATCTGAGGATTGAAGTTCCTCATCTGTTGAGCGAATATATCTTTGGCTATATTCGTCTCTGTGTCAAGGTTTAACTCTTTTAACGCATGATAAGTGTACCCGATGCGCGTAAGATGCATCAGTGCCGGAAACTTAACTCGTGTATTCTCATTAAAACCTGCCATATCTACCTTTAGTCTCGTTCGATATGCAAATTTAATGATTTTATTTGAAATTGCGTAATACCGTAATAAAAATATGTAGTGCTACATTTATCTCACTTCTTCTTGTAGTAGTGTGCATAGTTGAAGAAGGGCTCCGTGACTATATTCTTGCTCGATGCACGGTACACATTGCCGTAGGGATCATGGGCACGCACGGTGATCTCGGCAGTTGGCGACGAAGGCTCGTAGTAGTAGAGATGGTTCATGATCAGATACCTATTGTACTTACCCACGAAATGATAGGGCACCGACACCGCGTAGCGATGGTGATAGCCTACGGCAAAGGCGTCCTGCCCTTCACCGCTGAGACGCTTCATCGGATGCTCCACACCATTCTCGATGGCGTAGACCTTCCACCGCGAGTCGGCGTTGAAGACGTTGGCTACGATCACTCCTTTGTCGCGCGGCAGACTCCAGTCGGCGGCGTACGACTCACCGTTGAAGTCCGTGTCTGCATGAAAGAGCGCCATCTGCGTCATGCGGTTCCAGTGTGTGCCTTTATAATAATCGGTGTAGATCGCCGTACCTTGGAAGCCATAGACATAGTAGCCGCTGGGCGTACCGCAGATGTTGACGTTAGACTGCCAGATGTTTCCGCAGGCTGCCGCATGGCAGTGCTCCAAGAGATGACGGCCGTGATAGTCCACCTCGTGGTTCAGCGCGAAGTGAGTGTGACCGCAGAAGAGTTCATATCCTCCCTTGAACGTGTCGAGCAGAGAGAGAATCTCGGTCAGCCGCGACGACGTGAAGTGCCCCTCTTCCGTGGTGATGCCCACGGGTTCAGCGCCTTTTTTCGGTCGTGTGCCCATGGTGAGGGGAATGTGATAGCAGAGCACCACCTTCTTCTGTTTGTCCGCCAAGGCGAGATCCTGCTTGAGCCACGCCATCTGCTGGTCGGTGAGCTCGCCGGGCTGCCAATAGATGCTGCCGCGATAGAAGTGACAGTCGTTGAAGCACACATAGTGCTCGTCGCCACGGTCAAACGAGTAGTCGGTGGGTCCCCAGGCCTCTTCCCATTTGCGCTTATAGAGGTCCTTACCGTCCTGGTCGTGGTTGCCGATGACGGAGAACAGTCTCATGCGTGAGGCACCGAGCGTCTTGCGTATCTTCGACTCCAGCGTAGCGTTGAAGCCACCATAGTATTGCACGTCGTCGCCCATGCTCAGTCCGTATACGGGCAGGTCGGCAGGCAGTGCCTTCAAGGTCTGACGGACGTCGGTCATCGTCTCCTTGGAAAAGCGGGTCACGTCAGTGATCTTCACGGGATTGTCGTTCGGGCCTGTATAATAAGGGCTGTAGGCGTTGGTCACCTGCGGGTCGCCGAAGATGAGCATGGCATAGCGGTTCTCCTTGCCCGTGGGCAGCGGTTTCAGTCGGAAGTCATAGACCGAGTCGGTGGGTGTGATCTGCTGGTAGATGCATGCGGTGTGATCCTTGCGGCTGTGCGTGGGCACCTCGGCCCAGTCGGGGACAGTGTAGTAGACGAAGTGCGCGGCAGCGCGGCGGCGCAAGGCATAGTGGCCCATCGAGTCGGTCTTCACGCATTCGATGCCGTCACTGACCGTCACTGCGGCAACGGGTGTGCCGTCGGTACGCCGCAACGTACCCTCTATCATCGTTGAGGGTTTGGGTTTAGGCTTCAACAGATGAGGTTTGAGCGCACGGCGCATGGTGTCGCGCACCGTGTCGGCATGGTGCTTGACAGCCGAAATCTGATGTTTGGGCTGGTCATCGGGGACGTCGGACTGATGCCAGGCGGTGACCACAGCGGCCACGACCACGAGGGTAGCGATGAGCGCTGCCAGAGTGAGCAATAGTGTATGTCGTTTCTCTTTCTTATCCATTATAAAACCTTTCAACCGACAAAGTTACATAATAATAATGACTTTTTGTGCTTTTATTCCGTCAATATTTCGTAACTTTGCGCTGACAATGACATTTTGAAACACTTTATTGATTAAATAACAACTCTAAACGTTATGGAAAAGAAAGGATTATTGGAGGGTAAGACCGCGCTCATCACCGGTGCTGCCCGTGGTATCGGCAAGGCCATTGCCCTGCGTTTCGCTCAGGAAGGCGCCAATATCGCCTTCACCGACCTCGTTATCGACGAGGAGCACGGCGGTCTGGAGACCGAGCGTGAGCTCAGCGCCATGGGTGTGAAAGCCAAGGGCTATGCCAGCAACGCTGCTGACTTCGCACAGACTGAGGCTACCGTGAAGCAGGTTGTCGCTGACTTTGGCTCTGTGGAGATCCTGGTCAACAACGCCGGTATCACCAAGGACGGACTGATGCTGCGCATGACCGAGGCACAGTGGGACGCTGTCATCGCCGTGAACCTCAAGAGCGCCTTCAACTTCATCCATGCTTGTATTCCTTATATGATGCGTCAGCGCGACGGCCGCATCATCAACATGAGCTCTGTCGTCGGTGTGCATGGTAATGCCGGACAGTGCAACTACTCAGCTTCCAAGGCCGGTCTGATCGCTTTGGCCAAGAGCATCGCTCAGGAGATGGGTCCCAAGGGTATCCGTGCCAACGCCATCGCTCCGGGATTCATCGACACCGCTATGACGCAGGCTCTGCCTGAGCCTATTCGCAAGCAGTGGGTCAGCCACATCCCTGTGCGTCGTGCCGGTACCGTCAACGACATTGCCGACACGGCTGTCTATCTGGCTTCAGACCTCTCCAGCTATGTCTCCGGTCAGGTCATCCAGGTTGATGGTGGCATGAACATGTAAGTTGTGTTGAATGCAAGTCGTTTACGAGGACAATCACATTATCATCGTATATAAGGAGAGCGGAGAGATCGTGCAGGGCGACAAGACCGGTGACGTGCCTCTCTCGGAAACGGTGAAGGAATATATCAAGGAGAAGTACCATAAGCCGGGCAACGTGTTCCTCGGCGTGGTACATCGCCTCGACCGTCCTGTGGCCGGCCTCGTCGTCTTCGCTCGCACCAGCAAAGCTCTGTCACGCCTCAACGAGATGTTCCGAAAAGGCGAGGTGCACAAGACTTATTGGGCGATCACACAAAACGCACCGGCTGACGAGCAGGGTGCGCTGACTAGCTGGATGACACGCAACGAGAAACAAAACAAGAGCTACGCCTACGACCATGAGGTGCCGGGGGCGAAGAAAGCTGTGCTTAACTATCGTGTCATCGGCCACAGCGACCGTTACCATCTCTTGGAGATCACGCTGCTCACCGGTCGCCATCATCAGATCCGTTGTCAACTGTCACATATCGGCTGCCCGATCAAGGGTGACCTGAAATACGGTGCGCGGCGCAGCAACCCTGACGGCAGCATCTCGCTGCTCTCCCGCCGTGTGCAGTTCACCCATCCGGTGTCGGGCAAGGAAATCGATGTCGTCTCGCCATTGCCGGGCGATGCGCTGTGGAAGGCGCTTGAAAAATGATATCTGCAGGACTCCCTGCCGATGTTACAGTTCATCAATATCCTGTGACGTGGTTTCGGTGATAGCGGCAGCAAGACTGTCGGCAGCCTGAACGATAGCGCAGAGCGGATACTCCATTCGGGCTGTGTCGTAACAACGCTCATCCTCATAGGAATTGAAGTTCAGTCCGAATGCTCCCATGTGCCAACGAATCGCACACATCTCGTCGTCATTGAGCTGCAGACCACTGAGCAGCAAGAGGATGACACTTTTTTGTAAATGATACCAAGTACCCTCATAAAACAAATACGGCGCAAGTCCTGTTTCCCAACAAGACCTGCACCAACAATTATAGAGAGTTAAAATACCCTATTACGGGTTTATGTTCTCACTACCACCCGATGAAAAGCCGGAATCCGATCTGACCTTATCTTTCCATTCCTCCCACTCGATATCCACGTCTGAAAATCTATGTTACAATTGGCGTCCCCGTCCCACTCAGAGTGGCTGAGATGTGAACAACGACAAAAGTAAAAGTAGTGGATATCTAAAGTAGAAGTAGTTTCCCCCTGAAGTATATTTAGTCATGGCCTGTATCTGCTTCGTCCACCAGGTGGTTAAAATTTAGTTTATTGAAACTTAGAATGCAATAACAGAGCGTGCTGCGTAGCCGTTAGCTGAGGTCTGACCAGAGGTCTTGCCAATGTAGGTAAAGCCGATTTCGGAGTTCAGCAATCGGACGCAGCAAGCATAGCCGCTCTTTGCTTCGTCGCAGGCCCACAAGTACCAATCTATCTGTCCGTCGGCAGGAACATAGAAAGTGACATCGGGGATTCTGCCATCGTTGTGGTATTGCTTGAGTATAGAATTGCTTTGATCATCGAAATAGTTCTGGAACTTTTCCAGATAGGCTTTCTTCTCTGTGGCCGAACTGAACAGCCAGCTGAAGGAATAGACGTTACCGCCACTATCCTTGGACATGACAAGGTTGTTGGGATTCAATCCCGAGAGATTGGCGAGCATAAGGAACCACTGCCCGATACTTGGCAGATACCAACCACTGGTGCCCGATGGTACAGGGACAAGAGTCTGCTCTCTGTAGGCTTCCTTCCAATTGGCGTCGCCGTATTCCATGGCGTGGGGGATAGCTGCCCGCTTAGTTGAGTAATGGTGGAGGTAGTTGTCGTAGTTGTACTCTTTCAGGTATTTGCTGTTCAGCGTCTGGCAGGTGGTCAGCCCATCCAGATTTTTCATCATGCTCAATGGGGCGGTTGCGCTGACATGCTCGAAGACATTCTCTGTCTCAGGGTAATCATTCTGTTCTTCGGCAGGGCACCATGGTGTAGGCCACGCTGCGTCGCGTAAGGCCATCGCATAGCCATGTGTATAGCCATGCTGCCGGTCGGTCGCGCTGGTATAGTTGCTGAAGATGACGGCTACGGGGTATTTGTCGGAGTAATATTTCAATGGTCCCCACGAACCGTCGCTGTACAGATAGTCACCGATGTTGGGTACTCTCTGGCTTGCTTTCAGACCGATGGTCTTCGCTACGACCTCCTGTGCTGGAAACGACTTGCCTTTTAAGTTAATATCCCGGTGAAACTGATTTCCACTGGCGCCTTTCACACTGATGGAGAGTTCTCCTGTGAGCTTATCATTGGCAGGTATTACGGCATAGGCTTTCGCCTTGTTGTCTGATACGGGAATGGAGAGACCGGACAGGGTGAAGAAGGTAATGCCGTCGTAGGTGCTTGTTGTACCCTCACCTCCGAACTCGAATGATGCCGACTTTGCAAAGATGCTGTTGGCAGTGGAGGCCGACGGTATGTAAACAAGCGACAAATCGGATATAGAGCTGCCCAAAGAGGCGGTAGCATCAGTGGTGAAGTCCAGCCGCATCACGCTCATCTGATGGGTGAAGTGAAGGGCTGAACTGGCTTTCCCTGTGGCATAGAGCAGGTCATAGTCAGCAATTTTGCCGGCATTACCGTTTTGTCCCGACAAATCAACAGACACTTTCAGCTTGTTATTTTCTACTGATGCATCTATCTTGTCCGTCGATTTATTGTTGACGACATATAACGTGCTTGTCTTAAAAGCTTGTGCGTCAGCACTGCTTTCTACACTTCCACGAAAAGTAGCCGAGTTCCCATTCATGGACGCCACTGTAAGTTCCGTGGTTTTCAGCGTGCTGCCACTTTTGTATGCGACCGTCAGCTTGTCATCACTTTCCCAAGTCGTTTTCAATCCATGGGTCTCATTCTCTGCAACACCAACTCTCGTCACCGCCTTATTATTGTATGGCGCAACTGCGGAATTGCCTATTGTTGCATTGAGAGAGACCTCGTAAGATGAGTTGCCTGTTTTTCCTGCTTGCTCAAGATCCTCCTGATCAGAACAAGACGCAAAGCACATTACCCCCAAAATGCTACTATACACAAATAGGGACTGTACGAATCTCACACCATTTACTTTTCCCATAATAAGTTCATTGATTTACTATTGTTTGAATTGTCATCACTCCAATCGTCATCATCGGAGTCGTCTTTTTCCGATGACCAATCATTGATTTCCCCCGAAATACAGATGAAATGGTTTGTCTCCACGATAACAGTCTCCGTTTCAGGTTTTACATACTTTTTCTTCATATCTACTGTTTTATTAATTGGAATATATTACTCATGGTTTAATTTCCGTTTAATTTCCCATCATCACCATCCTTACATCAAACGATAAGCCTTCGTAAGGGGATACAAAAAATTCGGGCAAAGGAACCACATGAATGTCCTTTGCCTAAAGGGGCTGCGCTGTATTTCACACGCGCGTATGCGAAGAAGATTTAGAGAGAAATCACACCAGTAGCGCCTGTGTGTGTGTGTGTGTGTGTGTGTGTGTGTGTGTGTGTGTGTGTGTGTGTGTGT
>UQFS01000012.1 GCA_900540375.1 uncultured Prevotella sp.
CGGAGAAAAGGCAATAATTGTGCCATGGCAGTCAATATCTAAATGAAAGAGCCGTTTCCTGTCTATAGAAAAAGATGAGATTGGCAACTTCTCGGTGGTAAAGGCGATGAAGGTACGTGATGGTAGTCCGCTGGATGTTCCCCTGATGAAATTCGGATGGGACAAGGAGAAGGACATGTTCGTCTACCTGGGTGAGAAGTCCAAGGATGAGAAAGAGAAGTGGAAGGAAACGGAATTGAAGGAGGTGGCAAAAAGTATCTTCAAGCAAGAGGGTCCCATGTCCTACGCACGGCTGGTCACTCTAGTGATGGACAATATGGACGTAAAGGAGCGAACAGCCAAAAAGTACGTTTCCATCATGAAGGAGAGAGGCATCATTACGCAAGGCGGCAATTCTAATTACAACATCGGGAAGTTATGAGACAGGAGAACCATGTGGATACATTCCATGCGATTATGGATAAGCTGAGGGTAATGGAGGACAAATTGAACCGGCATTCCGAGCTGCTCAGAGATCTCAAGACTATGACAGAAAGAGACGGGTATCTTGATATTGTGGAAGTAGCACGGCTCTTCCGCGTAGAGCAGAAAACAGTATACAACTGGGTCTGCGCGGGCAAGATTCCCTCTAAGAAGCTCAACGGGAGGCTGCTCTTTCCAAGACTTCAAATCGAGAAACTCATAGATGGTAAGTAAAGTGCAGACTTTGTTTTAGTTCTTACTAATGCACATTAAGAAGCCCGGTAGCCGTCTTCATGGGTACTGGGCTTCTCTTTAGGAATAATTGACCGTTGAAGCTTCGTTCTTTAGCACTATTATAGCATTCAGGAATGAATAAAATTTGATACTTTACGTATTTTTGATAATTTTATATATTATTTTCTTATGAGTGGTGTCGTAGCACTATTGGTGGTATTATAGCATTATGTGCATTCGCAATTAATCCCCACTTTTGCAGACATGGACATCATTTTTTCTAAAACGCTATTGCGACTCTTGAAAGAAAGAGGTCATGGGAATGCCAAAGAATTCCTGGGTGCGACTAATAAAGATTACAGCAATTTGCTTAAATTGTTGCGGTGCGATTCTAACATAAAGTTTGAGTCCTTGGACTATGTGGCTAAATGCATGGATCTTTATCCTTATATTACCATGATTCCACGTGAATATTTACCGGAGGAAAGCTTCAAGCTGCTCCTTGAGAAGTACGGCCTGTGTTACAATGTCAAGGAAGGGCAGGGTGCATACCTGCTGACGAATGTTGTCGAAGGCTTGAAAAATGATGGTCAGTTGGATGCCTTATCTCCTTTCCCATTATTGGCGGTAAAAGAAGTACTGGTGGATTCCCTGGTTCATGGTAACCTTGGTGAAGCCGCCGATATACTTATGGATGCGTTAATCAAGATCCATAAGATGAATCATCCGGATCGGTAATTATTCCGTGGTCATAGTCTGAGTGGGTTGCTGTCTCTGAGTGGTCAACTGTAAGGTTGAGTGAAGTAGGAAACACAGGGCTATGGGCACCTTGGTTAATGTGAAAAGCACTGAGTGGGGTAAATGCCTCCTTCCGCTACGCCGTTATCGGCATGCCGGTCTTGATTGCCTATCAAGATGGTATGCCTTGAGATGCGTATGCCTTCTATTCTCGGCTTATGCGGGCAAGACAGCAAGAGATTTCATCGTATAGTACAAGGTTTCTTGTTCTGTTGCGGCAAGAGATCATGCCTGTATCTGCATACGACTGAAGCTGATCTGATTATTTTTTTTGCTTGTTTTGATTTTTCCTGTCCTTGCCTTATGTTTCCCACCTTGTAAATTTGGTCATTAGTCAAGAATGAAAGATGCCACCTCGGGAGTTATCGGTGCGCCATGCTCAATCTTCGACACGCGAGACCCTTTCAGGCCAATGAGCTTCTCAAGCTGAGCTTGTGTAAGCCCCTTCTTCTTTCGCTCCTCGCGTATGATCATCCCTAAACTCTTGTTCTCCATATTTAGCTAATAATGTTGTTTGCCGAAAAGACAAGAAAAGCTTTCCTGATATGGAAAGTTATAGGTGAGAAAGTTGTGCTTATAAAAAGTTAAAGACAAGACTTGATTTCTTAATATTTCATAACAGAAAGTAGAATAACTGCCTTAGAATTCACTAAAAACTGTCTTTTCCGTCATGCACATTTTTGTACCATTTACCAAGTAACTATCTGATAATCAGGCAACATTTTATTCTTACATGAATGTCCATTAATGGATCATGTATTTCTCATAAATAATTCGTGAATAATTTGTGGTGAATTGATGGGTATTCAATGTTCAATAAAACATGACCTATTGCTCATGAATCATGCAGGTGGTTACTTTTTCTCTCCGATCATTGCCAGACAGAGCTTCTTTTGCAGCACGCGGGCATCGAGGACACTCATGTCGTTGTCCATGATCGCGAAGGCCAGCATGTGGCCGTCGGCGCCCTGACAGAAGCCGGCCAGAGAGCTGATGCCATAAGGATGGGAGAGCGTACCCGTCTTGCCACGCACCAGTCCTTTGAGTTTCGGGTCGCTGAGCTCGGCGCGCAGCGTACCGTCTACACCGGAGATTGCCAGCCACGTATGCAGCTTCTTGCGGATTGCCGGACGCTGATAGCCATAGCGGAGTACGGCGACGAGTACCTCCGGCGACAGATGGTTGTAGGTGCAGAGGCCACAGCCGTCGTGGATGACGATGTGCTTATCCTTCAGTCCCAGGCTGTCACGCACGAAGCCACGGAGATAGTTCACGCCGACGACAGGCAGGTTGCCGCGCTTGTCGAGATGGTAGCCGATGGTATAGAGCAGGGATGTCGCCTGCGTGTTGCTGCTGTTTTTCCACATCTTCTTGATCACATAGTCCACCGGACGGCGGAAGCGGAACAGCGGGCGGGCGTGGCGTGTCAGTCCGCCGTAGACCACCTGACTGTCAGCAAACTGATAGCCAGCCTGCCGGAAGGCTGTCACCACGGCTTTGCGCACCTTCTGATCCCCTTTATACAGGATGCCGTAGCGCGAGAACGACAGATCCCACGGGTACCAGTGGCGCTCGCTCGTCACGGGTTTGTGGAGCACGAGGTCGAGGACCAGCTTGCCGTTGAACTTCTTGATGCCGCTCTTCTTCAGTGCCTGGGGAAACATCATCAGGTCCGGCTCGTTGAGCTGCGGGTCGAGTTGAGCTTTGAAGATGACGTTGCCCTGCAACGTGTCTTTCTTCATCGTACCCGTTGTCCACAGCGAAGTAGGGTAGGAGTAGTCCGTGCCGAGCAGATGGAGCCCGGCCACGCCGGTAATCAGTTTCAGGCAGGACGCCGACGACATTGTCACCTTCTGTCTCTCACCATACACTGGCTTGTCGGCCGTGAGGTCATAGACATAGAAGCCGAAGAGTCCTTTGCAGCGTGGTGCGGCGGCGAACTTCTTCAGTCGGGACTGCAGGGCCGTGTCCACGGCGATATTGTTTCCCTTCCCTTGTGTATCCGTCTTGGTATCATCGCTTTTCTTTCCGCCGCAGGAAGCAAAAAGAAGAAGGACGAGAGCAAGGAAGAAGAGTCCTCTGCATATTCCTCTCTCTCGCTCTATGCGTGTAATATAAGTGTGCATTTTTTTATTTCTTGTTATTTGTAGCTTTGCGTGCTGCCCCCTAACTGTTTATCCCGCATTTCACTCCCCCTCTCCTTTGGATAGGGGGTTGGGGGTGAGGCTGCTCTTGACCGGCTCCATATGTATGCTGATAAACGTTCCCTGCCCGAAGCGGTTGCGCAGGCGTTTCTCAGCACTGGAGACGATTTGATGCGCTTTGACCAGCGTCAGGTCGCCGGGCATGCGCACGTGCATCTCTATGGCGATATGACTGCCTATGCGGCGCGTGCGCAGATGATGAATGTCGCTGAGGTGCTCGTCTTCTGTGACCGTGTGCTCGATGTCTTTCTCCATGGCTTCGGGCAGACTCTTCTCCAGCAGCTCACCTAAGGCGCTGGACATCAGCTTCCATGCCGTGATGACGATGAGCACGCTGACGATGACGGCGGCGATAGGGTCGAGGACAGCCCATGACGGTCCCAGGGCGATGGCGCCGCCGATGCCGATGGCTGTACCCACTGACGAGAGCGCGTCGCTGCAGTGGTGCCAGGCGTTGGCGATGACGGTCTCACTCTCTATGGCGCGGCCCGTGCGCACGGTGAACTGGAAGCACCGCTCCTTCAGAGCAATGCTCACCAGGGCCGCTGCCAGTGCGATCCATCCCGGCTGTGTCAGCGGATGACCTTGCAACGCCGCCCATATCTTCACCACGCCGCCGTAGCAGATGCCCAGACCCACGACGAACAGCGTCATGCCGATGATGGCTGTGGCAAGTGTCTCGTATTTACCGTGCCCGTAGTCGTGGTCCTCGTCCTGCGGCCGGGCGCTGAGCTTCATGAAGATGATCACCACCGCGTCGGTGAGCAGATCGCTGAGCGAGTGAATGCCGTCGGCGATCATAGCGGACGACTGTCCGATGATGCCGGCGATGAGCTTGAAGATAACCAGTATGATATTGATAGCCGCACCGTAGAGCGTCACGCGTGCAGCCCGTTTCTCTCTGTCTGATTTCATGGCACTAACGATCAAATGATAAACAGTCGCAAAAATAAACATTTCATCTGAGACTACCAAGATAAGGATGGATTTTTGGACCGGGATTAAGAAATAATGATTATCTTTGCACAACATAAAAGCATATCAGCATGAATAGAACACAACTTACCGATGCCGTAGCTGCTTCGCTGCAGGTGTCGAAAGCGCAGGCCGCCAACTGTATCAACGCTGTGCTGGGCGCCATCGCCGACAATCTCACCGAGGGAGATCAGGAGGTTGCCATCCCAGACTTCGGACGGTTCTTCGTCAAGAACGTAGCCGCAAGACAGTATGTCAACCCTACTAACAAAGAGAAAATCATGGTAGAGGCTCATGACAGGCTCGTCTTCAAACCTTCCGACAATATGGGCTACTACTCCCGTAAACACGTTGTTAACAAGTAAAACGACGCTCGGGAGACCTTCTTCCTTTCATCTTCTTACCGCAACCGTCCAAAGATCCTGAGGACTGCTGCGGTTTTTTATGGCCTCTTCTCACTTGGTTTTTATGGTAATCTTCATGATTAAACGACAATAACGCGCAATAACATGCAACAACATACAATAATATGCATCTGTACAGGTGCGAGATAGTAACTTTGCAAACGTAAACAAAAGACCTCACCTACCCTCCTGATAAGAGACCGAGGCAAGAGGAACCTGTTTTAATTTCAATTTTACAGTATTATGTCTATTTATTATCGTTTGTATCAGAACAAGATCAAGAACAGCAAGAGCTTCGGCAAGTACTACGCCCGTACCATCCACACCGACACGGTGAACCTCGACAACATCGCCGACACCATCCAGCGCAACTGCACGCTCAAGCGCTCCGACGTCAAGGCCTGCCTGACCGAGCTCGTGGAGGTCATGCGTGACGCTTTGCAAAGCTCCAGCAAGGTACGTATCAACGGTCTGGGCATGTTCAGGATCAATGTCAAGTCGACTGCAGCCAGTGATCCTGGTACTTTCAAGGGTAACAACATCGTCGGCTACCGCGTGATCTTCAGTCCGGAGCACACCGTCATCAAGGCTAAGGGTACTACTACTGCCGACGGTAAGACCACCGGTACCCGCGTCAACAGCTACTATCTCTTTGAGGGCATCTCCGCAAAGCGTGCCTCTAAGCTCGATGGTCAGGCTCCTGGTGACAAGACTCCGACTGACAGTGGAAAGGGCAGCGGCTCGGACAGCACCGGTGTGAATCCGTAAGACAAGGTGCCTCATCCCCCAACCCCTTTCCAAAGGGAGAGGGGTTGGGGTGAGGCTGGTGAGACTGTTCTTTTTACTACACTAAAACTCAGAAAAACATGAAAATCAAACAAATTGTACGGCTCCTGAGCCTGTTGGCCAGTGTGCTCTCTGCTATTATCAACTATGTCAAGAACCTCAAAGACAACGACGACGACGATGAGGACAAGGAAGAAGATCATCCCAAGGGGAATTAGAAACAACAACCCACTTAACATCAGACGGACGCGCACACGCTGGAAGGGGATGACGCAAAGACAGACTGATCCTGCCTTTTGTCAGTTCGGCGAGATGCGCTATGGGTTGCGCGCTGCCTTCATCGTGCTCCGCTCCTATGTGGTGCGCCACTATCTCAACACGTTGCAGAAGGTGATCTACCGATGGGCCCCGCCGCCGGAGAACAATCCCTCGACTTATCTCGTCTATATCTGTCTACGCACGGGATGGCCGCCCGTCAAGCCATTGCCTCCGATGGACAACGAGTCGGTCTTTTGGCCGCTCCTCGTCGAGGCGATGGCTGAGGAGGAGTGTGGTAAGGATGTCATGACGCAAGGACTGCTGAAGCATGAGATGGTGGTGGAGGCGTATAGAGAAGTGGTCTCTTCCCCGAAAGCCCCACCTCCGACCTCTCTCCAAAGGAGAGGGAAGTAGTATACTGCAAGGGGGGGGGATAGGCGCTCGCAAAGCCGCTGAGAACGCAATGAACTGCACTTGTGTGCTCTTCCTTGCGGTCTTAGCGGCTTTTACGTTCTTTTCTGTTTTCCGCTTTTTCGTCTTTGCGAGAGGACATCATCTGGCTCTTGCTCCCGGCTGATGCGAAATGAAACAAGAAATTATTACGTAATAATTTGTTTGTCTCGATATTTTTCGTAACTTTGCAATGTAGTAACTTACGCTTCTATAAGACATTATTTATTATTAACTCTTAAATACAATTTGTCTATGAACAAAATTTTACGCTTAACTTTCGTGGCACTGTTGGCATTGGTCAGCAACATGGGCTTTGCAGCCGACAAAGATGTTACTATCGACATCTTCCATGATGGGGTGAAACTTTTTGGACTGAATGGAACATCTACAAGCTCTTCAAACGATGGTGACTTTACAGAAGCCAAGACAGCAACTGTAGATGGTGTGTCCTTCACCGTTTCTAAGTCTACGACTACAACTCCCAACAGACTTTGGGATTATTACGAAATGGAGAATGACGCAAAGGTGTACGGTTCCCAGCTCCGCATCTATGGCGGAACCTTGAAGTTTGAAAGCAAGGACAGTAAGATCAAGAAGATCGTCTTTGTACAACCGTCAAACACCAAGCAACAGAAATGGTCTGATATGACCGTTGACAATGGTACTCTTGATAAGCAAACCTATACCAACACAGAAGGTACAGACGCAGTTACATTCACTCTTGATGGCAAAAGCAAGCAGTGCCGAATCAATTCTGTTGTTGTCACCGTGGATGCTTCGGCAACGGGCATTTCTTCTGTTGAGACTAAACAAATGCCGACTGTCCGCTACAACCTCGCCGGTCAGAAGGTAGGTACAGACTACAAGGGTGTGGTGATTGAGAACGGAAAGAAGATGGTAGTGAAATAAGAGTCGTAGACCATTCACAATCATAAAGAATAAATCAAAAGGTGGGCACTGCAATGGAGCCCACCTTTTTTTGTCCTCTCTTCATGCCAATAGCTTTTCAGCCACCAACAAGAGAACCTGATGATAGGTAGTTTTTATTGTAGCGTATGGATTCTGCCGTCTTTGTCGACCTGCAGCTCAGCGACTTTGAGACTGCGCAGCCATGTGGTGTCGTGGCTGGGCACACAGTCGTGGTGGAAGAGATACCAGTGACCGTGATACTCCAGGATGCTGTGGTGTGTCGTCCAGCCCACTACCGGGTTGAGGATCACACCCTGATAGGTGAACGGACCGTAGGGGTTGTCGCCGACAGCATAGCAGAGCAGATGGCTGTCGCCGGTGGAGTAAGAGAAATAGTACTTGCCATACATCTTATGCATCCAACTGGCCTCGAAGAAGCGGTGCGGGTCGTCGGCGGTGAGCGGCTGTCCCTGTTCGTCCACGACGACGACGGGACGCGGCATCTCGCTGAACTGCATGCCGTCGGGCGTCATACGGGCTACACGTGCGGGGATGGCAGGCTTCTTGCCGGTGGGGAGATATTCGTCTTTGAGTGCTTTGTTGTCGCGGTACCACTGTAGCTGGCCTCCCCAGATGCCACCGAAGTAGACATAAACCGCGCCGTCGTCGTCCTTGAAGACGCACGGGTCGATGCTGTAGGACTTGCGGATCGGATCGGGCTGCGGGATGAACGGACCTTCGGGACGGTCAGCGATGGCTACGCCAAGGCGGAAGACACCATTGTAGTCCTTTGCCGCGAAGATCAGATGGTACTTGCCATTGACCTCCACGACATCGTTGTCCCACATCTGCTTCTCAGCCCAGGGCACGTCCTCGACGTCGAGGATCTTGCCGCAGTCGGTGACTGCGGCTTCCATCGGGTTGCCGTTGATGCGCAGCACGTGGTAGTCCTTCATCTGGAAGTGACCGCCGTCGTCGTCGAAGGCCTCCCCGCTGTCCCAGTCGTGGGATGGGTAGACATAGATCTTGTCGTTAAACACATGGGCTGACGGGTCAGCCATATAGTCTTGAGGAAAAAGATATCTGCTCATAGCTGTTGATGATTAGTTGCTGATTAATAACCCCTACTCTTTATACATATTCACTATCTCCTTCACCACCTTCTTTGCCTTCCCCTCTCTGTCGAAGAGCAGGGGATAGTTGGTGCGGCCGGGGATGGGCCAGTTGTTGAGCCATGACGTGCCGTCGGTGACACCCCACAGCGTGACGCGCTCAATCTGCGCGGCATGACGGCGGTAGATGTCGAAGAGCTCGAGGTAACGGCTGTCGAAGACCTTCTGCGCCTTCTTGTCGAGACCTTTGACATAAGGGTTGTACTCCTTATTATATTGATAGTGCTGACTGATCTCCGCCCCACCGAAGCTCTTCGGGTTGGGTAGCATGTTGAGATCCAGCTCCGTCATCTGTACCTTCACGCCACAGGCAGCGAAGGAGTCGATGCTTGCCTCGTAGTTCTTCAGGTCGGGATAGTTATATCCGTTGTGGCTCTGCATACCTACGGCGTCGATGCGGATGCCCTTGGCTTTCAACGCACGCACGAGCTTGCAGACACCGTCACGCTTTGCCGGTGTGGACAGGTTATAGTCGTTGTAGTAGAGCTCTGTGTCGGGATCAGCGGCATGGGCAAAGCGGAAAGCTAACTCGATGTAGTCCGGACCGATGATATTATAATAAGGAGTGTGTCGCAGCGTGCCGTCGTCGTTGAAGGCCTCGTTGACCACATCCCATCCTTTGATGCGTCCGCGGTAGTGGCTCACCACCGTGGTGATATGGTGATACATGCGGTCGATGAGCACCTCGCGCGTAACCGGTTTCCCCTTGTCGTCGGTGAAGATCCAGCGTGGCGGCTGGGAATGCCACACGAGGCAATGACCGAAGACAGTGAGACCGTATTTCTCAGCAAAGGCCACCGTCTGGTCAGCGTCGCGCCAGTCATAGCGGTTCTCTTCGGGGTGGATGACCTCACCTTTCATACAGTTCTCGGCCACGATGGAGTTGAAGTCATCCTTCACGATGTTTGCCTCCACCGTGTTTCGCTCCCACACGCAGGACGTGTTCACGGCAGCACCGATGTAGAAGTATTTGCCTACGGTCTCCTTGAGCGTGGGCGTGTTGTCCTTGGCACCGGCACCCAGCGTGGCGACGAGACTGAGAGCAACCAGCAGGTTGCGTTTGATGTTGTTCATGTTCGATTAGTTTTGTTGTTTTGGGAATCTTTTCGACGTTCTATATATCAATCCTATGATCTGTATCCTTTATTCCTGTTCCATGTGTCTGTGCTCTATCTCCTCATTGATTTCGTCGACTTTCTCGTCGGTGAGCTCATACTTCGAGATGATGAACATAGCGAGGACGAGCAGCATGGCGGGGATGACACAGACGAGCCAGCGGATGCCTTCCTGTGCCTCGGGTGTCTGAAGCTCCAGGTCGTTCATGAAGTAAGCACCGGCGGCGTTGCCCACCGACATCATGGCGAAGGCGGTGATGAAGAACAGGGCCAGGACACGCAACGGACGGTTGCGGAGGAACTCTTTCCAAAGGTCGCTGACCTTGACGTTGGCGGTCTCTTTCTGATCCATGACCACACGCTCCTTGGTCTGGCTGAAGCAGAAGAGCAGGAGCACACAGCCTACGAGGGCATAGATGAGCATGGCATAGAACCATGCGCTCGGATCCTTGGGCAGCGTGTTGGCCTGTGCCGTCACATGATAGCCCGTCATGGCCAGGACAATGCCGGGCACCACACCGCCGAGCGCCATACCGGCCTTGAAGAAGATGCCCGTCAGCGCATTGACAATACCCGAGATGCGGCGGCCCGTCTTGTACTCAGCATAGGAGATCACCTCCGGCACGAGGGCCCACATATAGCCTGTGGCTACGATGACACCCGTCGACTTGATGAACTGTGCGATGTAGATGGCCGTCATATTCGTCTTCATATCGAAGAACTTGCTGATGACATAGAGTGCTGCCATGCCGACAATGGCAATGGAGAGGAAGACATAGAACATGTTTTTCTTACCGATCTTGCGCTTGATGGCCGGTACCATCGGCATGAAGATAAACGAAGGCAATGAGCCCAGTCCCATGAAGAGCGCCATCTGCAACGGCAGTTTCTGTGCGGCCATGACGGCTACAAGGATAGGCACACCGGCCGAGACAGCGAGTCCGCCGACGTTGGCCATGAACATGCGCACGGAGGTGAGGATGGTGATCTCGTTGGTGTCGCGCGTCAGCGAGCTGTTGAGCGCACCGTAGGGTACGTTGACAAAAGTATAGCACATCGACATGCCGACATAGGTAACGTAAGCGTAGAGTAGCGAACCGCTGAAACCGTCCCAGAAACACAGAATGGCAAAGGCCGTCAGCGGCAAGCCTGCAAATACGAGATAGGCACGGTATTTGCCCAACCGCGGGTTGTGCTTGTCGACATAGGTGCCCACGATAGGATCCCAGAGCACGTCGACAAGACGCACCACGAGGAACATCGTCGCAGCCGCTCCGGCATCGAGACCGTAGATATCGGTATAGAAGAACAGCAGGTACATGCAGATGGTCTGGTAGATGAGGTTCTGCGCCAAATCACCGGAGCCAAAGCCGATACGCTGTAACCAGTTGAGCTTGTAGAATCCGCGTGCTGCCTGAGTGTCCTGAGCAACGGCGGTCGAATTGTTTACGTTTTCTTTCATCAGATATTAGGTTCTTTTGACTGCAAAGTTAAACATAAGAGCCGGATTGGCCTTCATGTAGTGTTACAAATACATTCTTATTTGTTTCATCACGCAAAAAAAAGTCGCTATATCTTGCTTTTGCCTCGTTTTCACTGTATCTTTGTACTTAATCAAATCAATCATCACCATGCGCCAACACCTATTTATATTACATCACATCGTTGTCGTGCTTCTCGCTATGATAGCGACACCTATTTATAGTATGCCATCCGAGCCTCCAGTTGGCAACGATGGCGTGGGCGCTACACTGTGGCTGCCGAGCAAGGCATCGTCGCCCGCTTATGTCGTTTGTCCCAAAGTCGCTGACCACACCGCTGCGGGCACCATTGCCATCGCCCGTCGTGAGTTGCAGGATAGTTGGCAGGGCGGTCAGGTGACGCTGAGCCTCGTTTCAGACGGTAACGACAATGATGGATATACCATCAGCTACAAGGCCGCGGATCATAGTGCCGTGGTTTCCGCATGTCGTCCCCTCGGTCTGCTCTACGGTGCCTACGCCTTGCTGCGCTGGCAAGAGATAAAAGAGGGCAATGACAGGGACGCCACCTGGACATCAGCGCCCGCCCTGCAGCGTCGCATGCTCAACCATTGGGACAACCCCGACGGCAGTGTGGAGCGTGGCTATGCGGGAAAGAGCATCTGGAAATGGGAGCAGATCACAAAAGGCGGTATGACTGACTCGTTGCGCCAACGCCTGACGATCTACGCGCGTGCCAACGCCTCTGTGGGCATCAACGCCATGGTGGTGAACAATGTCAACGCCAGTCCCAGGATGGTCACGCACCCTTATCTCGAAAAACTCAAGGTCATCGCTGACCTGCTCCGCCCTTACGGCATTCAGGTATGGCTGAGCATCAACTTCGGTTCGCCGTTGGCTTTGCATGAGACCAAGACGGCCGATCCCCTCGACGCTTCCGTGCAGCGATGGTGGCTGCGCAAGGCTAAGGAGATCTACAAGCTGATACCAAACTTCGGCGGCTTCCTTGTCAAAGCCAACAGCGAGGGACAGCCCGGACCGGGAGACTATCACCGCAGTCATGCCGACGGCGCGAACATGCTCGCCGACGCACTGAAGCCCTATGGCGGTACGGTCATCTGGCGCTCCTTTGTCTATGGCGCCAACCACAAAGGCGAGGACCGTGTGATGCAGGCTGTGTCGGAGTTCAAGTTCATGGACGGACTGTTCCACGACAATGTCATCTTGCAGTCGAAAAACGGGCCGCTCGACTTCCAACCACGCGAGCCTTACGCACCCATATTCGACAATATGACGAAGACACCACAGATGGCTGAACTGCAGATCACGCAGGAATACACAGGGCAGTCGCTCCATTTGGTCTATCTCGCTCCGATGTGGAAAGAGTTCTTCAGTTACGTCGATCCTGTGGCTCGCGGACTGAAGGGCATCGCCGGAGTGGCCAACACGGGCGATGACACCAACTGGTGCGGACATCCATTCTCACAGTCCAACTGGTATGCTTTCGGCCGTCTGGCCTGGGATCCTTCATTGACTTCTGAGCAGATCGCCCACGAGTGGCTGCTTCAAACCTTCGGTCGTGGTGACTCGGTGACGGTGGCGGCACTGGAGGATATGATGCTCAGCTCGCGCGAAGCATGTGTAGACTATATGATGCCGCTTGGCCTGCACCATATCTTTGCCTTTGATCATCACTATGGGCCGGAGCCCGATGGCTACAAGGCGGAATATCCCTTGGAGTGGTGCCCCGTCTATTATCATAAAGCTGACAGGCAAGGACTGGGCTTCGACCGTACCGTTGCCACGGGCTCAGGAGCCACGGCACAGTATCGCGAGCCTTACCGTTCGCTCTATGAAAACGTGAAGACCTGCCCCGAACAGTATTTGCTGTGGTTCCACCATGTAGCTTGGGACTATCGTTTCGCCAACGGCCGCACGTTGTGGCAGAGCCTGTGCGATCACTACAACGCCGGCGTGCGCCGCGTGGCCGCCTACTGTGTGCTGTGGCAGTCGCCAGCCGTGCGCAGCTATGTCGGCAAGGCGCAATGGCAACAAGTCGACAAGCTCCTCGGCACACAACTCGACAATGCACGTCTGTGGCAACATACCTGTCTCAACTATTTCAATGGATTTAGAAAATGAAACGAATCATTCTGCTCTTTGGACTCTTACTCTTTCTGACTACCGCCAACGCACAACCGCGGCTTGTCAGCGATGGTCCCGGCCGTGCACACTTGATCGTAGAAGGTCAGCCGATGCTGATCTTGGGCGGTGAGCTCAGCAACTCCGCTGCTACCTGCAGGGCTGATATCGACAGCGTGATGCCGAGAATGGCACGCCTGGGACTGAACACGGTGCTCGTCCCGGCCCAATGGGATCTCATCGAACCGGAAGAGGGTCACTATGATTTCTCGCTCATCGACGAAAGCATCCGGCAGGCACGCAGCAACGGACTGAAGGTGGTGTTTCTGTGGTTCGGCGCCTGGAAGAACTCAATGAGCTGCTATGCACCATTGTGGGTCAAGCGCGACTTCCACCGTTTCCCACGTGCCTGCAGCAAGAGCGGACGGCCGCAGGAGATCGTCACGGCATTCTCGGAGAATCTCTTCCGGGCTGACAGCACGGTGTTCACCCGTCTGATCCGTCATATCCGCGACATTGACAGCAAGGAACAGACCGTGGTGATGATGCAGGTGGAGAACGAGATCGGTATGCTCGAGTCGGCTCGTGACCACTGTCCTTTGGCCGAGTCGGTCTGGCGAAAGCCCGTTCCGAAAGACTTCCTTGAGATCTATGAGAAAGCCAACAAAGGTTTGACGACGACGGCGCGCCATGGACTCACCTGGCAACAGCTGCTCGGAGAGAGCAACGAGGGCGATGAACAATTCCAGGCTTACTGGTATGCCCACTATGTCGAGCGGCTGGCCTGTGCGGCTAAGCGCATCTATGCCTTGCCGCTCTACGTCAATGCCGCGATGAACAGCCGGGGCCGCAAGCCCGGCGAATATCCTTCGGCGGGGCCGTTGGCTCATCTCTTTTCCATCTGGAAACAGGTGGCAAAGCACGTTGACCTCTGTTCGCCTGACATCTATGACACGGGTTTCAAGAACTGGGCATATCGCTATGCCACAGCCGACAACCCGCTCTTCATCCCGGAGTCGCGCTGCTGCGTCAACAGTGGTGTGCGGGCTCTCTACACCTTCGGCGCGCACGAGGCAGTAGGCTTCTGTCCCTTTGCCATCGACCAAAGCGGAGCGGGAGATACGCATCAGGTCAGCGCTGCTTATCATCTTCTGCATCAGCTCACCCCTCTGCTGCTCCGCTATCGTGGCAAACAGCAGATCCATGGTGTGCTCTTTGACCAGCAGGACCGCGACACGACGCTCATCGACGGGCGTTTCGTCCTTGCATGCCATCATGTCTTCACGTTGCCGTGGGATCCGCGTGCCAAGGACGGAAGTACCTGGCGCGAGGGCGGTGCGGTAATTATCAGGCTCAGCGCTGACGAGTATATCATCGCCGGCAGTGGTGTCGTCGTTGAGTTTAAGGATAAGGGACAGGCCGCTGTACGCCAGCAGGCTTTGGGCGAGGACGGCTTCGCGCTGAAAGGTAATGGAAAGAAGCAAGACGAAAAGACGCAGAAGGGAAGGCCGGGGGAAAGCCTCGGCGCTTCTGCTATGAATAAAAAAAGAGGAGAAGAGCAGCAACGTAGTGCTTACTCTTCTCCCCGTTATGTCGGTCTTGGTTCCGTGTCAGAGATCCGCGTTGATGCTGACGGCCATTGGTCACCGGTTCGCTATCTCAATGGCGACCAGACACATCAGGGCCGTCATGTGCGTATCGGCATCGACGACTATCAGATACTGCATGTGAAAGTATACTAACTAAAACCCTTCCCTAACCCTCCCCAAGGGGGGGAGGAAATGGCAATACCCCAGAGCGAGCTTTTCCTATACGCTTAACAGACTGTTTATCTAACATTTCACTCCCCTCTCCCCTTGGAGAGGGGTATGGGGGGTGAGACTGCGTTTGCAAAAGTACTTCCACAGTGGTGCTACCATCATGGCCTGATGGATCTTGCCTTCCTTGAGCATGGTGAAGAGCTCGTCTTCCGAGACATAGAAGTAGCGGAGATCCTCCGTGGCATCGAGATGCTGCGTGGTGGTCTGCTCAACTCTGCGCGCTACGAACGTATAGCAGTGGTTGGTTGCCGTGCTGCTGTTTGGCGTGGTGACGAGCAGTTGCTCCCACGTGCCGCCCGTGAATCCTGTCTCTTCTGCCAGTTCGCGCTGGGCAGCCTGCAGGGGCGACTCGCCTTTCTCCACCACGCCGGCGGGGATCTCCAGCGATACCTCGCCGACAGCCTGCCGCCATTGCTGTTCCATGATGATGCGGCCGTCGGTGGTGATGGCGATGACGTTGATGAAGTCGGGATATTCCAATACGTAGTACTCCTGTTGCACACGGCCGTCGGGATGCACGACCACGTCTTTCCGTGCTGTCAGCCACGGTCGGCGAATGATGTATTCGCTCGACCGTGTGGTGCACTTCATGTTTTTTTCTTCCATGATGATATACCTTATTTTTATTAAAGGTATAACGTCAGCTTTGCCGTGATATTGCGTCCCATGTTAAACAGTCCCATTCGGCCGTTGTCGGGGTTCACGCCTCCGATATACTTCAGTCGGCTGAGATGATCCTGATAGATGCGGTCGAAGAGGTTTGTTGCTGAGAGGGACAGTGTAGCCAGGCGTTTGCCGCTGTACTTGAAGTCTGTACCGGCAGCCAAACCAAAGAGCGTGTAGCTTGGCGTTGCCGTCTCTGTGCCACCGAGCATATAGTAGTGGTTTTGTCGCAGGTTGCACTCCATATTGGCAGCAACAAAGGTGTGGTCGAACGTCTTGCCGTCGCGGATGAGCGTATAGCGTAGTTCGCTGTTCCAGCGTGGAGCGGGCGTGAAGGGCAGATAGCGCGACTCACGGGGCTGATGGCGCTGTACGCTGTTGACATACGAGAAACTGTTTTGCCAATGCAGACGCTCCACAGGATGGAAGTCGATCATTGCCTCGCCGCCGAGCAGACGCGCGTCGCCTTGGGTATACTGATAGAGAGGCACTCCCTCGCGCTGTTGGTCACCCTGCCGGGCAGTGAAGATATAGTTGTCGATGTAGTTGGCGAAAAGCGAGAGTTGTGCCGTCACCCAGCGTGAGGTAAAGTCCCACCCGGCATCTACCTGCCAGCTTTGTTCTGCCTTGAGCTGTCCGTTGCCGAGGACATACTGTTGTGTGCCCTCATGCACGCCATTGGCCGAGAGTTCGCTGATGCCCGGCGCACGGAAGCCTTTCGCCGCGTTGAGGCGCAGGTTCATGTTATCAGTGACATGACAGACCGCTCCGACAGAACCGGACAAGCTGGTGAAGTTGCGGGAAAGGCGGTTGAAATGGTCGTCCAGTGCAAAGGCGTGGAGATGACGGTGGTCGACGCGCAGACCGCCGGACCACGTCCAGGAGCCTTTCTGGTAGGAAGTGGTGACGAAGGTGCCAAAGTCGAAGAGCTGATAGCCCGGGATGAGATATTCCGAGCCCTTGTTCATGTTGCGCTGCCACATGCCGTTGGCACCGATGGTAGCCTTCCATCCACTCTGTTCCGGCAGGATGTAACGGATGTCGTAGTTCAGCGTATGGAGCATCATGTCCAGTCCCGGCTCGTCAGCACTCTCCTCGTATTCCTGTCTGCGGTTTTGCTGATAGCCGATGGTGGCGTTCAGCGTGCTGTTGCCGAGATAGTAAGCGTTGTCGCTCACCACTTTGTAATGGTGGATCTGCTGGAAGGGCAGCGTCTTGCTGTAGCTCTTGCTGTCGTTGGCGCGCTCGCCTTCCGCGATGCCCGGCGTCAGGTGATAGATGCTGGCAGAAAGATGGCTGTAGCCCCATCCACCGTTGTATCCGGTCATAGCCTCGGCGTCCTGCTCACGGAAGCGGGAGCCTACGACATATTTGTCAGCGCGGTTGTGGTAGTCATGCGCCCGCTTGTCGGTCCACCGACCGTTCCACACCCATCCGTTCTGATTGCCGCGGAAGTTGAGCGAGTAGTTGAAGAGTCCCGTGTTGCTTTGGTATTCCGTGGTAGCTTCTCCGTCGATGGTGTTGTGAGCCATGACAGGATCGCCATGGAAGATGATGATACCGGCGAGAGCATCTGAACCGTACATCAGCGAGGCGGGACCTTTGATAATCTCGGCCGAGGAGACACCTTGTGCGTCCACCTCCACGCCGTGCTCGGCACCCCATTGGTTTCCTTCCTGGCGGATACCGTCGTTGACGACGACGAGACGGTTAAAGCCCAAGCCACGGATCACGGGTTTGGAGATGCCACCGCCCGTGGTCACCTGCGACACGCCGGGCTGATGGCTGAGCGCGTCGATGATGTTGGTGGAGGGAGTCGTGCGCAGCATGTCGGCGTTGACGAGGGATATCGGCGTCGGGGAGTCCTTCATCAGCGACTTGCCCGTCAGTCCTGTGACGACGACCTCGCCGAGCATGGCGTTCTGCTCCTTCATGACGAAGTCGAGTTGTGCGGTTTTCTTCAGGTCGATCTTTCTCACTTGATTCTGATGACCCAGGTAGCTGGCCTGTACGCTGACCGTACGTTGTGGCAGTGCGGCGAAGACATAGTTGCCGTTTGCGTCGGTGACGGTACTCTCCTGAATTTCTGGTATGGATACGACGACGCCGACGAGTGGTTCTCCGTCTGTGGCATCGGTAATATGACCCTTGAGCGTCGTAGTGATCAGCGCAGGGTCTGCAGTCGCTGTCAGGCTCATGATCAAGCCTAACAACAAGAGATAGAATGATTTCATAATTAAAATATGGAGCCCTTCCCTAACCCTCCCCGAGGGGAGGGAACGGCAATACCCACTAGGGAATGGCTTTGAAGACTTTTAATGGTTTTGATGGTTTGAATGTAGGGACGGCCTTTATGGTCGTCCTAACCCCCTTGAATGTAATTACTCCCCTCTCCCCTTGGAGAGGGGTCGGGAGTGAGGCTCCTCCCCCCCTCTCCCCTTGGAGAGGTGTCGGGGGTGAGGCTGTAAGGCTTAGTACACAGGTGGGCCTCTTAATGTAGGAACGCCATGACGGGACGATGATAGGGTAGAGGATGGAGCCGTCGTGGCGGTGAGTATAATATAATAAGGTGTAGCGATTGCTAAAGTAGCAGTCGCCAGGAAGGGAAGCGATAGAAAATGACAGAGGACACAATCACCGGTATGATGCGCCATCGTGTTGAGGTGCGCGTCGTGGTGGATGTGGTGGAGACAGGCATAGCACACCTCCTCCTGACTCTGTCCCACGGTGTCGTGACGGTGGAGCGAAGCTAGGAAAAGCATGGGGATGAATACTGCCATCAGTATCCATGCCGCAGTCTGTCTCTTGTAGCTATTCCTCATTAACGTCTGTCTGCTGCCTTCCTGTAAAAAAACTCTTTGTACTTGGCTGCGTTATATTTCTTTGTGCAAAGTTATGGATAATATTCCCAAGCGACGAAGATCTTGTCTTAAAAAAGATTTATTTGATATTAGAAGATTCTAAATTATTTAGAGAAAGGAAACAAATCATCATGCCGATTGCTTCAAAAAACTCAATCAAGATGGTTATGACACAAAACATAAAAACTTTCCCGGCCTCTCCCAATGAAGGGAAAGTCCGGGAAGGGGCTTGAAAGTAAAAAGAGGATTGCTGTTCCTTTATTTATGAGCCTTATAATATTTCACGGCAGCCTCGACGTTGGCCTTCACGGCTTTGGAGGAATAGGTGGCCCCCGTCACACCGTCGACAGCGCTGACAGCAGATGTCTTCTTGCCCGCATACTTGGGCAGCATACCCGACTTCACCTTAGCGAAGATCTTCGGAGTCTCCTTGTTGGGCAGCGCTACTACCTTTACCACCTTATTCTTCTTGATATACACCTCCAGTGGTGTGGCACCGAGATAGCCGCGTACATTCGAGGCAAGCGTTGTGGTGTTGACCACATAGGTACCATCTTTCAGTTTGGTCATCACGTCATCACCCTTGCCGGCAGCCAGTGCGGCACCGCTGACCAGTGTGGCGGCAGCCACTGCGGCAATCATCATCTTGGTCTTCATCATGGTCTTTCTTTTATTTGATATTGTTTTTGTCGGCAGCAAAATTACATAAATAGCGACAAACCAGACGCCCTGCCCAACGTTTTTTAAGTTAAAGAAAAACAGAGGCAGATGTTTATCGGGTCGTTTCCGAAAC
The DNA here is from genome assembly GCA_900540375.1 of uncultured Prevotella sp. GTDB lineage: Bacteria > Bacteroidota > Bacteroidia > Bacteroidales > Bacteroidaceae > Prevotella. The sequence continues at coordinate 19,531 of UQFS01000012.1, forward strand.
TAACTATAACTTAATCACACTACGTATCTGCCAAGATGCCCACACGATTTTTTTATCACGAATTTGAGAATTAGAGAATTCATTGCGCACCATTGGGAATTGATGAGATTTGTGAAAAGGATAAGTTGCAAGGCTGCTTATATTGTGATCATGAGAAGCTCTCACAGATTTCAGGCATTTGCTATACATATCTCAATTTGATGTCAAGAATTAAAAAACGTTGCGCTTCTACGATGTTTAAGCGCTTTTTTGTATCTTTGCCCAACAAAACAAGTTTGTAGGAAATTTAGTACAATAATAGAAATGGACAAAGAGATAAAGACAACTCCTGTTCTGCTGCTTACGGGCTACTTAGGAAGCGGCAAGACCACACTCCTGAACCGCATCTTGAAAAACGAGAAAGGCATCCGCTTCGCCGTCATCGTCAACGACATCGGCGAGGTGAACATCGACGCCAGCCTCATCCAGCAAGGTGGCGTGGTTGGACAGGGCGACGACAGCCTCGTGGCACTGCAAAACGGCTGTATCTGCTGCACGCTGAAGATGGATCTCGTCAAACAGCTCAACGACATCATCAACACCAAACGTTTCGACTATATCGTCATTGAGGCCAGCGGCATCTGCGAGCCCGCACCGATTGCCCAGACCGTCAGCACCTATCCTCAGCTCGTCGCTCCCGCAGCGATGAAGAACGGTGCCGCGCGCCTTGACGCCATCGTCACCGTTGTCGACGCTCTGCGCATGAGAGACGAGTTCGGCCTCGGCGACCATCTGCAGCAGGAGCATGGCGAGGAGGATCTCGCCAGTCTCGTGATCCAGCAGATCGAGTTTTGCAACATTATCCTGCTCAACAAGGCATCGGAGATCTCGCCCGACGACCTCGCCCATCTCACGGCAGTCATCAAGGAGATACAGCCTCAGGCGCTCATCATACCCTGCGACTACGGCGGCATCGATCTCGACAAGATCCTTAACACCCATCTCTTCGACTTCGACAAGGTCGCCACGTCGGCACGATGGATTGAGGCCATGGAGGACGACGATGACGAGAGCCTGGAGAACAAGGAAAGCGGCGAGGCATTGGAATATGGCATTCAGACCTTCGTCTACCGTCGCCGTCTGCCCTTTAACCTTGGCAGCTTCGACGAGTTTGTCTCCGCGAAGTGGCCCAAGGGCGTCGTCAGAGCCAAAGGCATCTGCTGGTTCCGTGATGAGCCGGAGACTTGCTACCTCTTTGAGCAAAGCGGAAAGCAGTTCAACATCACCAATGCCGGCCAGTGGTACGCCACTATGCCTGAAGACCAACTGAAAGACTTTATGGAGCAGAACCCCGGCGTGAAGAAGGACTGGGACGAGAAGTTCGGTGACCGTATGGAGAAAATCGTCTTCATCGGGCAGAACCTCGACCGCAAGGCCATTGAGGCTGAGCTCGACATGTGTTTGGAAAGAGCCTGAACATTGGCTCAACTTCTATCCTCTTCTCAACGAAGACGAAAAAGAAACAAACATCATGAACAGAAGCAAACAATATATCGCGACCCTCGCCGTGGCGCTGACACTGCTCTCCTGCAGCCTCTCGCCACGACAGCAGCGCCCCCTTGCCAAAGACAGCGGTCAGACAGAAGTTGCCGGGGACAACAGTAAGACCGGCGACAACAAGGGTGATAACAATGACGACAGCCATCTTGCCGACGAGGGCTCGTCACCGGGCGACGCGTCCTACACCGTACCCGACTCGCTCCTGCCCCTCACCAAGAAGGGCGTGCCGGAACAGCTGCTCAGGCGGAAAGTCTACGTCTGTTCGTTCAACAGCACCACACTCATGCCCAATTGGGTAGCGTGGAAAATCACCGCCGCACATTCCGACGGCAACGTGCAGCGCAAAGGCGTGAAGTTTCATCCCGACGATGATGTGCCGGAGGCTTACCGCGTGACGACCTACGACTACATCCAGTCGGGCTATGACCGAGGCCATATGTGCCCCGCTGCCGACAACCGTTGGGACCAGCAGGCCATGGACGAGTGCTTCCTGATGACGAATATGTGTCCGCAGGACCACGGCCTCAACGCCGGAGACTGGAACGAGATGGAGATGCAGTGCCGCCGCTGGGCCAAGGAGTATGGCGAGATATATGTCGTCTCCGGCCCTATCCTCTTCCGCAGCAGACACGCCACCATTGGGCAGGAGCATCACGTCACCGTGCCGGAAGCATTCTTCAAGGTGGTGCTCTGTCTGAAAGGGACACCCAAGGCCATTGGCTTTATCTATCGCAACACCGATGGCAACCGACCCAAAGGCGACTATATCAACAGCATCGACGAGGTGGAGCGTATCACCGGCTATGATTTCTTCCACGGACTGAACAAAAAGATGCAGGACAAGGTGGAGAAAGAAGCCGACCTGAGACTGTGGCAGGCTGTTACGCTATAGCTCCCATCGCTTTCTATAGATGCTATGGACTCTATGATCTCTATCCATTCTATGATCTCTATCCATTCTATGATCTCTATAAAACTCTATAATACGTTAAAGATGAAAAAGATTTTCACGCTCTTGGCTGCCATTCTGTTGGCAGCGCCCATGCTGGCCGACAGCAACGTCCAGCGGCCAAAACTTGTTATCGGTCTGATGGTAGACCAGATGCGCTGGGACTACCTTTATTACTATTACCCTCAGTTTGAGTCTGACGGCCTGCGCCGCCTTGTCGACGAGGGCTACAGCTACGAGAACACGCTGATCAACTATGTGCCGACGGTCACAGCCATAGGCCATTCCAGCGTCTACACCGGTTCAGTGCCCGCGCTGACCGGCATCGCCGGCAACAACTTTGTCAAGGACGGCAAGAATGTCTATTGCTGCGACGATGACAACGTCAGTTCCGTGGGCTCCAACTCTAAGGAGGGAAAAATGTCGCCACGCAATCTTCTGGCCTCAGGCATCGGTGACCAGCTGCGCATCGCCACTGACTTCAAAGGCAAGGTCATCGGCATCGCGCTCAAAGACCGCGCCGCTATTTTGCCTGCCGGACATGCTGCCAACGCTGCCTACTGGTGGGATCAAAGTGCTGGGCACTTTATCTCCTCGACCTATTATATGAAGGAACTTCCACAATGGGTGAAGGATATCAACAAAAAGATTCAGACCAAGCCGGGCACCAATGTCAAGACCTCTGTGCCTGGAGTGACAAAGACCTTCCAGATGGCCGAAGCCGCCATCGACGGTGAGCAACTTGGAGAGGACAGCATCACCGACTTGCTGGCCATGAGCGTGTCGTCGACGGATGCCATCGGACACCAGTATGGCACACGCGGACAGGAGAACCACGACGTGTACATGGAACTCGACCGCCAGGTGGGACTGTTCCTGAAGTTCCTCGACGAGAAGGTGGGACGCAGCAACTACCTGCTCTTCCTCACTGCCGACCATGGCGCTGCCCATAATCCCAACTTCCTCAAGGCTCACAAAATACCGTCGGGTGGTCTCAACACCTGGGGCAAGGACTCTTGGCTCAACAGTCGGCTGCCCCAACTTGAGAAGGAAACTGGCATCAGCCCGCTGGTGACAAACGTCGATGCCGGCCGCGTCTATCTCAACCGAGAGGCCATCGCCAAGAGCGGAAAGAAACTCTGCGACGTGAAGCGGCAGATGATCGAGACGTTGGAGCAGGACTCAAACATCCTCTATGTCGTGGACTACGACAAGGCGCTCACCACGTCCCTGCCCTCCCGCCTGCGCGATATGATCGTCAACGGATATAACAAGAAGCGCAGCGGCGATCTCTTCTACGTGCCACGACCCGACTGGGAGGATGTCAGCAACGCTGCCGACTACCGCGGCACAAGCCACGGACTGTGGAACCCCACCGACGCCCACATCCCCTTCGTGCTCTATGGCTGGCACATACCTCACGGACAGACTGCCGAGCCGACCCATATTGTCGACATCGCACCGACGATCTGTGAGCTGCTGCACATACAGATGCCCAATGAATGTATCGGCGATGCCAAGTTGCCGAAATAAGATTGAGGTGATGATTGAGAAACAGCATGAGATGGATCTGTGAGAACTCGGGCTCTGCTACTTGCCGTATTTTTTTTGGAATTAATATCTGATAGCAACCCGATAATACTATTTTTTTTGTAACTTTGCATCGCAATAGGTTCATGCGCTGAGCATGATGAAAAGGGAACCGGGTGGGAATCCCGGACAGTCCCGCTGCTGTGTGCAGTCCTTTGAGGAGCGAACATGCGTGTCACTGACAATTTGTTGGGAAGACCGTTCGCCATCCGACTGCGAGCCAGAAGACCTGCCATTGCACCCAAGGAGCATAGTCCGCGTGGATTCGGCTATTCTCTGACATGATATAATCAAAGCGATGCAGATGCGAAAGAAATATCATTTCACCATCCGTGCGATAGGGCGGCAGTTGAGACAAGGGCTGCTGCTGACTGGCTTATGTGCCTGCGCGGTGACTTCACCGGCTCAGAAGCGAGCTTCACGATCCTTGATGACCGACAGTGTCTTCCAATTGAGAGAAGTCGTGGCCAGAGGCACGCAAACCGTGTCGCCCCATCAGACGATCTCACAAAAGCAACTCTCTGCCCTGGCCTCGAACAATGTCGCCGACGCACTGAAGTATCTCGCCGGCGTGCAGATCAAGGACTATGGCGGCCTCGGCGGCCAGAAGACCGTCAACGTCCGATCCCTCGGCTCGCAGCACGTGGGCGTATACCTCGACGGCGTCCGCATCACCAACGCACAGAACGGCACCGTGGACCTTGGTAAATACTCGCTGACAACCCTGGAGTCGGTATCGCTCTTCAACGCCAACAAGACCGAGCCGCTGATGACAGCCAGCGAGTATGCCTCGGCATCGACGATCTATCTCCGCACACGACGCCCCGACAGTACCTCGCTCACTGCCAGCTATGGCTATGGCTCGTTCAACACACATAAGGCCAACGTCACCTATTCCTATAAGCGGTTGGCTCTGGTCGACGCGCAGTACACTCACACCGATGGTAACTATCCTTTCCGCTATCATACCGAATACGAGGACACGACAGGCCGGCGCCGCAATTCGGACCTCGACCAAATGCGCATCGAGGGCGTGCTCTTCCACGGCCCGCTGCAGTGGCACACCTATTATTATCTCTCTTACCGCGGTCTGCCGGGCGGCATCGTGCGACGTCTCTCCGACCAGTACACCGACGTAGGGCGCGAGTGGGACCAGAACTTCTTCACGCAGCTCTCCTGGCAGGATCATTTCGGAGCTGTCGGACTGCGCGCCATCGCCAAGTATGCCAACGACCGGCTGCACTATCGGTCGGACTATGACAACAATATCAGCGTGCACAGCAATGTCACCTATCACCAGCAGGATGCCTACGCGGCACTGGCAGCCTCTTATACTTATAAGGACTTTGGCATCTCACTGTCCCCCGATCTGCGCTGGAGCGACCTCACCGCTGACATGAAGCACTTCAGCTATGTCTATCGCTTGGACAGCAAGAACGCGCTGACCGCTTTTTACCGTCACGGGGGGCTGTCGCTCAACGCCACGGCACTCTACACCTATTGCCGCGACCACACCCGTCGCAAAGCCGGACCCCTGCACCGCTGGACATGGGATGCCCTGGCCTCCTACCGTCTTGGAGACTGGACACTGCGCGCCTTCTACAAGAGCGTGTTCCGCATACCCACGCTCAACGACCTCTACTACACGCTCACGGGCAACCGTTTTCTCAAACCCGAATATACCCGGCAGTGGGATGCGGGATTCACCTATGAGCACCAATGGCTATGCGTGCAGGTCGACGGATACTTCAACCATGTGAAAGACCGAATCGTCTGTCTGCCGCTGAAAGGATCGTTTCAGTGGTCAATGCTCAACTATGGCTATACACGCTGCGTCGGCACAGATGTCTCGGTCAACGCCGCTTTCAAGCATCATATTGTCATGCTCTCCGCTACCTTTCAGGATGACCGCAACCGCACAAATCCTGGGGGGAAGGATTACAACGACTTTGTGGCCTATGCACCGCGCTGGTCGTTCTCGGCCATCTACACGTTTCTCTGGCGTGGACTTTCCGTGTCGTTCTCGGACATGTTTGTCGACAAGCGCTACTGGACGGCGCAGAATAGTGTCGACGCCCCCCTTGACCGCTACAACTGCATGGACGTGAAGGCAGGATACCGCCTGAGATGGTTCACGATAGAAGCCGAATGCCAGAATGTCTTCGACAAGCCTTACGAAATGATTCAACGGTGGCCTATGCCGGGACGGCGATATGCCGTGACAATGAAGGCGAACTTGTGAATGTTAAATGATGAATGTTAAATGATGAATGTTGAATGAAACGCATGACATTAAGATAATAGGTAAAAAGCACATGATTATGGTAAAGAAATTATTATTTGCGTTAGCGCTGCTCCTCTCCCCTCTCTTTGGGCTTGGAGGGTCTGCCTCCCCCCTTTTAGGGAAACCAGGAGGGTCTGAGAGCCTGATCATCTGTAACGAGGGCAATTGGCAAAGCAACAACGGACAATTGTCGTACTACGAAGGCAAGACGGGCCTGCTGACCAATCAATGGTTCCGTCAGACCAACAAGACGAGGCTCGGCGACACGCCCAATGACATCATTCAGGTCAATGACACGCTGATTGCCATTGCCGTCAATTGGTCCAACATCATCCAGTTTATCCATCCCGACGGGACGGCTTGCGGGGCCACTGAGGGCGTGCCCAACAATCGTCGCCTCTGCTCCGACGGCAAGTATCTCTACGTCACCTCTTATGCTCATAAATGCGGCAACACCACGTTCACCAAGGGCTATGTGGCTAAGATCGATGTGGCAACGAAAGCCGTTGTCGGCACCTGCGAGGTGGGCTGGGAGCCAGAGGGCGCGCAACTCTATAAAGGCATGCTCTATGTGGCCAACACCGGCGGCTATGCTTTTCAAGAGGGTCATGACTACGAGAAGACGATCTCTGTGGTAGATCCCACGACGATGACGCTCGTCAAAAACATAGATACGGGATGCATCAATCTCTACAGCGAGATGTCGCAAGCCGGACAATACCTCTGCGTCAACTCTGCCGGTGATTATCACGACAATCCGGCCAAAACGGTCGTGCTGAACTGCGAGACTGGCAAGGTCACCACTTTTGATTTCCCCTGTACCTATAACACCACCGACGGCAAGAAGTTCTACACCATCGGCTCGCAATTCACCTTCAATACAGGAGCCTATACCTGGTTTATCAATACCATCGACCCTCAGACAATGACAGTCACGGAAGGTATCTTCAACGATGCCATCACCCAAAAAATCAAGTCGCTGACAGCGCCCTACGAGATCTATGTGTCGCCCTACACGGGGAATATTTACTTCACCGATGCACAGAGCTATGCTTCTGCCGGTGACCTCTATGGCTACACCGCTGACGGCAAGGCACTCTTCGGACCGTTGGAGACATATATCAATCCCGCACATATATTGGCACTCAAGCCTCAGACTGCGACGGGCATCAATCCAATCACAGCAAAGAACTACGAGGCTGCGCAACCCTACAATCTGGCAGGACAGCGCGTCAATGGCCACTATAAAGGCATAGTGGTGAAAAACGGAAAGAAATATATTCAGAGATAACAGTTATACACATTAATAGATATGAGAAAAGGTTTACTCTTAGCCGTCCTTGGTCTGGCGGCTCTCTCGGCTTCGGCCCAGAAAATCAGTACGTCAACCCCCAGCAAATATCTGCAGGCTGTTGACGAGTATCGTCCGGCTCCCGGACAGTTTGTCAATACGCTGCCGGCATACGAAGCCGGCGACAACGCCACCACGATGGCCCAGAAATGCACCGACGCCATCGCCGGAGGCAAAAATGGAATGATCACGCTGGGTGCTTACGGTGGCTATGTGACGTTTCATTTCGACCACAGTATCGCCAATGTCCATGGCCAGCGCGACTTCTACATCGCAGGCAATGCTTTTTATGCTGCCGGCATGACCATTGGTGGAAGTTGTGAGCCGGGTATCGTGATGGTGAGCAAGGACATTAATCGCAATGGTATCGCCGATGATCCATGGTATGAGATCGGCGGTAGTGCTGACCGTGACAGTCTGGCGAAGACGGTTTTTGGCTATCAGATCACCTACACTGTCGATTCGCTCAAGGATACGCCATGGACCGACAACCAAGGTGCAAACGGTGTTGTTGCCCGAAACAACTTCCATCGTCAGGAATATTTTCCGCTTTGGATGCAAAGCCCACTGACCTTCCAAGGTACTCTGCTGCCTAAGAATGCTTGGGACAAAAGTAAGAAAGGAACTTATTGGGTACTCAACGCCTATGATTATGGTTATGTGGATAACAAGCCCAATTCGGACTCCACAGCCTGCAGCTTTGATATTGACTGGGCCGTCGATCCGGTCAGTCGTGACAGTGTGCTACTCGACTACGTCGATTTTGTGCGGGTCTATACAGGCTTGAACCAAGCTGCGGGTTGGCTTGGCGAAACCTCCACAGAGGTCTGCGGAGCTGAGGACCGCCACCTTGATACTTCGGTCAGTACGATTCAGCATCATATCGACTCTGTGGTCGACTTCGAGGACATTGCGCTCGGCACGGACTCTATCATGCCATTGAGCGAGGATAACCCGGAGTTCAGCTCTAAGGGCTTCGTGTTCCGCTGCAACTATTCCCCCGATTGGAACTACTGGTCGGGCTTCTGCGTGACGGGTAAGCATGACACTTCGTTTAAGGGCTACCACGATCAGTACAACAGCTGCGTGGGCCATGGCTATGCACAGTCGCAGAACTATGCTGTTGTCTATCCGCAAGGTGAGGAGATCAGCGTGGCTGATGGTAAGAAGACGATCAGCGGTTTCTATGTTGCCGCCAATGCCTATCTGCAAAATGCCATCCTCAATGGCGACGGCATGACACCGGGTGCCTTTACGAAGGGTGACTGGTATCGTGTGGATGTCATCGGTCTGGATGGCGAGACGAAGAAAGATACTATCTCGTACTATCTTGCTGACTACCGCTCCGACAACGAGGCTGACCACTACTATGTCAAGGACTGGACATGGCTCGACCTTTCGGCACTCGGTGAAGTGACGGGCATCACCTTCCGCCTGAGCAGTAGCCGTACCAACAGCTATGGCATGACCACGCCGGGCTATTTTCTGATGGATGACTTCAATGGAGTCTATGACGGGCGTAGCCGTAAGTTGGCAGCAGTAGGCAAGAACAATGTATCTACTGCCATCTCAAATATCAACGTGAAGGCTGTTCAGGCTCAGGATGGTGCAGCTTACAACCTCGCCGGACAACGTGTCGGCAAGGACTATAAGGGCGTTGTGATCATTAACGGAAAGAAAGTGGTGAGAAGATAACGGCTTCAACAGCCTCTCCCACCAGCTTCATCCCACTTTAGAAAGACATGGTTATGTCTTTCTAAAGTGGGCTCAACAAACCTCTGTTGCTTTATTACTCTGTCTTATATTATATATTCTCCGTATGTCTTTCTGTCTATAAAGGCGATTTACTCTTTTATCTTTTTACTTCTTTACTTCTTTACCTTTTAATCGTCAGCTCCGCTGGCTGCAGGTCGGTGGCTTGGGCATGTACGACGACGGGCTTGGACTTATCCTTCACGCGCACCACGACGAGGCACTTGCCGAAGAAGGCGAGACGGTCGCTGGCTTTGAAGCGCTCGGTGGAGAACTGCGAGCCATTGTCCACGCCGACGATGTCGGCATTGTCGGCCGTGAAGTAGATGTGGTTGCGTGCGTCGGGGCAGAGCGTGCCATCCTTGTCGGTGACCTCTGCATTGACGAACGTGGTATACTCGCCATGGTAGTCGCAGGTCAAGCGTATTGACGTGGCGGAACCGGCCGTGCGGATCGTCTGTCGCCGCACCTCCTTGCCGTGCTGACGGGCTACAACGGTGATCTCGCCGGGCTCGAACGTCACGCGCCACATCACATGATACTGGTGGCTGTCGGCTTTACGACGGATGCCCTGACTCTTGCCGTTGACAAAGAGCTCCACCTCGTCGGCGTTGTTGTAGTAGCACCACAGGTCGACGGTCTGACCCGGCAGCCAGTTCCAGTGAGGGAACAGATGGAGCACGGGCTTGGCGGTCCATTCACTCTGATACATATAATAGGCGTCCTTCGGGAAACCGGCCAGGTCGATGATGCCGAAGTAGCTGCTGTGTGCGGGATAGCCATAAGGCGTGGGCTCGCCGATATAGTCCCAGCCTGTCCAGATGAACTGCCCGGCGCAGTAGGGCGTGTGCTTGACGATGTCCCACGTCTCCTCGTGCGTGGAACTCCAAGGTGCATGGCTGTTGTCATAGGCAGAGCACATCATCGTCGCGTTGGTATAGGGTTTATCCCACCGCTCCGGTGCTATGTAGGTACTGTCGGAAGGCATGCGGTAGAAGCCGCGCGTCTGCAGGGCAGAGACACTCTCGGTCATGAGGAAAGGCTTGCCGGGGAAGTTCTTCGGCACGTCCTTGATCCACTGGCGATGGTAGTTGAAGCCGATGAGGTCCAGGGCACCCGACTTAAAGAGATGGTTGTCGGGTGAGGGCTCGTTGCAGCCTGCCGTAATCGGGTGGCTCTTGTCGAGACTTCTGACAATGTCGGTGAGATGGATGGTGAGCAGCGAGTTGGGCGAGAGTTCCTTGCCATGGGCGAGTGTCGAGGCATCGTGGCCGGCGTTGAGGATCAGGTTGGCTTGCTCCGGTGTCAGAGCGTCGGCACTGGCCGACGACCACTGCTCGAGCACCTCATTGCCGATGCTCCAGATGAGTATCGACGGATGGTTGCGGTCACGGAGCAGCATGTCGGTGAGGTCGCGCTGGTGCCACTTTTCGAAGAAGCGGGCATAGTCGTTCTTCGTCTTGCGACGCATCCACATGTCGAAAGCCTCATCCATGACGATGAAGCCCATCGTATCGGTCATGTTCAGCAGTTCCGGTGCGGGTGGGTTATGGCTGCATCGGATAGCGTTGACGCCCATGTCCTTCAGCTTCACCAGTTGGCGACGGAGCGCGTCGTTGTCGAGGGCTGCACCTAAGCAGCCGAGGTCGTGATGGTCGCAGACACCGTTGAGTTTCATATTCTTGCCGTTGAGCCAGAACCCCGTCTTGGCATCGAAGCGGAACGAGCGGAAGGCCGTCGTCGTGCGTACGGTGTCTACGGTCTTATTGTCAATGATGATCTCGGTGAGCAAGGTGTAGACGTTCGGCGCATCGGGGCTCCACAGGCGTGGGTTACGTACGGTCATCTGCTGCCCGGTGCTGCCGTTGGCAACCTGCGCGACGATCTTGCCGTTGCTGTCAAAGAGTGTGTTGCGCACCATCGGGTGCTGTCCCTCGTGGTTCTCGTCAGCGAGGGTGACGGTCACGGGCACCGTCCATGTGCGTCCGTTCTTTGTTGTCGGCATGACATAGACACCCCAGTTGGCGATGTGCAGCGGCGGTGTGGTGGTGAGCCACACGTTGCGGTAGATGCCGCAGCCCGAATACCAGCGCGAGTTGGGTTGGTCGCTGTTGTCGACGCGTACGGCGATGACGTTATCAGCACCGCGGCGGAGATAAGGCGTGAGGTCGTATTGAAATGAGATATAGCCGTAGGGCCGTGTGCCGAGCAGGTGGCCGTTGATATATACCGAGCTGTTCATATACACGCCGTCGAAGGTGATGAAAAGGCGGTCATCGTTGCCGAACGAGGCAGGTATGGTGAAGTGTTTGCGGTACCAGCCGATACCGCCGGGCAGCGCGCCGCCACCGGCTCCACTTGGGTTGTCGACGCTGAAGTCACCTTCTATCGCCCAGTCGTGCGGCAGGTTGAGCTGTCGCCACGTCGCGTCGGCATAGTCGGGGTGCGCCATGGCGGAGGTGTCGCCGAGACAGAAGAGCCAGCCGCGGTCGAAGTTGAGCACTTCCCGCGCATCTGTGGGGAGAGACGTGAGGAGCGAAAGGAAGAGGGTGAAGAACAGGGATTGGATGTGGTGGGTCATGGAGGGTTGGGTTTTTGTTTATGAGAGACGGGGACGCATAGGGAAGAGAGGGCGCCCTGAGATGAGACAAGGGGACGCGTCTGGTTATAACCAGGCGAACAGAACGGAGCACCCGAACAAGGCAGAATGCTACCTAACTATCTTTGCCGCATATTGGCCTATTGCAGCATAGCCCTTCGGGTTGAGGTGGAGCCAGTCGTCGGAATAGTCGGCGCGCAGGCGCTGAGGATCGGCAGGGTCACGGACGAGGGCGTCGAAGTCGATCAGCGCGTCGAAGTGGCCCGGCTTGCGGATCCACTCGTTGACAGTCTGCCGCATGGCCTCGTGGAAATAAGAGTACCAGCCGTTGCCTTTCGTCGGCGTGATTGTCGCCCCGTAGACTTTGATGCCTTTGGCGTGGGCTTTATCGATCAGCGTCTGATAAGCGTTGATGATCTCCTGCACCATCTTTTCATAGTTGCCGCTACAGCAGCCGATGTCGTTGGTACCCTCGAAGATGATGAGTTTCGTGATATTTGGCTGGGAGAGAATGTCGCGGTTGAAGCGTACGAGCGCCGGTTCGCTCAGTCCGCCACGCACGACACAGTTGCCGCCGATGCCCAGGTTGAGCACGCCGATGCCTTTCTGACAGCAGTCGGCTGTGCTTTTGCAGAACTGTGCGGACTCCTGCTTTTTGCCGCAACTCTTGTCTTCGCAGGACCTTGTAGACTCCTGCTTTTTGTCGCATTCCTTGCTTTCGCAGCAGATTCCGATTCCGTTGAGTGCATCGGAGAAGAAGTCGGTCCAGCGGTTTTGCAGGTTCGTCGTTGAGCCGCGTCCGTCGGTGATGGAGTTGCCGAGGACGGCGATGACCTCATGCGGGGTGTTGCCGAGCACCTCCAGTCGGGTGATATTGTACCAGTGGTCAGCCTTTTCGCCTTGGCTGAAGTCAGCCTTTGACGCGCCCTTACCGGCGAGGATATACGTGGTGGTCCGGCTGCCGCGGTGAGAAGTGGCGTGCTCGGGTGTACGTTTGCCATAGACCACGGTGACGGCGAGACGCTGTCCGGGACGCAGCTGATAGCTGAGGGCATCGGAGTAGATGTCCTTTCCGGCGTCGAGCGTGAGGCTCCGCTTATGGTTGAAGGTCAGGTAGCGCACGGTCTTGGCGTTGATGCGGGCGTTGCAGGGCAGGACGTCGGTTTCCTGTTTCATTGTTTTGCCCTGTGGCGTGTCGGCAGGGTCCGCGACATACACGGCGCTGATGTCCACGGGTCCGTTGCTGAAATGGTTGCTGAGTTGCATGCGCAGCGTGCTGCCGCCCATCGACACGTGGATGATCTGACGGGCTGCTCGGTTGGAGAGGCTGGCCTTGGGCATGTCGCCGGAACCGGTAAACTCCGGTGCGGTAGCCCATGTTCCTTCCCACCGCTGGTCAGCGAAGAGGGGTGAGGTCACTAATAATAATAAGGTGACAATGCAGAAGAATAGTTTGTTTATCATGGATTTGGTAGTTTTTTTCAGCCTCATCCCCGGCTCCTCTCCTTGGGAGGGGGTGAGGCTTGGTTGGGGGTGAGGCTGCTATTCCGCTGTGAGATACAGTACGCGACTGGCCCAGCTGGTACGGTCGTTCCAGTTGACGTTGTGTGTATATGGCACGTCGAGCCCGTGCTCCATGAGGTAAGCACCGGAGTAGCTCTTGCCCTCACAGTCGAGCGGCGTGTTGTCGATACGGTTGAGCTCGTGCACTTTGTAGCGCTTGGCGGGGTCGAGACCTGCCATACGCACGCGTGGCAGGTGCTGGTTCACGAAGGTCTCAGTCTTCCACCAGTACCACACAGCCTGGCCCTTGCTGTCGCTGACATACATCAGACTGGCCAGTCCCTGCTTGTCAAACGGACTCTGCAGGCGGTAGAGGTTGCCCATCTGCACGAGGGGACGGATCTGCTTGTACTCAGCGATGGCGTTACGGCAGAGTGTCTTCTCTGCTTCAGTCATGTTCTTCGGCTGGATCTCCATGCCCAGTCGTCCGCTCATGGCCACGTCGATGCGGTATTTCAGCGGGATGAGCCGGCCCGTCTGATGGTTGGGCGAGGCGGAGATGTGGCAGGCCATGGCCATGGCGGGGAAGAAGTAGCTCGTGCCCCACTGCATGTAGACGCGCTGCAGGGCATCGGTGTCGTCGCTGGTCCAGAACTCGTCAAACCAAGGCAGCGCGCCCCAGTTGACGCGTCCGCCACCGCTGGCGCAGTCCTGGATGATCAGGTCGGGATATTTCGCACGGATGCGGTCGAGCGTCTTGGCGAAGCCACGATAGTAGTCGATATAGAGGTGGCTCTGGTCGTTCATCGAGAGATACTGCGATCCGTGGTTCATGATGTCCATGTTGGCATCCCACTTGATATAGGCGATGTCGGGATGCTTCGTCATCAGGTTGTCAACGACAGAGAAGACAAAATCCTGCACTTTCGGGTTGCTCATATCGAGAACGAGCTGCGTGCCGCCACGTCCGAGGACAGGATCACGTCCCGGAGCCTTGATGATCCAGTCGGGATGCTTCTCATAGAGCTCGCTCTTGGTATTGGTCATCTCGGGCTCAATCCAGATTCCGAACTTCACGCCATGCTTCTTGGCGTCGGCGAGCAGGCCATCGATGCCGTTAGGCAGTTTGCTTTTGTCGACCACCCAGTCGCCGAGTGCACTGTTGTCGGTCTTGCGCGGATACTTCTCACCGAACCATCCGTCGTCCATGACGAAGAGCTCACCGCCCATGTCGGCGATGTCGCCCATCATCTGGTCCATGCCTTTCTCGTTGATGTCCATGTAGACGCCTTCCCAACTGTTAAGCAGGATCATGCGCTCCTTGTTGCCGTGAGCGAGCATATACTCGCGGCCCCAGCGGTGGTAGTTGCGGCTGACACCCGACTTGCCTTCCTTGGAGAAAGTGAAAGCCACGGGCGGAGTGACGAAGGTCTCGCCGCGGCGCAGGTGGTATTCCGAGTTCTGCTCGTCGATACCCGCGAAGAAATAGTGGTACTCACTGTGGTCGGTGACCGTCTTGAGCTTGTAGCAGCCACTGTAGCAGAGGGCAGCGCCGATGACGTCGCCACTGTTTTCCTTGCCTTTACCGTCGAGCGAGAACATCACCTCGGCGTGCTGGCTCTGCGAGTTGTGCACGCCGTAGTGGTTGCGCAGCGTCAGCTCACCGGGAGTAAGCGGCTCATCGGTGACGTTGGCCTCATTGGCCCAGGCACCGCTGAGATGGCTGATCCACACATTGCCGCGGCGGATGGGCAGCATGGCGGAGGCGAAAGAGGTGAGTGTCACCGTGCCTTTCTCCTTGTTCGTGATCTCAGTCCAAGCCTCGATCATGTCCACATCGTTGTAGGTGCGGTATTTCAGGTCAACAAAGAGATTGTATACGGGATCCTTGAGATGGATGGTCGTAATGTTGCCTTTCACGTCGGAACCCGTGACAACGAGCTGTGTCGATAGGTTGCCGTCGGCGTGACGACAGGCAAAGGCAGCCGGGTCGGGACAATCCATACCATAGGCCGGATAGACATCCATGCGCCCGTCCATCGGCTTTTGCAGCGTCTGCAGGTCTGCACCGGAGAGTTTTGAACCGAAGTAGACATATTCCGGTTGCTTACCCTCGTCGGCGTTGAGCACGAGAGACAGGTGAGGCGACTGTACGAGGATCTGTTTGGCCAGCGCTGACAGGGGCAGGCACAGCGCCAAAGAGAGCATGAGTTTACGATAATTCATATATAGATAATAGATTTAAATAATTGGCTTGGTGATAGGCGGACGCGTACGCCGCCATGCAAAGATAAGGAAAAAAACGGTATCACGTCGCGCTTCTTTAAAAAAAATACAAGAAAGTAGGAAAATTGGGCATAATAGTATTAAAGGAATACTAAAAAAGTACTTCCCTTTGCAATCATTGTACCTTTTCGGGTACTATGCCGTGCTCTTCATGGTTGCTTTCTATAATAATCTTCTACTTTTATTTGACAGAAGTTCTTCGTCTTGACCTTCACTTTTAGAGAGCGAACTTCGATGAAAATGGCGGAAAATCGTGCGCTCCACATCAAAAAACGAAGCTATTCTGATCAGAAAGGCTTGTTGATGCTGTCATCTCGGTGATTTCACAAGGAGAGAAAGGCGAGATGACCGGGTCAACAAGGCTTGTTGACGGCATCAAAGTACCTTTCTGACAACAACAAAAAAGCGCAAGAAAATTCAAGTTGTTGATATACAGATAAATAGAAAAAGCGTGAAAATCGCGAAAAATCGGCCAAGTGTCCCTCTGTTTTCAAGGAATGCCTTCTCAGAGACCGTTTTTTGTCAGTTTTCTAAACAGTTCGATAGAGGACATGTGTCTCTGGACACGATGAAACGTGGCCGGCGCAAACACACGGCCGAGGATCCTCTTCCTCACGAACTTCCAAACTTTCATGGCAGCTGAAGAGTTCTTGCAGCCACTTGAGGAAGGCAGTCTTCCATTGACGGCACTCTGCTGTGCCCTTGACTTCCGACGCCCCGAAGCCGTGGCCGCCGGTGCGGTACTGAATATATTGGTGCGGCACATGGCGGGCAGTGAGCGCTGAGTCGAGGAGCTCGGCATTGTGATAATGGACGATGGGGTCGTCGTGGCAGTTGACGAGAAATACCGGAGGACAATTTTCCGGTACATGGCGCTCCATCGACAGCGAGTCGCAGAGGCGCCGGTTGTGCTCGCGGCTGTCACCGAGCAGCCCCCGTCGCGACCGTTTATGCATGCAAGGGTCGACGAAGGTCACCACCGGATAGACGGGTACGACAAATTTGGGCCATTCCGTGCGCGGCAGCAGTTCCACGGCACTCATCGCCAGATGGCCGCCGGCGGAGAAGCCCATCACGCCGATGCGCGTCGTGTCCACGCCATATTCCTTGGCGTGACTTCTGACATAGCGCAGCGACTGCCTGAGGTCGTTGAGCGCGTCGGGGTAGCGGTTGCCACGCAGCAACCAGCGGTAGTGCAGGACAAAGGCGGGGACATAGGCCGTGCGGTAGCGCAGTACGAAAGCCGAGATTCCATGACGCTGGAGCCAGCGGCCTGCCTGCTCACCTTCGGCGTCCATATCGTGCCAGAAATAGCTGCCGCCCGGACACACGATGACCGCCGTGCTGTTGGCTCCGGCGGGGTAGGGCGTCAGCCACACGCGATGGTGCACGCTTGTGCCTGACCAGATGTCAATGCGCTCCGGTTGGGTTTGGGCCGACGCGGCAAGCGTAGGCAGAATCGTCAGCATCAGCAACGCACAGAGAAAGCTATGGGCGCGTTGCGTGAGCATACACCTTATTATAAGAATCTTAGTGTTTTGTGGCATAGTCGTTGATTTTGTTGACGACGGTGTTCAGTCCTAACAGCGCCTCCGACGTGTTGATGGCACTTAAGGGCACGCCGCAGAAACCATGAAGATTGACAAACTGTCCGGTGAGCAGCAGGTTGCGCACTTTCGTCACCACGGGCAGATGGCTGTCAAGGATTTGGTGGCAGTCGCGCGCAAAGCCCGCTATGCCGCCGTCGGCTGTGCCATAGTAGTCGCGGATGGTCAGCGGAGAGGCGGTGACCATACCCTCTATGTTGTCTGTGAAACCGGGATAGCGTTGCTCCACCATGTTCAGTACCTCGCGTGCCCGCTGCTGTTTCCATTGCTTATACGCTTCGCCGCGTCGTCCCGTCAGTGTGTCGGCCCACTGCTCAGCCTGACTGAACCGCATCGGCACGGTGACGAGCACCTTGCTGCTCCATGGCTGTTGCCGGCTCACCGGTGGCGTCATCATCAGCAGGCCGAGGGGCCACGGGCGATCCTCACGGCTGAAGTTCCAGATGTCGTCGTAGCGCGACATGAGGTAGACGCTGTGGTTGATATAGGGAAATGAGCCCGGCCGCATCTTCAGATAGAGCGAGAAGGCCGAGATCGTCTCGGGGATCTGCTTCACCCGTTCGGTGTAGGCCTTGGTAAATGCCTTGCCGTGGATGAGCAGGAAGAGCGCCGAGGGGTGGATGTCGCTGATGAACGCAGCGGCATGATAGACCTTTCCGCTCTTTGTCGTCACCGCCTTCACCTCGTGATCCTCCACGTCGATGGCGGTGACAGCGTCATGGGCGAGCACCTGACCGCCGTGGTCGGTGATCACCTTGGCCAGCAGGCCGGCGGTGTGGCTGCTGCCGTCGACGAAGCGGCTGGCACCTTGGAGATAGAGCACGCTGACGATGGCGTGGACATAAGCAGGCGTGCGTCCCGCCTGTCCGCCGTAGAGCGGATTCATATAGGCCAGCACGCTGCGCAGCTTAGGGTCGTGGACATATTGCGCGATGAATGCGTCGGCAGCCATCAGCGCCTGTGGCGGCATCTCGGTGAGCACCGACGGCGCCGGTCGCAGGTTGAAGAGATCGATGGCGTCGGTCATGCGATAGAGTGTGTCGGCATAGGCCGTGAGCTCGTCGTGGCAGTCAGGGAAAGACTTCAGCAGCGAGTCGACAAATCCTTGGCGACCACAGGCAATGCGATAGGTGGCGCGGTCTTCGAGGAAGAAGAGCTCGTCGGCGCAATCGTCGTCGACGTCGCGCAACTGCATCTGAGGCGTGATGCCGAGATAGTCGCAGATGCGGCGGCTGGTACCGCCCGGCCGCATGCCCGCGATGACGTGCATACCTGTGTCGAAGTCCTCGCCCATGCGGCGGAATGTCTGCAGGCCTCCGCCGATGATGGCGTTCTTTTCCAGCACCGTCACGCGGTAGCCCTCTTTGGCCAGAATGGCGCCCGTGAAGAGTCCGCCTAAGCCTCCGCCTATGATCACCACATTTTTGTCGTTCATGTTCTTTTCCTTCGAGCTGATTAAAAGATTCTATGGTTGTGAATTTCTCCCGCCGCTATCATGTGCAACTTTGTATCTGCTGATAGATTTTCTCAGCCGTGAGGAACTCGCTGCACGTGACGATAGTGCCGACCATCACGCCGAGCATGCCGTGGGAGTTGATGTTCTGTCCGGTGAGAAAGAGGTTGGGGATGCGTGTGCGGTGGGAGACGCGGCAGCCTGCTCCCAGTCCGATGTCCTTGGCAATGCCGTACATCGAGCCTGCCGCCGTACCTGTATAGTCGAGATAGGTCAGCGGTGTGGAGGTGTAGCAGTGGGCGATGCAACCTCTCAGCCCCGGGAAGCGCTGCTCCACGCATTGCAGCAGCTGGTCGGCTTTCCGCCGTTTCAGCGCTTCGTAGTCCGCGCCGCGGTGCCCCACCGTCGTGTCTTTCCAAGGAAGCACGTCGCTGATGTTCATGTAGGAAATGATCTGTCCGCTCTGCGCCCATCGCGGTTGGGCCTCGTGACAGAAGTGCATATAGAGATATCCCCTTGGCCAGCTGTCGGCGGTGTATTGCTCACAGCCCCATGGCGACGCGCCTTGATAGCCAAAGTAGTTATAGTTCATATACGGCACCGACTGCGGTTTGAAGTCGAGATAGAGGGTGAAGCATCCCACCGTCTGCGGCATGGCGTTGACGCGGTGGCGGTAGGCGGGACGTATCAGTGCGCTGTCTGTGAGTTCGAGCGTGCGTATCGGATGCGCGTCGGAGATGATGTAGTCGGCTTCAAAATATTCTTCGCCGTTCACCTCAACGCCCGTGGCATGGGTAGCGTCGCAGAGGATGCGTGTGACGCGGTGACCGGTGAGCACCTCGCCGCCATAGCGCTGCAGCGTGACGATGAGCGCTTGGGCGATATGGTCGCTGCCGTCGATGACGCGGAAAGCGCTTTGGTCGTAGAAGTCTCGGATGAAGGCGTGGATGGCAAAGGGCGTCTTGCCTTTCTCGGCGGCATAGAGCGGCAGGTCACCCACGAGCACGTTGGCGAGCAGCGGATCGCTGACGGTGCTGTCGATGACCTCGTTGACCGACCGCGTCAGATATTCCTTGCTCACCACGTCGTCGGATTCGGCATGGCGGAGCGAGTGGAGCGAAGAGGCGCCAGCCACCTTTTGCATCAAAGCATAATAGCGGTCGAGGGCGTCGCGCTGCGTGGGGAAGTCCTTGGCCAGTCCCTCGATAAAAGCCTCGCGGCCGTTGCCCATCACGAAGTCATGGCCGCCAAGACCGATGACATTGTACTGTTTGGTATCGAGCTGCGACAACTTCACGTCATCCCCCATCTCAAGGTAGTGGAACAAGCGGTCAAGACTTTGATCGGGCAGGGCGCTGCCGATGAAGTGCATACCCGTCTCGAACTTCACCCCGCGACGCCGGAAGCACTGCAGGCAACCGCCCGCCTGACGCTCCTGCTCCAATACGGTGACGCGGTAGCCGTTCTTGGCGAGAACCACGGCGGTGGTCAGACCGCCCAGTCCGGAGCCGATGACGACTACATGTGGGTGATAAGCTGTACTAAGCATGTTGTTCCTCCCGATCTTTGACAGCTTGATAATGGCGCAGGTAGTCATGGCGCACGTGGCGAGCCTGCGCCAGCGTGTCACCCATAGCCTGCAAGTCTGAGGGCGAAAGCGGACTGCCCACTTCCATGTATACGGGGCTTTTGGCCAGATGATACGTCCGCTTTTTCAGGACGCGGCCGGTGCCGTAGAGACAGGCCGGAATGATGTTGATCCCCAGCGCTTCGGCCACGTGGAAGGCACCTTGGTGGAAGCGGGCGATGTGTCCGTCGAAAGAGCGGGTACCCTCGGGGAAGACAGCGATGCTGTAGCCGCGGCTGATGAGTGAGCGGAAGTGGGGCATGAGGGCGTCGATACCTCCAGCGGCGGGATAGTATTCGGCGTGGCGGATGAGAAAACCGTAGAAGGGATTGTGCCACACCCAGTCGTTGGTGAGGAAGATGAGGCGTGGCGACAAACTGAGGAGATAGATGAGGTCGAGATGGGACTGATGGTTGCAGATGAGCACCGACGGCTTGTCGAGGTCCAGGCCTTTGCTGATGTTGCTGTGATAGCGGGCTCCGGGCACTCCGATCTTTGTGCCCACGATGCGCGCGGCATGGTAGATGAGCAGATGGAGCCGCCATTTCTTCCGTTCGGTCATGCGTCCGCAATGTACATAGAGCCACACGCCGGGCGTGATGACGGCCATCATGAAGAAGACAAAAAAGAGAAAGGCGCCGAGCGTGCGCAGGATGGTAGCCGTCTTGCGCCACAGCCAGCACGGCAAGCCATAGACGACGGCCAACCCACAGAGCAGCGTGTTGAGGGCGCTGATACGTGCGAAGTCAGCTCCCGGACGGAAATGGCTGACGCGCTCCTCGGCCGACGGATAGTAGACATCGACGGGAATGCTGTGGATCGCGACGCCATGCCATGCGGAAAAGACGAGCAACTCCAGTTCGGCTTCATAGCGGGCGGTGAGCAGGCGATAACCCCATAGCTTCCTCAGCGGATAGAGGCGGAAGCCTGTCTGCGTGTCGGGTACGCGGCGACAGGTCTGTACGGTGAACCAGAAGTTGGAGAAGCTGTTGGCGAAGTTGCTGCCTTTGGATCGGCTGATGCCTTCCTTTTTCCTACTGCCAAGGATCAGTGCCCCCGGCCAATGGTCGTTGGCATCGAGGAAAGCGGGAATGTCCTTGGCGAAGTGCTGACCGTCGCCGTCCATCGTAATAGCGTAGGCGAAACCTGCCTGCAGGGCCGTGCGGAAACCTGTCTTCAAGGCGTGACCCTTGCCGCGGTTGCGGTCGTAGTGGAGCAGGCGGATGTCATTCAGCGCGCGAAGCACCGCAGTTGTTCCGTCATCGCTGCCGTCGTCGACGACAAAGACATCGGCGCAATAGCGCAGCGCGTCGGTCACGACCTGTCGGATCGTACCCACATTGTTGTACGTAGGTATGATGACGCAGATGCCGCGGGCGCGCAGCCGTCGCCGGATCTCCTGCAGTTCTTGTTCTTCTTCTTTCCTTTGCGCTTGCACTTCCTCTTGTTTTGTGTCTTTCGCTTCCGCTTGATTGCACATCCTTTCTTCTTGTTTGTGCCTAATGAGTGGATCGCTTCACCGGCTGACAGACGAAAGAGACGGTGGTGAACACGGTTGTCGCTTCCTTCACCTCTGCCTTCGCCGACACGCTTTCGCCGCTGGTTTCGATTGCCGTGAACACGATGTCGACCACCGGATTGTCAATGGGCGAGAGGACATGCAGGAACTTCACGTTTTTCACCTCACTGATCTCGAGTGTCTGTCCCACGACCTGCCCGAGCAGTTCCTGGACGATCTGTACGATGCAGACGCCGGGCGTGATCGGCTGACCGGGGAAGTGGGCACGATAGATCGGACACTCTTTGAGCAGACTTATCGTGAACTGCTTCTTGCCGTCGCTCTCTTGGCTATGCTCAATCTGGTAGAGTTGATTCTTCAGTATCATCGTCGTGATTGTCGTTTTCGTTGTTGCTGTCCTCGTGGATGGGCGACAGCGTGTATCTGATATGGTATTTCTCGTCCTCATAGCTGAGTTTTCCCTCGCGCAGCGCGTGAAGCAACATGCGGATGTCGGCCGTGATCACGGGCCGCATGTACCATTTGTCGAGCATCGGCGCGGCGCTCACCAACCTGACCTTGTCGTCCTTGCGTGCGTAGACAAAGTCCAGGGCGGTGATGCCAAACTCGTTGACAATGGCGCCCTTGATGGTGTCGCTGTCCTGCACGAGCAGGCAGATGCCGCTGATGCTCGCCTTCGGCGTCTCGATCAGCGCGGTGAAAGTCTGGCGCGTGGAGTCCGCGATGGCGGTGCTGTCAATGGGCTGCTTGGTGCTCGGCTGTGCCGCAGCTGAAAGCAGACTCAGCACGAGAAAACTAATGAAGACTAAAAACCTTGGCATTGACGGGCGTGTTGACTTGGGCATTCTTCAGTACGATGTCGGTGGTGTCGCCGTTTTTCTCGACCATGCGCACGCCACGCACCATCGACGCCTTCATGTCGAAGTAGACCGTGATGGTGTTGAACATCTGTCGCATGGGATTTTTTTTCGGCTTTAATATCGCTTTCCAGTTATTACCGGAACCCTGTAGTGTGACGTTGAAGTCGCGGTTGTTAGACACGCAGGTGCCCAGCACGCTGCTCATCATGATGCGCGTGATCTCCTTGAACATCTTGCTCTGCGCCACGTTGATCTTGTTGCTGCCTTTCGTATTCTTCAGCCATACGGTCTGCCCGTTGAGGATGAAGATATACTGATAAGGCGTGGTGTATTCCCACCGCAGCTTGTCGGGACGGCTGTAGTACATCTTTCCGTGTGACACCATCTTGCTCTTGAGCATCTTCAACTGCTTGGTCTGTACGAAATCGCAGGTCAGTGTGCTCATGTGCGCTGCCACTTGGTTGATGCGCTGCCGCACCTGAGCCTCGGTGTAGTTCTGACTCCATGCTGCTGTCAGCCCGCAGACGAGGAGCAGCATCATAAGAATGATCTTTCTCATATATATATCTTTATATTTTTATAGACTTATCTTTTTTGTATCCTTATATAAACACGTCATCTCTGTCTATCTCACCGCTACAAGACTGCAACCGACCATGATGAGCAGTACGCCCAACCATTGCGTGAGGGACACACTTTCATGGAAGAAGACGATGGCGGCGATCATGCCGAAGACATAGCTCAGCGAGATCATCGGATAGGCGATGCTCAGTGGGAAGGTCTTGACCATGTACATCCACAGCAGGGAGGCAGCCAGGAAACAGAGACCACACAGGGCGAACGGCCAGTTGACGAGCAGCTTGCCCCAGAAGCGCCATGTCCACGAGAAAGTACCCATGCGCGCCAAGGCCACCTTCAGGAAAACCTGGCCGGCTGCCAACAAGATGCTCTGCACGAGAGCGAGGGGGAGTATCTTCCACATAGTCATGAGCGTTTACGATGTGTGCGATGGCTGGTGGGCTATGGTAAGCACCTCTGCCACGCTGCGCACGTCGGGTTCTGCCTTGGCTCCTAACTGCTGCATGAGGCTGGAGAACAGCGGCGTGGTCTCGTCGTGGCTGCCGACGAGTACCGAGCGACAGCGGCCGAGACGCAGCAACAGGCGTGCCTGATAGCGTGCCCAGTCGAGCGAGCGATCGCCCTGCGTGAAGGTGGTGTTGAAACCGTGGTCGCGGAGATGGATGGCGACGGTACTTCCGAGGGTGTTGTGCGTGCTCTGCATGAAGAGGGTAGGGCTGAGGCTCTCCTCGCCCTCGGTGAGTTGTTGCAAGAGTTGTTCGCTGGCGTCGAGACTGCCCCACGTCGTGGCGGTGACGATGGCGTCGGGCTGAGCGATGTCTGCCTGTTGCAGGGTTTGCAGCGAAGTGAGCATTGTGCTCTTCATCAGCTTGCCCATGCGGCGCGTCTCCATCGGGCGCACAAACTGCCTGAGGTCTTTGAGGGCTTCCACGCTGCTGTTTTCCACATGCGCCGCTACCACGATGTCGTCGTCGGACAGCAGCGTTTCGTCGCGCGTCTCGGTTGGCCGGTCCGTGAAGAGCAGTGCCGTGTCGTTGCCGCCGAAGCCGAAGACATTGACCAGCACGCCGTGGGCGGGGGTGCGGAGCGTATGGCCTAAAGGCGTGATGCCGCCGTCTATGGCTTGTGAAAATCCTACGTTGCCGGGAACAAAGCCGTGGCAGAGCGCCATCACGGCCACCACGGCGGAGAGTCCGCCTGCTGCGCTCGTCGTGTGACCGGTGTAGCCTTTCGTGCTCGACACCAGGGGCAGATCATCTCCAAAGACGGCCTTCAAGGCTTCGCTCTCACTGGCGTCATTGTTCGGTGTACCCGTACCGTGGGCGTGAATCCACTGGATGTCCTTAGTGCCGACGCCTGCCATGTCCATCGCCTCGCGCATAGCCAGCTGTGCACCGGTGTCTTCCGGTGATGAGGCCGTCTGATGATAGGCATCGCAAGTGTTGGCGTAGCCACTGAGCCAAGCCTTTACCTCTTTATGTTCCTTGCGTGCGTCGTCCTCGCGTTGCAGCACGACGTAACCGGCACCCTCGCCAAGATTCAGTCCCGCCCGCGTGTTGTCGAAGGGGCGGCACGGCTGATGGTCGAGGATCATCAGGGCGTTGAAGCCGTTGAGATGGAAGCGTGAGAGGGCTTCAGTACCGCCGCAGACCACCATGTCGGCGTCGCCGGCACGCAGCATGTCGGCACCGAGAAGAATCGCATTGGCGGCAGACGAACAGGCAGTGGACAGCGTGGTGTAGTCGGTGAACAGTCCGAAGTGCTCTGCTATGTCCTTTGTGCATGTGCCACCATCGTGATGGAGCAAGCAGGGAAGGGCTTTGCCTGAGTCACGCATCTCGGCAAAGTACGCCTCGGTGATGTCCATTCCGCCGACCGTGGTACCCGATATGAGCACCACACGGCGGCGGGGAGCATTGTCGTCGGTGCTGTTTTCCTGCTTTGAGAGGCGTGCCTCGGCAAGTGCTTCCTTCACGGCCATCATGCCGAGCAGCGCTGTACGGCTTACCTCCTGCTGTGTCGGGATGGCGAGGGTGCGCTTCATCTCGTCGTTGCTCATCTTCACTTCGCCGACCGGGAGTTCCGTGTGCGTGGTCTGTAGATAGCGCACGGTACCGATCCCCGACTGTTCGTCGAGGAGCGAGGCGAGGGTCTCGTGCTGGTCGCGGCCGATTGCCGAGACGATGCCGATGCCGGTGACTACGATAGGGCGCTGCATTATTTCTTGCGGTTCTTGGCGACATAGTCCGCCATGGTCTGTATGCTCTTGAAGATTTCCTTGCCTTCAGCAGCGCTGGACAGACGGATGCCATAGTGTTTCTCCATCAGTACGATGAGTTCCAGCGCGTCGATGGAGTCGAGTCCGAGACCCTCGCCGAAGAGGGGAGCCTCGTCGTCGATGTCGTCGGGAGTTATATCCTCAAGGTTCAAAGCCTCGATGATGTATTGCTTGAGTTCTGTATTTAAATCAGCCATAATAGGAATGTTGAATGTTCAGTGTTGAATGATGAATGATTCTGAATGACGAAAGTTCAGTGTTGAATGTTGAATTCTTCTAATGTCGAATGTTCAATGTTGATTGTTGAATGGAGTGGCGGACTATAACGAAGTGAGCTATGATTCCGATAAACAGAGAAGCCTGACTATGTCCGGTGCAAGAGTTGCATCTTTGCAAAATAGTTCTCGTCGTTTTCCGCATCCACCCAGCCCGTCAGCAAGTATTTGGATGGGAGCCGCTCGGCACAGACTTGGACGAGACGCTGCAGCTCGGACTCGTTGTAACGGGGCAGATAGATGAACGTCGTCTCGGCGTGAAGCTGGTGACGGATGGCGATCTCGCCCGTGACAATATTCGGCAGGGTGTAGATGAAACGCTCGGGACTGGGATAGAAGTCTTCGGGCGTGGCGATCGTGCGGAGGTAGTTGCGGTCCGCGACAACCGAACCGTGGCGGCCGAAGAGCACGACGGCACAATCTGATGTTGCCGCTTCTCCCTTGTCCGCATCCGCTTTCAGCAGCATCTCTGAGGCAAGGAAGCCTACGCGCGACAGCATATCCATCTTGTAGAACCGTGGATAGTTGCCCACCTCGTTCTTGTAGAGTTCAGTCAACAGAGCCTTTCCGGTTGTCTGGCAAGGCCGCTCGTGATCGTCTACAGCGACGCGAGTGGGCGTGATCTCTACCTGATGGAGACTCTCGACTTTTGCCAGCATGCTTTCAGAGGAGGTTTCCGACGGTAAAACAGTGGTTTCACGCGTCGTGCCTGCCACCGAATCTTTGTCAAACCACACCGCAGCGTTGGAACCACCGAAGCCGGATAGCATCTTGATGAACGCTTTCTTCTGCGTCGGCAGTGGCGCCGTGGTGACCCGGATGGGCGCAGACACGCCCCGCTCGCTGTAGCCGAGTGTTGTTGGGATGACGCTCTGGTCGAGAGCCGCCATCATCAGCGCGGACTCCAAAACGCCGCAGGCGCCCATCGTGTGACCGAAATAAGCCTTCAAGCCCACCACCGGCACGCTCTCCAGTCCGGCACGCTCGATGGCTACGCTTTCCATCTGGTCGTTGAATAATGTCGCCGTGCCATGTGCACTGACACAGGCCAGCCGCTGAGCGTCGTGACCTTGCAGGATGCTCTCCAAGGCGCGCCAGGCGCCCTCGGCTTTCGGAGAGGGAGAAGTGAGGTGATAAGCGTCGTTGGCCATCGCACCCGCTTCGAGTCGCCAGCGTGTGGTGGTGCTTTCATTGCGTCGCAGGATGATCGTCGCCGCGGCCTCGCCGAGGTTCAAGCCCGTGCGCTCGATGTCGAAGGGGCGGCAGCGGTGGTCCGACATCGCCTTGAGTGCTTGGAAGCCGCTGACGATGAAAGCACTCTGCACTTCCGCTCCGCAGACGATGACGCTTTCGCACTCGCCCGCCTGCAACAGCCGCGAGGCAACGAACAAAGCCGAAAGACCGGAGATGCACGCATTGTCGACAACGAGCGGATGACCGTCGAGACCGAGCTGACCATCCAGCATATCTGCACTTGCCGACGGCGGTAGGGCCACATCATCGTCGATCGGACTGATGGTCAGAGCCTCGACATTGCCCTTCGTGGTACTGAGTACGAGGCGCGTCCGGCACCGGTCGATGTCCGGTGTCTCGCCTAATGCTTGCCTGATAGAGGCCAGTGCGAGCGAGACAAAGCGCGGTTGTCCCGGCAACATCCAGCGTCGCGCCTGCTCATCACTGAACAGTGCGGCCTGGAAAGCGTAGGGCAATCCCCAGCGTCCGCTCCAAAGACGGACGGCAGAGTCGCCGCGCAGCACGGCAGCCAGATTCGCCGCTGTGGTCTCGCCCAACGGCGAGAGGATGTTTGTCGACAGGATTTCGATCATTCCGCAAATACTCCCCATTGCTTCTGCCATTCCTGATAGAACTCAGGACGATACAGAATGATTTGATAATCAGTGTCGATAAATGCCTGCACGGAGTGACCCGTGGCCATGAGATCACCGGTCTCGGTATTGTAGATCTCATAGTCGAAGATGACCTTCGCGGCGATCGTGGGACGGTAGATGATGTCGATGCGTGGCTTGCTGCCATAGCGCAGCGGCTTGTGGTAACGGATCGTCTCCTCCACAATCGGCGCATAGCAATGGTGGTGGAAATAGTTCATATAGTCAAGTCCGTATTTCGCACCGAAGGCCTCACGCGCGTCTTCGAGATAGAGCGCGTAGGAACCGTGCCACACCACATTCATCGAGTCCACCTCACTGAAGCGGATGTCGAAGGTCTTCGACGCCCTGAGCTCCTTGAGCCCTTTAAGTGTTTCTTTCATTTATCTACACCTTATTATATAAATAAGCATTTCCGCTGTATCATCCTGCATTTTTCTGTCATAGCGAAAAGCTTCTGTTGGCAGTTTTAACGAAGCCTGCTTACTGTTCCTTGACCGCCAGTTTGATCTGCGCTGTTGCCAGCGTCTCTCCCTCGCAAGTGATTTCCGCATTGGCGAGTGTCATGCCGAGAAGTTGCTGCACCACGGTCACGGTAGTCCGGAATTGCTGTCCGACACGCGGATGGCCGTTTACCTTCATCTTTCTCACGGCACCGATCACGCCAATCTGCACGCCTGTATTGAGGATATATTTATTGTAGTATCCGATGCGTACGGCACAGGTCTGGGCAATGTTCTCTATCATGCCCGTCGTGCGCAAGGCTTCACCGTCAACGAAGAGGTTGTCGGGGCATATCAATGTTTCCGTGACCGTAGTGGTCTCGTCGAACTGTGTCAGCGTGCCGACCATGACAAAGGGCTCCTGTTGCGGCAACAGCGTATGCACGTCGATGTTGCGCAACACGGTCTCCGTGGGATGAGAATAGTCTGTCGAGTCTGTATTCATCAGTATTTTGTCGTTTCTTGATGATGACCTTTGGGTGAGAAGAGCTTAATGCCGGTCTTCTTTCCAAAAGTCAAAGTAGTTGTACCACTGTGCGGGATAGCGGTGGAGCAGATGGTCGAGCTCTGCGGCATAGGCGTCGGCGAGCTGCCGGATCTGTTGCTTGCGCGGAGCCTGGCGGTCGTAGTCGAGCGGGGTGACGTAAGCCGTATATCCATGCAGACTCGTCTTCATCACGTTGACGGCAATGACGGAAAGGCCACGCATTGCCGGAACGGCAAACGGACCTTGCGGCAGGTCGGCTGTTTGGCCCAACAGCGATACTGTGACCGTGCGCGGAGAGCCGAAGACGCGGTCGGCGGCAATGCTGACGATCTCACCCGAGGACAGCGCGCGGTCAATGGCAAAGAGGTGACTCATGTCGTTGCTCGTCGGTATCATGTGGATGTTGGTGGCCTCGAAGACCTGCTGCCGGCCGGCCATCACCGTGCTCTTCTCGCCGCCGTAGACGAGTGCGTTGAAAGGCTTGCGGTCAGAGACCAGCTCATAGCCCGCCATCTCGAAGCATCCGATGTGTGCGCTGAGCATGACGAAACCCTCTGGGCGCGCGGCTAACTGTTTGAAAGCGTCGTAGCCTTCGACCTTCAGCCCGAGGCGCTTGCCGGCATAGAGCGCAAACTTGTCAATGACCACTTGCGAGAAGTAGACATGGTTGACATAAGTCTGCCACACTGCCCGCAGCCTGCCCGCATGCCAGCGACGACGGAAATAGCGGTAGGCACAATGGGCACCGGGGGAGAAGACCAGGCAAAACGGAACCACAAAGACCGCCGCAAAGGCGTACCAGATCGTCACCGGACTGTGGCGCAGAACCACGATGAGCCACCGAAGCATGCGTTCCGTGCCGAAGGTGTAGCCCTTCCACTGCTGTGTCGCCGCGTCGTCTTTTGCCTTCTTCTGCATTCTGCTGCGCTCCACGCTATGCTTTCTTATTCCACTTTCCTCTCGATGTAGTCGCAGAAGTCTTTCAGCGTAACGACACCTTTCATCTCTTCGGGTTTGATCTTAAAGCCAAAGTTCTTCTCCACGATGACGACGATGTCGACAAAGTCAAGGCTGTCGATACCGAGATCGTCCTTGAGTTTAGCCCCCGGCCTGATTTTCTCCTCGTCGATTTCCAGTTCGTCGACCATGAAGTTTCTTACTTTCTCTTCTATTTCTTTTCTTTCCATAAATGATTGAATATTATTTCTTTTTGGGTTGTCTGACCACGATGATCGAGTGGCCTTGTCCGAGATGATCATGGATGGTTTCTATTTCCAGTCCGGCGTCGTGGATACATTGCTCCATGTCCTCGGTGTTGTACATCTTAGAATTGCCGTTGGCGAGGGCGGTGAAGTAGAGCGATGTGAGCGTCAGACACAGCGTGGTGGGCTCGTATTTCTGGCGGTCCCACAGCGTCTCCATGATGTAGATACGTGTCTGGGACTTCATCGCCTTGGCGGCACGGCGCAGGATGCTGACGATCTGCGGCATGCTGAAGCAGTCGAGAAACTGACTCATCCAGATAGCGTCAGGGCCGTCGTCCGTCAAGGGAAACGCCTGTTGCTCATCGAGCAAGTCGATAGGATAGCCCGTGATACGCTCATTGCCGCGGTGCCCTTGGATGTTACCCTGCATCAGCCTGATCTGTTGTGGCAGGTCGAGGACGGTGACGCGGGCCTCCGGACTATGGTCTACACAGCGCAGCGCCCACTTGCCCGTGTTGCCGCCGACATCGTAGAGCGTGCGCACGTGGTGCTCGTCGAAGACAATCCGCAGGGCATCGGGGAACGAGGAATCGCTGTAGAAATGGTCAAAGCCAAACCAACTCTTCTGCACCTCAGTGGGCAGTGACGACAAGCCCTCGTAGATGGTAGGCCACGATCCGAAGCGGCGCAGGCCCTCAGGCTTACCGTTGCGGAGCGACTCTTCTAAGCGGAACCACCCTTCATAGTTCACGTCGTGGTTGAAATCGAGGTTTACACGTGTAGCCGGATCATTGAGCAGAAACCATCCCGTCTTCGAGATCGTATAGCGATCGTTGTCGGGATTGACGAGCACGGTACCGATGGACAGCGAAGCTTCTAACAGGCACTTCACGGCATAGTCGCTCAGATGGGTCTTCTCCACGATCTCCTGACGTGTGAGTCCTTGTTCACTGTCGCGCAAGAGGTCGAGGATGCCGGACTTCACCATCAGTCGCGATGCCTGAAAAATAGCCGGTCCCCAAGCGATGAACTCGGCCAGTCTTTGTGCCTCGCGGGCACTGAGATGCTCACGGGTATATCTTTCTTTTAAACTGTCAGACAGATGCATAGGGTGATATTCTATGATGTGGTGTTACGAATATTGTTTGTCGGGCATTGAAGTATGGATTGTCAGGCGTTGAATCCAGTGGGCCTTCGTATCGCCGTCATCTGCTCACCCCGTCGAGAATCATCTTGCCCATGCGTCGCCCGGCGTTTTGGAAGCCGTCGCCCCACAGATTGCTCATCGAGCCGAAGACACCGCCGCGCCCCAAGACAAAGAATTCGTAGACTTGTTTTCCACTCTTTGTCTCCTTGACATAGCACTTCACGGTACAATTGCCTTTCTTGCTCATATTGACAGGTTGCAGGACAAGCGTGTAGGTACAGTCGCTGTCGCTGCAGAGAATCATCTGTTGGCTCATCAGCTTAGAGTTGGCTCCCGCCACCATGTCAAGGATACGTGGCTTGAGCTGACTTTCCAGCTCATAGTCAGCGTCGTATTCCGGTTGCTCGGCTTGGCGGAATTCCAGCCATTCTTTGGGTTTCATGCCTTCGATGGTCAACTGTGTCCAGTCCATTGTCCAATGGATGCGGTGCTGTCCTTTCAGGATGCTGAGCCCGATGTTGGGCTTTGCAAGTGCCAGCGTGCTGCATAAGAGCAACAGCTGCATGACAAATAACAATCGCTTCATATTCTTTCCTTTTTATTAATAATTTCGCCTTAACACCAATGCCGAATTCGTTCCCCCGAATCCGAAGGAGTTGCTCAGCACGGTATTCAATGGCGTTTCCACGGTGACGGGCGTGATGTTGAGGCCCTCACTGTATTCGTCGGGATGTTCGAGGTTGAGATTAGGAGCCACGAAGCCGTGCTGCATCATCAGCGTGCAATAGACCGCCTCGCTGGCTCCCGCCATCCAGCATTCATGGCCAGTGAGGGACTTCGTGGAGCTGATCAGCGCGCGCTTTCCGAGGAAGAGTTCACGCAATGCCTGTGCCTCGTACATGTCGCCTTGCGGTGTCGAGGTTGCGTGAGCGTTGACATAGTCGATGTCGTCAGTCGATACTCCGGCATCGTCCATCGCCCGCTGCATGGCGATGCGGCAGCCCTGGTCACTCGGCGTGGAGATGCCGCCGCCGTTGCTTGAGAAGCCGTAGCCACAGACCTCGGCGAGTATCGTAGCCCCGCGTGCCACCGCATGGTCGTAGTCTTCGAGTACCAGGGCGGCAGCACCACCGCTGGGCACCAGTCCGTCGCGGTCGCGGTCAAAGGGTCTGCTGGCCTTTGTCGGCTCATCCATGCGGATGGAGAAAGCGCTGAGGGCATCGAAGGATGCCATGGCGTAATAGTTGGTCTCCTGTGCGCCACCGCAGAGCACCATGTCCTGAAGACCTTGTTTGATGAGCATGTAGCTCAGTCCGATGCTGTGGCTGCCACTGGCGCACGCCGCGCTGACGGTGAAGTTCACGCCCCGGATGTGGAAAATCGTGCTGAGGTTCATGTTCACCGTGGAGTTCATCGACTGGAAGACACAGCCATATCCCAACATGGCGGTGTCGTGTTTCTCGTCCATGGTCTTTGCGGCCTCGATGACAGGTTTGGCCGAAGAGTCGTTGCCAAAGATGCAGCCGACCTCATGATCGAGCAGATAGGCATCGTCGACGCCGGCTTGTGCGAAGGCCTGCCGGCTGGCCATATAGGCGTAGCGCGCCTCTTCCGACATACCGGCACGGGTATGGCGGTTGATGTCTTTCTTCGTGATGACCGGCTCGGGAACGATTCCTGTGAGTGCCGAGCGATAGCCGTAGGTCAGTCGTTCGGGTTGTATGCCGATACCCGACTTGCCGTCGTGGAGCGACTGCGCCACGCTGTTGAGGTCGGTACCCAGACACGACCAGATGCCCATGCCGGTGATGACTACTCTATGCATTGTAGATATTGTATGATTTACGTTGAATGATGGTGTGTGGTGAGGGGAGTGTGGTGGTTCCCGACTTATGTATACAGTCCACCGTTGACGTTGATGACCTCGCCTGTGATATAGGCTGCGCCTGGTGAGGCGAGGAAGGCGACGACCTCAGCGACCTCTTCCGGTTTGGCAAAGCGCTTCATCGGTACCATCTGCTTCAGAGCGTCTTCGTCGAGATCTTTCGTCATGTCGGTCTCAACAAAGCCCGGTGCCACGGCGTTGACGGTGACGTCGCGGGCCGCTGTCTCCAGTGCGAGCGCTTTGGTGGCTCCGATGAGTCCGGCCTTCGCGGCACTGTAGTTGGCCTGTCCGGGCAGGCCCTTGACGCCGGAGAGTGAGGCCAGGTTGATGATGCGGCCCTCGTGGTGGCGCGGCATGACATGTTTCAGGATGCGGCGGGTCAGGAAGAAGAAGCCGTCGAGCGTGGTGCGCAGCACGTCGTGCCAGTCGTCGTCGCTCATCATAAACATCACGCCGTCGCGACGGATGCCCGCATTGTTGACGAGAATGGAGATGTAGTCGTCGGGATGGGCGGCCTCCCAGGTGTCGAGCGCCTTGCTCACCTGCTCTTCGTCACAGACGTCGAAAGGCATCAGTTCGGCTTTCACGCCCAGTGCCTCGACCTGCTGTTGTGTCTCTTTTGCGGCAGTCTCGTTGCTGCGATAGTTGATGATGATGGGCAGTCCCATCTGTGCCAGACGGAGGCATACGGCACGGCCGATGCCACGGGAGCCTCCAGTCACTAAGATATATTTCATATTTTTGTGGTCTATACCATATTATTATATATAAGACTATGCAAAGTTAGTGGAAACTAAGGGAACTACAAAATAAAATAACAACAATTATTTCTTCTACCCCTTACGGCGTAATCCGGAAGAGTATTCTCAATGGTTTCCTTGTCTTTATTTGTTTTTGTTGAGTGACGGTTTATCGTTTGTTGACAAAAAACGCCCGTTAGCTGAAATTTATAATATTTTCACGATAAAATATTTGTGTATATTAAATAAAAGCTCTACCTTTGTAGGCGAAAAGAAATAATATATCGTTCGTTAGTTACAACAGCTTTTTTATTCAACTATCCAGACCATCCTTTTCGTGAGAAAGGGATGGCTTTTTTATGCATAACGACGAACGCTCTCTTTTCCAACCTTCCGTATGCTTATGTTGATCATGCAAATACGATCACGGGATACCACAGGTATTTGATCAGGTCAACCAACTTTAAAAATAAGGCTCGAAGTAGTCAACCTAAAAAGGTCAAATACACTCATGTCACAGAATTGATAAGCCGAGATAACATTTTTAGGTAAATAATGTTCATGTTACAGAAAGATTTAGTAACTTTGCAAGCACTTAAGCGAATATTCAAAAAATAACGTTATCATTTTTTTATGAACTTCATTTTATTCATCACCGTTTTGTTGACGGCTGTCACGCTGGTGCTTGGCGCATATGTCATTG
The DNA here is from genome assembly GCA_900540375.1 of uncultured Prevotella sp. Classification (GTDB taxonomy): domain Bacteria; phylum Bacteroidota; class Bacteroidia; order Bacteroidales; family Bacteroidaceae; genus Prevotella. The sequence goes on from UQFS01000012.1 coordinate 54,138, forward strand.
CCAAGCTCATCGGTCCCCGTTCCTACAATCCGGTCAAGGGTGAGCCCTTCGAGTGCGGTATCCCCACGCGCGGCAGCAGCTGGTTGCCATTGCATGCGGGCTACTATCTCTTTGCCATCCTTTTCCTGATGTTCGACATTGAGACCGTGTTGCTCTACCCCTGGGCCGTTGTCGTGAAACAGTTCGGCTCACTGGCTTTGGTGAGCATCGGCTTCTTCCTGGTGGTTTTGGTTTTAGGCTTGGCTTATGCCTGGCGGAAAGGAGCATTGGAATGGAAATAAGAAAACCACACATCAAGAGCATTCCCTACGAGGAATTCAAGGACAACGATACCTTGGAGAATATCGCCGCCGAACTCAACGACGGTGGCGTGAACGTGGTGCTGGGCAGTCTCGATCAGATGATCAACTGGGGCCGCAGCAACTCGCTGTGGTCGCTGACGTTCGGTACCTCGTGCTGCGGTATTGAGTTCATGGCTGTGGGTTGCGCCCGTTACGATTTCTCTCGCTTCGGCTTCGAGGTGACCCGTAACTCAGCCCGACAGGCCGACTTGATCATGTGCGCCGGTACGATTACCAACAAGATGGCTCCGGTGTTCAAGCGCCTGTATGATGAGATGGCCGAGCCAAAGTATGTCGTTGCTGTCGGCGGCTGTACCATCAGCGGCGGTCCTTTCAAGAAGAGCTACAGCGTCGTGCGCGGTATCGATCAGATCGTACCTGTCGACGTCTACATCCCAGGCTGTCCTCCGCGTCCGGAGGCTATCCTCTACGGCATGATGCAGTTGCAGCGTAAGGTGAAGGTCGAGAAGTTCTTCGGAGGTGCCAACCACAAGATGACCCGTGAGGAGAAAGCGGAGAGTATGGGTCTCGGCGGTCTGCACGGCATCAGCAATGAGAACCTCAGCGCTGCCAAGATCGGCGGGAAGACCCCGATCATGGTCACAGCTACTCCCAACAAAGAAGACCTCGAAGTCCTCGGACGTGAGCTCGACGCTCTTGAAGAGGAGGGAAAGGAATTTGAAGTGCACAAGCAACCCGCTGCCGGCACTGAGCAGGCTGCGGCAAGTGATAACAATCAACAATAAGGTAAGCGAACTGTCATGAAGTTAGAAAACAAAGAATTCGGATTTGACAACTTTGCCGCTGAGATGGCAAAGCTGAAGAATGATAAGCATTTCGATTACCTGATCACCATCATCGGTGAGGATTTCGGTCCTGAGGAAGGACTGGGATGTATCTACATCCTGGAGAACACCGACAGCCACGAGCGCGTTTCTGTCAAGCAGATGGCCAAGAAGGTTGGAGAGACAGACTATGTCATCCCCTCTGTACTGAAACTCTGGCACGACGCCGACCTGCTCGAGCGTGAGGTCTATGACTTCTTCGGCATCAAGTTCCTCGGACATCCCGACATGCGTCGCCTGTTTATGCGCAGCGACTTCCAAGGCTGGCCACTTCGCAAGGACTTCGATATGAGTCCCGAGAAGAACCAGTTCCCCATGACCGATGAGCCTGAGACCGACTGGACCTCAGAGTGGAACCTCAACGACTGCGGTGATCTCGTGGAGACCAAGCACCGTCTGCTCGATGACGACGACTTCGTCATCAACTTCGGTCCTAACCACCCAAGTACCCACGGTGTGCTCCGTCTGAGAACTGTCGTTGACGGTGAGACCATCAAGCACATCTATCCTCACCTCGGATACATCCACCGCGGTATGGAGAAGATGATGGAGAGCATGACCTATCCTCAGACGCTCGCCCTCACCGACCGACTGAACTACCTTTGCGCCATGCACCATCGTCATGCCCTCGTCGGCGTCATCGAGGAGGCTATGGGCATTGAGCTCAGCGACCGCATCCGCTACATCCGCACCATCATGGACGAGTTGCAGCGTATCGACAACCACCTGCTCTTCCTCGGAACATGCGCGCAGGACCTCAGCGCCCTGACGGCATTTCTCTACTGTATGCGTGACCGTGAGCATGTGCTCAACGTCATGGAGGAGACTACGGGCGGACGACTCATTCAGAACTATTATAGAATAGGTGGTCTGCAGGCCGATATCGACCCGCATTTCGTGGAGAACACCAAGACACTCTGCAAATATCTCCGTCCTTTCGTACAGGAGTATCTCGATGTCTTCGGTGACAACGTCATCACTCACCAGCGTCTCGAAGGCGTAGGCTACATGAATCTTGAGGATTGTATCAACTACGGCGTTACCGGTCCTGCCGGACGTGCCGCCGGGTGGAAGAACGATGTCCGCAAGAATCATCCTTACGATCTCTACGGCAAGGTGAACTTCGAGCAGATCCTTGGTACCAACTGCGATTCCATGGACCGCTACATGATCCACATCAACGAGATCTATCAGAGTTTGAACATCATCGAGCAGCTCATCGACAACATCCCTGAGGGTGACTTCTACATCAAACAGAAGCCGATCATCAAGGTGCCTGAGGGCCAGTGGTGGTTCTCTGTGGAGGGCGGTGCCGGTGAGTTTGGCGTCTACCTCGACAGCCGTGGTGACAAGAGTCCTTATCGTGTGAAGATGCGTCCGATGGGCTTGACGCTTGCCGGCGCTTTCGATAAGATGCTGCGTGGTGAGAAGATCGCTGACCTGATCGCTACCGGTGCTTCCATCGACTTCGTGATCCCGGATCTGGATAGATAATAAGAATGATGAATGATGAATTTGGAATGATGAATGTATCTTTCAACACTCAACATTGAACATTCAACATTGCGAAGCAAGTCATTCAACATTCAACATTTAACATTCAACATTACTAAAATATGTTTGATTTCACAGTAGTAACACAGTGGTTTGACAATCTCCTCCGACAGACATGCGGGTTGGGGGACTTTTGGACAATCCTCATTGAATGTGTCGTGGTGGGTCTGATCGTGCTGACGCTCTATGCCCTCATCGCCATGTTCATGATATATTTCGAGCGTAAAGTCTGTGCTTTCTTCCAGTGCCGTCTCGGCCCTATGCGTGTGGGTCCCTGGGGGTCTGTGCAGGTGGTGGCCGACGTGCTGAAGATGCTTATCAAGGAGATCTTCGGCGTTGATCGCTCTGACAAGTTCTTGTATGCGCTGGCACCGTTTCTGACCATCATCGCTTCGGTGGGCACCTTCTCGTTCCTCCCTTGGAACAAAGGCGCTGCCGTGCTCGACTTCAACGTCGGCGTGTTTATGGTCACCGCCATCAGCAGCATCGGTATCCTCGGCATCATCCTTTCGGGATGGGGCTCCAACAACAAGTATTCTGTTATCTCTGCCATGCGTGGAGCCGTGCAGATGATCTCATACGAGATGAGTCTCGGCCTGTGCATGGTCACGGCAGTGGTGCTTTGCGGCACTATGCAGCTCAGCGGCATCATCGAGGCACAGACAGGTCCTTGGAAGTGGCTGATCATTCAGGGTCACATCCCTGCCATCGTTGCTTTCATCGTTTTCTTGATCGCCGGTAACGCAGAGGCCAACCGTGGTCCGTTCGACTTGGCTGAGGCTGAGAGTGAGCTGACTGCCGGTTACCACACTGAGTACTCCGGTATGGGCTTCGGCTACTTCTATTTGGCTGAGTACCTCAATCTCGTGGTCATCGCCGGACTTGCTACCACGGTCTTCCTGGGTGGCTGGGCACCGCTGAACATCGGTGTTGCCGGTTTCGACAACGTGATGAACTATATCCCCGGCTTCGTCTGGTTCGGTGGTAAGATGCTCGTGGTCATCTGGGTGCTCATGTGGGCCCGCTGGACTTTCCCCCGTCTGCGCATTGACCATATCCTGCAGCTCGAGTGGAAATATCTCATGCCGCTGATGCTTCTCACTCTCGTGGTGATGACCGCATGTGTGGCTCTTGGACTTACTCTTTAATAATATATAGAAATGTCAAATCAATCATATTTCGGCGGCATTAAGAATGCTATGAAGACATTGACCACGGGATTGAAGGTGACCATGAAGGAGTACTTCACCCCGAAGTCAACGGAGCAGTATCCCGAGAATCGCAAGACCACGCTCCATGTGGCTGCCCGTCACCGCGGACGTCTCGTGTTTAAGCGCGTGGAGGATCCCGAGGATCCGCAGGCCGTGAAACGCGGTCTGAAGATAGGCGACTACAAGTGCACGGCATGTACCATGTGCGAGAAAGCATGCCCCAACGACACCATCAAGATCACTTCCCACATGGAGACAGATCCTGAGACGGGGAAGAAGCATAAGGTGCTCGATGACTATCAGTACGACTTAGGCGACTGCATGTTCTGTGAGCTCTGCGTCAACGCCTGCAACTTCGATGCTATCCACTTCACGAATGACTTCGAGAACGCAGTCTTTGACCGTAGCAAACTCGTCATGCACCTCGACAAGGAGGTATATAAAGGAGGCAGCCTGCCCAACCTTATCGATGGCGGCGCACCTCTGAAGATTGGAGAGTTTAACACCAAAACCAAGTAAAGACAATGGCTAATATCGTAATGTTTTGCATCTTGGCTGTAGTCATCCTTGGCTCAGCCGTGCTGTCGGTGTTCACCCGCAGCATTATGCGTGCCGCCACGTACCTGTTGTTCGTGCTGTTCGGCATTGCCGGCATCTACTTCCTGCTCGACTACACCTATTTAGGTGCCGCGCAGATCTCCATCTATGCCGGTGGTATCACCATCCTGTACATCTTCGCCATCTCACTCGTCAGCAAGCGTACGCTGCAGAACCTCTACAGCCGCTTCAAGGGCGTGCGGGTCGTGCAGGGCGCGCTCATCTCGCTCGTGGGACTGGCTACTGTGGCTGTGGTGCTTCTGAAGAATAAGTTTATTGACGCTGCCTGCAGTGTCGCCGACGTGGAGGTGCCCATGTCGCAGATCGGCAAGGCCCTCGTCGGTTCTGGTAAATATGAATATGTGTTGCCGTTTGAGTTCATCTCCCTGTTCCTGTTGGCATGTATCATCGGTGGCATTATGATCGCAAGAAAGGAGGACAAGAAATGATTCCCGTTGAATGTTATCTTGCGCTGAGCACACTGCTGTTCTTTATCGGCGTGTTTGGCTTCGTCACTCACCGCAATCTGATCGCCATGCTCATCTCCATTGAGCTGGTACTCAATTCGGCTGACCTGAACTTCGCGGTGTTCAACCGCATCCTGTTCCCCGGACAGTTCGAGGGCGTTTTCTTCACGCTGTTCTCCATGGGCATCAGCGCTGCCGAGACCGCTGTGGCATTGGCCATCATCATCAATGTTTACCGCAACTATCACAGTGACCAGGTGAACAGTATTGAAAACATGAAATTCTAAACGAACCATGCAATACAGTTATTCATTCTTGATACTGCTTCTGCCTTTCCTGAGCTTTCTCTTGCTCGGACTCCTTGGCATGAAGATGAAAAAACCGGTTGCGGGCATGATCGGTACGGCTGTCCTGGCTGTGCTGTGGTGCATGAGCCTGTACACCGCTTACGAATATTTCTTCGCCGTGGGACGTGACGCCACCACGGGACTCTATCCGACCGTGACCGTGTTTAACTTCACATGGCTGAAGTTTACCGAGGCTCTGACGTTCAACATCGGTTTCCGTCTGACGCCTATCAGCGTGATGATGCTTATCGTCATCACCACCGTGAGTATGATGGTTCACATCTATAGCTTCGGCTATATGGCTGAGCGCGACGAGAACTATAAGAAGGAAGGCTACGAGAAAGGTTTCCAGCGCTTCTATGCTTTCCTGTCGCTCTTCACCATGAGTATGCTCGGACTGGTAGTGGCTACCAACATCTTCCAGATGTATCTCTTCTGGGAGCTCGTGGGTGTGTGCTCTTACCTGCTCATCGGCTTCTACTATCCCAAGCATGCTGCCGTGCACGCTTCCAAGAAGGCTTTCATCGTCACACGTTTCGCCGACTTGTTCTTCCTCATCGGTATCCTGTTCTTCAGCTACTATGTGGGAACGTTCAACTACGACCTCAACGCTGATCCTTCTTTGGCAGGCCGTCTGCCTCACGCTGCCTGGATCATGCCTACCGCACTGTTCCTGATGTTCATCGGTGGTGCCGGTAAGAGTGCTATGTTCCCCTTGCACATTTGGTTGCCCGACGCTATGGAGGGTCCTACACCTGTCAGTGCCTTGATCCACGCCGCTACGATGGTTGTCGCCGGCGTCTATCAGGTTGCCAGCCTGTTCCCCATCTGGATTCAGTACGCTCCGAACACACTCCACTATGTTGCTTACATCGCAGCTTTCACAGCTTTCTATGCAGCTGCCGTAGCTTGCTGCCAGCGTGATATCAAGCGTGGTCTGGCCTTCTCAACCATCTCGCAGATTGCTTACATGCTCGTGGCTCTCGGCGTTTGCACGTCGATGGAAGGCGAGGGAAGTGTCGGCTATATGGCCAGCATGTTCCACCTCTTCACCCACGCCATGTTCAAGGCGCTGCTCTTCCTCTGCTCCGGTGCTATCATTGTCATCATCGGCAGCAACTTCAAGGAGTACATGGGTGGTCTGCACAAGTATATGCCTATCACCAATATCTGCTTCCTCATCGGAACGATTGCCATCAGCGGTTTCTGGCCGTTGGCTGGTTTCTTCTCTAAGGATGAGATCGTGGACGCTTGCTTCCACTTCTCTCCCTACATGGGGTGGTTCATGACGCTTGTATCGGGTATGACCGCCTTCTACATGTTCCGTCTCTATTATGTCATCTTCTGGGGCAACTCCTACTACGAGGCTGATCCCGGGCACCGCCGTCGTCCGGCTGAGGTTCCCTTCATCATGTGGGGTCCGCTGGTGTTCCTGGCTATCATCAGCTGCGTGGCTGGTTGGATTCCTTTCGGTCATTTCGTGTCGGCCAATGGTCTGAGTGAGGATATTCCTTTGCAGAGCTTCCATTTCGGCATGACAGCCTGGTGCTCTCTGGCTGTGGCCACCATCGGCTTTGCCCTTGCCACTTGGATGTATGCCAGTGGCAAGAACCCTGTGCCCGACATGCTCGAGCGCCGTATGCCGAAACTTCACAAGGCTGCCCTCAACCGCTTCTACATCGATGATGCCTGGCAGTTCTTCACTCATAAGATCGTCTTCGGCTGCTTCTCTGTTCCTATCGCCTGGTTCGACCGTCATGTTATCGACGGCATGTTCAACTTCTCGGCATGGGCAACACAGGAAGCCGGCGAGACCATCCGTCCGTGGCAGAGTGGCGATGTCCGTCAGTATGCTATTTGGTTCCTTACCGGTAGTGTGGCGCTGACGCTGATTCTGCTTTGCATTTAACAACACCGAAACATTCACTTAGACTGAAATAAGAAAATGACATTTTTAACGTTATTCGTCGTTATACCTATTCTGATGTTGCTTGCCCTGTGGCTGGCTCGCAACGACAGTCAGGTGCGTGGCGTCATGGTCGTAGGCTCTACGGCTCTTCTCGCCCTTGCCATCTATTTGGTATTCGCCTTCCTCGAGGCGCGCGAGACCATGCCGGCAGAGAAGTTCCCCTTCCTCTTCGGCGACGCCATCCCTTGGTTCAAGCCTCTGCATATCTTCTATCGCACGGGCGTGGACGGCATCTCAGTGGTGATGATCCTGCTTTCTGCTATCATCGTCTTCACCGGTACCTTTGCCTCTTGGCAGCAGCACCCCATGCAGAAGGAGTACTTCCTCTGGTTCACCTTGTTGTCTACCGGTGTGTTTGGCTTCTTTATTTCTGAGGACCTCTTCACCATGTTCATGTTCTACGAGGTCGCTCTGATTCCTATGTACCTGCTCATTGGTGTGTGGGGTACAGGTCCTAAGGAGTACAGTGCCATGAAACTGACCCTGATGCTCATGGGTGGTTCCGCTCTGCTCATCCTCGGCATCCTTGGCATCTACTTTTTCAACGGACAGTACAGCGGCACCTATACCATGTCGGTCGTGGAGATCGCTGCTTCCAATGCCATTCCGGCTTTCATCCAGAAGATCTTCTTCCCGTTCATCTTCATCGGTTTTGGTGTCCTCGGTGCGCTGTTCCCGTTCCATACTTGGTCTCCCGACGGTCATGCTTCAGCCCCAACGGCTGTGTCTATGCTCCACGCCGGTGTGCTGATGAAGCTCGGAGGTTATGGTTGTTTCCGCATTGCCATGTATCTGTTGCCCCAGGCAGCTCACCAGCTCTCTTGGATCTTCCTGATCCTTACCACTATCTCTGTGGTCTATGGAGCGCTCTCCGCTTGTGTGCAGACCGACTTGAAGTATATCAACGCTTACTCTTCCGTGTCGCACTGCGGTATGGTGCTCTTCGCCCTGCTGATGATGACGCAGACAGCTTGCACGGGTGCTATCCTGCAGATGCTCTCTCACGGTCTGATGACGGCTCTCTTCTTTGCTGTCATCGGTATGATCTATCATCGTTGCGGAACACGTGACGTGCGTCGTCTGGGCGGTTTGATGAAGATCATGCCTTTCCTGGCTGTTGCTTATGTTGTTGCCGGTTTGGCCAACCTCGGTCTTCCGGGCTTCTCTGGCTTCGTAGCTGAGATGAACATCTTCGTCGGTTCTTTTGAGAATCCCGATCTGTTCCACCGCACCTGCACCATCATTGCTTGTACCTCTATCGTCATCACTGCTGTGTATATCCTGCGTGTTGTCGGTAAGATCCTGTATCAGCAGGTTCCCGACCAGGCTTATTACAAGCTCTCTGATGCCTCTTGGGACGAGCGCATCGCAGTGGGCGGTCTGATCTTCTGCGTGGCCGGCTTGGGTCTGGCTCCACTGTGGGCACAGGACATCATCAATGATGCCATGGCTCCTATGTTGCATCATATCCTTAGCGCAGGTATTGTCGCTGGCATGTAATACGATTAAGTAAAGAGAATAAAGTTATGAATATAGATTATAGTCAATTTCTTAATATGATTCCGGAGGCCACGCTGACGGCCATCCTGCTGATCGTATTCCTTGCCGACCTGTTTACGGCTCCCCGCTCCGGCGAGAGTAAGGTGCGCAGCTGGTTCAACCCGTTGGTGTGTGTGCTGATGCTGGCTCATGTCTTCATCAACATCTTCCCGACAGCCTCTGCTACTGCCTTTGGCGGTATGTATATGACCAATCCGAGCGTGGGCGTCATCAAGACGATCCTTTCCTTCGGTACACTTATCGTCCTCATCCAGTCGCGTGAGTGGTTGCAGCGTCCTGATACCAACTTCAAGGAGGGTGAGTTCTATGAGCTCGTTATCTCTACGCTTCTCGGTATGAATATGATGGTAAGTGCCAACCACTTCCTGTTGTTTTTCCTCGGTCTTGAGATGGCATCCGTGCCGATGGCCTGCCTCGTCGCTTTCGACAAGTACCGTCACCACAGTGCAGAGGCCGGTGCTAAGTTCATCCTCACCGCCACATTCTCCAGTGGTGTGATGATCTACGGTATCAGCTTCCTTTATGGCGCTACAGGAACACTCTACTTCGACGATGTTGTGAAGAACATCAGTGCTACTCCTTTGGCTGTCATGGGCATGGTCTTCTTCTTCAGTGGTCTTGGCTTCAAGATTTCTCTGGTTCCTTTCCACTTCTGGACGGCAGATACCTATCAGGGTGCTCCGACCAATGTCAGTGGTTATCTGAGTGTCATCTCTAAGGGTGCGGCTGCCTTTGCGCTGTGCTCCATTCTGATGAAGGTCTTCGCCCCGATGGTAGAGTACTGGCAGTATATGCTGATGATCGTCATCGTGCTGTCTATCACCATCGCCAACCTCTTTGCTATCCATCAGAAAGATCTGAAGCGCTTCATGGCGTTCAGCTCCATCTCTCAGGCCGGTTACATCATGCTGGCTGTGCTGGGCGACTCTGCTATGGGTGTGACGGCTCTGTCTTACTATGTACTCATTTACGTAGTAGCCAACCTCGCCGTCTTCTCCATTATCTCTTCCGTAGAGGAGCACAACGGTGGTGTGGTGAGCATGGATGCCTACAACGGTTTCTATAAGACCAATCCGCGTCTGGCTTTCCTCATGACGCTGGCACTGTTCTCCCTGGGTGGTATTCCTCCGTTCGCCGGAATGTTCTCGAAGTTCTTCGTGTTCATGGCAGCTGCCAACGGTGCACAGGTCACTACGACCATCGGTGCTGCCATTTATGCAGTGGTCTTCATCGCCTTGGTTAACACGGTGGTGAGCTTGTACTACTATCTGCTCATCGTCAAGGCTATGTTCATCAAACACAACGAGAATCCGCTGCCGACCTTCCGTGCTCATGTCAACACGAAGCTGGCACTGGCTCTCTGTACGCTGGGCATCATCGCCTTTGGTGTTTGCAGCTATGTCTACGACTGGATCCAGGCTGCGTCGGTGATGCAGTAACTCTGGCAGAATAGAGACATACAAAGATAAATTAGGCTGTGGGAAGCATCTTTCCCACAGCCTTTTTTCTTGCCCCTTTATAATAAAGGGCAGATGTCTCCGTTATAAGTTTATTAGTACAATTATTAATTATGTCCGCCTATGAAGTATTCTACTCTCAAAGAATGTGTACCTTCAGAGTTGTCGTTGTATATTATTCGACAGATTGCTCACACCTATCGTATCGACAGGCGTACTTCGGAAGTGGCTGTTCATTGTATGAACTGATGACGGATCAAAACCGATAAAGCAATATGAAAACATTAGTTTCTCCATCGTTGCTTGCAGCTGACTTCACCAATCTGCAGGCTGAGATAGATATGATGAACCGCAGTGAGGCCGATTGGTTGCACTGCGATGTGATGGATGGCGTCTTCGTTCCTAATATATCTTTTGGCTTTCCGGTGTTAGAAGCTGTGAAGCGTATTTGTACGAAACCGCTTGACGTGCACTTGATGATCGTACAGCCTGAGCGTTATATCACTCGTACGGCAAAGCTCGGTGCTATGATGATGAATGTTCACTATGAGGCATGTAGACATCTCAACCGTACCATTCACGAGATTCATGAAGAAGGTATGAAGGCTGGTGTGACGCTGAACCCGTCTACACCAGTTTGTATGCTGGAAGACTGCATCCAGGATGTTGACATGGTGTTGTTGATGAGTGTCAACCCTGGTTTCGGCGGTCAGAAATTCATAGAGAACACGTACCAGAAGATTGGTAGACTGAAGCAGCTGATCAAGGACAGCGGCTCACATGCGCTCATCGAAGTGGACGGTGGCGTGAATGCTGAGACGGCGCCGAAGCTCAAGCGCGCCGGTGTGGATGTGTTAGTCAGCGGAAGCTATGTGTTTAAAGCAAAGGAGCCGGAAAAGGTGATCTCAGCCTTGGCAAGCTCCCTATAGACCACTTGCGCGTGTGGTTGGCAGGTGTCTTTGTGAGGGAGTGTCACGATAATATCGTGACGAACAGAGCCTACGGCTGGCCACGCTGTCGCTTATGTCTCTTGCCGCTTGCAGCAAGGGGCATGATGAACCCTGCTTCTATTCTATTTCCAACACGATTCCATTTTTCTTCGCCATCTTTCTCATGTTCAGCACTGCGTAGCGCATGCGGCCGAGTGCCGTATTGATGCTCACTTGTGTGGCATCAGCGATCTCTTTGAAGGACATCTGCTGGTAGAAACGCATGAAGACTACCTCGCGCTGTGGATCAGGGAGTTTGTCCATGAGTGTTTTTACGTCTCTGAGCACCTGCTCATTAACGTATCGTCCCTCGACATTGCCTTCCCAAACCTGCTTATGGCGCAGTTTCCCGAGGTCATTGTCCTCGTTGGGCTCCACGATATGGCGTGCTTTCTGTCGGCGGAAGGTATCCATGATCACATTGTGAGCGATGCGCATACACCATGCCGCGAACTGTCCCGATGGTTCATAGAGTCCGTTTTGCAATTTCACGATGATCTTGACAAAAGTCTCTTGGAAGACATCATTTGCCAAGCCCTCGTCGTGGACAACAAAAAGGATGTAGGCAAACAACTTGTTCTGATTGCGCGACAACAAGATGTCGAAAGCCTGATTATTGCCCTCCATGTATTTAATGGCCAACTGTTCGTCGGTCATAGTCTTGAGCTGTTCCATTTCTTAATGCTTTTAATTAAGTAAATGTATTATCGATAGGCTTTCTTTGTTTAATGTTATTGTTCATAGGCAAAGTTAGTAAAAATCTATTAGAGTGCCAAATTTTTAACACTCCAACTACAATATTTCTTATAAAATGGCGTTGGGAGAGTTCATTGCTCTTCCCAACGTTGTCGTTTCCTATGGCTGCTTCTCTCTTATTGAGGTGCCAATTATCCGTAACAAACAACTTTGTGTCTTAGTCCCTGAAGATGTTCTCTTTTAGGAATTGTGTGAGTTCTGCAGCCATCTTCTGGTGCTGTGCTTTGCTTGGATGATAATCTGCGCCATAGCCGAGACTTCCGTCCTGCGGTGTGAAGTCGAAGCGATAGATGCGCTTGTCGCCTTTCCTGGTGAGCGTCTTCTTGATGTTGTCGAGTGCTTTCTTGACGATCGCGTTGGTCTCTGCTGGCAACATGGGGCCACTCAACAACACGATGAAGGCCTGTGGATAGCAGCTCCTGACGTGACGTACGAGTCCGAGATAGGATTTCTCATAAAGGGCGGCGTCGTAGCCTGGAGTAGAGAAGTCATTCGTTCCGAGGTTGATGCAGACCACGTCCGGAGTCCAGCGCTTGAAGCTCCATAGTTGTGTGCTGTCGTGGTAGAGCGTGAGGTCATACATTTGTGGCATGGCATCGGGCGACCCTGTGGTCGGTCCTGCGTAGTTGCGGTAGGCACCAATACCGCTGCGTGAAATAGAGAAGTGTTGTGCGCCCAGTGCTTCAGAGGTCAGTGTGGCGTAGCTGAGCCAGTGATTCTCGGTCTCGTCGAGATAGTGATCAGACCCCGAAGTATCTTCCACACCATAGCCACAGGTGATGGAGTTGCCGATGAACTCTATCTTGCGCTTTGGCAGAGGGGCAGAAGTAACGAGCTTGCAGCCCTTGTCGAGGATAAAGCCACGGAAGACGGCATGACGGTCAAGCCCCTCGATGGCATACATCAGTCTGACGCTGTGCTCACCTTGCGGCAGTGCGGCAGCAAGTTGAGCGACAGAGTCACGCTCACTGTTGAATGCCACCTTGAACGGTGTGCTGTTATCGATGGTGCACATGAAGTAGCCGCTCTTAGGCTTAGCCACCATGCGCAATGACGTGCCTTGGAAGCGCGCGCGGATCTCAATGCCCGGCCAGTTGAATGTCGGCTGGTCGGAGTTACTGTCGTTGATGCGTCCGATATACTGAATCAATGGATTGGACGGCTTCACCCATTCTCCCTCGACGGGCAGTGTGCTAACTGCCCGGCAAGTGGAAGAGAAGGTCAGCATGGCAAAGATTGCAAATCGTATTTTCTTCATAGATGTTTGGTATTGTCAGTCGGTCAGAGTGTCCTATATACAATAAGGTGTACCCTATATAAATAAGGTGTCCTTTATATAATAAGGTGTAGTCCCTTAGAACGTCAACCTCATCATCAACCTGATGCCATTCTTATGCGCCGTCGGCAACTCGTTGTAGTTGCAGCGGTGGACATACTCCACGTGCAGGAGCTTGAAGATGTTGTGCACGCCGGCGATGAGCTCCACGTAAGGCTTATGCGGATCCATGATGTAGCAACCCTCGGGGAACTGCATGAGTACGGAAGAGTTTTCGTTCTGCGCCAGATAGGGATTGTTCTTGTCGGTAAGCTTACCCCAAAGCGCTTTCACGCCGAGATACTCGCGCCACTTGAGCTTCTTCAGCAAGGGTATGCGGTTGAAGATCTTGCCGTTGAGATCCCAGCTGGCATCGATACTGGCGTAGCGGTCGTTGAGGAACTCCATGTTGTTGATCAAATTAAATGTCTCGTCCTCAATGATATAGCTCAGGTTGGCAGCCGGCATGATCAGCAATGGGTAGGGCACCCGGTTCCACTGTGCACCCGCCTTGACGTTGACATCGATCTTACCCCAGCTGTTCATCCAGAAACGTTTATAGATACTGGCTTCGGTGAAGTTGTATTTATAATCGCCGCCGAGCACGTCTTTCAATCCCATCGTGTGTCCGATGGTGAACACGGGTGCGTCGAGGTTGATGGGCACCCGACGCTGCTTGGTGTTGATATAGGTGCGCCCGGGTGCCAGCTGAAATTGCAGGCTGAGCTCGGTAGTACGAATCTTACCATTATGGATGAGGTCTCCGACGGGCGTGCCTTCCGGTGTGTCGTAGATGAAACCACTGTTGATCGGGTTAAAAGAAAGTGCGCCTGCAGCCTCGTTCTCCTCTGTCTTCAGTCCGAATGTGGTCTTCAGCCCCCATTCCTGTTCGTATTCAAACTTCAGTTGCTGGCGGTTGTAGAACATCATCTTGTCGACCTTCGCCCATTTGAAGGCAGTGAACACGTTATCCTTGTCAGTCTGCATGAACTTATCTGACGGCGACATGATGTCGTAGGTCGACTCGAAGGAAACCGTGCGCTTGGGGAACTCGCGTGGCAGATAGTCCTTTTTGTTCAGTGAGTAAGTCAGCCTAGCGTCGTAGTAGTTCTTCTTCGAGTGGAAGCCGTGGGCGTAGTAGCCTTGGAAGAACCAGTGCTTGTTGAGGTTGGCAGTGGTCTGTCCGCTGATACGGGTGCGGTATCCGTCGATGAAGTTCTTGGTGATGAGCGTGTTGACCGGTCCGAAGTCAAACTTACTCGGATGGTTCTCGTCGCCGGTCTCCACGAAGTTCTCGATGAACGCCTTGGCGCCGAAGATGATATACTTAAAGCCTTTGATCTGTTCAATGCGGTGCACGAAAGCACTCATGGAACTCTCGCTCTTCGTGAGTTCCACCGTTCGGTATTTGTTCCAGAAAGCCTCGTCACGCATCTGTGAGTCCGCCTCCCGTTTTATCTTTGCCTTACCTTTGAAGAGCTGCTTGGCCAGTGGTTGGAATTCATAATCGCTCAATCGTGTCGTTCGCGTGATGAGCGCCTTGCTCAGGAACTTCGCCACCTTCATCTCCACGATCATGTCGTCGGCACTCAGCGCCCACTCACCGCTGGGCAGTCGTCTGTATTCCTGCTGGATTTGCAGGTTCTCCACGAAGTTGACGTCGCTGCGTTTCGGGATGGTGAGGTTGCATCGCTTGACGTGAAGCGACGAGTCGGCGAGGATATACAGTTCACCGCGGAAGCCAAAGTCCTGCTGGTTGTTGGGGATGAACTGCAGGTGGTAGCACAGGTCGTGGTCGACATACACCGTGTCCTCGATGTAGTAGCGGTAGAAGGCGATCGCATCCTTACCGATCGGCGAAGTAAAAGGATATTGCAGCAGACGCACCTGGTCGTCGTAGATGTCCACGTCGGTGAACACATCCTTCATAGCCACGGTCATGATGTCACCGGTTTGGATCAGTTGGTTGACTCCCGTGGAGCTCTGGCCCATGATGATGTCTTTCTCCGCCTTCGGATCCTTGCGGTAGAGATGTTGTGTGACAGTCTCGTCGACGGTGAGCGGCAGGATCAGCTTACCGTTGTAGGGGCTTGTCTCCACTTGGTCGAGCAGCCACTTATGCTTACCGATGAATCCCGAATCGATGTCGGCCGGTGTGATGTCGTTGATGGCGAGCGTGAGCTTCTGATATTTGGTATAGCTCAGATAGTCGTGGTTCTCGAGATTGGTGCGCTTCTTGGCGGCGATGACACGCTTCATCAGTTCCACTGCGGGGTTGTTTTTTCTCGAGTAATGGGCACGTTTCGACTTCACGACGACCTCTGCGAGCTGTCGTGTGTCGGATTTCAGCTTCACGTTGAGCACCCCGGGCGTAGAAGCGTTGATGGTAATGGACCTCGGCTTGTAGCCCACGGCGGTGAAGGTCAGCTGCCATCCGTTGTGGCGCTCGATGGAATATTCGCCCATGGCATTGCCGCTCACGGCGATGTGATGACCGCGGTAGGTGGCACTGGGGTAGAGGATCGTGTCGCCCTTCTCAGCGTCGATGACCACACCATGGATCTGGGCGTGGGTGGTAAGGGAGAAGAAGAGGAGGAAGAGAAATAGAAAAAAAGCCTCACCCCCTCGCCCCTCTCCGAGGGAGAGGGGAGTGAAATGTCTGCTCCACCCCTTGGCGCTCTGCCTGGCGTGTGTATGGTTGCTATATAGTTTCATTGTATTTTTGTCTGTTAATACCTATTTTATATCCTTAATTGTTATCCTTGCAATCTTTGATGTGTATGCGAATCATTCAACATTGAGTAATTTTTCATTCAGCATTGATGAGTTCTTCCAAGTCAGTGATGACCTTGTCGGGAATGCTTTCGTCGTATTCTTTCTTTGTCCACCCCTCACCTTTCATCCAGATGGCGTGGCAGCCGGCGGCGAGTGCGGGCTCGATGTCCTTGTAGAAACTGTCGCCCACGACGACCACCTCCTCAGGCTTCAGTCCCAGTCGCTCCACGCCAATCGTGAAGATACGCGGGTTGGGCTTGCGTATGCCCACCTCTGCCGACTCCACGATGCTCTTGAAGAAGATGTCAAGACCAAACTCCTTGAGTACCGTGGCGATGTTGCCATAGAAGTTGCTCACGAGCACCATCGGATAGCGCTTGTGGAGCACGGCGAGCACCTCACGGCTATGTGCGGTGATCGTTTTCACCTTGTCATAGACGTCCTCCAACACGGCATCGTGCTTCTTGCGGAACATCTCCTCGTCGGCATCCCAGGCGCCGGACGTACAGAGTTGTTCCATCTCCAGACGGATTTTTACCTGCAGCGTCTTGTAGAATGTATAGTCGGGTTGGATGATCGGGTTGTAGCCCAGCATGCGCTCGCCGTAGACATAAGCGTCGCGAAACTGCTGTTCGGTCACAGGCACCTGCTGCCGCCGGTAGGCGTGCCAAAGCATTTGTCCCCAGTGGCAGCCGGCGGTGTCAAGAGTCGCACCGTAGTCGAAGATATATCCTTTAATCATTGTCATTGTTCTTAATACCTATTGTTTGAATATCTTGAATATCATGGATGCTTACAGTTTCTCTGTCAGCCGCTCACAAAGCGTCTCGTGGCGCTTATGCATGTGAATATAGAGCATGTTGAGCGGAATGATCTCCACCAGGAGATAGATCCATGGCATGTTGATCAAGCAACATATATATAAGGTGATGGCGCGCACGTTGAACGTCAGCGCGTTGGTCATCGGCATGAGTGGACGGCTGCCATTGAGGAACTCCGTCTTCAGCGTCTCCCGTTTCTGTGGGTCGATGGTTGCCTGTGCCTCTTTCCATTTCTTGGAGAACCGCTGGAACTTCGGTGTGCGCTGTTCCTGACTCTTGCAATAGTTGGCATAGATACGGTAAAACGCCCGGGCGAATAACTTGTTCTTCGGTGTATTCTCGTAGACGGCACGCTGCTGCGCATAGTTGTCGAGTTCCGATCCCTCCTTGCCTTTGAGGAAGAAGAGGTGGATCTGACGGTAGTAGTCTGCCAATGAACTCTGCGGTGAGTGGCTCATGAAACCGGCGATGATTGCCATGGCCCATATCCAGATGCTCCAATGCAGATGTGTGCCGGGGATATATTGTCCCATCATGCGGAAGCAGAGAGCTACGTAGATGAAGAAAAACCACACGTCGCCCGACGCGCCGTCGAGCACACGGCCTACGAGTGTCTTCTTTCCGGTCAGGCGTGCCATCTGTCCGTCGGTGGAGTCACAGAAGTTGGCCAGCATCAGCAAGACCACACCAAGGATGTTGTGCGGCAGGTCGGTGTAGTAGAACATACATCCGGCAGTTGCGCCGAGGAAGATGCTCAGGATGGTGATGGCGTTGGGATGCACGCCGAGTTTATTCCAGAAGAGCGCAAACACCAGTCCGACGGGACGAGTGAAGTGCACATCGAGCCATTCCTCTGTATCATTGGATTTAAAAGATGCTTGTAAGAGTTCCTTAAATGTAGACATGTCTTATATTCTTTCTTTTCTCTTGTTCTTATTTCTTGAAACCTCGTGGTGCTTGGCTACTTCAGCGCCTCACGGCATTGTTCCATCACCTCCTCGGCGATAGCTTTTGCCGCTTCCCCCCGACAGCGCGAGAAACTCGGCCAGTCGTTGAAGTCGATGAAGAAGTACAGTCCCCGCTCGTCGATGATCGCGTCTCCGCCGTAGGCCGTCGCTCCCGTGAGCTCAGCCAGACGGGAAGCATCCTTGCGCAGGGCGTCTTCGTCGAAGGGGTAGTGCCGTGCCGCGCCGTTGCGCTGCTCGTCGCCGAACTTGCTGAAGCCGTCGTCGGTGGGGTAGTAGTAGCGGAAGAAGCGACGGCCGACACCGTAGAACTTCACCAGGTCGCCCACGACATGGGCGCTGGTCACATACTCACTGATGCCGCGCGCCTTGAAACCGGCAATAGCCTTCATGAGGGCTTTCTGGTCAGGACAGAACACCACGTCGCCTTTGCTCTGTGCGGCGGCGTCGCCCCGTTTCAGCCAAGTGCCGTTTTCACCTCGTTCTGCGGGCATGGGGATGTGGTGCTCCCGCATGAGTGTCGTCAGCAATGTCCGTTGGCAGTGGCTGACACCCGTCACGCTGTTGACGCACAGCGCTCCCTCTTTTGTCCTTCGTCCTAAGGCCAGTAAGGCCGCCGCAGACCGCGCCATGGTCACATAGACCCTTGCCTTTGTCGGTACCTTTGCGAAGTCGTCCTCGTCGATGACGAGGATGGGATCCGTGAGTGACAGCTTCTGTTGCAGCTCTTCGCAAACAGCGTGCAGGATGGCGTCGTCGCGGTCCACCGAGTTGGGCGAGAAGCGAGGTGCCCGCCTCACGGCGATGATTCCCTCTTGCTCAATCATGTTTGCCGGTGATAAAGTCCTCAGCTTTCTTGATGTCCGTGGCGTGGTCGATGTCGAGCACCTTCGAGAAGGCGAAAGCCTTCAGCTGCCGTCCGTCGCGGATGAGTCCCCGTTGGAAGTTGCGCATACGGCTCTCGCCGAGTTCCATGCAGTGGTGGAGCGTGTCGATGGCGTTGGGTGCCAGGCCATAGATGCCGCCGCTGATATAGGTGCAGTGCTGGCTGTTGTCGTCGTAAAATCCTGTGACGCGCATCTCCCGGTCAGTGCCGACATAGAGTGGCTTCTCGTCGTCGATGTAGTCGGTGACGCCCATCAGTCCGTCACCGCCCTGCTGAAGGTAGGCCTGAAACTGCCGGATGTATTCGCCGAACTCTTCCTCGCGGAAGATCGTGTCCACCGTTGTCAGCACGAAAGGCTGGTCGGCGAGCATTGGACTCAACTCAAAGAAGGAGTGCATGCTGCTCGGAGTACTTTTCACCTTCAGCCGCAGGGGGATGGCGTGTCCTTCCAGGCCATAGTCGATGATTTCGTGCAGATGTTGTTGCACGGCGGTCATCTGCCCGTTGCAGATCACGCAGATTTCCTCCGCGTCGTACTCCATGAAGATGCGCAGCAGACGGTCGATGAGACGCTCACCGTGGATACGTACCAAAGGCTTGGGGTCTCTGATGCCCTCAGCTGCCAGTCGTGAGCCTTCGCCGGCTGCTATAATTGCATATCTCATAACAAATACTATTTAACAAATACTATTCGTTTCTCTACGTTAAGCGTCAATCTCTTTCTTAGCAACAAATCAATGCAAAGGACAAAAATGGCGCTTGTTATATATTCTATTTACAAAGGTATAGACTTCTTGGGAGACATAGAAAACTTTTTAGCTTTATTTTGGTTTTCAACGAGTTTTTGGTTATATTTGCAACAAAATAGACGATTGCACACTTATGAACAGACTCTTTTCACTCTTGCTTTTCCTCCTGGCAGCTTGCAGTCAGCTGCTTGCCTCGCCGTTGTTCCCCTCTCGCTCTGCCGGCGTTGCGGACACGCTTCCTCAAATGGTGTCGCGTCAGCGACCCCGTGTGGCGGTGGTGCTCTCCGGTGGCGGCGCTAAAGGCATGGCGCATATCGGTGTGTTGAAAGTGCTGGAGCGGGCGGGCATACCTGTCGACATTGTCACGGGTACGTCGATGGGCAGCATCGTCGGGGGACTCTATGCCGTCGGGTGGTCAGCGACGCAGCTCGACTCACTGGTGCGGCGGCAGGACTGGCCTTTCCTCCTGAGCGACCGTGCCGTCTATTCTTCCGAAGACTTGGAGGGCCGACGCTTGCAGTCGACTTATTTCTTTTCCAAGACATTGCGCTTGCGTAAGAGCCATCTGTCCGGCGCGACGGGTGTCATAGAAGGCAAGAACCTGATGCGGCTCTTCCGTCATCTCACTGCCGGTTACACCGACTCGATGAGCTTCGATAGCTTGCCGCGACGCTTTGCCTGTGTGGCGACCAACATCGTCGACAATACAGAGTATGACTTCCATAGCGGAGTCCTGGCCGAGGCAATGCGTACGAGCATGTCCATCCCCGGTGTCTTCACTCCCGTGAAAAAGGGTGACCGCGTCCTTGTCGACGGCGGACTGCGCAACAATTACCCGGCTGATATCGCACGCACGATGGGAGCCGAATATGTCATCGGTGTCACCGTGCAGGGACCGCCCAAGACGGCTGACGACCTGGTTCATGGCTCTGCGGTCTTGGGACAGATCGTCGATGTGAACTGTAAGAACAAATACGACGACAACCTCAAACTGACCGACATCGCCATCCGTGTGGACACGCGGGGCTATAATGCGGCTTCGTTTACTCCCGCTGCCATCGACACGCTCATCCGGCGCGGCGAGAACGAAGCCATGCGCCACTGGGACGAGATCATCGCGTTGAAGCATCGCTTGGGGATAACCGGCAACGAGTTGGCACCGTATCTCTGTCCTCATGCCGAGGCATTGACACCCTTGAATTTCTCTGCGCCGGAAGGCAAAGCGACAGACCCCTCCGATGAGTTGCAGGGAAACTTAGGCGTGCGCTTCGACAATGAGGAGAAGGTGGCCATGCAGTTGGCTGGTATGTGGAGCTCTGGCCGAAAGCCGTTACGGCTGGGTACCGTTGTCCGGCTCGGCCGCAACTACAAAGGCTCGCTCTACGGCGGTTGGCGCCTGCCACGGGGTACGGAGTTCGGCGTGGGCTACGCCTATGCCTATCACGACCTTGACTTCTATCACCATGGCGACAAGAGCTTCAACGCTACCTTCGGCCATCATCAGGCTCGGGTGAGTATGATGAACATCAATGTGCGCAATATGACCATGGACGTGGCGCTGCGCTTCGACGGTTATGACTATCACTCCGTGCTCTTCGCCGCTTCCTCTAACAACAGCGAGAAACCGTCCGATGATCATTTCTTCAGCTATCATGCCGCGCTCCACTACAACAGTGAGAATGCGGGACTCTTCCCCGTGCGTGGCGCCCGCTTCGTGGCGGAGTATGCTTATTTCACGGACAACTTCACGGGTTACAACGATCACAAGGGATTCAGCGAGGTCAATGCCAACTGGCGCATCTCGTTGCCGCTGTCCTCACAGCTCACTCTTCAGCCACTGCTCTACGGCCGTCTGCTCTTCGGCAAAGAGATTCCTTCCGTCCGTCGTACGTTCCTTGGCGGTCCATGGTTCTCGCACTATCTCGAGACTCAGCTCCCCTTTGCCGGTGCCCACCATATCGAGATGACGGATCTCCATTATGTGGCTGCTCAGTTGCAACTGCAATATCAGCTCACTACCAACAACTTCCTTCTGCTTCGTGGGGCATGGTCACAGCACGACGACCGACTTGCCGACATCCTGCGCTACAAGGGCGACTGGGGCGTGCTGGCCGCTTATTGCTATCGCACGATGTTTGGTCCCCTCGGTGCCAGTCTGGGATGGGCCAGCCCACAGCGCGACCTGAGGCTGATGGTCAACCTGGGATTTGAGTTCTAAGCTACTTCTTGCGCTCCCCATTTAGGAAGATCTTGAGTGCTCTGTTTCGTTCGGCGAGTTACGACTCCCCGCTGTCTCCATTCCCTCATCCTAAGGGAGAGTTATATGAGTTCTTCTTATGGCGAGCTGGAGATTCAAATTTCAGGCTTGTCATGCAAACTGACAATTTTCCGCCTCTGAGAATCGATTTTTTTCGACGAAGACTTATCTCGCTCTGATTTTTGCGAAAATTGAGTGGTTTTTATAAGTATCGGATAGTCAGTATGTTATAGATTTGCTTCCTTTTTGATACCATGAAAACGCTGAATTCTCTCAAAATTTTCTATAGAATTTCCGGTCATCTCGGTACTTTGACCCTGTCAAAGTGCCTTGATGACTTGGTCAGGAAGCCGAGATGACCTGGTCAAAGTACCTTGTTGATAGCATCAAACTACCGAGATGACAACGAGAGGATGCTGTTTCCTCTCTCAAATATAGCAAAAATGAAATGATGAAAGTAAAAGACCCTTTTTCACAATTCTATTTCACGGGTTCAAGCGAACGTGTTTTTGTAAAGATTAATCGGCTTATTTCCAAAAATGCGATAACCATGCTGTCGGCATGTTCGCAGTAGATCCTCGCTTGGTATATGCCGATTTTATGCTTTGGGCAACCTTTTTATTGGGATTCTTTATAATTAGTTGAAATTTTCTTTGCGTTTTTAATTATTATTGTTACTTTTGCACCGAAAAGTAAGCATAAGGTAAAAGAAATAAGATAACGGAGAGAATAGCAATGGAAATCATATTGGCTGACCCGCAGGGCATCACACGCATGGGACTGATGTACCTGCTCCACGAAATGGGACAGGACGATCCACGTTATGTAGAAGACAAAGCCGGACTGATCGAAAGGCTGAAGGAGAGCCCGGCAGAGATCGTCGTCCTCGACTACAATCTTTTTGACTTCAACGATGCCAGTGAGATGTTCATCCTCAGCCAGCGCTTTCCAAAGACCCTCTGGCTGCTGTTCAGTGAGGAACTCAGCGCGGAATTCATGAAGATGGTGATGCTCAACGGACAGCAGTTCAGCATCATCATGAAGGACTCTCCGCTGTCCGAGATTCGTGAGGCCCTCCGTTTCGTGATGCACGGCAAGCACTTCATCTGTCAGCATGCCATGGAGTTACTTATCGAGGAGCAGTCCACTGACAACAACACCGAGGCGGTCAACCTCACCAAGACCGAGCAGGAGATCCTCAAAGACATTGCCCTTGGCATGACCACCAAGGAGATAGCTGTCAAGCGCTTTTCCAGTTTCCACACTGTCAACACCCATCGTAAGAACATCTTCCGCAAGCTCGGTGTGAACAATGTCCATGAGGCCACGAAGTATGCCCTCCGCGCCGGCCTCGTCGATGCGGCGGAGTACTACATATAGTATATAGTATTCGATTAGTTTTGTTTCGCTGAATACAGATTTCCTTTAAAAAGTTTGGATAAGAATATTATTTTTACTACCTTTGTGACATTGAGTAAAGATACAGCCAAAGATGAAAAGATATAAAGTAATAGAAGTTATTCGTCTTTTGGAAAGTGATGGTTGGATCCAATGCTATTGTAAGGGTGACCATCGACAATTCAAGCACCCCCAAAAGAAAGGGAAGGTGACGGTCAGAGGCAAAAATAGTGAAGTGTTAAGCCAATTCTTGTTGAATAGCATTTGGAAACAGGCAGGATGGAAATAGAAATTAGGAAAGGAGTGTAATACTATGGTAAAGGTAGATGTTTATGTAGATTGGTGCAACAAGAATTTTGCTGCATCATTTGGCGATATGATTCCAGGCGGTGTAGTATTTACGGCTCGTACGTGGAGCGAGGTTCAGAAAGAAGCAAAGGATACTCTTGAGTTCCATGTAGAAGGCATGTTAAAGGACGGTGACGAAGTACCAGCCTGGTTGCGCGATGGTGATTATGAGTTCGTCTATCATCCGGTAAGTACCGCGGCTTTGCTTCGTTGCAGTGAGGACTATACTACCATGGCAGCCATTGCACGGGCTTCAGGCGTTAACCAACGTCAGCTTAGCCACTATGCCAATGGTCTGAAAAAACCGCGGGCACAGCAGCGTCAGCGTATCGTTGCCGGACTTCATAAGATAGGGCAGCAACTAATGTCTGTTGAGTAGTAATTACATATATAAATGAGTACTCAATATTTCTTTTTGCCATATTCGCTCGGCGTGCAGCCAAACTGCTTCTTGAAGGAAGTGGAGAAGTGCGGGAGCGTGTTGAAGCCTGTCATGAAGGCTATCTCCGATATGGTGTGCTCACCGGCCTTGATCAGTTCCGCAGCTTTATTGAGCTTATAGGTTTTGAAGAATGTGCTGGGACTATCACCTGTGAGTCCTTTCACCTTGTAGTAGAGTTTGGTGCGCGAGACATGCATCATCTCTGTAGCCTTGTTCACGTCGAGCTCAGCATTGGCCATTTCCTTTTCCATCACTTGATAGAGTTCATCCATGAAGTGCTTGTCTTGAGCCGAGAGCACATCTTCCACGTCTTTGTCGGTTTCCGTCGTGGAGTTGAGAATCGTGCGTACCCGTTCGCGATTGGTGAGCAGCGATTTGATCATTGCCAGCAGCACCTTAGGCGCAAAGGGCTTGGTGACGTAGGCGTCAGCGCCACTGTTGAGGCCTTCCACTTTGTTCTCGTCCGTTATCTTTGCAGTGACCAGTATCACGGGGATGTGACTGGTCTGTAAGTCGTCTTTGATCATGTGGCAGAGTTCATAACCACTCATGCCCGGCATGACCACGTCGCTGAGGATAAGCTGGGGTTCCTCTTCGCGTGCCGCCTTCAACGCACTTTCTGCGTCGAAGCAATAGATTACTTTGTATTCGGGAGCAAGCAGCGTGCGCAGATAGTGCACCACCTCGGTATCGTCATCCACGACGAGAACCTTTGACCGTTTGTCCTCACCGTCTTGCTCGTCAGCGACATCGTCCACGTCGCTTGCCGGTGTCTTTGCGGGAATGTCGGCGTAAGCCGGTTCCAGGGATTTCTTTTCCTCCTCGGTATAAGCGCTTTCGTCGGTCGGCAACACCAGGGTGAAAAGAGCCCCTGTGCAGTCCGTGCGATTATTGGCCGACAGCGTGCCATGATGCAGCCGTGCCAGTTCCCGGGCATAGTAGAGTCCGATGCCTGATCCCCAGTTGATGGTGCCTTCCGACTGGTTGTTGAGCTGATAATAGCGCTTGAAGATATTCTCCAGTTCACTTTGCGGTATGCCTTTTCCTGTGTCAGCAATGCTGAGTGAAATGCGGTGGCCATTGTCCAGCGTGTCGAAGACGACATCGATGGCACCGCCACGTGGCGTAAACTTCATGGCGTTGGACATGAGGTTGTTGAAGATCTTCTCCAGTTTGTCGGCATCGAGCCACATCGTCAGGCTGCCTTCCAGTCCTTGCGTACGGATCGTGATGCCCTTCTCTTCAGCATTCATGGTGAAGATGGCAAGGTATCGGCGCAGTTCTGCGATGATGTCTTTTTGTTCCACATGCAGTCGTAGCGTGTCGTTCTCGAGTTTGTTGAAGTCGAGCATTTGGTTGGCCAGACGTAGCATGCGGTTGACGCTTCTGGCCACGATGTCGAGGAGCCGATGATCTTGTGGTCGGATGTCGCCGCTGTTGCGCAGTTGCTCCACGGGTCCGGCGATCATGGTGAGAGGTGTTCGGAACTCGTGTGAGACATTTGCGAAGAAACTCATGTTCATCTTGTTGATGCGTTGCTCCTGCTCCCGCTCTTCTTCCGCTTTGAAGGCGAGTCGCTTCTCTTTCTCGATGCGCTTTCTTGCTTTCCTCACATACCAGTAGATGGCGGCCGCTGCTAAGAGACAGAAGCACCATGCCCACCATGTGTTCCAAGGTTCCGGAGCTATTCTCACCTTGATGGTGTTCTCGGCCAATGGCCGGTCAGAGTCGTTGCCTACAATTTTTATGTGGAAGGTGTAGTTGCCCGAAGGCAGATTGGAGTAGTGAGCCTCGTTGTTGCCGTCGGCGTCTGTCCAGATGTTGTCGTGCCCTTCCAGACGGTAGTAATAGTGTATGCGTTTGAAGTCGCTGTAGTCGATGGCGGCAAAAGATATGGAGAAGCTGTTTTGGCGATAGCCAAGGTTGATCTCTTTCGCCGTCTCCATGCTCTCGCTGATGGGCTGTCCTTTGCCGGGGATGACGATGTTGTTGTGCACTTTCAGGTTTTCAAACATCAGCCGTGGCGAGCCGGTGGCTACTATCTTCATCGGGTTGAAGACCGTAAGTCCATGCGTACCGCCGAAGACAAGCGTGCCGTCGGCCATGCGACAGGAGGCTCTGTCGTTGAACTGGAAGCCTCCGATGCCGTCAGCCTCATGGTAGATGGTGATGCTGTAGTTGCGCGGATCCACCTTGTTGAGTCCGTCCATGGTGCTCACCCAGATGTTGCCTCTCTGATCCTCCTCAATACTCGACACGTCAGCGCATGACAGTCCTTGGATTGCAGTCATGCGGTGGGTGCGGGCGTCGTAGCGCAACAGTCCGTTGGTCACCGTGCCGAGCCAGATGTTTCCTTTGCTGTCTTGGAAGCTCTTCGTCGGAATGTAGACGCTGCGTCGTATGCAGGCTTTGACATCTTCTTGTTTGACCGTGAAGCGTCGCAACTCCTGGCTTTGTCTGTCGATGAGCATGGGCGATTGGGCAAAGGCAGAAAGGAGGATGCCGCCATTGCGGAGCGTGAGCAGTCCGGGGATGAAGGTGAAAGTCTTCGGGAATACTTGCTTCAATGTATAATGGTCGTTCTCGGGATTGATGGCACAAACATAATATCCTGCCGTCGAAACCCATATCGTGCCACGGTGGTCTTCAGTGATTTCCATGGGCATGTAGACAGGATAGGTCTTGAGCACACTGAGGCGGTGACCGTCGTAGAGGCATTTGCTGACTCCGCTCATGGTCAGCAGCCACAATCTCTGTTTGTGATCGACAAACACTTTGTAGATGTCGTATTTGTCGCTGTTGGTCGGCGAGTAGCCCGTTTGCAGGTTGGTCAGTTGCCGCGTCTGCGTGTCGTAGACGCAGAGCCCTTTCTGCTTGCTTGCTATCCAGAGATGGTGCTGGTTGTCAGCGGCTACAGACTTCACGTCTTGTCGGTTGAGAGCCCGAATGAGATGGGTGTCGGCATTGAACATGTCCTTATATCTATACACCACTTTGAATCCCTGACCTTCAGAACCCAACCAAAGGTTGCCGTGAGAGTCGGTATAGATCTGCGTGACGTTGAAGTCCGGAGCCTCGAAGGGGAAATCTTCTTCCGATTGGTTGACGAGTTTCTGCTGGCGATGATCATAGAACCAGAGTCCGTGGCGGTAGGTGTTGAGCAGCAAGTCGCCTTTGCCGTAAGGATGGATCAGCGACACGACATCATTGCTGATTGCCGGATGCTCAAGCACCGGCGGCAAGGGCATGAAGCGGCGTAGGGCAGTATCGAAGAGTCGCAGGCCTTCAGGACCGCTGACCCATAGCTGATGCCCATTGAGCAGAAAACTGCCGTTGCTGTTGTCGATGGCAATGGTGGCGACGGGGCGGAATGTGCTGAGAGCGTATGCCGTGAGCGTCTTGGCCTTGCGAATCCATAGCAGGTTGTGGACATCGAGGTGACAGGTGACGTTGTAAGGGCTGTCATGGTCGATATTGCGCAGCCTGACATCAACGCTGTTGTCTTTGTCGTTGTATTCGTAGACTTGATCCATGGTGACAAAAAACAAGCGGTGATCCCGGCTTTCCAACATGTAGAGCACATATTTGTTTTTGACATTCATTCTGACCCGTGTGAATCCGTCATTGCCATTGTATCGGCATAGTCCGTTGACGGTCGACACCCATAGTTGTCCCCGCGAGTCGCGGTAGCAGTATTTCACGTTGTTGTCGGGCAGTCCGATGCTGTCGTCGATGCAATAATATTGGTGAAAGGTGTTGCCATCATATTTGTTGAGTCCACGGAAAGTGCTGATCCACATCTGTCCGAAGCGGTCCTCCATGAATCCGTTGATCTGCTCGTTGGAGATATGGTTGGAGAGCAACAAGTGCTGCTCCTTATGGTTTTCATTGACATTGCCTGAGTTGTGGGAACACGCAAGCAAGGCCAGTGACAGTATCAGTGACAGAAGGACTTGTGCTATTTTCATGTTTTAAGATTGTATTTCTATAGACAAAGATACGTTCTTTTCCTATGACTACCAATGGTTTGGCCGGTTTTTTAACACAGATGCAATGATTTGAACAAATAAGCAAATAGCACGATGGAAAATCAAGAGGGATGAGCTGACAGAGACCTTTTTTAAACCATTGAGAAATACTTTAGTACATTAGAGGAAGTATTTTCACGATGATTTTCATAACTTTGTGCATGAAACGTTTTATTCACTTTCTAAAAACCAAAGTAATTTTTCTAATTTTGCAGCAGATTGTTAAACCCTATAACTAAAATCTTATGAGAATCAACTTACAGAAAAAACGCATCTTGGCAATGGCCATTCTGCTGGCATCCTGTGGGCTTCCGTCGTTGGCACAGGAACTGTTGCGTGTCAATGGTGTAGTAGTCGACAAAGATGCTAACCCCATGATTGGCGTCACGGTTCGTCCGGAAGGAACCTCTACCGGCACGGTCACTGATCTTGATGGCCACTTCTCCATTCAAGTCAAGCGTGGTGCCAAACTCTCCTTTTCTTATTTAGGCTATCGCAGTGCTGTCGCCACAGCAACGTCGAATATGAAGGTGCTGATGCAGGAAAACAGTAAGGTGCTCGATGATGTAGTTGTCGTCGGCTATGGCGTGCAGCGCAAAAGCTCTGTCACCGGAGCCATCTCGCAAGTCAAGGCCGAGGATATGGAGCACCGTACGATCACCGATGCCAACCAGGCCTTGCAAGGCAAGACTTCCGGTGTGCAGGTCATCACCACCTCGGCAGCGCCGGGCAGCACGCCCACAGTGCGCATCCGTGGCTACTCTTCTAATGTCAGCTCAAGTCCGCTCTACGTCGTTGATGGCGTGCGCACGACCAATATCAGTGGTATTGATCCTAACGACATTGCCTCCATGGAGATCCTCAAGGATGCCGCCTCGGCAGCTATCTACGGTGCTGAGGCTGGAAATGGTGTCGTGCTGATCACAACGAAGAAAGGTACTACAGGCAGCGGTAAGATCTCCTACGACTTTCAGTACGCATCGCAGTCGGTCAACCATGTGCCGAAGGTGCTCAATGCCGAGGAATATATCAACTATATGAGTGAGGCCGGTGCCTTCACCAAAGACTACATGCTCAAAAACTGGGACGGCGTGACCGACACGGACTGGGCCAAGGAAGCTTTTGAGAACGGCAAGATGATGAAACACAATCTGGCATTCCAAGGCGGAAACAAAGACGGCAACTACTATCTCTCGCTGTCCTATCTCAATAACGACGGTATTGTCAAGGGCGACCGTGACAGCTATACCCGACTGACGGCGACGATCAATGCGGAATACAGAATCAAGAAGTGGCTCAAGGTAGGCACGACCAACCAAATCGAGAAATACAATACCCGCTCTGTTTCTGAGGGCAACGAGTATGGTTCTGTGCTGACAGCAGTGATGACCATGGATCCGCTGACCCCTGCCTATTACAGTCCCGACAACTTACCTGATTTCCTGGCTCAGGCACAAGCTAACGGACGTACACTGCTGCGCGCCAAGAACGGTGACTATTATGGTGTGTCGCGCTTCTCCAATGGTGAGCAGTACAATCCGCTGATTATGAGTGAAAACAATGCCAACAAGGCTTCGGGCTACAATGTCAACGGATCGATCTATGCCGACTTCACTCCGCTCAAAGGACTGACGCTCACCTCGCGCTTTGGCTATCGTCTCGCCGGCACGCGCAACCGAACGGTCTCGCTGCCTTTCTATGGTAATGCTACGCAAAGTCGCGATTTCGTGGACATGGGCAGCACGTCCTCGACCAGTATCTATTACCAGTGGGAAAACTTCGCCAACTATATGAGGACGTTCGGCGGACACACTCTCACGGCTATGTTAGGTATGAGCTATCAGGAGTCTTCCTATGACTACGTGAGTGGTACGCTTAATGCCAAGGGAGAGCACTCCGTGTCGAAAAACGATCCGCTCTTCTACTATCTTCACTACAAGGCTGCGTCGGCTACGCAGGTCGTCGACGGTGAGACGACACGTGGTTCCAAACTCTCTTACTTCGGGCGCGTGGGCTATAACTATCGCAATCGCTACTATGCCCAGTTCTCTCTGCGTGCTGATGCCGCTGACCTGAGCAAATTGCCAAAGAACAAGCGCTGGGGCTACTTCCCTGCAGCTTCCTTGGGATGGACTATGTCGGAGGAAAACTTCTTCCAGCCGTTGCGCAAGGTCATTGACAGTGCCAAGCTGCGTGCCAGCTGGGGACAGAACGGATCTCTTTCCGCTCTTGGCAACTATAGCTATGGCACCGACATGGCACAAGGCGGTATCTATGCTTTTGCACCGGGACTGGTCTATACCAAGGCTGTTGCTCCCTCTACAATGGGCAATGACGATCTGAAGTGGGAAACCTCTGAACAGTTTGACTTGGGTCTTGACCTCTACGCGTTTAACTCCCGACTGAATTTCAGCGTTGACTATTTCAACAAGAATACCAAGGACCTCCTGATCTGGAACACCACGCCTTCTCTGGAGATTGGTGGTGCCACTTCACCGATCAATGCAGGTAAGGTGCACAACCGGGGATTTGAATTTGAACTGGGATGGCGAGACCATATACGTGATTTCCAATATAGCGTGCGTGGCAACCTCTCTACGCTGAGCAACAAGGTGACCTATATCGATCCGTCAATCACCCGACTCACCGGCGCGAAGTTCCATACCTATGACATCACCTTCTTTGAGCAGGGCTATCCTGTTTACTACTTCCGCGGCTATAAGTTCAAAGGTGTTGACCCCAACACCGGTGATCCACAGTTCTATGATCTTGACGGCGATAATCAGATCACGGAGAATGACCTGACCAATATCGGTGACGGCATTCCATCGATCACCTATGGCATCACGCTCACTGCTGCTTACAAGGGTTTTGACTTCACGCTCTTTGGTACAGGTGCACAGGGTAATGACGTGTTCTGCTGTATCAACCGTCCCGACATGCTCGCTTGGAACAAGATGAAGGATTATCTCTATGACGACCGCTGGACATCCGACCATACCAATGCCTCTGTGCCGAGGGCCGGTGCCAACAACATGGACAAGTATTCCGTTTCGGATGCCATGGTCAAAGATGGCTCTTATTTCAAGATCAAGCAAATACAGCTCGGTTACACCCTGCCGAAGACTTTGCTGAATAAGACTTTCATCAGTAACTTGAGGATCTACGCTTCTCTCGATGACTTCTTCACCTTCACCTCTTATAAAGGCTTTGACCCGGAGGCTTCGACAAGTGCTACTTCCGGCATGGGTGTGGACAAAGGTGCATATCCCACATCGAAGAAGGTCGTTATCGGTGCTACCATCGAGTTCTAACCCTACGTGAGTATGCATGAAGAAAACTTCTAACTAAAAAGAACACAACAATGAAAAAGAATATATTCTATAGCCTGATGCTCCTACTCGTGGCCTTTGTGAGCGGATGCTCTGACCGTCTCGATATTCCCAAGAACGGCAACATAGGCGGTATGGACGATTTCTATCAGACCGACCAGGAAGTCGACGAGGCCTTGGCCACACTCTATGTGGGCCTGAAGTCCAACTACTATAACTGGTGGTTTGTCAAGAACTCTCTCGCCGATGATGCTTGGGTCGGCGGTGGGTCACGTGGTGACAACGGAGAGTTGGAGAAACTCAACGAGTATCGTTTCGGCGCCGACGAAAGCATGATCCAAGCTTTGTACAGTGGGCTCTATACCAATATCTATAATGCCAACCTCATCATCGACAAGACGGATCCCAATACCAGCGAAAAGAAACGCTGCGTGGCTGAGGCTAAGTTTTGGAGAGCTTTCTGCCATTTCGAACTCGTCACACTGTGGGGTATGGCACCCGTTGTGGATCATCTGCTGCAGCCCAATGAATATCGTCCGGCTAACAGCACGCCGGAGCAGTTGTGGGCATGTGTGGAAAAGGATCTTAACGAGGCGATCAGCAGTGATGCGCTACCGTCGAAGACCGACGCAAATGACCAGGCAACCACCATCCGTGTCACTAAGGAAGTCGCCGAGGCAATGCTGGGTAAGGCTTATCTCTTCCAAAAGAAATATGCCGAGGCCGCAGACATGCTCAACAGGGTAGTGAACAGTGGAAAGTATCAACTCTATCAGGGTGACTATGGCAAGATCGTGCATGTGGCTACCAACAACTGCAGTGAGTCGATGCTTGAGATTCAGATGCGCAATGACCCCAGCCAGCAATGGTCGCAACTGACCATGCAGTTCCTGATGATTGGCTGGCGTACCGATCATCTCAACCTTACCGGTAAGGCCGCCTCTGAGATTGCTACTGGCACCTACGGCTTTATGAATCCTCGTAAAGAGGTCTATGACGCCTTTGTCGCTGACGAGGGTAAGGACGGATACCGACTCAACAGCACCATCCGCACCTATCAGCAAATGCAGGATTATGGCGTGACCCTGCAGGCCGGTGCTTCTTATTATGGCAATGAGGGCTATTTCAACTGGAAGAACCGTGCGCTCAAAGAGGACTGCATCACTGATGCTTCCTACTTCCAGGCTTTGCAATACATCGACTTGCGCATCATGCGCTATGCCGAGGTGCTCTTGCTGGCTGCTGAGGCTAACCTGCAGAAAGGAAATGCAGAGGAGGCTCTCAAAGACATCAATCTGATTCGTACCCGTGCCCGTCTCGCTCCGCTGACTACTGTCACACTCGGCAACATCAAAACGGAGAAGCGACTGGAGCTTTGGCTTGAATGCACACGCTATCAAGACCTTGTCAGATGGGGCGATGCAATGAAGGCATTGAGCAAACAAGGTGAGCAGATTCCTTCCTTGACGGCTAAGGGCGTCAGCTGGGACTTCAAGAACACGGACTATGGCTTCAAGGAGAAAAACATGCTCCTGCCTATCCCATTAAAGGAGAAAGAACTGAATCCGAATATCAAGCAAAATGTCAATTGGTAAAATCAATAACATATATTCATCAAGAAACATTCCTAAACTATGAATCTTAAACGTATTTCAACTTTGGCTCTTGGTGCTCTCATGGCAATGGGCCTCTATGCACAGCAAAATCTCTCTTGGGCTCAGATGCCAGTGGTGTCGCCCGAAGTCAATGCCGACAACAGTGTCACCTTCCGCGTGTTAGCGCCTCAGGCACAGAAAGTACAGATCACCGGCGATATGCTTCCTACCCGTAAGATCGACACGCCGATGGGTAAGTTTGATGCACCGGGTGTGGCTGATCTCGTGAAGGACGACAAGGGCGTGTGGTCGTTCAAGACAGGCAAACTCGCCTCTGAACTCTATACATATAATGTGGTGGTCGATGGCGTACGTACGCTTGACCCAAGCAATGTGTATTGTGTACGCGATGTGACCAACCTCTTTAGCATGCTGCTCATCGGTGGCGGACAAGGCGACTGGTACCGCGTGAAGGAAGTGCCTCATGGCACCGTGTCAAAGATCTGGTACAACAGTCCTACTGCCGGCCTTAAGCGTCGCCTCACGGTGTATACGCCTGCCGGCTACGAGACCAGCAAGGAAAAGTATCCCGTGCTCTATCTGCTTCATGGTATTGGCGGTGATGAGAATGCTTGGTCGGAACTTGGACGGGCCGCTCAGATCCTTGACAACTTGATAGCTGCCGGTAAGGCGAAACCAATGATCGTGGTGATGACCAATGGCAACATATCGCAAGAAGCCGCGCCGGGTGAGACACCTAATGGCTTCACCGTGCCGACACTGATGCTTCCTAAGACCATGGACGGTAACTTTGAGTTGGCTTTCCCTGATGTGATCAAGTTTGTAGAAAGCAACTATCGCGTCAAGGCTGACAAAAACGACCGTGCCATTGCCGGACTGTCCATGGGGGGGTGCCATTCGCTGTATATCTCTGCCAACTATCCCGATACTTTTGGATATATCGGCCTCTTCTCTGCCGCAATCAACAAACAGCAGAAAAATGGTGCGGAGAGCGAACGCGTTTATGATGATCTGTACGGAAAACTCGCCAAACTGTTTGCTGCTAAACCTAAGCTGTACTGGATCGGCATCGGCAAGACCGATTTCCTCTATAAGGACAATGCGGACTTCCGCACAAAGCTCACAGCCAAAGGCTATCCTTTCACCTATATGGAAACTGAAGGCGGACACATCTGGCGTAACTGGCGCATCTATCTCACGGAGTTCGCTCAGAAACTGTTTAAATAGGAGGAAATAATTTCCCTTTTCATTCCATGAAGAGTATCCATGAGATCATGTGCTTCTATCATTAAACGATTGAAGGATCCATGCAGGGGTCTCCTGCATGGATCCTTCATGAAGAATTACGATTCTATGAAAATCAAAACGATATTATTTACTAGGGTGTCCAGTTCGTTGTGCCAATTTTAGCTCACTTTTCTGAGCGTCTTGGTT
>UQFS01000013.1 GCA_900540375.1 uncultured Prevotella sp.
TATGACTGCGAATATATCGCTTTAAAGCTAATATGCTTCGTGCGCCCACAATGTTATTCTGCCTCCTCGGCAGTCTCCTCAGGCTTCATATTCGTGTAGACATTCTGTACGTCGTCAAATTCCTCAAGGCGCTCAACCATCTTGTCGATTGTTTCACGCTGCTCGGGAGTGACATCCTTCAGATCGTTTGGAATGCGGGTAAACTCAGCGCTGGTGATCTCGAAGCCGTTCTCTTCCAAATACTTCTGAATGTCGCCAAAGCTTGTCGGCTCGCCGTAGATGGTGATCTCACCGGATTCCTCATCATCGTCAAAGTCGTCGTCCACTCCGAAGTCGATCAATTCCAGAATCAGATCATCCATGCTGGTATCGTCCTTCTTCTTGAAAGTGAACACACATTTGTAGTCAAACAAGAAGCTCAAGGAGCCCTGTGTACCCAAGTTACCATTAAACTTGTTGAATACTGAACGCACGTCAGCAACCGTACGGGTCGTATTGTCCGTCAGAGTGTCTACAAAGACAGCGATTCCGTGAGGGCCATATCCTTCGTAGGAAACCTCCTTGTAGTCGCTCTGGTCTTTACCCATTGCATTTTTGATAGCACGCTCGATGTTGTCCTTAGGCATGTTCTCACGCTTGCAAGTGGCTATGATGGCACGCAACGTCGGGTTGTTCTCCGGCTCGGGACCGCCAGTCTTGACTGCAATGGCAATCTGCTTGCCCAACTTGGTAAACGTACGGGCCATGTGGCCCCATCTTTTCAGCTTTGTAGCTTTACGGTATTCAAATGCTCTTCCCATAATTGAAAAGTAATGTAGCTAATCTCGTAGCTTAAATCTTTTTAACTATATTATTATTGATTCTCTATTTTGCTTTACGCTTCATGGCCAACCTAGCCTACCGCAGCTCAGCACTGAGCTTTGTAGTAAGGTTATTGATGAGCTTCTTCATGATCGCATCGATCTGCTTGTCGTTCAACGTCTTCTCCTCGTCCTCAAGAATGAAGTTGACGGCATAGCTCTTTTTGCCATTAGGCAGGTTCTTACCCTGATAGACATCAAAGAGCTCGACACGCTTCAGGAGTTTCTTCTCACTTTGGTAAGCAATCTGCTCGATTTGGGCAAACTCCACATTATCGTCGACCAACAGAGCCAGGTCACGGCTGACAGAAGGATACTTGCTGAGTTCTTTAAACTCCACCTTATTCTTCTTAATAGCCTTCAGAATGCCGGTCCAGTCAAACTCAGCGTAGAAGACATCCTGATCGATGCCCTGCGGTGCCAGCACCTTGTGGGAGAGCTTGCCGTAGTTAACGAGCGTCTTGCCAGCGCGATTGTTGAGTGCGATACCTTCCGAGAAGATGTTGTTCTCGCTGTGGGCCTCGACAAACATGTGTGGAGCTACGCCGGCACGCTTCAGAATATTATAGACATAAGCCTTCAGTTGGAAGACAGAAGTGTCCTCATCGGCATGTGTCCAAGAGCCCTCAACAAATTTACCAGTCAGCCAAAGGGCGAGATGATAGTCCTGGGAATAGGCCTTGATGGGAGCCTCGGGCGTATCCTTCTCAGCAGCATAGCTGTAGACATTGCCCACCTCGAAGAAGCGGATATTCCTGGCCTTGCGGTTTACATTGCGAGCCAATGACTCCAAGCCACCAAAGAGCAGCGTCTGACGCATCACGCCCAAGTCTGTGCTGAGCGGATTCATGATCTTCACCGTCTTTTCCCAAGGATAGGCATTGAGTTCATTGGGCTGATAATATGCGGTCTTGGTCAGAGAGTTATTTAAAATCTCGTTGAAACCACAACCCACAAGTTGCTCGCTGATGATATTCTCCAGACGGTGATCCTTATCCTCCTCACCGGCAACAGTCAACGAGGATTTCAGCTGAGTAGGAATCTCTACGTTGTTGTAACCATAGATGCGAAGAATGTCCTCAACGACATCGCAGGGACGCTGCACGTCCACACGATAAGCAGGTACGGTGAGCTCGAGACCTTCCTCGTCCTCATGGTCGATGCGCATCTCCAAGCTCTTGACAATGCTCTTGATGGTGTCGTGCCCTAACTGTTTGCCAATCAGTCTGTCGCAATATTCGAATTTCAGATTTACTCTAAAGTCGGGTAACGGCTCCGGATAGACATCGTTGATCTGCATCGACACCTTGCCGCCGGCCAACTCCTGACAGAGGATGGCAGCCTGCTTCAAAGCGTAGATAGTGCCGTTGGGATCGATGCCACGCTCAAAACGGAAACTGGCATCCGTGCTCAATCCATGACGGCGGGCACTCTTGCGGATCCATGTCGGATGGAAATAAGCACTTTCCAAGACCACATTCTTCGTCGTCTCATAGGTACCGCTTCCCTTGCCGCCGAAGACACCGGCGATACACATCGGCTCTTCTGCATTGCAGATGCTGAGGTCGTGTTCGCCCAAGATATGTTTCTGACCGTCGAGTGTGATGAACTCTGTGCCCTCGGGCTGCGTCCGAACCACAATCTTATGGCCCTTGACCATGTCAGCATCGAAGCAGTGCATCGGCTGGCCATAAGCCATCATGATATAATTGGTGATGTCCACGATGTTGTTGATGGGGCGAAGACCGATGACCGTCAACTTGTCCTGGAGCCATTTGGGGCTCTCCTTGACATCGCAGTCTGTGATGCTCAAACAGGCATAGCGCTTACAGGCCTCATGGTTTTCAATATCCACCTCAATGGACAGGTTGTTGTTATCGACATGGAAACGTGAGCAATCGGGGCGGTGCAGACTGGTCTTGTAGCCGCGCTGAACGAGCCAGGCATACAAGTCACGTGCCACACCATAATGGCTGAGGGCATCGGCGCGGTTGGCAGTGATGTCAATATCGATTACCCAATCGCTTTCGAGATGATAGTATTCTGCAGCGGGCGTGCCGACGACAGCGTCGTCAGGGAGCACGATGATACCGGCGTGGTCAGTACCCACACCGATCTCATCCTCGGCGCAGATCATGCCGTAGCTCTCCACACCACGAAGCTTTGATTTCTTGATGGTAAACTCCTTGTCGCCGTCATAGAGCACGCAGCCGAGATCTGCCACGATGACTTTCTGTCCGACTGCCACATTGGGAGCACCGCAGACGATCTGCTGGGGCTCGCCCTTGCCGAGATCCACCGTAGTGATATGCAAGTGGTCACTATTGGGGTGCATCTCACACGTCAGCACCTTACCAACGTAAAGTCCCTTCAATCCACCTTTGATTGCCTGAACTTCCTCCAAGGCGTCAACTTCCAAACCTGTAGAAGTAAGCGCGTCCGCTGTCTCCTGTGGCGTCAGGTCGAAATCGACATATTCCTTAAGCCATTTATAAGAAATCTTCATTATATAATGATTTTATGTTTCCGTGTATTGATAATATGATGCAAAGTTACTAAAAAAAAACGAGCCCTCAAAAGTTACTTTAGAAAAAATCAAAATGCCTGAGAATCATTCTGTCTTATCAAGCCCTCAACACAAAATGGATGATGAAAATGTGGCTCTATTCCGCTCCTTCACAATGAGAAGCCATGGTCAGGAGATGAAAGAAACAGCTCCTACCATCAGATAGAAGCTGCTTGAATTAAATATTTATTCTATAGGAATAGAGATGTCCTACAACGCCCTATTTTATTGTGCCATCTGCATCTGACGGAGCAAAGTCTTTTGCCGATCGTTGAGATTTGTCGGCAACTTCACTTTGTAGGTGATGATCAAGTCACCATACGTGCCATCGCCTCTGTCATAGCCTTGATCACGCACGCGCACCTTCGTGTCGTTTTGAGTTTCAGGCTTTACTTTCAGTTTGATCTTCTTGCCATTGTTGAGCTGTATGACGATTTCTCCGCCGAGCAATGCTGTGTAGAGATCGATGTAGACATTGGCGTTCATCTCACCACTGCTTGTCCGCATCCTACTGCCACGCGCTGAGGAATGAGCCCCCCCCATATTGCCAAATAGATCCTGAAAGAAGCTGGAGAAGCCTCCACCACCACCAAATTGCGAGAAGTCGAAATCATCGAAAGGTGAGCCACCACTCGAACTCCAATGGAATGTACTGCCACCATTACCGCTAGCACCACCGGTTCCATTGAAGGCATCGGCCTCTTTCCAGTGCTCACCAAACTGATCATATTTCTTACGTTTCTCAGGATCGCTGATCACCTCATAAGCCTCGTTGAGAGCCTGAAACTTTGCTTTTGCTTTAGGATCATCAGGATGCAGATCCGGATGAAACTGTTTTGCACGCTTCAAATATGCACGACGGACATCCTTCTGAGGGATGTCCTTATCAATGCCGAGAATCTTGTAATAATCAATAAATGCCATAATCCTATCCTCCTGTTATTTGAATATATCAACTACAAAAAACATGCCATGCAGTCGAAAAGCAATAAAAAGCAACAAAAAAGGATGCACTGCTATAAGCAATGCATCCTTTGATTATTTCTTTGAAAGAAATGTGAGGGTTAAGCCTCAGCAGGAGCCTCCTCGACGGGAGCCTCAGCCTGAGCAGCCTCAGCGGCCTTTGCGGCCTCAGCCTCTGCCTTCGCAGCAGCCTCAGCAGCCTTCTTGTCAGCCACCTTCTTGGCAATAGCCTCGTTCACTTTCTTCTCAGCCTCCAACTCCTTGTCAGCTGCGTCCTGACGGCTCTTAGTCTCAGCGCTGCGAACAGCGTTCAGCTTCTGCTCCTTGGCAGCTTTCCAAGCATCGAACTTCTGCTGACAAGCAGCCTCATCGAAAGCACCTTTCTTCACGCCACCGCGCAGGTGCTTCATCATGTAGACGCCCTCACCCTTGAGGATGTTGCGGACTGTGTCTGTTGGCTGTGCACCGGCCTCTACCCAGTACAAAGCACGGTCGAATTTCAAATCTACGGTTGCAGGATTGGTGTTCGGGTTGAAAGTACCGATTTTCTCTGTAAACTTACCATCACGTGGTGCTCTTACATCAGCGATCACAATACTATAGAAAGCATAGCCTTTGCGACCACCGCGCTGTAATCTGATTTTTGTTGCCATTTTGTTTTGTATAAACGATTAATTGTTTGTATCATACTCCTAACTCGTAGAAGCGGTTGCAAAGGTACTACATTTTTCTAAGACGCTGTGTGTCTACGGCCTCCTACCACTTAATATTTAAGAATTATTAAGTCGCTACGGTTATCTGTCCTTGATGGGCACATAGCTTTTCTGCTCCAAGATATTCTTGTAGGCAGGACGGATAATACGACGTCCCTCGAAATTCAGCTCCTCGATACGGTGAGCTGTCCAGCCGACAATACGCGCCATGGCAAAGATAGGCGTATAGATCTCCTGCGGAAGACCAATCATCTCATAGATGAAGCCACTGTAGAAGTCGAGGTTGGCACAAATAGGCTTCGTAGTCTTGCGGAAAGCAGAGACACACTTCACTCCCTCCTGCTCGATGAGTTTCAAGAAGTTATACTCCTTGACCATACCCTTCTCCTTGGCCAGCTCACCGGCCAGTTTCTTCAACTCCACAGCTCTCGGATCGCTCATGGTGTACACAGCATGGCCGATACCATAGACCAGGCCAGACTTGTCATAAGCCTCCTTGTTGAGCATACGGTTGAGATAGGTGTCGATCTCGTCGATATTGGTCCAGTCGGAAATCTGCTCCTTGAGATGATGAAACATGTTGATAGCCTTGATATTGGCACCACCATGCAGAGGTCCCTTGAGAGAGCCAATTCCCGCGGCAATGCTGGAATAGGTGTCGGTACGGGTTGAGGAGATCACACGCACCGTGAACGTAGAGTTGTTACCACCACCGTGCTCAGCTTGGATGATGAGCAGCAGATCGAGCATACGCGCATCGAGCTCGGTGAAGTTCTCGTCCTTGAGCATATAGAGGAAGTTCTCTGCGATCGTCATATTCTCACGCGGATGGCGAACATTGAGGCTACTGCCCTGCATGGAATGGCGATAGATATTGTAAGCGTAGGCGATGATCGTCGGGAACTTGGCGATGAGCTCGATGGACTGCCGCATGAGATTGTCACGCGAGATGTCGTCGGGATTGGGGTCGAAGGTGTACATCTCCAGCACGCACCGGGCCAGGATGTTCATGATGTTGCTGCCCTCCAAATCGATGATGTGCACGATCGTACGATGGTCGAGCGGCATATTCTCATTGATCAGCTCGCGGAAAGCCGTCAGCTCCTCATCGTCGGGCAGATTGCCGGAGAGGAGCAGATAAGCAATTTCCTCGAAGCCGAAACGCTTCTCTTTCAGCAAGGGAGTGACGAGATCGTCGAGCTCATAGCCACGATAGTAGAGTCGGCCCGGGCAAGGGCGCAGCGAACCGTCGTCATTGCGCTCGTAGCCAACGACATTACCGATATTGGTCAGACCGACGAGCACACCGGTGCCGTCCTCGTTGCGCAGTCCGCGCTTCACACCATATTTAGTAAAAGCCTCACGAGGGATTTTGCAAGAGTTCTTCACCTCATCGCTCAACTTGTATATCAGATATTCCTTTCTCATAACATCGTAACTTTTAGTTTACTTCAAAATACCCTTGATGACAGCGTCACCAAATTCTCTCGTACCCAACGCCCTTCCATCGGTCATCATCCGCGCAAGGTCGGCCGTGGCCGTATGGTGGCAGTAAAGCTCGGCCAAGCTCTGCTCGATAGCCTGTCCGGCTTCCTTCCATCCGATGTAGTCGAGCATCATCACTGCAGAAAGCAGGATGCTCGACGGATTGACGATATTCTTTCCAGCTATGTCGGGAGCGATGCCGTGGGTAGCCTCGAAAATGGCATGACCCGTCTGGTAATTGATATTGCCGCCAGGAGCAATACCAATGCCGCCAACCTGAGCCGCCAACATGTCAGAGACATAGTCGCCATTGAGATTCATCGTGGCGATGACGCTGTAGTCCTGTGGCTTCAACAAAGCGTTTTGCAAAAAGGCATCACAGATGCAGTCCTTTATCACCAAGCGGCCGGACTTCAAGGCATCGTCATACTCGCGCTCTGCCAACTCATAAGCCCATTTCTTGAATCCGCCTTCGGTGAACTTCATGATATTGCCTTTGTGAACCAATGTCACAGACGGAAGATTATGGGACAAGGCATATTCTATGGACGCACGGACAAGACGCTCTGAACCCTCACGGCTGACGGGCTTAACACCAAAGCCGGAGGTTTCGGGGAAACGAACCTTCGTAACACCCATCTCATCATGGAGGAAGCGATAAAACTTGCGGGCATCGTCTGATCCTGCTTCCCACTCGATCCCAGCGTAAATGTCCTCGGTGTTTTCACGGAAGATGCACATATCCACCTTCTCAGGATGCTTCACTGGACTCTCGATACCTTCGAACCAATGTACAGGACGCTGGCAGACATAAAGGTCAAGACCTTGGCGGAGCGCTACATTCAAACTACGAATACCGCCTCCGACCGGAGTCATCAGAGGACCTTTGATGCCCACAAGACACTCGCGGAAGGCATCCATCGTGGCCTGCGGCAGCCATTCACCGGTCTGCTCGTGGGCTTTGCCACCGGCAAGCACTTCTCTCCATTCGATCTTGCGCTTACCGCCGTAGCACTTCTCAACTGCGGCATCCACGGTAGCGTGCATGATGGGTGATATCTCTTTGCCTACGCCATCTCCCTCGATGAAGGGGATAGTCGGATGATCGGGTACTACGAGTGCCCCGTTTTGTTTGCTGATATTCATAATTGTATCCTGTTTATGATCTTAAAAGGTTGTTCAAAGCCGAACCTGCCTTGAACCACTCGATTTGTATTTGATTATAAGTGTGGAGAGCCTCAAAGCTGTCGCTCGACCCATCCTTATGCGTCAAAGTGACAGTCAACGGATTTCCGGGAGCGAACGCATTCAAACCTGTCACCGAGATGCGGTCATCCTCCTGCACCTTTTCGTAATCATCCTTATTCATAAATGTGAGTGCGAGCATACCCTGTTTCTTCAAGTTGGTCTCATGGATGCGGGCAAAGCTCTTTGCCAACACCACCTTGACATTGAGAAAACGGGGCTCCATGGCTGCATGCTCACGCGAAGAGCCCTCGCCATAGTTGTCCTCAGCCACGATGATACAGCCCACGTTGTGTGCTTTATAGTCTTTCGCTGCAGCAGAGACAGTTTTGTACTGACCGTCCATCTGATCCTTCACCTTGTTGCTCTCACCATTGAAGGCATTCACAGCTCCCATCAGCAGGTTGTCAGAGATGTTTTGGAGATGGCCACGGAAGCGCAGCCAAGGACCAGCCATAGAGATGTG
Source organism: uncultured Prevotella sp. (assembly GCA_900540375.1). Classification (GTDB taxonomy): domain Bacteria; phylum Bacteroidota; class Bacteroidia; order Bacteroidales; family Bacteroidaceae; genus Prevotella. Next base: position 8,299 of record UQFS01000013.1, read on the forward strand.
GTCGGTCGTACACTTGCCTTTGACCTTGATCAACAGCGGCATGTCCAACAAGTCGTTTCCATCCCATGCTGCGAAAGGCTGTAGCCGTTGCAAGCGCCGGGAATCGGAAGAGATGACAACTGGCACATCAGTGTGCAGATCCGTAGGAGGCACGAAGAGATCTTCCTGCTCTAATGTGGTGACGGCATCTTCTTCTTTACCACAGGTGAAGCCCTGGGGTGGGAAGACAAAGCCCTGAGGCTCTTTGAGCATCACCTCTTTTCCTTCTTCATTAACCAAACTATCGGTAGCAGGATTGAAGTCCAACTTTCCGGCTAAGGACAAAGCTACAGTCATCTCGGGTGAGCCTATAAATGCATAGGTATTGGGGTTGCCGTCGGCGCGACGGCGGAAATTACGATTGAAAGAGGTGACGATGGCATTCTTTCGGGTGTTGTCGTCGGTATGTCGCTTCCACTGACCAATACACGGACCGCATGCATTTGCCATGACCACAGCGCCAATAGCACGAAAATCATCCAAAATGCCATCACGCTCGGCAGTACAACGGATCTGCTCTGAGCCAGGACATACTATAAGCTGCGCCTTCACCTTCAGATGCAATGCCAAAGCCTGACGGGCAACTGAAGCGGCGCGCGACAAGTCTTGATAAGATGAGTTGGTGCAGGAGCCAATCAGTGCTACCTCTACATTCATCGGATAATCGTTGGAGGGTCCTTTCTCGCGCATCTGGGAGATCGGTGTGGCAGCGTCCGGCGTGAAGGGACCATTGAGATGGGGCTCTATCTTTGACAAATCGAGGTCAATGACCTGATCGTAATACGTCTCGGGATGGAGCTCCACATCAGCGTCGGCTCTGAGATCCGCAGCATGCTGGCGCGCCATCGTAGCCACCTGCTCGCGACCGGTCTGACAAAGATACTCATCGGCGTTGTCGTCATAGGGGAATAAAGAGCAGGTTGCCCCCAGTTCAGCTCCCATGTTGCAAATTGTGGCCTTACCTGTGGTAGACAGGCTCTTGGTACCTTCACCGAAATACTCCATAATCGCATTGGTCCCACCCTTGGTCGTCAGCAGTCCGAGGATCGTCAGAATGACATCCTTGGGTGCTGCCCAACCCTGAAGCTGTCCATGGAGATGAACTCCGATGATACGCGGCATGCGCAACTCCCAAGGCTGTCCGGTGAGAACATCTACGGCATCAGCACCACCAACTCCGATAGCCGCCATACCCAGTCCTCCTGCGTTGGGAGTATGAGAGTCTGTACCAATCATCATACCACCGGGGAATGCATAGTTTTCCAACACCACTTGATGGATTATACCGGCGCCGGGACCCCAAAAGCCAATTCCATATTTCTTGGATGCAGACCGAAGGAAATCATATACCTCTTGGTTCTCTTTACAAGCCACTTCTAGATCGTTCTTAGCACCTTCGTCAGCTCGAATGAGATGGTCGCAATGAACCGAAGCGGGCACGGCGACATGCGCTCTTCCCGCATTCATAAACTGCAACAAAGCCATCTGAGCTGTAGCGTCCTGCATCGCCACTCTGTTCGGACGGAAATCTGCGTAATCGACACCACGATTCAGTGGCTTCAACGATGCTTCATCATAAAGATGAGTGAAGAGTATTTTTTCGGCATAGGTCAACGGTCTTTTCAATGTCCCTCTTACCGTTGAAATCTTGGAAGAATAAGCAGCGTAGAACTGCTTCACCATTTCGATATCCAACATATAATTCCCTTTATTGATTAAACTCCTTGCAAATATAGTAATTTTTCTTTGAATTGACACTATATTTGAATAAAAATTGATCAAAATGAAAGGAAATTCTATTAAAATTCAATTTTATAGCCGTTAAACACGTTAATGTCTACCGCACCGTGAATACCGTCGACTCTTCCGTCGGGTGCCAACTGCCATATCTTCAACTTGATGTCCGGCTTATATTCTCCGTATCGAGCGATCCAAATTGGATAGGTATGTTTGATATCCGGCGCCGAGTCGAGATAGCGGTTGACAAAAGTCTGACTGATGTATAGTATCGGCCGTTTACCCGTGCGATGCTCTACCGTGCGAAGCCATGCTCTCACATTTTGCCACATAACTGTCACGCCTCCCATCTTGCGTATTTGACTGGGCAGCAACTCCAAGTCCAGTACAGGCGGCAAGTCATTCTGCGCCACGCGGCTGTTTGACAGGAAGAAGGCTGCCTGCTGACTGCCGGAGGAGCGATGCGTGAAATAGTGGTAGGTGCCAGTGGGATAGCCATGTTTACGGGAAGCGGCATAATCAGAAAGGTAGTAAGGATTCAGCATAGAACTGCCCTCCGTGGACTTGATGAAGATAAACGAGATCTTATAGTTCACGTGTCCACTTACATTTTTCTTTGACAGAGTGCCCAGATGGGTAATACGCAGGCGCGCCCAGTCAATGTTATAGTGATGCTTTCCCTTCACATGCTGGTATTTCGACAGGTCTATGCCATAGAGCCGTGAGGAATTGTAGTTCAACCGCTCTCCTTTATACACATCATCCTTCCACTCTCCTACCCTGAAGAAACGATGCTGACTGGAAAAGCCAAAGCCTCGGCGGCTGCCCCGTTGCCAGAAGCCCTCATAGAGCGTGCCCTGGTTATCGATCAGTATGCCATAGCCATTGGCCTGCAACTGACGGTTGAAGTCACCCTTATAAAGTCCGGTAGAATCCTTGCGAACCCCACTCGTCAGCGTGTCATGGTTCCATACACCGTCTATGCGGTTTCCCAAAGAGTCCAATGTCCAGCCCTTGCCCTGGCGCAATCCTTTCTTCCATATACCACTATATATAATGGAGTCACCATCTGAGAGCGTCCCCAAACCATCAGGCTTACCATGAAGAATCTGCCCGTGATAGGTTTTGCCTTGCCACAACATTTTGGCTGCGTCGTTGGTCTTCACCGTACAACCGTTGAATAGAATTGCCAATAATGGCATGAAAAGAAAAGCAGAGAAAATACATCTCAGAGAAAATTTCATAGCGAGCCCTCCTTATCCACTAATCCCACAAAACGACCATGAAGCGTAAAGACAGCGGTGCCGGGCTGGGCAAAGGCATGAGCCACACCTATCTTTTGCCCACGGTCATAATCTCCGCGGGTAAGAATGGTATGGTCTTTCCGTCGGTTGTCGTCCGGTGACAGGGTGACGGTGATCACCTCTTTATGGCGGGACACTCCCCAAGGCACATTTTTCACCGCCCGACATCCCCATGGTATCACAGCCTTATCGGTATGAACAATGACAGGAAGGCTGACGCTATCAGCCGGAATGCGCAGCAAACGGCAGGAGCGACGATGCAACTGCCCCTTATCATCATACCATGATACTATGAAGCGACATTTATAGAGGAATTTCAAATGACATTGACCTAACTTGCTGATTGCCAAATTTAAACTACTCAAGGAGTCGAGTTGGTGCTTCTGCCATGCGCTGTAAGCAGCGATACGGTTGTAGCCCTCATCTTGGACATTATGACAGCGGAGATAGTATTCCAATTCCTTTCTGACCATTGTAGAGCGGTGCAGCGCCACGGACAAAGAGTCGCGCTGACGCATCAGAGCGGTGTCTGGCTGTATCCTTGTGAAGCGAGAAGAAGGAAAAGCAAGCAGGGTCAATACACGGCCATCACAACTGGGCCACCACCAATGGCGATTGATCCACACTCCTTGCTGATGGACAGGATGCACTTGTAAGTCAGCAACATGGCGACCATCGCTCAAGCAAAGCGTAGCTGTCCCGTCCAACATACAGACAGACTTGCGCATGTCGTTTTCCGTTGCCGGCAAAGCCATGCAAGTAAGCCAAAACAACAACATCAAGGGGAGAATCACCACTATGTAGACTCTCCATCTTACAATGAATGGTATGATCTTTCTTCTCAGCATCACTCTGATCTCAATCCTCCAATTCGATACTCCTAAATACTACTGCAAAGTTACTAAATATAAATGAGAATCCTTTGCAAAAAGAGCATTTTCTATTGGTCGGTGTCGTCCCAGAGATGATTGGCCTCTTCGATCTCGTCCTCATCAAACCATTTCGACAGCTTGTCGTAAGCGCGCTGCTTAACTTCATCGTTAAGGTCACCCTTAATCTTGCGCAACACATACAACAGTACAGCTACATCATCGCCCAATCCGGCAATCGGTATCGCGTCGGGGATGACATCCAGGGGGCTGATCAAATAGCCCAAAGCGCCAATGATGATCGCCTTGTCCTTCAACGGGACATCCTTGCTCTGAAGCGTGTAGAAAAGAATGAGCGCAGCATATACAAGCTTAGCTCCCGCCCGCTTGGCGATATGCGAAATCTTCTCGACAAACCCCGATGCTGAGTATTTGTCGCTGTACTTCATAAAATCCGGCAACTGAAAATCTTTCATATTAGTTTTAGTCATTAAGTATTCATATAGTTTTAGCGATTACATATTCACATCGTTTTGACCATTAGGTATTGATCTACCGCGTCTGCGTATTGTGCATAAGCCTTCTGCTCTCTTCTCAACTGCGACAAGCGATAACGTGTCACCAACATTCTTACGCCCTTGGCCATGAACGCCAATGCCAGTCCGATGGCTATCCCCACGAACAAGGACTTGTTGCCCCAAGGCAGACTTTCTTCAGGAAAAGCGCTCAGCACCAGCACGGGTAACACAGCGATAATCCCATAGAGCGTCAACTGCTGCCGCTGCGTGCCCTCACTGTCAAGAATATCCTGGTAAGCCGACAGAAAACTATCCAGCTCTTCGCGCACTACACCATACTGCTCCATCCGGGGAAAGCTTTCCTCGTCGCCGTAGTGTTCGATGATGCGAGCGATCCGATGCTCGTAATCGTTAAGTATATTAGGCTCTAAATCCTTCATAGACGCAAAAAATTAATAAAGTCGTTGCTTGAAATTTACTGCCCTAATCAAACTGAAATATCTCCGACAGAGATAACCCCTTTTTCCTCCTAATATTGTATAGAGATAATAAAAAAGTAAGACAGTGCCCTGATAAGCCGGGTTCCGTAACCGTCAGCTCTTATATGAAGAGACGGCGCTCTGTCATTTATCTAGATAATGAGTCACCCCATCACTCAAGCGTTCTACCCTCTATCGTTGCCATCAAAGTAGCATCGGGCGGACAACCCTGACATGACGATAGTATACATGAACTTGCAGCCCTCAGACGGCACAGCCCGACGATCACCCGCCGACTGGTGGTCTCTTACACCACCTTCTCACCCTTACCGCCCACAAGGAGCAGCGGTTGTTTTCTTCTGCCTACACCTACTGTTGCCAATAGCTTCTATTTTCGGAAGTGAGGTGTCCTATGCTGCCCGGACTTTCCTCTCGCATCTGAAGCGATGCCAGCGACGAGCCGGAGCACTGCCTTACATCTTGCAAAAGTAGCAAATTATCTTCAAACAGCCAACCGACTGATTAATATTTTGTAAGTTTTTAAAGGAATGTAAAATCAACTTTTATTCTACTTAATAGCTTAATAGCAGTTAAGCACAAAAAAGAATGTGTTAAAGTCAGATAAAGTAATAAGACAAAATGACAGTCATTCATCTTTTGATGCTATATTTGCAAGTGTTTCAACAGAGTTTGTCAGTCCCCTGTCAGATATGAAAAGAAACTGATAACAAAGTGAAACTAAAATACAAGTAGAAATAAATAAAGATATTATAAACATAATCCTTGAAAGAATGAAAAAGTACTCCAGTTATTTGCTCGTAGGACTTTGCTCTATGGCATTGACCCTCCCCGTCGGCAAGTATGCCAATGCTTCCGCTGCCACCAACAAAGTTGAAGTGGCCGGGCAACCGGTTGATTTGACCTATGCTGCCGAAAAGGCTCTGCCTGCTGTCGTCTACATCAAATACGTTCAAAACTCCAAGACAAAAACCGTAGAGGTGCAAAGCGATCCTTTCTCTGACTTCTTTGATCCCTTCGGATTCTTTGGCAATCCTAACGGGGGCAATGGCGGTGTGCAAAAGCGACAGATCAGAACTCCTAAGCAGGAGGCCGCCGGTTCAGGAGTCATCATCAGCCCCGACGGATATATCGTCACCAACAACCATGTTGTCAATGGTGCAGACGAACTGACTGTCACTCTCGAAGACAACAGAGAGTTCAACGCACGCATCATCGGCACGGATCCTACCACCGATCTGGCTCTGATCAAGATCGACGGCAAAAATCTCCCTACCCTTCCTATCGGCAACTCCGACAATCTCAAAGTGGGCGAATGGGTTATCGCCGTGGGTAATCCCTTCGGACTCAACAATACAGTGACAGCCGGCATCATCAGTGCCAAGGCCCGTACGCTGGGAGCCAATGGTGTAGAGAGCTTCATTCAGACCGATGCTGCCATCAACAAAGGCAACTCGGGAGGCGCACTCGTCAACACCAAAGGTGAGCTCGTCGGCATCAATGCCATGCTATTTTCAGAAACCGGTTCCTATGCCGGCTATGGTTTTGCCATTCCTACTGCCATCATGACGAAGGTCATTGACGACTTGAAGAAATACGGCACCGTACAGCGCGCTTATCTTGGCATCCAAGGTCAGGATGTGCTCAACTATGTCAACAATCTGAAAGAACAAAACAAAGATGTCCCCGACCTCGGTACAGTAGACGGTGTATATGTCGCTAAGGTAGAAGACAACAGCGCCGCTTCCGCTGCCGGTATCGAGAAGGGCGATGTCATCGTTGGCGTCGACGGTAAGAACATCACCAAGATGGCAGAGTTGCAGGAAGTCATCAACAGCAAGCACCCGGGCGACAAGATCACCATCTCATGGCTTCACAACAAGAAGAAGATGAGCAAGACAGTCACTGTCAAGAACATGCAAGGCAACACCAAGGTGATCAAGACAGCCGACTTGGATGTTCTCGGAGCCAAAGTCATTCCTGTCAGCGCTGAATTGAAGAAACAATTAGGCATCAGCTATGGTCTGCAGGTTAAGGATGTGAAGAGCGGTGCCTTCAAAGACGGCGGTATCAGCAATGGCTTCATCATTCTGACTGTCAACGACAAGCCTATGAAGACAATCTCTGATCTCCAGGATGCCGTCAAGGATGCTTCTACCAGCAAGAATCCAGTACTGTTCATCACCGGTGAATGGCCATCGGGCAAGACCGACTACAAGGCTGTGAATATTGGTACTGACAAATAAATCAGAAGAGAGCATGAGCCAATAGAATGCTCTTATATATTAAAAAAGGTGTATGGACTTGCTTCATACGCCTTTTTTTCGTATCTTTGCACTAAATATCCTTGAGAAGCACGCTGACATTCTTGAGGAAAGTTCATCACATCAAATAGAAATGATATGAAGATAAATATCAAAAGATGCCTGTTGGTTGTTTGTGCCATGCTTGCCACACTCGGCATCTCGGCTGCCAACACTGTGAAGACCATTTATATTTATGGCTTTGCCGCCTCTTTCAACGACTCGACAGTCTACTTCACAGAGTTGCAGAGAGTGGACTCGGCATATATCGACTCAAAGACAAAGTTTCTCTACGGCAGAGAGAACTACTCTTATCAGCTCCAAGACTATCTTGACCAAAAGGGATGGAAGCATGCTGTTTGTATTACCTCGTATGGACTGACAAAGAAAGAAGCAGAGAAGAAATACCTGAATCTTAGAAAGAAATACGTGGACAAAGGTAAGTTCGACATCAAATATCTAAAATCAAGCGATTTCACTTATCAGGCAATCAAACCAGAGGATAATTAATATCTGCTGTGGAATATACGACTTCCCAATCCCACAAGTCCACCTCACATTATTTTGAAGTCGCAGACTTTGAATGTGTCATTGACTTCTCATCGGGTGATGGCAACGGCTTGCATTTACTACCTTCCTTATGTCCTTTTCTGACAGAGCATAAGGCAGGCAGCAGGCCTTTGTTTTCTCTACGTGTGGATGACAAGACAAAGCCATGGCCGAAAGACCGGCGTGAGCGTATCCGCGCCTTTGATACCGGCAACGGAGACACCATTGTAGACTTACTGGACAATGGTGGATACCAATATATCATCAAAGACATCCATGGCCACGAATGTTGTCTGCTGATCACGAACAAAGACTTCTCTGAATGTCAATGCGCATTGAACGGCAACTACACGATGCGCAATTTTGGACTCAACAACGCGCTGATGCTTATCTTTGCGTTTGCAGCAGGCTATCGCGACACATTGCTGATTCATGCCTCTTTAGTCAGAAACAATGGTTGGGGGTACCCTTTCATTGCGAAGAGCGGTACCGGCAAATCAACACAAGTGAGTATGTGGCTACGCTATATTCCCGGGTGCGATTTAATGAATGACGACAATCCTATCATCAGGATCATTGGCGAGGATATCTTCATCTACGGATCACCTTGGAGTGGAAAGACACCTTGCTATAGAAAAGAAAAAGCGAAATTAGGAGCTATCACTCGCATTGACAGAGCAAAGACAAACTCAATAGAGAAGTTGTCTCCCATAGATGCTTTCGCCTCCTTCCTGCCCTCTTGCTCTTCTATGAAATGGGACTCTGATATCTTTGACCATATCTGCAACACGATTGGGAGAGTCATAGAGCGAGTGCCAGTCTATACCTTACACTGTCTCCCCAATCAGGAAGCAGCAGAGATCTGTTTTCAAGAAATTCATCAAAACAACGGCCATGGAAGAGATTAAATGTCCAAATGCAGTGATTTTACCAGAAATCGTCAAACTGATGGATGAAGGGCATACGATCACACTCCGTTTGCGAGGCTTCTCTATGAGACCCTTTTTAGAGGATAATCGGGACAAGGCTTTAATGACAAAAGCCACCCATCCCCGAGTGGGTGATCCTGTCTTGGCAGAAATAGCCCCCGGACACTATGTTCTTCACCGTATCATTAGCATCGATCACGATCACGTGACTTTGCGAGGAGACGGTAATATTGGCACAGAGTATTGCCGACTCAGCGATGTGAAAGGAGCTGTTATCGGTTTTTATCGGAAAGGAAGAGAAGAACTCGACAGGACTGACGGCAAGAAATGGAAGACCTATTCTTGGATCTGGACACATCTGTTTCCTATAAGAAGATACCTGCTCGCTTTCTACAGAAGGATTTGGATCCCCGTGTTTGGCGCAGCATAATCAACAACGACGAAAACAATAAGCGCATTATCTCGCTATAGTGCTACACATATTAAGAATATCATAATTAAAAGAATATGAAAGCTAAGAGAGGATTTAAGATCAGGAAGGTATGCGGTCAAAACCTCATCGTTGCTGAGGGTAAGGAAAATATCGACTTCAGCTCCATCATCAGCATGAATGAGAGTTCAGCCCTTCTTTGGAATGAGATACAAGATAAAGAATTTACTGCTGAGACTCTCGCTAAAATACTGATGGATAACTATCAGCTCGACGACACAACACCTCTCCCCCACTCTCAAGCTCTCACTGATGCAGAGAGACTGATAGAGGAATGGGAAAAGATTGGCATCATTGAAAAGTAGACGATAAAGAGCCTTTGAGATGGCAGATGTACACACCCCACTTAAGGGCTGATAAGGGCTATTGACGACATACTACACAAGCAATGCATGTGAGCCGACGCTAATTTATCTTGACAAAAGTATGTCCGTCACAACTTTCAATTTAGAGAGCGAGAAAGAGTTATTTGAGGTTTCGGCATCTCATTTTATTCTCGTTTGAAGCACAAGAAGGTACTTTGATGCGATCATCTAGGTAGTTTGACAAGGTCATTACGCCCATTTCGCTCGGTCATCACGCTTATTTCATCGTCAGAAATAGGCGTGACGACAACAAATTCTCTACAGAATTTTGCGAGAAGAAGCAGATTTCATTGATTCGCAAAAGTCAGATATTTATAACAAACTGATTTTCTGATATTTACAAAAGCACGCTGATTTTCGCAAAAATCAGAGCAAGACAGACTCTCGTCAAAAAGAATCGATTCTCAGAGACGGAAAATTGTCACCTTACATGACAAAAACGGCAAAACATTTTTACTGCCAGTTCCCATTATTATACCTGAAGCGATGCATGATATGATGAAGAAGCTCTATTGATCAAGCTTCTTCATCAGCAGACCTTGACCGGCATCTATCTGATGGGCCTTCATATCCAACCGATAAACAAAGGTCTCACCATTACCAAAATCACAATATAAACGACGATGCTGGCAGCGAAAAGTTCCATGGCTGGTTTCTCCTGCGGAGGTTTCCGTGATTCTGTTATCACGAATAGAGATCATGATTCCCCCGTATTTTGTATTCACTTTCCACGTACCCTGTATCCACGCTGGTGCTTTCTCCTCGGGTGCACTGGCATCGAAAGCAGGTGTCGCGATGTCTTCTTCTGCCGGCACATTAGCGTCAGACACCTCCTCTATGCCCAAATTCGCAGTACTGTCATCGTTTCCGGAGCACTCATGAGTCAAAAAAAAGGCCAAAACGATAACAGTAATCAATGCTAAGATATATCTCCATTTACTGTGTTTCTGAGCTCTATTCACATTTGGCGACAAAGTTTCAGAGTGCTCAAGAGGTTTCTGAGGACTTTGATAAACAGGTGCCGCATTCCAATTGGGTGTAGACGTACCCGAAGCAGAAGCTATAGAGGAAGCAGCATCGGAAGAATGGGAAGCATGAGACGAAGCAGAAGCACTGGACGAAGAGGAAACATTGGAAGCGAACGAAGAAGTCTGCTGATAGTCAGTTTCCTCGCTTGTATATTCTTCTGCTCCATGCTCCAGATGCTCAGCTGCAGAATGAGAATGAGCCTGGTACAGAGCCGAAGTCTCTTCATGGTGACCGCTCCCATCCTTTTGTCCCTCAACATCTTTCAACAGGTCATCAGATACTTTGTCTGTAAAGGTAAAGGGCGTGCCACAGCGTGGACACACACACTGAATCTCCTCACCGTTATCACCCCCCGGCTGGTCGAAGCGAAATCTACACTTTGGACATTTTACCCACATATTGTTATTGCTTACGTCTATTATACGGCTATCAACATCATCTATCTATAAACATCTGTCAACGAGGATCATCTGTCTTCAAACAGCAATTTGGCCTTAGCCACCAAATGCCACGAGTTACCCTCTTTTCTTACGACACCCTCCTTCAAGGTAGTGACCCTTTGAGGATAGCGATGCGTATCGCCTTCGATACGGCACACGGGCTTGATAAATTGGCTGACACTGATCATCGCCGTAGCAATGGAGTCCTTATCCTCTAAAATGGAAAAGGTGCCATTCTCCTGATCTTTCGTCTTCAACAGATAGATACTCTTCCCTACTTGCTTAGAGGCGCTGGCTTCCTCAAACACACCGTCAGGTGTAGGCGCAGGCAGATAGAACTCACTGATTTCATTTTGACCGACATGATTCTCCATAGCCTTGCCATTGGCAGTCTGAGCCTCGCTTTGAACTCCTGTCGGCTCTTCGTTTCTCCGGTCGGCCAACGCCGACTCCACCGTCTGAAGGCGAAGATCCAACGCTGCCATACGTTTCTTCTGAGCTGCCTCAGCAGCCTTTAATTGCTCCACCTCTTGCTCTAACGCATCCACGTGAGCCTGCAGGCTGTCTACAAGCGCATCATTATTTTTCTTTGAAAACATCACTGTCAAAATTAATAATTAAATTCAACTTGTAGTCTATCTTACAGATTCTCAATGAGATTATTGCGTATGCATCCAATGATCGGATAGAAGAAGACCACATCCTCAATCACATCTGTCGGCTGTCGCTTAGGCTCATTCCTGTTGAAGAAATTCCATCCATTGACAAGATAATGATCAAGGTCACGGTTTACCCACTCACTGAAATGCTGCATAGCTGCCGGATCTACAAGGAAACGGTCCTCGACATGTATGTCCCGACACAGAGCAATGAAGAAGTCATTGAACTGCCGGACAGCATCCACGAGTTTTCCGCGCGTCGTCTCATCATCAATATCAGCGTAGGTCAACACCTCTTTGTCGATGCCCGTATAGTTGTACTTCAGGTGAGAGTCAAACCTGTCGAGCATGTTGTTGAGCTGACTGACAGCAGCAAAGCCGCTCTCATCACGCACTTGCATCAGTGCGCCACGACAAGTGATCTGCTTGGGTTCCTTGCGCTCCATGACCACGCTGAAACCGTTGTCGCCATATTGCTGTCCATAGACCCGCTCAAAGATAGCCTGCGATATCAAGTCCAAGTCGCGCTGACTGCCTACGATGTCCAGCACCTTGGAGCCGGTGCCCGAGAACATGACGGATCGCGGCATGTCAAGTCCTCTATGCTTCATCATCGAGGCCACATAGTAGATAATGGCCGAGTAGAAGTAGATAAACGCTATCTTCAGGCGCCCATCCTCAGCCAGTCGCATGTCATAGGAGAAGACTTCGTTGCCACCAACATTTTTGTTGTCGATCACCGAGAAGAGGAAAGCGTTGATATCCTCGCTCTTGCGCTTGGAGGTGATATCATCGAGAATGCCATTCAGTTCACCATAGCGGTCATCATCGGCATCAAACAGCCTACGGAAATAGTCGACATACTTCACCGTCATCGGATTGCTGTCGCCCTGAGGCACATCAGAGAAGGCATCGCCAAACAGCACATTGGCAGCAAATCGGAAAGATGACAATATCATCGGCTGGCTGGCATTGGAATCAAAGACCACCACATCGCTCGAACCTCCGCCGATGTCGATCGAAGCCACTGTAGAGGCTGCTCCTCTGAACTTGCTCGAACAACGGTAGAAATAGTAAGGGGCTACCGACTCCGGCATCTGAATGAGGTTGCGCTCATCGGGATCGACGTCAAAAATATCTCTGAAAATACGGCTCCACACGTCAGCCATCCTGTGGACGTTGCCCACCTTCATGGCCAAAGGATAGAACCACACCAAACGCACTTTTGACAGATCACCGCCATCCAGCAACACCTTAGCACGCATCAACAGCGCCAGCTCGGTCAAGAAGCTCTTGATGCGCTTGGCTGTTGCCGGCAGCACGGCCCACTTCAAATTGGCTATCACGCGATTGCCGTAGCCTATACTTTCCTTCTCATAGATGAAAGGAATATTGGCATCGGCCAAAGCTACTATCTCGTCAATATTTTCAGCATCCAGGCGCTCACCCTCAGACAAAACGGTGCGAAGCGGGAAGCCATAGTCCGTGCCGATAATCTTTGGCAGGAATTCCTGCTTGAGGATGACGTCGTAGAGCAGATGCTCTCCATTGTAGAGGGTAGCCACCAAGCGTCCGGCAGCCAAGGCATCGAGCTTCAGAGGCTCAGGCATCTGTCCATTGCACATGCACTCCACGTGGGTGTTGGTAGTACCAAAGTCAATGGCAAAGGTGAACTTATCATGCCCACCCATGTAATTCGGCCACTTCGGACAAACCACGCCCTGTGTGGCCAAAGTGCCACGCTCATCGAAAAGCTGAACGACGATATAATCAAAAGTCGAGAACGGACGATAATAATCCGAGCCTACGCGTTTCTCCTTCTTCAAGCTCCGCCGGCGGCTCTTGACCTCCACCGGTTGGCTGGCAGCCCCCGTCTTGAAGAACTGCAATCCTATCTGATAATTTTCAAACAGCCCCAAGGCTCTGTCCACGACCTGCACCCGATAGCTGCCGATATGATCGGGCTTGATGAATGGGAAGATGCTGAGCGCAAAGGGCACGGTAATGAAATAACCCACATCAGCACCCACATTATAGTGCAGGTCCACACCTATCGCCGGCACGTAAGTGCGCTCCAGGGTGATATATCCACCCTGCTTCTGAACGGGCAGACGCAGAATGACCTTGAGCTGCTCCTGGCCGCCAACAACCGAATGAATCATCTCGAAGCGACGGCGACCGCAGATAGTCCCCTGCAGATCATCGACTGTGAAATATTTGAAATAGGTTGCCGTCAATGGCAAGAGGAAACCGGAGTGATCCGCATTCTGACTGGTCTGCGTCAGCGAACCGTCGAAGAAACAATCACCGTTCAAGGCATAGTCGAGCTTGATCAGCGAAGGCTGGAAGAAATCAGCAGACGTCAGCCAAGGATAAGGATGGGAGGTACCCGGAAGGATGCGGTGAGACGGACTCTCGGCATAGTCTTCGGGGCGAATGGTGATCATGTCATCCCAAATGTCGGAGATATAGTGATAAGGATTATCCGTCGGCGCATTGAGATGGTTTTGCAGCACCAAAGGTATCAGCTCAGCCTCGGGTTGGGGCAAAGACGGCATCAAGCGGAAATCGCTGCGCGCGATGTTTTCCAATATGTCTTCACGGCGCAGGCAGAAGAAGGGCACGCCTAAGGCCTGCACGCCTTCCTCGATCTGTGCATACTCATGTTGGAGATACTGCCGTGCGCCCTCACTGCTGTTTTCGTCTTTGACCATCGGGTTGCCGATAGTGGCCAGGATGGTCTGCTTCATATTTGTTGGCAGCAAACCGAAACAAGTAATCAGATAACTGTTGACCTCACCACACAAATCCTTAAGCTGAGGATAGGCGGTGAAGAGCGCATACAGGCAAAGGATGAACTTATCCGTACGCTCGTAGAGTGGCCGTACCTTATCGAAGAGATTGACATTCTGCTCGAGAGGAATGTTCCAGGTATCGGGCTGTGCATTGGGAGTGGCCATGAACAACGTCACCGGAGACGTGCAGCCGATCACCTCATTGCCATACACAAGGAAGAAGAGTCGGTCCATGTGGTCGAAATTGAACGACTCATTGTCCTGCCGCAAAAACATCTGCAGTGTATCGCCGAGCAGCCGATGGGAAGGCGTAGTCTGCAAGAGTTCCAACTCCTTGTCCTTACTCCATTCCACGATATGGAGCTGTGTGCCGTTCACCCCTGACGTCCCTGTCTGTCCTCCAAGGTTGTGCTTGAGCTCCTTGATATTGAAAAACACTTGCGCAACATCCAAGGCATAGCTGACCAGACGCTCATCCATCACCTCGCCTTTCAGACGCTCATTAGCACTCAAGCGCCGGAAAGCGTTCTTCACCAAGTCCATCTGGGCAAAGGGAGAAGGAATGGCTGTACGGGGTTTCACCGACAAGCCACCATTGGGGTCGCTGATCATATTGATCTCGTCGGCACCATATTGTCCGGACAAGGGAATCCATCCTTCACCGGTCGTCTTCTTATTATAGGATAATATCTTCGACATCTTAATATTTATCTACTGTAGTCCAACACGCGCACTATGCTCATGCTATGCCATCATATTTCTCTTCTACCAATTTATCGAGCACCTCGTCCAGCAGCGTAGACAGGCGCAAAGCTACATCGCCTGAGCCGAAGCGTCCTTGGCGTGAAGCAGCTTGGGAGGACTTGTTCATCGCGCTCAACAGTGTCTTATAGCTGATCTCACCCGAGAAGAAGCTCTTCTTCGGCGCCACACCGCAGATAGCGTCTGCCAGCTGGGTTGTGTTGAGATTGAAAGGAGTAAAGGACCGCTGATTGGAGGTCATCTCCTTGAGCCATTGGCGATAGCCCACAAAGAAATCGGCCGTAAGCGTCTGGAAGAAGCTGGTTGCCAGGAAGCCACGCTGTATCTCAGGCTTATCCTGGGTATAGCCGCGGCCGATGTCCTGGGAAAACTGATTGGTGATATACTGGTAGGCCAAGTAGAACTTAGCCATGTCTTTGTTGACAGCCCCCCGCGTCTGCACACCGAAGTCCTTCAACGTCAGATGCATGAGGTCACGAGAAAGGCCATACTCCTTGAATATCGGCTTTTGGGCATTGCCGTCGACAGTCACCAAGTCATCATCGGGGATGCCCAGGAAGTCGAGGATTGCCAAGGCGCCGACATACTCCACCACATGGGCATCGTTGCGCTGTCCGTTGTCGCCGGGGTCGTTGTAATAAGGATTTGAGGGTACCTCATCGCCCAGATAATAACAGGCATTGACCTTCGACATCGGCAGGTCTTTGCCGGCATGACGGAGTCCGGTGAGATTGTCGTGATAGTAAAAGAGGGCCGACTTGGTCTTTGAGATGAAGTCGCCGCGCGATATCGGGCTGTTGCTGTCCTGCTGGATATTGAAGTAGGGCAAGACGGTGAGCGCCCCTATTCTGGCGTCTCTCAGGTCGCCACGGTTGTTGATGGCGGCATTGTCGGCCGCATTGCGGATGTTCTTGACGATGATAGGATAACCGGCAGCACCGGTACCGCCAAAGATACTTGACACCACAAACACGCGGTCATCCTTGCGGAAGACATTGGAGAACTGCCTGAACTCTTCCGAGTCCTTGAACTCATTGAGCGCTATCGACCCGATGTTGGGCGAACCGACGAAGCCGATGTCCATCTTGGTCTGCAGCTGGTCTTTGGAAAACATCATACTGCACAGCGCCTGATTGGCAGGATCCAAGGTGTTGAAATCGATAAACTCACTAAACTTCTCCTCCTCCACAGCTCCGAGGTTGAAAAGGAACGTGTCGCTCAGATTGCTGCCACCGGGGAGTATGTCGCTCAGTGTGGAAATCTTGGCTGAGAAGAAGCCTTTCTTCACATCCGCGCGATCACCATAGAGTCCCTTATGGATGCTGCGGTACCAGCGCAGGAGGTTTTCCGTACGCTTCAGGTCTTCGTTGGCTTTATGCGGATCGACGATGACCGGGATGACTTCCAAGGCGAGAGGCCGGCCCTGCTCATCCAAAGGATGCACACCGGCCGCTAACTGCATGATAAAAGGGCGCATCACACGTGAACCTGTTCCGCCTGTCAGGAATAGAAATAAACGCATGTTATGATGATGGTATTATTTTTAATATGTGTAGATATTTTCTTTATTACTCTGGGATTGGCGTATGCCGGCAGTTGCTGCTCCACCATCTCATTGAGAAGCTTGCCACCACATAGAGAAGGGCAGCAATGACAAAGTTGACAACGCTGAAGCCTGAAAGCTGAGATTCAAAATCGTATCCAAGACCGTCTAATACGCTGTTGGCATAGGCATAGCCGCACACAGCAGCCAACACGGAAACGGCGGCGAGCACGATCAGCCAATGAAACCACCGGCTGAAACTCACGCTGTTGATGACATAATAAAACAGCACAGCCCCACCCCATGAGCAGCAAGCCGTGATCAAGGCTGTGATCAAATAGAGGTTTT
Source organism: uncultured Prevotella sp. (assembly GCA_900540375.1). Taxonomy (GTDB): domain Bacteria; phylum Bacteroidota; class Bacteroidia; order Bacteroidales; family Bacteroidaceae; genus Prevotella. The sequence continues at coordinate 25,475 of UQFS01000013.1, forward strand.
CGTTGTACATCTCGTTGGAAAACTCATTTTGATAATAGCCTAATTCGTAGACAGCGGCAGGAAAGATTAAAAACAGCAGGGTCAGTACCAAACCACCGCCAAGCAATATTGCATGTTTCATATGATGTTATGATGAAAATCAATTGTCTATATTCAAGTTCAATTCAAAATAAGCCGGTGTGTCGCCGGCATTGCGGCTATAGCTACCATAGATACCCTGCAACAGCGGATTCAGTCCAAACGTCGTAGCGTTGTCGGGAACCAGGTCGTTGTCTGTCGATCCCTGCTGTGTCCATGCCGGCAACTGATTGAGCAGACGTATCTTCAGCGACTGTTCATGGGTGACCTTTGGCACGGCGAGCACAAACAGATGGGTCGCCGTACCGAGATATTTTTTCTCGGCCGGCGTGCGGTCAGAAGCAGTGATCGGGCGGATTGCCTTCAACTTGATGCCATCGTCGGAAATCAACTGATAATGGCGGATATCTGTCAGATAGTCAGCATCTGTCAACATACCCTTCAAGTCTACGGCTAAAGTCAACTGCACATAGCCTTTGTCTTTATCAGGCTCTACGTCGGTGAGACGGGTCACAGCATCTTCCTGACCGCGAGCCGGACGGAAATGCCCGGCGAGGCCCTTGCCGCCTAAGAGGAAAGAGCAGTAAGGGCTGTAGATAGGAGAAGCCGTGAAGAGACACATATTCTCGTAGCCTTTCAAGCTCCGGAAATCAGCGAAAGTGCGGTAATCGGGATCGGTCGTCAGCTGCTCCATATTGCTGTTGGAAGTGATCACGATGATGTAGTAAGGTCTGCGGCCATTGAACGTCTTCACGCTGTTGTCGTAGGAATAATAAGGACCGTTGTAGGAACCGTTCATGCGCACCACGAGCATGGCTTTGTCCTTCACGGCATCCTTGAAGACGGAGCGTACCATTTCCTGCGCCTCATTGAAGACTTTCTGCGGATTGACACCTTCCATGTCCTTCACCGAATAGATCATGTCGGTCACCAGGATGCTTACCTCGTCGCCTTGTGTGCGGTTGAGCATCTCATCGAAGATCTTGCGATAGTCGGTATAGCCCTTGTCGCCGATGCTGTCAACCCTTACTTTGCCCGATATGCTGTTTTCCATGGCCATAATTGCCGAGCGGAAGGAGCCGTCGCCATTCGGACTGTCATAGGCCGTCATCGACCCGCTGCGCTCCACAAAGATATGGAATTTCAGCGCCTCACCATTGATGCCCACAAAGCGGATATGCTTTGGCGGACGACGCTTGGCAAAGAAATCGGTGATATAGGCCTCTACCTCGCTGACCTTCAGATGACCGTCCTCGAAGAAGTCTTCGAAGTGGTCTTGATTGGACTGAAGATAGTTTTGTATCTTCTTCCAGTCCTGCCCGGAAATCTCCTCGTCCTGCCCTGCCAATTCTATGAGCAGGTGATTGAATTCTCTATGAGAGCCGTCCGTACAGGAAGCCATCAGCATCACTACCAAGAATGACAAGACATAAAATAGCTGTTTCATCTATCTTCGATTTTCAATTTTACTTGCAAAAGTAATAAAAAAAAACGAGTTTCTCATCAATCATTGGCAATTATTAGTCTTCTACAGAAAGTTTCTGTTTATTTTTCTGACATTTCCAACAAAATGAAGCATTTTGATAACGTAAAGCCATGGATTTCAAAGTTTTGAATCAAACGTTAAAAAAGCCTTTCAATACGCCGGTTTCTATCTTTCCCTACGTAGTGAAAGGCCTTCTCTAAAACGGATCCTCATGGGACACTACTACTTCTTGTCATGCAGTCCCTCATCTTTCAGCAAAGGGAGAGAGAGATGGTATTTTACAGCCAAAATTCGGATTGTCACGATGATGGCAAAGACCACCACCACAGTAACTGCCACATTGGCATGCAACGAGATCATCAGCCAATAGACCAAGCCACCCAGGATGCTCGCCATGGCATAGATTTCTTTCCGAAAGATCACCGGCGGACGGTTGAGCAGCAGGTCACGGATGACACCGCCTGCGGATCCCGTGATGCAGCCCATGGAGATGGCTACCCAAAAGGGGTGTCCGCAGACCAGCGTCTTCTGGATGCCGGCTATCGTGAACAGAGCCAGGCCAAGCGTATCAAAGAAAAACCACGCATTGTCCAGATGACGGAGCAACCTGGCGAAGAGTATCACCATTGCCTGGGCAAGAAAGGTGCATACGATGTACATCGGTGAGGTCATCCAGAAAGGGGTCACTCCCAGCATGACATCACGCAGGGTACCTCCGCCGATAGCCACGACAAAACCGCACACAAAGCCTCCAAACCAATCGTAATGCCTGGCTGCCGCATGGCGGATGCCGGAGATGGCAAAGGCCAAGGTACCCAAAATTTCTATCGTTTGCTGGACTGAATGGATGAAGACTGGATCATGATAAAACATTCTCTATTGTTGTTTCTTAATGATGAACAGATCGTTCGGCAATCATTAAATCGACACTCGAACGGAGCCTGCCATCACTTTGATTTAAACATGATTTAAGTCTCTGCCTTCAACAAACGCTTTAATATTCTCGACACATATCTTCATCAAGCGTTCCCGCGCTTCTTTTGTCGCCCACGCGATGTGCGGAGTAATATAGGCATGGGGCTGGGCGAAGAGAGGATTGTCGGCCCGTGGCGGTTCCTCGGTCATCACGTCAGCACCATAGGCTGCCAATTCGCCGTTTGCCAAAGCATTGGCCACAGCCTCCTCGTCGACGAGCGGTCCGCGGCCGGTGTTGATGAGGATTGCTGACGGATGCATCAGCTTCAAGCGCTTGGCATCGATGAGATGCCAAGTGTCTTTGGTCAGTGGGCAATGAAGCGAGAGAATGTCTGACACGGCTAAGACACCCTCCAGCGTGGTCTTCTGTATGCCTTCGGGGAGGTCGGAGGCGTTTTTCGAAGTCAGTGCAAACACGTCCATACCCAGGTCACAGGCGATGCGCGCCACCCTCATGCCAATATGTCCGAGCCCTACGATACCCATCGTCTTCCCGGCCAATTCGGGCAATGGCGTGTCCCAATAGCAGAAATCAGGATTGTGGCTCCATTTGCCTTGTCGATTCTCTTCAGCATAATGGGCTACCTGATTGGTGATGTTCAGAATATGGGCGAAAGTCATCTGCACCACGCTGTCGGTGCTGTACGAGGGGATATTCGTCACCACAATGCCACGCCGGTGGGCAGCGTCCACGTCCACCACATTATAGCCGGTGGCGAGCACTCCGATATATTTCAGTTTGGGCAGCCGGGCCATCACCTCGTCGGTGATATTCACTTTATTGACCAACACGGCATCGGCGTCCTTGGCGCGCTCTGCCACGTCTTCCGGCGCTGTACGCGGATAAACAGTGAGATTGCCAAAAGTCTTGAGTGCATCCCAAGACAGGTCTCCGGGGTTGGCGGCGTAGCCGTCGAGTTCTACAATGTTCATGGTTAAAAGTCTTTTCTTTGATGTGATTACCTTGTAAAAACGGTATGACACCTTTTATATTATTTTATATTTATTATTTTATATTATTGATTTCAAGTACAAATAAATGAGCTTAAGCCGATGCCGACTATTCCTTATACCGGTCTCCCCAACAGTTGAGCATGCGCTGATAGAGTTTCTCTTCCGAGGGAGAATGCCGGGCATGCCAGAGCCGCAGGTCCCTGAGATTGTCAGGGAGATATTGCTGGGGCGTGAAGTTGCCGGGATAGTCGTGAGGATATTTATAGCCATCATGGTATCCGAGTTCAGCCATGAGCTTGGTGGGCGCATTGCGCAATGGCAGGGGCACGGGTTGGTTGCCACTCTTTCTGACCGCTTCCAAGGCTGTGTTGATACCCATGTAAGCCGAGTTGCTCTTCGGGCTCGCAGCCAGGTAGACCGCAGCCTCGGCCAGCGGTATGCGTCCCTCCGGCCATCCTATCTTCATCACCGCGTCGAAGGCGGCGTTGGCCAGCAGCAAGGCGTTGGGATTGGCCAGTCCGATGTCCTCAGCAGCCGAGATGACCAGACGGCGGGCGATGAACTGCGGGTCTTCCCCACCCTCGATCATCCTTGCCATCCAATACAGAGCCGCGTCAGGGTCGGAGCCGCGGATGCTCTTGATAAACGCCGAGATGATGTCGTAGTGCATCTCGCCGTCCTTGTCGTAGGCCAGCGGATTGGTCTGCAGACGGTCCTCCACCAAGGCATCGGTGATGACGATGTCGGAAGTGTCGTTGGCACCGACCACCAGCTCCAATATATTCAGTAATTTGCGCGCGTCGCCCCCGCTGTATCTGAGCATGGCCCCGGTCTCCTTCAGCTCGATATGGCGTTTGCTCAGCTCTGTATCGGTCGTCAGTGCCCGATGGAGAATCTTCAGCAGGTCGTCCTTACCGAGCGACTTGAGCACATAGAGCTGGCAGCGCGAGAGCAGCGGACGGATGACCTCGAAGGATGGATTCTCGGTAGTGGCGCCGATGAGCGTCACCACGCCCTGCTCCACAGCCCCGAGCAGCGAGTCCTGCTGAGACTTGGAGAAGCGGTGGATCTCGTCGATGAAGAGGATGGGCGACTGCTCCTGGAAAAAGCGGCCCTGCTTGGCCCGGGCAATGACGTCACGCACGTCCTTCACCCCGCTCGTGACGGCACTGAGCGTGTAGAAGGGCACCTTGAGCGTGCCGGCGATGATGTGGGCCAGCGTCGTCTTGCCCACTCCGGGAGGTCCCCATAATATAAAGGAGTTGATCCGCCCCGTCTCTATCATTCTGCGCAGCACACCGTCCTTGCCGACAAGATGGTCCTGGCCTACATAGTCGTCAAGCGAGCGCGGCCGCATGCGTTCTGCCAATGGTTCTGACATATTCTATGAACTTTTCGTTTTCAGAATACAAATATACGACTTTTCTTGGAAATACACTCATACCACCATAAAAAATAACGCTACACCGCTGCACCGCTACACCGCTACATTTATAGGTATCGGACATACAAGAAACGCAAAACGTAAAATAAAAACAAGAATGTATATTATATCATAACTAATTAATATATAATATATAATATATTATATAATATTAATATAAATAATAATATAATATATTTTCATTCTATAGTCTCATTTTCAGCACTTTTCCGACAGTACATCAGAATGCACCTTATGTAGCGGTGTAGCAGTGTAGCAATGTAGCGGTTGTTTGTAACCGCGACATCCGTCGCACCCTTGCCCTTTCGCCTTTCGTCACAAACCTTAGTTCCAGGTCTCTCAGACAATCCCTCCGCGGCACACAGACCATAAACACAGATTTCCCTGGCCACGAATAGAAATCGCACGTTATTGGTGTTAAAATATCATAAATACGGCATAACCCGCTGAACCGGTGAATGGTGTATGAAAAAAAAGCAGTACCTTTGCAGCTGATTTCAAAGGGTGTGGGCATGCTATACCCTGTCGATTCACATAAAGTCTAACTTTATTAATTCATTAACAATTTAATTTTTTATGTCAGATTTAAACAACGTCAAGAACGTGCAGCCGTTAGCCGACTTCAACTGGGACGAGTTTGAGAACGGTACAAGCTCCAACGTCAGCAAGCAGGACCTCGAGAAGGCCTACGACGAAACCCTCAACAAAATCCAGGAGCATGAGGTGGTGGAAGGTACTGTCATCTCCATCGACAAGAAAGAGGTGGTGGTCAACATCGGCTACAAGAGCGATGGTATCATCCCCGCTTCTGAGTTCCGCTACAACCCCGACCTGAAGGTGGGCGACAAGGTGGAAGTCTATGTTGAGGACCAGGAGGACAAGAAAGGCCAGCTGGTACTTTCTCACAAGAAGGCCCGCCTGAGCAAGAGCTGGGAGCTCATCAACAAGGCTATGGATGACAATGAGGTTATCCAGGGCTACATCAAGTGCCGCACGAAGGGTGGTATGATCGTCGATGTCTTCGGCATCGAGGCCTTCCTCCCCGGCAGCCAGATTGACGTTCATCCTATACGCGACTACGACATGTTCGTGGGCAAGACCATGGAGTTCAAGGTGGTGAAGATCAACCAGGAGTTCCGCAACGTAGTCGTCTCTCACAAGGCACTCATCGAGGCCGAGCTCGAGGCTCAGAAGAAAGAGATCATCTCTCACTTGGAGAAGGGCCAGGTGCTCGAGGGTACTGTCAAAAACATCACTTCTTACGGTGTATTCGTCGACCTCGGCGGTGTGGACGGACTGGTGCATATCACCGACCTGTCTTGGGGCCGCGTCAGCGATCCGCATGAGGTTGTACAGCTCGACCAGAAGATCAATGTCGTTATCCTCGACTTCGATGAGGAGAAGAAGCGCATTGCTCTCGGCCTGAAGCAGCTCACTCCGCATCCTTGGGACTCTCTCGATCCTAACCTCAAGGTGGGTGACCACGTCAAGGGTAAGGTTGTCGTCATCGCCGACTACGGTGCATTCGTTGAGATCCAGCCCGGTGTTGAGGGTCTGATCCACGTCAGCGAGATGTCCTGGAGCCAGCACCTCCGCTCTGCCCAGGAGTTCCTGCACGTAGGTGACGAGGTAGAGGCCGTGATCCTCTCTCTCGACCGCCAGGAGCGTAAGATGAGCCTCGGTATCAAGCAGCTCAAGGAAGATCCTTGGGAGACCATCGAGCAGAAGTATCCTGTTGGCAGCCGCCACACTGCAAAGGTTCGCAACTTCACCAACTTCGGTATCTTCGTAGAGCTCGAAGAGGGTGTTGACGGTCTGATCCACATCAGCGACCTGAGCTGGACCAAGAAGGTGAAGCATCCTTCTGAGTTCACTTCTGTTGGTGCCGACATCGACGTTGTCGTCCTCGACATCGACAAGGAGAACCGTCGTCTGAGCCTCGGCCACAAGCAGCTCGAGGAGAATCCTTGGGACAACTATGAGGCTGTCTACACTCCGGGTTCTGTCCACGAGGGCAAGATCACTGAGATGATGGACAAGGGCGCTGTCATCACCCTGACAGAGGGTGGCGAAGGCTTCGCTACTCCTAAGCACCTGACCAAGGAAGACGGCTCACAGGCTAAGCTCGGTGAGGTACTGCCGTTCAAGATCATCGAGTTCAACAAGGATTCCCGCCGCATCATCCTCTCCCACTCCCGTACATTCGAGGAGGGCAAGGACGAGCCTAAGGCAGCCCGCCGCCACAACTCCGGCGCACCTCGCAAGGCTCAGGATACTCCGGTGATCAACAATGTTGCTGCCGGTACCAGCCTGGGCGACCTCGACGTGCTGGCTAAGCTGAAGGCTGACCTCGAGAACGGCAAGTAATCAATAGATTGCGAAATTACAACTCTCTCCTGCTGATTAAGTATAGAGAGAGTTTCCACTCATAAAGACTGCAAGACTTCGGTTTTGCAGTCTTTTTTATACCCCTCCTTGTTAAAATGCCATAGGTAGGAGTTCCGACAAATGATTATTTGCCGCATGTTAATTAATAAGTGTTAATACACAGATATTTCATTTCCATTTATTCTAATAATTGTCGATTTTTCATTACCTTTGCAATGATTTAAAACACACCGACGTTGCAGTTCTTGCAACATCTTGTAAAAATCAACACGCATATTTTTTATATTCTATGTATAGCAAAGAAGAATTATTAGCTAAGAATACTTCTGAACTGGAAGATATTGCCCGGCAATTAGGTATGGAGCCGGATCAAAACGTCTCTAAGGAGGATGTCGTCTATACCATTCTTGACAAACAGGCCGATGACAGCAGCCATGCCACTGCTACAGCAACAGCTACTGGTAAGAGAAAGCGCATAAGGATAACGGCTCCCGAAACCGATTACGTGTATTCTGTAAATGGAAAAAATGGAGAAAACCTCGATATGAAAAGAAATAAGAAAGTAGTCGAGAACAGCTTGTTTTCTGACAATGCCCATACTCAGGCTTCTGATGAAGCAGAGGAAGAGAATAAGCCCAACGATCATCAGCCAGCACAGAATGGCGGGCAGGGCTCCCTATTCCAGCAAGTAGAAGCCCTCAAGCAGGAACTCGACAGCCTGCCTAAGCATCGTGGACCCAAAACCAAACAGGAGAAGGAACTTATCGAAAGAATCAACCAACTCCAAAAACAAATAGAAACTGCAGCCCAGAATATGACACAAGAAGCTAACGCTGACGAAAACGGCAACAAGGATAATATAGAAGACAGCGCAGCTGCCGCCAACACGGAAATAGTACCGGAAGAGGCTTTTGCCACGGGCAATACTCAGGCTGAAAGCGATGGTCAAGACCACAACATTCTGACTAAGCTGCAGGAAAGGGTCAATGAACACAACAAGCAGCAGGAAGCTTCAGCAAAAGACGAAGACAGTGTGTGGGAAGGCGATCCCGGTGACGGTACGGATTTCATACCTGTCGTGGATCTTCCGATAGAAGATCAGGGGATGACGCCCAACTATGATATGTTTGACAATCCCACGACCCCTTATAATAATAATGAGTACCCTACTTCTGACTACCAGGAGGAAGAGGATCAGCAGGAGCATAGCGGTAATTACGACTTTGACGATATCATCTCCGCCAATGGCGTACTGGAGATTATGCCTGACGGCTACGGATTCCTGCGGTCAAGCGACTATAATTACCTGTCTTCTCCCGACGACATCTATGTTGCCGTCAACCAAGTCAAGCATTACGGTCTGAAGACAGGCGACGTCATTCAGTGCCATGTCAGACCACCTAAGGAGGGTGAGAAATATTTCCCTCTGACTTCCATCGACTCCATCAACGGCCGGAATCCATCAGAAGTAAGAGACAGAATCCCATTTGAGCATCTTACCCCGCTCTTCCCCGACGAGAAGTTCACACTTTGCGGTGATCCGAAGACCACCAATCTCTCCACTCGTATCGTCGATCTTTTCTCTCCGATCGGTAAAGGTCAGCGTGCGCTGATTGTGGCTCAGCCTAAGACCGGCAAGACCATCTTGATGAAAAATATCGCCAACGCCATTGCGACTAATCATCCCGAGGCTTATCTGATGATGTTGCTCATCGATGAGCGCCCCGAGGAGGTGACCGATATGGCCCGCACTGTCAACGCAGAGGTAATCGCCTCTACTTTCGATGAACCAGCAGAGCGCCACGTCAAGATTGCAGGTATCGTGCTCGAAAAAGCCAAGCGCATGGTAGAGTGCGGTCATGATGTGGTCATCTTCCTCGACTCCATCACCCGACTGGCCCGCGCCTACAACACGGTGTCTCCTGCCAGCGGCAAGGTGCTCACCGGTGGTGTCGACGCCAACGCACTGCAAAAACCGAAACGATTCTTCGGTGCTGCACGTAACATCGAAGGAGGCGGTTCACTAACCATCATCGCTACAGCGCTTATCGATACCGGCAGCAAGATGGATGAGGTGATCTTTGAGGAATTCAAGGGAACCGGCAACATGGAGTTGCAGCTCGACCGCTCACTGTCCAACAAGCGTATCTTCCCGGCTGTCAACCTCGTAGCATCCAGCACACGTCGTGACGACCTGCTGCAAGACAAGACCACACTGCAACGTATGTGGATCTTGCGCAAGTTCATTTCCGACATGAATCCGATGGAGGCCATGAACACAATTCATGACAAAATGGAGCGCACAAAAGACAACGCCGAATTCCTCGCTTCCATGAACGAATAAGAAATTTGGAAAAAAATAACGAAAAGTTTGGTAGGTACCTAAAAAAAGTGTACCTTTGCACTCGCAATTCCAAAACAGACGGTTGAGGATTGCTAAACACTTAAAGAATGCGCCCTTAGCTCAGCTGGTAGAGCAACTGACTCTTAATCAGTGGGTCTAGGGTTCGAGTCCCTAAGGGCGCACAAAGGCTGAATCTTTCGAGATTCAGCTTTTTTTTATTTTCATAACCCTCTCCATCCCCTATTTTGAATGTGCCATATTTTGTAGTTTGCAAATAAAACACTATCTTTGCAATAGAAATAAGCAATAAAACGATGGGAATATTCGGACTTTTTAATAAGAAGAAAAAAGAGACGCTTGATGCAGGACTGGAAAAGACTAAGCAGAGTGTCTTCAGTAAGATCACGCGTGCCATCGCGGGTAAGTCCAAGGTTGACGATGATGTGCTCGACAACCTTGAGGAAGCACTGATCACCTCCGACGTGGGTGTGGATACCACCTTGAAGATCATCCACCGCATCGAAGAGAGAGTGACAAGAGACAAATATGTGTCCACTTCTGAGCTCAACACCATCCTGAAAGAAGAGATAGCCTCACTGCTCACCGAAAACAACACGAAAGACAGCAGCAACTGGGACCTGCCCAGCGACCACAAGCCTTATGTGATACTGGTAGTGGGTGTCAACGGTGTCGGCAAAACCACAACCATAGGCAAACTGGCTTATCAGTTCAAACAAGCCGGAAAGAAAGTATATCTCGGTGCCGCCGACACCTTTAGGGCTGCTGCCGTAGAGCAGATACAAATCTGGGGCGACCGCGTGGGCGTGCCCGTCATCAAGCAGCAGATGGGAGCCGATCCTGCCAGCGTCGCTTTCGACACACTGCAAAGCGCAAAAGCCAACGGCGCTGATGTCGTGCTCATCGATACCGCCGGCCGTCTGCACAACAAAGTTGGTCTGATGAATGAGTTGAAGAAGATCAAGGATGTCATGAAGAAAGTGGTGCCTACCGCTCCCGACGAGGTGCTCTTGGTGCTCGATGGCAGTACAGGACAGAATGCCTTTGAACAGGCCAAGCAGTTCTCTGCGGTCACCTCCATCACTTCTCTGGCTATCACCAAACTCGACGGTACCGCCAAGGGTGGCGTTGTCATCGGCATCTCCGACCAGCTGAAGGTACCCGTGAAATACATCGGCCTCGGAGAGAAGATGGAAGACCTCCAGCTCTTTAACAGAAAGGAATTTGTTGACTCACTCTTTTAATCGCTCAATCAGCTGTGGCCGCTTGACAGACGGCAACAGCAAAATATAAAATGAAGAATAGAATAGACTTTATCACTATGGGGTGCTCAAAAAACCTCGTAGACTCTGAACAACTCATGCGACGCTTCGAGCAGGAGGGCTATCACTGTGTGCACGACCCCAAGCGCCCTGCCGGAGACATCGCCGTCATCAATACGTGCGGATTTATAGAAGCAGCCAAAGAGGAAAGCATCAACACGATCTTGGAGTTTGTAGATGCCAAGCAGCATGGAAAGCTCAAGAAACTCTTTGTCATGGGCTGCCTCTCACAGCGTTACCGCAAGGAGTTGGAGGAATCGATCCCCGAAGTCGATAAATTCTATGGTAAGTTTGACTACCGACAGTTGCTGCAGGATCTTGGACCGGCAGAAGTCGAAGCCTCTGACGCTGATGCGTCTACTGATCAGCAGCAAGCAGCCCAAGTAAATAAAACCTTCAACCAATCGCGTGTCGATGCCAACAGCCGCCGTAAGCTGACGACACCTCATCACTATGCTTACATCAAGATAGCAGAGGGATGCGACCGCCACTGTGCTTACTGCGCCATACCGTTAATCACCGGCAAACATGTCTCTCGGACGATAGACGACATTCTTAACGAGGTGCAGGAACTGGTCAAAGAGGGTGTGAAAGAGTTTCAGATTATCGAACAGGAACTTACCTATTATGGCATAGACCTCTACCACAAGCCGATGATTGCGGAGCTCATCAGCCGGATGGCGGACATCCCCGGAGTGAAGTGGATTAGGTTGCACTATGCCTACCCTAACCAGTTTCCCCTGGAGTTGCTCGACGTGATGCGGGAGAAGCCAAACGTCTGCCGCTACCTCGACATCGCTTTGCAGCACATTTCTGATCATATGCTCGAGAGAATGCACCGCCACGTCACCAAGGAAGATACCATCAATCTCCTCCGTACGATTCGTGAGCGGGTTCCGGGCATCCACATCAGAACCACGCTGATGGTGGGATTCCCCGGTGAGACAGAGGAAGAATTTAATGAGTTGCTCGACTTCGTGCGTGAGCAGCGCTTTGAGCGTATGGGAGCCTTTGCCTACTCTGAGGAAGAGAGCACCTACTCCGCCCTTCACTATGACGATGACGTGCCGGAAGAGGTGAAACAACAGCGTCTCGACAAGCTCATGGCTCTGCAACAGCAGATCAGCGAAGAGATAGAAGCTGAGAAAGTGGGTAAGACTTTCCCCGTGATCATCGATAGAAAAGAGGGCAACTATTATGTTGGTCGCACCGAATTCTGCTCTCCAGAAGTAGATCCGGAGGTACTCATCCCCGTGAAAGACAAGCACTTGCGCGTCGGCAACTTCTATCAGGTGAAGATGACAGGCAGCGACGAGTTTGATTTATATGGACAAGTATGAACAACAAGGAATTCATCAGCACCTTAGCCGCTGACACCGGCTACACGCAGGCCGACACACAGAAAATGGTCAACACTGTCATCGAGGCGATGAAAAAAGCCTTTGAAGACGGCAACAGTGTGCAGATCACTAACTTTGGCTCGTTTGAGGTGAAGAAAAGGCTCGAGCGCATTGTCGTCAACCCCGGCAACGGACAGCGGATGCTGGTACCGCCAAAACTCGTACTCAGCTTCAAGCCTACCTCCGCAATCAAAGAAACTTTGAAAGGAAAATCATGAATAAACAGTTCATCAAAGACTTATCACAAGAAATAGTAGACAAATTTGAACTTGACAAGAAGCAAGCCAACAGCTTTGTCGAGAAGATGTTCAGTGTCTTGCAAGAAGGTCTTCAAGACGAGAAGATTGTGAAGATCAAGGGATTGGGTACTTTCAAAGTCATCAGCGTGCAATCGAGAAAGAGCATCGACGTCAACACGGGTGAACCGATTCTTATCGACGGTAGAGATAAGATCAGCTTCACTCCTGACAGCGATATGCGTGACTTTGTCAACCGCCCCTTCTCTCAATTTGAGACGGTAGCCGTCAACGATGGCACCGACTTTAGCCTTATCGACAAGAAATTCGAGGAAGAGGAAAAAGAAGAAACATCGGAGGATGCGGTTGAAGATAAACAAGAAAAATCGACTGCAAATCAACAAGAGGATTCAATTGCAAATCAGCAAGAAGATTCGGTTGAGGATCAACAGCAGAAAGATTCGGTTGAAGATAAGCAAGAGGAAACTCTCGCACAAGAAGCTCCATCTACGATTGAAATTGCCAATAACCAAGAAAGTGAAGAACCAAAAGACGAGGAAGAAGCTAAGCAGGAAATGCTGACGCAAGAGCCAAATACCCCCGAACAGACATCGGAAGGAAACGGGCTGAAAGCTGAAGACATAGGGCAAGAGACTAAAGATACTAAGTCGGAAATACAAGCCGTTGGTATTGAGGAGGAAGTGCATGAGGCAACTGTCAACATCAGCCGGAAGTTCGAGGACGAGAATCATCAACTACAAGTGGCGAATGAAGAGCTACGAAATAATTTCCGCCATCAATATCGGATGATGAAGGGAGTCATTTCAGTTTTTGTGGTTGTCGTTTTGCTATGTTTGGGTGGTGGTTATTCTCTGCTCAATCAATTGAAGAAGCGCGATCACCGCATTGAGATGCTGGAAATATTAGCCTACCGCAATAAAAATGGCATAAATGCTCACCCCGGCAACGACTCTACGCTCTATGCAATACCATCAGCAGCAAGCCAACAGAACCAAAGCAAGCAGACTAACGAGGCCCTGGCTAAAGACAATACTGAGAGAAAAGCAAAGACTGAGAGTAAACGTACAACCAACAATAGTGCTTCACTGCCCTCAGGCGCTGTAGCAAACAGTAGTAATCAGTCAGAAAATGGCCAACGCAATGCATTGAAGTCGTCAAATGCCAATAATACAAAGCAGAAACCGTCTGAAATCGCTTTGTCAAAGCAAAAGGCTGACAAAGAGCAGGCTGCCTACAACAAAGACGTTAGGATCCGCACGGGTGCCTATCGCATTGTAGGCATCAGCCATACGGTGAAAGTACGGGGTGGACAAACGCTCTATTCCATCAGCCGTGCCAATCTTGGACCCGGTATGGAGTGCTATGTACAAGCCGTTAACGGTGGTAAAACTAACTTTAAGGCAGGAGAAACCGTCAAGATCCCCAAGCTTCAAATCAAAAAGAGAAAATAAACGGAAAAAGAAGTGGGTATAATCCTACTTCGCTGAAGGCTATACTGAGAGAAAAGCAAAAATGATTTTGCAGGATAGCCCCCAAATGCTAAAGAAGTAGGTTCCTTTAGCGGAGGTACCCTGCAAAAGCATTATTTAGAAGGGAAGATCATCAGCGGCATCGCCGCTGTCTTGCGCTGGTGCTGCCGAAGCTGCCGCAGTTGTCGGAGCATCTGCTGGAGCAGCAGGAGCCTGACCACCCAACTGACTTGTAGGAGTAGCCACAGAAACACCGCCGACAGCGTTAGGATCTACATGGTCAACGCGGAAAGCATTGATATCATTGAAATAGCGGTCTTGCCATGGACGTGCGTTAATATCCAGCCACACATGCACTGTATCACCCTGATGAATATTGAATTGCTCGAGCTTGTCAGCGCCGAAGACGCGGAACAAGCAAGCGCGAGGATATTGGTCTTTCGTCTGAATCACAAATTCCTGAGATTTCCAAGCGTTACCAGTGCGCTGAGAAACGCCCTCTTTAGCAGGGTACTCCTTGATAATCACCCCTTCTACTTCTATTCCTTGTAATGCCATTTATGAGAGTTTTTTAGTTGAACTATTTTTGTTATACTGCAAAGATAATGATAAAGACGGAAATATCAAGCAATTCAATTGAAAAAAAACAAAAAATAAAAAATAATACGCCATAGCTTTCCGATTCTGTTATTTTCTTATTATCTTTGTATAGAAGAAAACAAATAAAACCATTATTTTATATGAGATTTAGTCTTTCAAGCTCCGCATTGAGCACTCGACTGCAAACATTGGCCAAGGTCATCAACTCCAAAAATTCCATGCCCATCTTGGAATGCTTCGTGTTTGATGTCAGCCAAGGACAACTTCGCATTACAGCCAGCGATGGCGAGAACCGCATGACTTCTTTGGTCAGCTTGAGCGAATGCGACAGCGAAGGCTCTTTTGCTATTTCCAGCCATCTGATTCTCGATGCAGTGAAACTGCTTCCTGAGCAGCCCCTCGCCTTCGATGTCAACTTGGATTCTTTTCAGGTGACCGTTGAATACCAAAACGGTCAGTATCAGCTCGTGGCACAAAACGCTGAGGAGTATCCTCAGGTGCAGCCTATAGAGGGCGACATCCATACGCTGACAATTGACGCCGGCGTTTTGGTAAACAATCTCTCACGCACACTCTTTGCTACGGACAACAACGAGATACGCCCCGTGATGAACGGTGTATACTTCGATTTGACGCCCGAGCATCTGGCTATCGTTGCCAGCGACGGCCACAAGTTGGTGCGCTGCCGCAACTACGACATCAAGTCAGAGACTCCTGCCTCTTTCATTCTTCCTAAGAAGCCTGCCAATCTCTTGAAAAACGGACTTGACCCAACCAGTGGCGACGTAGTCATCAAGTTCAACAACAATGCAGCTGAATTGTCATTTGCCGACGGCACGCTGCGCTGCCAGCTGATCGAGGGCACCTTCCCCAACTACAACGCTGCTATTCCTACCGACAACCCCAATGAGTTGCTTATCGACCGCAAAGCGCTCATGGACAGCATCCGCCGCGTACTGCCTTTCGCCAGCATCAGCAGTCAGCTGATTCGCTTCAGACTGTCAATGGGCTCTCTGCAACTCTCTGCCGAAGACATCGATTTCGCGACAAGCGCTAAAGAGACTTTGGTATGTGAGTACAATGGCCAGCCCTTGCAGATCGGCTTCCGCGGTGACTATTTCTGCGAAGTCCTCTCCTCGCTTGACAGCGACGACGTGAAGGTGATGCTGGGCGATCCCAGCCGTCCAGGCATAGTGTTGCCAAGTGTACAGGATGAGCATGAGGACGTGCTGATGCTGATCATGCCATTAATTCTGAATGAGTAATTGTCAACTATCATAAGATGATATCTTCGCTCTACGAGTCTTGAAAACCGAATCGTTCGACATTCTCTTCAAGACTCGTAGTGGCATATTTGGTGGAATATATTTTTCATGAAACTGAATCTTAAAAAGCCTCTGGTCATCTTTGACTTGGAATCAACAGGTTTAGACCTCGTCAATGACCGAATCATACAAATCTCTTACGTGAAAGTCTCACCCAATGGCGATGAGGAGCGGAAAAACATTTTTGTCAATCCCGGAAAGCCGATTCCCCACGAAGTGCAAGAACTCACCGGCATCACCGATGATGATGTCAAAGACGCTCCCACTTTCAAGCAGTTGGCCAAGCAACTGGCTGACAGTTTCTCCGGTTGTGACTTTGCCGGCTACAATTCCAATCGCTTCGACATTCCCCTGCTGGCCGAGGAGTTTCTCCGTGCCGGCATCGACTTTGACTTCTCGCGTTGCCATCTCATCGATGCCCAAAGCATCTTCTTCAAGATGGAGCCCCGCAACCTGTCCGCTGCCTATAAATTCTACACGGGCCACAGTATGGAAGACGACTTGAAGGCTCACCGCGCTGACCAAGACGCTGAAGCCACCTACAGAGTGCTACAAGGTGAGCTGGACATGTATGACCCGGAGAAAGCTGAAGATCCGAAGCGCGCATTACCCAACGATATGGATGCTTTGGCTGAGTTCTCTGCCATGAACGACAATGTCGACTTTGCAGGCCGCATCGTGTGGAAAGAGATGAAAAACGCCCAAGGACATCCTATCCTCGACGAGAACGGAAAACCACGCCGCCAAGAAGTCTTCAACTTTGGCAAATACCGTGGATGGGTTGTCACCGACGTGCTCCATCGCGACCCCGGCTTCTTCAGCTGGATGCTCGGAGCCGACTTCACACTCAACACCAAGCAAGTGCTCACACGCATCCGCTTGCGCGAGGCTAAACTCAATATGCAAGCGGCTGCCCATACAAGATGATCATGATGAAACCAGCGTTTCTCCTTTGCCTCTCTCTGTTCTTGATGCTTCTCTTCCCTGCAAAAGGAGCATCGCAGGAGCTGAACATGAAAGTGACCGTCAACCACAGTCAGATTCAGGGTACTGATGCCTCCGTTTTCGACAATCTGCAACAGGCGATTACCACTTTCGTTAACGACAGACAATGGACCCACATGCAGTTTCGTAAAAATGAGAAAATCAATTGCAGCCTGACCATCACCGTAAGTAAATATGATCCCGCCACAAACATGTTCACCTGCAAAGCACTGATCCAAGCCAACCGTCCGGTGTTCAACGCATCGTATACGACTACGCTCTACAACAACAACGACAAGGACTTTAACTTCAAATACGCTCAGTTCGACCAACTGGAGTTTAAAGACGAGATGGTTGACAATGCGCTCACTGCGGTACTGGCTTATTACGCTTATCTCATCATTGGCCTGGATCTGGACAGTTTCTCACCTATGGGCGGCGAAGATGTGCTGCAGCTTTGCATGAACCTGGCCAATAATGCTCAAAACTTGGACGTGACGGGATGGAAAGCTTTCGACAACGACCGAAACCGCTTCGCCGTCATCAACGACTATCTTGATGGCAGCATGAAGCCTTTCCGCCAACTGCAATACGACTATTATCGGCTTGGACTCGACCAAATGGCCGAAAACAGCGAGCGTGGAAGGGCTCAAATCACCAATGCTATCGAAAACGACTTAAAGACAGCCCACGAGAATAGGCCCACGAGTATGCTCCCACAGATTTGGACCGACTACAAACGCGATGAGTTGGCAAATATCTATCAGGGCAAAGGTACTCCGAAAGAGAAAGAGGCCATCTACGACATACTCTTCTCGATCAACGCCTCTCAGAACAATGCTTGGGACAAAATAAAACAATGACATCATGCTCAAACAGTTATATATCAAGAATTTCACGCTCATCGATGAGCTCAACATTGATTTCCATCCGGGATTCTCTGTCATCACCGGTGAGACGGGAGCTGGTAAAAGCATCATCCTCGGAGCCATCCATCTGCTCTTGGGACAGCGAGCGGACACCCGACAAATCAAGGAAGGAAGAAACAAATGCATCGTTGAGGCGCATTTCGATTTGAGTACTTACCATCTCGAAGACTTCTTTCAGAGAAACAACATCGACTACGATGCCTCTGACTGCATCCTCCGACGAGAAGTAAACAGCAGTGGCAAGAGCCGCGCGTTTATCAACGACACCCCCGTGTCCTTGACGCTGATGCGTGAATGCGGTGAGCTATTGGTCGACATTCACAGCCAACATCAAAATCTGCTCTTGCAGAAAGAGGACTTCCAAATGAGTGTCGTGGACATCATCGCCGACGACAAACCGCTCCTTAACGACTACAAGCATCACTACGCCGACTATCTCCAAGCTGTGCGCAAATACGAGGAGCAGAAAAAACTCATCGCACAGAATCGTGATAATGAGGAGTTTCTCCGCTTTCAATATAATGAGCTTGACAAAGCCAATCTACAAGCCGACGAACAGGAGAGTCTGGAAAGCCAAGTACAGACGTTAAGCCATATCGAAGACATCAAGAGCGCTCTGTTTCAAACGACTTCCCTGCTCAGCAACGATGACAATGGTGCTGTCAACCTCGTGAAGAATGCGGCCGACTCGTTGCAAAACCTTGTCGATGTCTATCCTGAGATTCAGGACGCTGCGCAGCGACTTGAATCGGCTGGCATCGAGTTGAAGGACATCGCCGACGAAGTTGACCACAAATTGGAAAACATAGATTTCGATCCTCAACAACTCCAACAGATGAACGACCGGTTGGATGAACTCTACTCATTGGAGAAGAAATTCCACGTTAGTGGCGTCAACGAGCTCATCGTTCTACGCGACCAACTCAAGCAGGAGATTGCCAACATCGATTGCGGCGACGATATCTTGGCCGACTTGGAGAAAGCGATGAACGTCGCCCACGACAATTGCATAAAAGTCGGACAGCGACTGAGCGAAGCCCGACAACAATCCGCAAAAAAAATCGAGGCAGAGATGCATCAGCGTCTGGTGCCACTGGGCATCCCCAAAGTCCGCTTCTCTATCGACATCCAGCACACCGACTGTCAGCCGATGGGACTCGACAAGATCTCTTTCCTCTTCAGTGCCAACAGTAGCACCCCACTCCAACCCGTAGCCCAAGTGGCTTCCGGTGGTGAGATTGCTCGCGTGATGCTCTCACTGAAAGCAATGATCAGCGGTGCCGTAAGACTTCCCACTATCATCTTCGACGAGATCGACACGGGTGTCAGCGGACGCGTGGCTGAGAAAATGGCCGAGACAATGCGCGGGATGGCACAACAGTATCGTCAGGTCATCGCCATCACCCACCTTCCGCAGATAGCAGCCGGTGGAACCTCTCACTACAAAGTGAGCAAAGAGGAGACATCCGAGGGCACCGTCAGCACGATGCGTGAACTCTCTAATGATGAGCGTGTACGCGAAATCGCACAGATGCTTAGCGGCAGCGACATCTCGCAGGCTGCCATCGATAATGCTCAGGCTTTGCTGAATGCTCAGAAATGGCTCTGAACAAAAGAAAATACTCAAATTTCAAAGAAATAATCCAAAGATCAGGAACTATATATAATATAATATGAGAAAAACAATATCAAACTTTCTCCTTCTCTTCGCCATGCTGCTACCTCTTAAGATGTTGGCCCAAGGTGCCAGCATGGCGAAGGTTGCATCCAATATCTTCACGCTGACAACCTTTAACGCCGACGGCTCCATCCACGGCTCCACCCATGGAGTCTTTGCAGGGCCTCAAGGTGAAGCCATTGCTCCGTGGCATGTCTTTGTAGGAGCAATCCGTGCCACTGTCATTGATAACAAAGGCCAGCAGCGCGATGTCGATGCAATCATCGGTGCTTCTGAGATGTATGACCTCTGCCGCTTCCGGGTGAAAGGCAACCATTTGCCAACTGGCTTGAGCATCAGCACGGTGGATGCTCCAGTCTCGCCCGCCACTCTCGTAAGCTTCTCAACCAAGAAAGTTGACAGCCACAAGGTAAAGCCACTGCGCACAGAGAAGTTCATGACCTCCTATAACTATTATGTGTTCAACGATGTCGATGTATCCTCCACGGATCTTGGCTGCCCCATTGTCAACGGTGCCGGTCAACTGCTTGGCCTCATGCAGCGCCCGCAGGGTGGCGGCCAGACTTTCTCTGCAGACGCCCGCCTGACCACAACCTTCACGACCAACGGTCTTTCACTCTCCGACCCTACACTCAAGGCTACCGCCATCCGTCCGGCTCTCCCGACCGAGGAGCAGCAGGCTACACTGATGCTTGTTCTTGCCGCTGGGCAAACCGACAGCGCCAACTACGAGACCTATATCCACGAATACATCACGTGCTTTCCCACGGCTACCATCGGCTATCTGACACTGGCCAACTGGTATGAGCGTTATAATAAATTCAGTCTTGCCGATGCCACGTTGAAGACTGAGACACAGAAGGCCGCTAAGAAGGATGAGGCTTACTACGACTATGCCAAAACCGTTTATCAGGCTGCCATTGCCCGTGTCGCCACCCTCTATCCCTCTTGGACTTTCCAGTACGCCACAGAATTGGCTCAGCAAGCCGACAAACTCAATCCGCTGCCAATCTACAAGCATCTGCAAGCACAAATCCTTTATGCCACCGGCAATTACGATAAAGCGCTTGAAACCTTCACCGCATTGCAGAGCACCGACTTAGGCAAAAACGGAGAAGTGTTTTTTGAAGCCGCCCAATGTAAGACACAGCTCAAGGCACCAAAAGCTGAGGTGCTCGCGCTGCTCGACAAAGCTGTCAGCGTACAGTCCGGCACTACCTCTGCTCCCTATGTCCTGACCCGTGCAAGAGTCTACGATGTCACTGGTGACTACCGCAAAGCCTTCAACGACTATCTGACCTACGACTCACTGGTCAACTATCAGGGCACTGACGACTTCTACTATGCGAAGTTTAAATGCGAGATGAAGCTTCGCCAATATCAACTGGCTCTCAACGACATCGCCCACGCCATCGTGTTAAACCGCACAGCCCCCACCTACTATGCCGAGATGGCCAGCCTTCAGCTGAAAGTTGGGAAATACGACGATGTGGTAAAGACCTGTGACTTGGCCCTACAATTGACACAGCAGTATAGCGACCTCTATATCATCAAGGGCATCGCTCTTTGTGAATTGAAAAAGAAAGAAGAAGGCATTGCCGCTTTGCAGAGTGCCCAGCAGTTGGGCGACAGCAGAGCAGAAGGCCTCATCAAGAAATATCAGAAATAATCATCTGACGAAATAAAACGCCAACGGCGGCTTCCAAGAAAATATCTTGGAAGCCGCCGTTGTTGTTATTATCCGGGAAGTGGTTTACTTCTCTTCTTCCTGGCTTCCGTTTTCAGCATGCTTAGCGTTGACATACTCAAGGAAGAGGCGCAGTACCTTGTTGGTTGCAATCTCCAAGTTGATGTCGCGTCCAAAATCTTCTGTGAGTTTAAACGTCCGCACATCATCCTTAGCACCATAGCCGAGCCAAATCGTACCCACAGGGATCTCCGCAGTACCACCACCGGGACCGGCAACGCCCGTAGCTGAGATGGCATAGTCACAGTTCAGCGCATCGCAGGCACCGATGACCATCTCACGGGCCACCTCCTCACAGACAGCAGTCTGCTCGGCCAACACCTGAGCAGAGACATGAAGCAGGTTCTCCTTCACCTCATTGGTGTAGGAGACTACCCCACCCTTGAAATACTGGGAAGCGCCGGGTACTGAGATAATCGCCTCGGCAATGCGCCCGCCTGTGCAACTCTCTGCCGTACCCAATGTCTCATTATAATTGTAGAGAGCCTCCTGAATCTGACGGCTCAACACTTTGGTTTCAAATTCCATAATTGTCGTTCAATTATCTGATATATATTGTGTTATACAACGATTATTACACGCTTACTTGAATGTAACCTTGGAGAAGGCTGGAGCATCGACAGAGCAGAAATCCTTGTCGAGATACTTATAATATCCTACGATACCGATCATCGCCGCATTGTCCGTGGTGTAGCTGAACTTAGGAATGTAGATGGTCCAGCCATAGCGCTGAGCGTGGTCGCGGAAGGCCGCTCTCAGTCCGTTGTTGGCCGAGACACCACCTGCGACAGCCACATGCTTGATGTCCGTCGTCTTCACGGCCAATTTCAACTTCTTCATCAGTATGTCCACGATGGTGTGCTCAAGGCTTGCGGCCAAGTCCTGCTTGTGATGCTCCACGAAGTCCGGATCTTCCTCGACCCATTTCCGGAGGTTATAGAGGAAAGAAGTCTTCAAGCCCGAAAAAGAGTAGTCCATCCCCGGAATATGCGGCTCGGCGAACTTATAAGCCATTGGATTGCCCTGACGTGCAAGCCGGTCGATGATCGGGCCACCGGGATAGCCGAGCCCCATCACCTTGGAACATTTGTCGATAGCCTCCCCGGCAGCGTCGTCAATGGTCTGCCCCAGTACCTCCATGTCGTTGTAGGCGTTGACCTTCACAATCTGAGAGTTGCCGCCAGATACCAGCAGGCAGATAAAAGGATAAGGAGGCATGTGGTTGTCGTCGTCGCTCTCTTTGATGAAGTGAGCCATGACATGCCCCTGCAGATGGTTGACATCGATGAGAGGAATTTCCAAGCTACGCGCCAGTCCTTTGGCAAAGCTCACGCCCACAAGCAGCGAGCCCATGAGTCCCGGTCCACGGGTGAAGGCGATGGCCGACAATTGTTCTTTGGTGATACCCGCGCGTTTGATGGCCTGATCCACCACGGGTACCACATTTTGCTGATGTGCGCGGCTAGCCAATTCTGGAACCACACCGCCGTAGGCACGATGCACCTCCTGCGAGGCCGTCACATTACTCAGCAGCACACCATTGCGAAGCACTGCTGCCGAGGTATCGTCACACGATGATTCTATGCCTAAGATATAGACATCATTATTTGCTGTTTCCATATTTTTCATCTTATTTCTCGTAAAAGCAGAATACCACCATGCGTGGTCTCTGTCACTCCGACAGCACATCCACTCCGTGCTCTGTCATGAGGAAGGTGTGCTCCCACTGTGCCGAAGGCAGTTCGTCACCGGAGATTACTTCCCATCCATAGGGATCGTCCTCGTCGATAAATACTTTCCATGTACCCATGTTGATCATCGGCTCTATGGTAAACGTCATGCCGGGCACGAGCAGCATGCCAGTGCCTCTGTGACCATAATGCAGGATATCAGGCTCCTCATGCATCTGAAGCCCTACTCCATGACCGCAGAGGTCGCGGACAACACCGTAATGATATTTCTCGGCATGTTTTTGTATGGCATGGCCGATGTCACCCACGAAGCAATAGGGTTTAGCAGCCTCAGCACCAATCTCAAGGCACTCCTTGGTCACTCTGACGAGCTGCTCCTTCTCGGGTGTAGTCTTTCCGCCTATGATAAACATGCGGGAAGCGTCACCGTAGTAGCCGTTATAGTCGAGCGTCATGTCCACATTCACGATGTCGCCCTCCTGCAGCATATCTTCTTCCTTAGGGATACCATGGCAGACGACTTCATTAATACTGGTGCACACGCTCTTGGGATAACCCTCGAAGTTGAGGCAAGAGGGATGACAGCCATGATCCTCACAGAACTTCATGCAGATGTCATCGATCTCCTGCGTGTTCATTCCGGGATGAATACCCTCCGCCACAGCGTCAAGGCACTGTGAGTTGAGTTTTCCCGCGATACGAATACCCTCGATCTGTTCGGGGGTACGCACCATATCACGTGTAGGCACTTCCTTGCCTTTGTTCTCCCAGTACATCACCTTCTTGTCCAGCTCTGTGGGCTCTTGACCGGGAAGGCAATGCCAACGTCTTTTCTTCTTAAACATATCTTTATAATTTTATAAGATTCTGATTCTTTAGTCATCAAACAGGTTGAGCTTGTTATCGCGGGCTTGATCCAGCGACATGAGCTTAGCCTGCTTTTCCTGATATTGGCGTCTGAGCTGCTCATAGCGTGTGGCGAGCTCATCCACGTAGTTCTTTCTCTGCTTGGGATCCATGAGACGGGCAGCGATGATCGGCGGCTGACTGGCGTCTTTGGTCCATATCACGGGAGCATCATAGACTGGTGCGATCTTCAGAGCCACATGCAACTCGCTCGTCGTGGCTCCGCCGATAAGCAATGGGATGTGCATACCCGCCTTTTGCAACTCTTCGGCCACATGCACCATCTCACCAAGTGAGGGAGTAATGAGACCGCTCAGTCCGATGAAGTCGACATGGAGCTGACGGGCCTTGGCCACAATTTGCTCAGCAGGTACCATCACGCCGAGGTCGATGACTTCGTAATTGTTGCACGAGAAGACTACGCCGACGATATTCTTTCCGATGTCGTGGACATCACCCTTAACAGTAGCTAACAACACACGCCCGGCTGTAGCTGCACCCTCCTTCTTCTCTGCCTCGATATAAGGCTGAAGGATAGCGACAGCTTGCTTCATCGTGCGCGCGGTCTTCACCACCTGTGGGAGAAACATCTTACCGGCTCCGAACAGCGTACCAACCTCGTTCATGCCGTCCATCAGCGGTCCCTCAATGATATCGACAGCATGGGGATACTTTTCAAGTGCCTCGTGGAGATCAGCATCCATATATTTTCCAATACCTTTTCTCAAGGCATAGCCCAGGCGGCTCTCCACACTCTCCTTGCGCCAAGCCTCGTCTGAGACAGCTACAGTTTTACCACCTTGTGAGGCTGCAAGTTTGGCGGCCTCCTGCTCGGAACGTTTCCTTTCAGCCAGCTCCACCAAGTCCTCAGAAGCACCCTGCCGACGGTTGAGGATGACATCTTCGATGGTGGTCAGTTCGTCGGAAGGTATATCAGCGTAGGTCACCTTAGTAGCCGGATTGACGATACCAAAGTCCATACCCTGCTCAATGGCATGATAGAGGAACACAGCGTGCATCGCCTCGCGGATGTAGTTGATACCACGGAATGAGAAGCTAAGGTTGCTCACGCCACCACTCACGTGCACTCCTTTGAGATGCTTGCGGATCCATCCTGTGGCCCGGATGAAGTCCTGGGCATAGCTGTCGTGATCGGCAATACCGGTAGCCACAGACAGGATGTTAGGATCGAAGATGATGTTCAACGGATCCATCCCCACTTGCTCAACCAATATATGATAAGCGCGCTCTGCAATTTCTATTTTCCGCTCGTAGGAGGTGGCCTGTCCTTGCTCGTCAAAGCACATCACTACAACGGCAGCTCCAAAACGCTTCACGTCCTTGGCATGGCTGATGAAAGCACTCTCTCCCTCTTTCAGTGAGATGGAGTTGACAATACACTTGCCCTGCATACATTTCAGTCCGGCCATGATCACCTCCCAGTCGGAAGAGTCGATCATCACGGGCACACGGGCGATGTCGGGGTCACTGGCGATGAGATTGAGAAACTTCACCATCTCGGTCTTGGCATCGAGCAGACCATCGTCCATGTTGATGTCAATCACGAGGGCTCCGTCTTCGACCTGCTTGCGGGCGATCTCCAAAGCTTCAGTATATTGTTTTTGTTCGATGAGTCTCAGAAATTTGCGACTACCGGCCACATTGCAGCGCTCGCCAACGTTGACGAAGCGCACCTCCGGCGTGACGTCGAGCAATTCCAGTCCCGACAGCCAAAGGGTTTCTGAGCGTGGCACGACACGATGAGGCTGATAGTTTTTGGCTTTCTCTGCAAAAGCCTGGATAAACTCAGGCGTGGTGCCGCAACAACCTCCGACGATATTGACGAGTCCCTCCTTCATAAACACTTCCATCTCTCCGGCCATCTGCTCGGCCGTCTCGTCGTATTGTCCCATGGCGTTGGGGAGTCCGGCATTGGGATAGACGCTGATAAAGAAAGGAGCACGTGCAGCCAAAGTCCTGAGATAAGGCAGCATCTGCGGCGCACCAAACGAGCAGTTGAGTCCCACCGAGAAGATGGGATAATCAGCGATACTGGCCAAGAAAGCCTCAAGGGTCTGTCCACTCAGCGTGCGTCCGGCAAGGTCACTGATGGTCACGCTGACCATAATGGGCAGCTTACGTCCGGCTTTCTCCATGGATTGCACCGAAGCATCGATAGCTGCCTTACAGTTGAGCGTGTCAAAGACTGTCTCGATGATGATGGCGTCGACACCTCCGCGGATCAGCGCCTCCACCTCTTCGCAATAGGCGCCGAAGAGCTCGTCGTAGTGAAGGTCACGCGCTGACGGGTCACTGACATCGGGGCTCATGGAGCAGGTCTTGTTGGTAGGTCCTACAGAACCGCACACAAAACGAGGATGTTCGGGAGTGGTATATTCCTCAGCGCACTGTCTGGCAATGCGCGCACCCTCATAAGCCATCTCTGCGCAGTCAGCCTCGAGATGATAGTCGGCCTGCGATATACGCTGCGAGGAGAAAGTGTTGGTGGTGATGATGTCGGCTCCTGCGGCCAGATATTGCCGGTGGATGTCCATGATCACCTCAGGCTTGGTAATATTCAGCATATCGTTGTTACCCTCCATATGCACGTCAACACCAGCATAGCGGCTACCACGGAAATTGGACTCGTGGAGCCCATACCTCTGAATCATGGTTCCCATGGCACCGTCCAGCACCACAAGTCTCTCTTTTACAATCTCTTCTAGCATATATGTGTATTTCGGTTGTCTGTTGTTGCCCTATCCTCTGTCGCGGTCTGTATCATGGTAGAAAGCAGGCTCCGACCGTCGTCATCCTTTAGAAATGCTTGATGGCACGGTCCATCTCGCGCCGGTCCTCTTTCTCTTTGAGCGTCTGTCGCTTATCAAACTCTTTCTTACCTCTTGCCAGTGCTATGTCCACCTTTGCCCTGCCGTGTCCGTCAATAAACATCAGCGTAGGCACGATAGTATAGCCCGGTGTCTTACTATCCTCAGCCAGTCGGCGTATCTCGCGTTTGGTAAGCAGCAGTTTTCGGTCACGTTTGGCCTCATGATTGGAATAAGATCCGTAGAAATAAGGAGATATATTCATTCCCTTAACCCATACTTCACCATTGTTGATATAGCAAAAGGCATCCACAAGCGAAGCTTTGCCCAGTCTCACGGATTTAATCTCAGTACCAGTAAGCACAATACCTGTTGTGTAGGTGTCTACGAAAATATATTCAAACGACGCCTTCTTGTTCTTTATTTGTACAGGACTTTTCTTGCGAAGTTCTTGTTGTTCCTTGTTCATCTTTCCATCTTTCTTTTTTCAACCGCTACTTGTCGATAACTGCAAAATCATTGATATGGTCATCGACATACTGCGCCACGGCTTCGGTGAACTCCTCCTCATGCTCGACGAAATAGTCATCGAAATCGTCGAATTCGGGATAGTGCTCATAGAGGGCGTCGAACTCCTCTTGGGTGCAGTCATGCTCGATCTCGAGACGATATTTCTTGAAATAGCGGCTACATTTATCCAATAACTTATACAAGTCGCGCAGGCCCCACTCTCTGACAGCCTTACCAAATGGGTTGAAAAAGATGAACTCTCCCAGCCCGTTGTGGATCAGCTCGATGAAGCCACCGTCCATCACGCTGTCGCGAAGCATCAGATAGCCCAGCAGCGTGATTTGATCGGAATTGAGCTCACCCATGTTGTCGGCATTCAGCTCTCCACCGATAGCCTCCCGGATCGCTCCGGCAAAAGCCTCCAGAAAGTCGTCCATGCCTGCTGTTGCAGCCTGGCGCAACACGGCATCGTCTATGTGCACTTGTACCATTGTTCTAAATCTTACTTTTACATGCAAAGATACGAAAATTTAGTGTAGTAAGAGAGAAATCACTAAAAAATACACATTAATAATGATAAATATCGATTTATCTGAAACAAAACCGCTATCTTTGCATGAGATAAAGGTTTATCAAGACTTCAAGTTTTATATGATGAAAATTCGTAAAACGTTGCTTAGTCCCCTCTTCGCCTGCTGTGCTGCCCTTGCGATGCTGATGGGCAACTCGGCCTGCAGTGGTGACAACAAGGATCAACTGGAAAGCACTGTAGACTCTTTTTCTACAGCTTATTTCAATTGGCGTTTCCCTGCGGCTCTAAAATATTGCACGCCACAATCACGACAATATCTGGTATTTGCAGCCAGTCAGGTCAACAAAAGCGATGTTGAGGCTCTACGCAACAAACAGGAAGGTGCCAACTACAAAATCGATAATATAGATTTCAAAGATGACTCCACAGCTACAGTCAAGGTAGTTGTGAGCAACTTTCTCGCCATGGACACTATCGGACTCGCTCCACAGGCCATAGTAGAGAAGACTTTTCACCTTCATGCTATCGAGCGGCAAGGCACATGGAAAATTGCTCTTGAGGGCCTGCCAAACTAAGAACCCATTAAATCTAACAGCTTCCAGCCTTATCATAAATGCAAAAAGCCTTTTGTTGAGATGGTCAAACAATTGTCAGCCATATGGACAACGTTCGTTTGACTTTATGTATAACGTTCGTTTGACCAAACGTACGACGATCGTTTGACCAACTATGCAAAGGCTGTTTTACTAATACATAACGATTGTTCTACAATTATATGACGATAACAACGCAAATGAATATTATCATTTTCATGTTCAAGTAGACAACAATAGCGTCCAACACAGACCAATGAGAATATAACAATTAGGCAACTTTCTTTCTTACAGGTAAAAAAAATATTCCCCATCAGCTCATCTAAATAGAAGAACCAATGGAGAATAAAAGAACTATGGGCAAGGGACTTTCTCACTCAAAGGTAAAACTAAATGTCACTCACTCCAGCCATAGAAAGAGCATTATAGTGCATGAGAATCGGGAAAGTCTCCACTCATGTATCATATTAATATTCTCCCCAAGCCTTGATATCTATATCACCTGGCTTCAAGGTACAGAATGCATTAATGAAGGCACAGGCCAATCGGCTGTTGGTGATCAAAGGCACATTGAGGTCAATGGCAGCACGACGAATCTTGTAACCATTGGTCAACTCGCGCGAGGTGAGATCCTTAGGAATGTTCACCACCATATCTATCTTCTTCTCATGTAAGAGATCAAGCGCCTGAGGCCGGCCCTCCTCTGACGGCCAGTAAACGAGCGTGTTGTACACTCCATTCTCAGTGAGATAGCGCGAAGTACCACCGGTTGCGTAAAGCTGATAGCCATGAGCCAAGAGTTGCTTGGCAGCATCGAGCATCTCTGCCTTCTGCTTGGCACCACCGGTTGAAAGCAATACGGTATGCTTAGGAATGCGCTGACCCACGGAAAGCATACTCTTGAGTAATGCCTGATTGGTGTCGTCGCCCAAGCAGCCCACTTCACCAGTAGAACTCATATCCACACCGAGCACTGGATCTGCCTTTTGCAGACGGTTGAACGAGAACTGGCTGGCCTTAATACCGACGTAGTCAAGGTCAAAGAGGTTCTTATTGGGTTTCTCAACAGGCTCTCCGAGCATCACCTTAGTAGCCAGATCGATGAAGTTGATCTTCAGCACCTTGCTCACGAAGGGGAAGGAGCGGCTGGCGCGGAGGTTACACTCGATAACCATGATGTCGTTTTCGCGGGCCATGAACTGAATGTTGAACGGACCGGAGATGTGCAGCTCCTGTGCAATCTTACGGCTGACGCGCTTGATGCGGCGCACTGTCTCGACATAGAGCTTCTGCGGAGGCAACTGCAAGGTGGCATCCCCTGAGTGGACACCAGCAAACTCGATATGTTCACTGATGGCATAAGCCATGACTTCTCCTTGCTTAGCCACACCGTCGAAGTCGATCTCCTTGGCATGCTCAATGAACTTGCTGACCACCACGGGGTGATCCTCACTGACGTTAGCAGCCAGTTTCAGGAAGCGCTCCAGCTCTTCGCGGTTGGAACAGACATTCATGGCTGCTCCGGAAAGCACATAGCTCGGACGGACCAGAACCGGGAAGCCGACGCGGTCAACAAACTTATCGATGTCATCCATCGACGTCAGTGCGCTCCACTCTGGTTGGTTGATGCCATTGCGGGAAAGCATCTCCGAGAACTTCGCACGATCCTCTGCATTGTCAATGTCTTTAGCTGCTGTACCGAGGATGTTGACATTCTCAGCATCGAGATACATGGCCAGGTTGTTAGGAATCTGACCACCCGTAGAAACGATAACACCATAAGGATTCTCCATATCAATGATGTCCATGACGCGCTCAAAGGTCAACTCATCGAAATAGAGGCGGTCGCACATGTCGTAGTCCGTAGACACTGTCTCCGGGTTATAGTTGATCATGATACTGCGGTAGCCACTCTTGCGGATGGTATTCAGAGCCTGTACACCACACCAGTCAAACTCCACAGAACTGCCGATGCGGTAAGCACCTGATCCGAGAACAATGACCGAGCGCTTATCGTTGGAGAAGCTGATGTCACTGGCCACACCATCATAAGTCACGTAGAGGTAGTTAGTCTGAGCCGGATACTCTGCTGCCAAGGTATCGATCTGCTTAACAACCGGCAGGATGTCGTAGCTCTTGCGCAGACGGCGCACGACGAGCAAAGCCTTGTGCATGTTGCCAAGCTCCTGCTCCAATCCTACCGCACGGGCAATCTGGAAATCGGTGAAACCATAGACCTTTGCCTCACGAAGCAATTCACTGTCAAGCGTGTTGATATTGCAATGTTTCAGTCGCTCATCGATGTCGATAATGTGTTTCAGTTTATAGAGGAACCACTTATCGATCTTTGTCAAGTCATGAATCTGATCGATGGTGTAGCCCTTATGCATAGCCTTAGAGATGACGAAAACACGCTTGTCAGTAGGTTCACGAAGCGCCTCATCGATATCATCGATTTTCAACTCTTTATTCTCAACGTAGCCATGCATGCCTTGGCCGATCATGCGCAAGCCCTTCTGAATAGCTTCCTCGAAGTTACGGCCAATCGCCATCACCTCACCGACACTCTTCATGCTGGAGCCCAACTCACGGTCAACGCCACGGAACTTTGACAAATCCCAACGTGGAATCTTGCAGACCACATAGTCCAAAGCCGGCTCAAAGAATGCACTCGTCGTCTTGGTCACAGAGTTTTTCAACTCAAAGAGACCGTAGCCCATACCAAGCTTAGCAGCCACAAAAGCCAAAGGATAACCAGTGGCCTTCGATGCCAAAGCCGAAGAACGGCTCAGACGGGCGTTAACCTCGATGACACGATAGTCCTCGGAATTGGGATCAAAGGCATACTGCACATTGCACTCACCTACGATACCTACATGGCGCACAATCTTGATGCTCAGTGCACGAAGCTTATGATATTCTGAGTTGGAGAGTGTCTGCGACGGTGCGATGACAATAGACTCACCCGTGTGGATGCCCAGCGGGTCGAAATTCTCCATGTTACACACCGTGATGCAGTTGTCATATTTATCGCGCACCACCTCATACTCGATTTCTTTCCATCCTTTCAAGCTCTTCTCCACGAGCACCTGTGGCGAGAAAGAGAAGGCTTTCTCACAGATGCGACGCAGCTCATCGTCGTTGTCGGCAAAACCTGACCCCAGTCCGCCCAAAGCATAAGCAGCACGCACAATGACCGGATATCCCAAATCAGAAGCAGCTTTCAAAGCTTGATCCATGGTCTCGCAAGCCTCACTCTTGATCGTCTTAACATGGATCTGATCGAGTTTCTCAACAAAGCGCTCACGATCCTCCGTGTCCATGATAGCCTGAACAGGCGTCCCCAAGACCCTCACACCGTATTTCTCCAGCACACCGCTCTCATAGAGTTTCACGCCACAGTTCAATGCTGTTTGTCCGCCAAAACTCAAAAGAATGCCATCGGGACGCTCCTTCTTGATGACGCGCTCCACGAAATAAGGCTGTACCGGCAGGAAATAGATTTGGTCGGCAACGCCCTCGGAAGTCTGCACAGTGGCGATATTTGGGTTGATCAGCACCGTAGAGATGCCCTCTTCGCGAAGAGCTTTCAGAGCCTGAGAACCAGAATAGTCAAACTCGCCGGCCTCTCCAATCTTCAATGCTCCCGAGCCGAGCAAGAGCACTTTCTTTATACTTGAATCACGCATAGCGTTTGCAATTTAGAATTAATGAAACGAAAAAGATGACATCCCTATTACTTCAGACTCTCAACAAACTTGTCGAACATGAACATTGTGTCGAGCGGACCTGCACAAGCCTCAGGGTGGAACTGAGAAGAGAACCAAGGATTGGTCTTGTGGCGGATGCCCTCATTGGAACCGTCGTTCATGTTGACGAAGAGTTCTTCCCAATCAGCGCCAAGTGTCTTGCCATCAACGGCATAGCCATGGTTCTGAGAAGTAATATAGCAATTGGGTGTCCCCACCATCTGCACAGGCTGATTGTGGGAGCGGTGACCATATTTCAACTTATAGATGGTCGCACCTGAAGCTTTGCCAAGGAGTTGGTTACCCATGCAGATGCCGCAGATCGGCTTACGCGAACGGCTCATCTGCTTACGTATGATGTCAACAGCAGCCTGGCAAGTGTCAGGATCCCCAGGACCATTGGCAAGGAAAAGGCCATCGAAGTCCATGTCGGTATAGTCATAATTCCATGGCACCCGGATGACCTCAACACCACGATTGATGAGACAACGGATGATATTGGCCTTCACGCCACAGTCGACGAGAACTACTTTCTTGCCGGCACC
Organism: uncultured Prevotella sp.; assembly: GCA_900540375.1. Lineage (GTDB taxonomy): Bacteria > Bacteroidota > Bacteroidia > Bacteroidales > Bacteroidaceae > Prevotella. The sequence continues at coordinate 58,227 of UQFS01000013.1, forward strand.
CTCGTTGTAGTGGATAATCTCCTTGCAGGAGACCTTCTCAACAAAGTTCACACCCTCGTACTCAGCCTTAGGCTGATTATCGGGATCATCGTCGAAAATAATCTTTCCCATCATCACACCATGCTCACGCAACACCTTTGTAAGCTGCCGCGTGTCGATGCCCGTGATACCGGGCACATGCTCGCGCTTAAGCCATGAAGCAAGGCTTTCTACGGCATTCCAGTGGCTGTACTCTTCACTATAGTCAGATACGATGATGGCAGAAGCGTAGATCTTGTCACTCTCCATAAAGGTGGGCAGTCCGTTCTTTTCCAAAGTAAACGGCGGCACGCCGTAGTTGCCTACTAAAGGAAAGGTCAGTGTCATCAGCTGTCCGGCATAGGAGGGGTCGGTGAGGGATTCGGGATAACCCATCATAGCTGTATTGAACACCACTTCGCCGGCTACGGGTTGGTCGTAGCCAAACGACTTGCCATGGAACTTTGTCCCATCAGACAATACCAAGGTTACATTCTTCATCATTTCGCGTTATTATGGTCTATTGATTGTGATGCGAAAGGCTTGTACACCTTCTCATAATAATTCACATAAGCCTGGTTGCACTGACGGGTGCCACCAGGCGTGGGATAGTGTCCGGAGAAATACCAATCACCCGGATGGTTGGGGATAGCCTGATGCAGGCCGTCGAGACTCTGATACACAATGTCGATCGGAGTCGTCATGCCCTCGGGACGAAGCATCTCCACGATCTTATGGTTGATCTCGTCGACTGTGAACGGTGCATAGATGTCACGCACAGCATTCTGCATCTCTTCACGAGGCTTTGCCAGTTCAGCAAGGCACTCGTTATAGACCTTCTCAAGCACGTTTTCCATACCACGTCCCTTGAGCAGGGCAACAGTAGCACGGAAGACACAGAATTCCTCCAGACGTGGCATGTCGATGCCATAGTAGTCGGGGTAGCGGATCTGCGGCGCCGAGCTGACCATGACGATCTTGTTAGGATGAAGACGGTCGAGGATATGGAGAATGCTTTCCTTAAGTGTGGTACCGCGAACAATGCTGTCGTCGATGATGACGAGATTATCGATATTCGGTACAAGGGATCCGTAGGTAATATCGTATACATGTGCCGCAAGGTCATTACGGGCACTTCCCTCGGTGATGAAAGTTCGAAGTTTGATATCCTTCCATGCGACTTTCTCACAGCGCACGTATTCGTTCAGGATTTGCAAAAGCTCGTCGTGTGTCGGCGTATGTCCAAGCTGCTCGATGCGGTCGATTTTCTGATTGATGACATATTTTTTAAAGCCGTCTATCAAGCCATAGAAGGCAGCCTCAGCCGTATTGGGGATAAAGGAAAATACGGAGTGGCGTATGTCACCATTGATGGATTTCAGAATGGCAGGCATAAGTTGCTCACCCAGTTTCTTACGCTCACGGTAAATATCCTGATCCGAACCGCGTGAGAAATAGATGCGTTCGAAGGAGCATGCCGCATTATTGAGAGGCGCCAGGATTTTTTCAACCACTGTCTCACCACTGCTGCGCACGATAAGTGCCATTCCAGGCTTGAGTTCCTGAACGTCGTCGTACTCGATATCGAATGTGGTCTGAAGGACGGGACGCTCTGAGGCAAGCACGACGACCTCATCATTCTTATAGTAGAAAGCGGGGCGGATGCCATGGGGGTCGCGCATGGCAAACATTTCACCACTGCCGGTGAGGCCCGTCACCACATAACCACCATCGAAATGCTTCATAGTGGTCTTGAGCACATTCTCAATCTTCACGTGTCCGTCGATGTAGTGTGTGATATCCTGATCAACCAATCCCAACTTCTTCGCTTCGCGGAAGTTACGCTCTACCTCGCGGTCGAGACGGTGCCCCATAAGTTCGAGCATGATATAGCTGTCGCTGTAGATGCGTGGACACTGTCCTTGGCGGGTAAGCTCTTCAAACACCTCCTCCACATTGGTCATATTGTAATTGCCGCAGAGACAGAGGTTCTTGGCTCTCCAATTGTTACGACGGAGGAAAGGGTGGACATATTTCAATCCGCTCTTGCCTGTAGTGGAGTAACGGAGATGACCCATATAGAGTTCGCCCGCAAAAGGTATCTCCTGAAGACAAGACTCGTCAAAGACGCTATTTTCCTTGACTACCTGATTGATTTGACAATTGGCTGTGCCAAAGATCTCAGTAATGGCATTAGGACCTTCCGCGCGCTCACGGAACATATATTCGTTTCCCGGCTGTGGGTTGAGCTTGACAGAAGCGATACCAGCGCCTTCCTGTCCACGGTTGTGCTGTTTCTCCATCATCAGATAGAGCTTACCCAAACCGTATCTCCACGTACCGTATTTCTTCTGATAGTAACTAAGAGGTTTAAGAAGTCGCACCAAAGCTACTCCACAATCCTCATGAATGCTGTATTCCATCAACAATAAAACCTTATATTGAATTAGTAAGTAAGCATATACGAAAAAGATTGAAATCATCCTTGGCCTTTCCTTTCGGGAACCAACGACTAATTTCAATCTTTCTGTTCATATTATTAAGTGACTAAACTTAGTTCCTTAAGATATTAACTAACAATGAAGCGACAGAGGTGACAATGCCAATGAACGAGAACCACAACGATGTACTACTACCGATACCAGAGTTCTGAGACTTGACCGAGTTAGGCTGAACATAGACAATGTCGTTTTGCTGGAGATAATAATAAGGAGAATTAAAAATGTGCGCATCGTTGAGGTTGAGACGATGAGCATGCTTCTCTCCTGTAGAATCCTCACGGATGAGCAACACGTTGTCACGGCGTCCATAGATGGACAGGTCACCGGCACTTGCCAAAGCCTCCACAACGCTCATTTTCTCTGTTGTGACTGGAATAACAGCAGAATGGCCGACCTCACCGATGACAGTGACACGATAGCTGGACATTCTAACGGTGACGATAGGATTCTCACGTTCATTGAGATAAGGTTTCACCTTAGCACGGATAATTTCCTCGCATTGAGTCTTTGTCAATCCCTCAACATGGATCTTACCCACAATAGGGAAATTAATGTTACCATCGTTGTCGACAAGATAACCTTGCAGCGAACCGGTGTTAGCTGAGAGCTGTCCGCTCGTGCCGACAGTGTTACTTACAGAAAGGTTGAATGGTGCAGAAGCTTCTGGGTTGGATGTGATGACCGTGATGGTCAGCATGTCTTTAGGCATAATCTTCGCATCGTACAATCCCCGGGAGGCAGCCAAACTGATAGAGTCAATGTTTTGGAAATAAGCAACTTTCTTACTGCTTGCACATGCCCCCATAAGCATGATCAGTAACATCATGACGAGAGGAAAAAGCAATTTCTTCATATCTGTGCTCAAAGGTTGAATTAAAAATATGTTTTATAACTTTGCAAAATTACTATTTTATTTCCAAAAGACAAAGAAATTCTACTAAAAAATAAAACTCACTTGCCTTCTCACCTATTCGTAGAAGTGAAAATAACGTCGTGCATTATAATAAGAGATGTCTTCTACCATGCGCACAAGGTCTTCGCGACTGTCAGGAAGCAGGCCACACTCTACATCATTGCCAAGTATATTGCACAACAGACGGCGGAAGTATTCATGCCGGGGATAACTCAGGAACGAACGGCTGTCGGTGAGCATACCCACAAAACGAGAAAGCAACCCCAACGCAGAGAGCGCATTAATTTGCTTGGTCATGCCATCGAGTTGGTCATTGAACCACCAGCCGGAGCCAAACTGGATCTTTCCGGGTTCCGAACCATCTTGGAAATTACCGAGCATAGTCGCGATCATCTCGTTGGCAGAAGGATTGAGACAATAGAGAATGGTGCGGGTAAGCTTATGCTCTGTATTGAGCTCATCCAGAAAACAACTCAAAGCCTTGGCGGTGCTAAACTCCCCGATAGAGTCGAAGCCGGTGTCCGGTCCAAGTTGCTCATACATACAAGTATTATTGTTGCGGATAGCACCATAGTGATACTGCTGTGTCCACCCTGCATTATAGTCCATCTCCCCGCAGTCTTTCAAGAATGCATGTTTATATTGGTGAACTTCCTGCTTAGAAAGCCTCAGACCACGTAATGCCCTGCTGAAAATGGTCTCAATCTGAGAGGAAGTATAAGGATCACTATAGAATTCCTCGACACCATGATCGGAGAGACGGCACCCGTTCTCATGAAAAAAGTCATGACGGCGTTGCAAGGCATCAACAAGATGCTGATAGCTGTCAATCTCAATGCCACTTACTTCAGAAAGCTGCTCCATGTAGGCAGAGAAATCGGGATGTTCAATATTCATCGCCTTGTCAGGCCGCCAAGCTGGAAGCATATTTATCTCGAAACCGCTATCCCGTGTCACCTTATGCCAGTGCAAGTCATCGACAGGATCATCAGTGGTGCAGACGCACTCCACATGATAGTGACGCATGAGCCCACGGGCACTAAACTCGGGCTGTCGGAGCTTTTCGTTGCAGATATCGTAGATTTCACGTGCCGTAGACGGTGAAAGTAGCTTATCGATTTCAAACGCTGTCTTGAGTTCAAGATGAGTCCAGTGATACAAAGGATTGCGAAAACAGTAAGGCACGGTCTCGGCCCATTTCTCAAACTTTTCCCAATCAGAAGAGTCTGTACCCGTGCAATAGCGCTCATCAACACCGTTGGTACGCATGGCTCTCCACTTATAATGATCACCTCCCAACCAAAGCTCAGTGATACTCTGAAAACGATGATCCTCGGCTACCATCTTTGGATCGAGATGGCAATGATAGTCGATGATGGGCATCTTTGCGGCATGATTATGATACAAGTCTTTGGCAATATCTGTCTCTAAGAGGAAGTCCTCATCCATGAATTTCTTCATAATTGTTTCTTTTTATGATGGATTGATTAATAATTGTAAGTGGTTGATCGTTTAACTAAAGTCACCAACGCAAATGTACACTATTTATTTGGAATATCGGCTAATTTAAATTACTTTTGCAGAAAAAACTAAAATTAGCGATGAACAAGGTTCTACTTATCTACACTGGAGGCACTATCGGCATGGGACAAAATCCAGTAACAGGCGCATTGGAGCCACTGGATTTCAACCACCTCGTGGAGTCGATGCCGGAATTCCAACTGATCAAGACCGACATTGACGTTTATCAGTTTACTCCGCCTATTGACTCCAGTGAGATGTCACCCAACAAATGGGCACAGCTTGTGAGAATCATTAACCGTAACTATGACGACTACGATGGATTTGTGGTGCTACATGGTACGGATACGATGGCATATACAGCTTCTGCTCTCTCTTTTATGCTCGAAGGACTGACCAAGCCTGTAATTCTCACCGGATCCCAGTTGCCCATTGGCCAGTTGAGGACCGACGGTAAGGAAAACCTTGTGACAAGTATTGAGCTTGCCGCTTTAAAGGATGACAACGGGCATGCCCGAGTACCGGAAGTATGTATCTATTTTAGCGGTGTACTGCTTAGAGGCAACCGCTCGACAAAGATCAATGCCGACGGATTCAATGCTTTCGACTCATTTAACTATCCTCACCTCTGCGAAGCTGGTGTAAGCTTTACATTTCACAACCATCATATACTGAAGCCCGACTTCACCAAACGGATGCAGGCTCATCTGACAATGGACACTAACGTGGTCGTTTTCAGTCTCTTTCCCGGTATTCAGGAAGGAATCCTCAGACAAGTACTGCAACTACAAAGTCTCAGAGGCATTGTCATGCGCAGTTTCGGCAGTGGCAACGCTATGAAGAGCTCATGGCTCATGCATCTGCTCAAAGAGGCGACGCTAAGGGGTATTGTCATCGTGAACATCAGTCAGTGTGTCGCCGGAACTGTGGAGATGAGCCGCTATGACACCGGATACCAGCTCAAAGACATCGGCGTCATCTCCGGCCACGACTCTACCGTAGAGGCTGCGGTCACCAAACTCATGTATCTCCAAGCACGATACAACGATCCGAATACCATCCGTAACCTGATGGCAAGAAGCATTGCCGGCGAAATCACAATCTAAGCTAACAGGAGCAAACAAAATAGATGATCCAAGGAAGCTCCATAAATATGCTTATCAAGAATAGTAAAACTGGAAATCATAGCTTCCCACGATGCTGCTTGATAAGCTATAATTGCGATTTTCCATGGATATCATATTGGGAAATTGGCACTGCCACAAAAAAAACAAGAGGTTGACCAAAACAGTCCAACCTCTTGTAACATTTATCTTTAAAGTATCAAAATCCGAGATTACTTCTTAAAGAAATCCTTGACGGCCTCATTGGGAACCATCTGCTCATCGAAGATGTAAGCACCCGTCTTAGGGCTCTTTACCATCTTAATAACCTTTGAATATGCGCGACCATCCGTAGAACCTTCATGGAGGGTAGCGACCGCTTTCTTTGCCATAGTTTATGTGTATCTTTTAACTATTAACGTAAAACGAGAACTCTGGAGAGATTACTTAATCTCCTTGTGAAGGGTCATCTTCTTCAAGATGGGATTGTACTTCATAAGCTCCAGACGCTCGGGAGTATTCTTGCGGTTCTTTGTCGTAACGTAACGGCTAGTGCCTGGCAGGCCAGAGTTTTTCATCTCTGTGCATTCCAAGATCACCTGAACTCTATTTCCTTTCGACTTCTTTGCCATGATGATTATTCTCCTAATACTTTAATGTCCTTCCAATCGCAGTAGCCTTTAGAGACAGCCTGCTTCAGAGCTGCGTCCAGTCCAACCTTATTGATGAGACGAAGACCAGCGGCACTAATCTTGAGCGAAATCCAGCAGTTCTCCTCTACATAGAAGAACTTCTTGCTGAAGAGATTAACGTCAAAGCTGCGCTTCGTGTGGTGCTTTGAGTGAGACACATTGCAACCTCTCTGTGCCTTCTTGCCTGTAATCTGACAAATCTTAGACATCGCTATTCTTTGTTTTTGATTCGATTTTTGATACTTATTCCAAACAGAGTGCAAAGTTAGCGATTTTTTTTCTGATTAGCAAATAATTAGCGAGCGAATCTTCACTATTAACTATTTTTTTATTTTTCAATTCTCTATTCTCTCTACTTTACCTTAGCCAAAATAAAGACCAAGAAATGGGCTTCTTCACACCATTAAGTTTTTTTGCATTGCAAGAAAAGTGATAATTGAAGAGAAATATATACCTTTGTAGAAAATTATAACGCAATGCTGCATTTTATCTCATTCGGCAGCGGCAGCAGCGGCAACTGTAGTCTGATATTTAGCGAGAAAGAAGGACTACTCATTGACGCTGGCATCGGTGTCCGTATTTTGAAAAAACACTTGAAAAACTACGGCCTAAACATTTCCAATATTAGGTCTATACTGGTCACACACGATCATGCCGATCATGTGAAGTCAGTGGGTAGTGTGAGCAAGGATTATCACATCCCCGTATATGCCACGCGAAAAGTGCACGAAGGCATAGAGGAAAATTGGTGTGTGAGGACCAAAATACCCCAAGACATGTCATTGGTCGCAGAGAAAGGACGACCGTTTCATGTGGGCGGATTTACGATCACAGCTTTCGGAGTACCACATGACAGCAAAGACAATGTCGGCTACTGCATTGAGGCTGAAGGCGTCACATTTGTGTTGATGACGGATATCGGTCATTTCACAGACGAAATGCTGGAGTATGTTGGACGCGCCAATTATCTCGTAATAGAAGCTGACTATGAGAAAGCCATGCTTGAGGCCGGTCCCTACCCCGAAGAACTGAAGCGAAGAATACAAAGTTCATTGGGGCATACAAGCAATTTCGATTGCGGTCAAGTGCTTGCCCACTATGCCACGCCAGCGCTCAAGGGTGTATGGCTCTGTCATCTGAGCGACACCAACAACCAACCTGAGTTAGCCGAGAAAACGGTCAAGCAAGTACTTAGGGCCAGCGGCATCGTAGCCGGCAATGATCCCGGAGCAGACTTCACGCTGAATGCACTTCATAGAAAACTGCCTACGGGCGTTTTTGGTTTGAAATAATCAGTGTTCTCCTTAAATTATACGTCCATTAGAAAGGCATACCCACTGCGAAGTGGAACGTGAAATCACGAGAAAACTTCGGATGAAAGATTGCCCAATGCTCTTGCTGAGTTGTCCAAACCGGATTAATAGCTTTCATGCCCCCATCGAAACGAAGGATGAAATAGCCGAAGTTGATGCGCAAGCCTAATCCATAAGAGACAGCGATCTGCTTATAGAATTCATCAAAGCGAAACTGTCCTCCTGGCTGATCAGCATAGTTGCGAAGCGTCCAAATGTTACCGGCATCGATAAAGGCAGCACCATTGAATTTCCAAAAGAGGAAGGTACGATACTCCGCGCTAAGGTCCAGTTTCATGTCACCAGTTTGGTTGATGAAGTCGATGCGACCGTCTTTGCCCCGATAGCTGCCCGGGCCAAGTTCTCGCACAGACCAGCCTCTCACACTGTTGGCACCACCAGAGAAATAGCGTTTTTCAAATGGCAGCACAGTGCTGTTGGCATAAGGATAGGCCAAGCCAAAGGCAGCATGGAAAGCCAGCATATTGCGAGTATCGAACTGCTGGATACGCATATAGTCAAAATCAAATTTCAAATACTGGGCATACGGTATATGATTGAAGAGCGTATACTGCCCATTCCCATTCTTCTTCAGTCCCATCAAAGGGGAGAGTGCTCTTAACAATCCTCCACCCGACTCAAAATTCAACTTTAAAGCATTGATGCCATTATTATAGCTGAGACCTACTCCCATTCTTAGGATAAAGAGATTCTCATAGTTATAGCGCAGGATGGCATTTCTATTAGAGACATCGTCAAGATAGTCTTCCTTAAAGGTAGCACTGATCCATGGCATGTAGACGTAGTTCAGATCCAAAAGATCGAAGCGGTAGTGGGTGTTGTGTCCCGGATCAGCCCAGCGATAGCGCCACCCCGCAGACAAGACACGACGATGGAACTCTGGCCGGTTTTGCATGTCCCAGGCTAAAGACAACTCTGAAGTGGCATTGCTTTGACGCCGGAAGCTCCGCGAGAGAAAAGGAGCCAAGAACTCCGGAAACTGAAGTTTTCCCTGCACACCATATTCTATATAGTCTTCATCATTGTAACCCTCCAATCCCGTAATAGCCTCAAAAGCGCCACGCAACTGCACACTCAGCAGTTCCGAACCACGTAGCAAGTTCCTATTCTCATAGATGAGAGACGCAGCAGCACCCAAGTCTCCCGCCGTGTTGGTACCTTCTGGTTGAAACGCAATCGTGGACCTTTTGTTCATGCTCACCTGGATACGGCAGTCCAAGAGATTGGAGTCCGGAACCTCGTTAAACAGAATATTGGTATATTTCACAGCCTGAAGCCGACTAAAATTGGCATAGGTCTTCTGTAGATCTGTGTTGCTAAAAGGGCGACCGGCAGTGATTGCCGTGTTGTTTTCCAACACACTCTTCCGCAGTCGTGCTTTGCCTAAGTCACCGTCGGAATACTGAACAGAGCGGATGACATAACGGGGATGGTCTGTAGCCCGGGCATCACTGTTGGCCTGATATTTTTTTAGATGGAGCACGATACCTACCGAACGGCTGTCGGAAGAGGAATCGGCCGTGAAAGAGATAAAATCCTTATGAAACTTGTAATAGCCGGAATTCTGAAGCAACGCGGTCAGCCGGTCACGCTCCGCCTCCAATGCTTTGATCGTGAAAGGAGCCCCTTCGCGCAGAATAGATGCCGATTTCTTATGCTGTCGCCGCGATATACTGTCGTCGCCATCCAACAATTGCCGAATAGCAGGATCCTGAATGTCATAACTGATATGTCCAAAATGATATTGTGCCCGCGGATGGAGCATATAGACAGCTTTGAGGGAATGTCCCCTAATAACAGTGTCGAGCGTAACGCTGGCATGGAGATAGCCCTGATTGATCAAAGCCTGACGCAAATCGTCCATTGTCAGCCGTGCCGTAAGCGTGTCAAAGACCACTGGGCGCTCACCAATACGCTTGAGGGTACGGTTGATCCATTTCGTACTATCCTTACCGGCAAGGATATAGGTACCCATAGGTATCTTGAAAAGTGAAAACCACTTCGAGTTGGCTTTCTGACGAATATAGGGAAAAAGCTGTGAGGCATCGAACGATCTCTCATCAGATCTGATCTCCACAGAGGTGAGCAGATAACTTCCCTGAGGCACATACTTGGAAGTGCTGCATGCCGATAAAAGGCATATTGCCAGGACAAGGAAAACGTAGAAATATGTGACTTTTGATTTCAACTGCTATATTTTTGGTACAAAGGTAATGTATTTTATTGACAGATTACATAAAAATAACACATTATTTTTATCGGTTACAACATTAATCGCTAACTTTGCAATATGATAAGCAAGGCAAGAATAAAATTTGTTCATACACTTGAACAGAAGAAGGCACGCATACGCGAACAGCTCTTCGTCGCCGAAGGCCCCAAGGTTGTCGGCGACCTGATGGCACGTTTTCAGCCCAAGGTGCTTTTCCACACGGCTGACTGGCACGCTCCTCAAGGTAGGACAACCGGAGTGGAGACCGACGAAACCGTCAGCGAGGAAGAGTTGAAGAAGCTCTCATTCTTGCAGCACCCGCAGCAAGTGCTCGCTGTCTTCCCCCTACCCCACACAGAAACTGCTGATACGAAGCTGCCAAGTCAACAGCTCTGTCTTGCCCTCGACGGGGTGCAGGATCCCGGCAATGTGGGAACAATCATCCGGGTGGCCGACTGGTTTGGCATCACACAGATCTATTGTTCTCACGAGACTGCTGATGTTTACAATCCCAAGGTGGTGCAAGCTACGATGGGCAGTCTGGCAAGAGTGGACATACACTACGCCGATTTAGCATCACTCATCGACCATCTCCCCGAGAGCTGTCCGGTCTATGGCACTCTGCTTGACGGAGGCAACCTATATCAGCAAGAGTTGAGTGACTATGGACTTATTGTCATGGGCAACGAAGGAAAAGGACTAACGGCTGAAGTCAGACAACGCGTCAACCACAGACTGCTGATCCCCAACTATCCTAAAGGCAGAGACACAGCAGAAAGTCTGAATGTAGCAATAGCCACCGCCATCGTGTGCGCAGAGTTTAGAAGAAGAATAGAATAAACAGTATAAACGGACTGAAATCATGAATACAGAACATATTGAGAATGAACTTTATAAAGTAAAGAGTGTCAGAGCCTGCATCAAGTCGGCCACTGACATGATGATCAGTAACCCACTGACTATTCTTCGCCGTACATGGCTGCCAACTTTAGTGCTAAGTATCGTCGCGGGCTTAAGTTTCTTGCTGCCTTCCCTCTTTGAGTCCCAGCAACCTACTACAACAGGAGCTACTACAGTAAATTCACCTCTTCTGATTCTCAGTGTTATCTTACTCATCGCTTACATCGCAATAGCATCATGGTGGGAAGCCTCTGTGATCAGCCTTCTGACAGGTCGCAAGGTGAAAGACAATATCCGACGCATACTTTACTTGTTGTTGGCATTGCTCGGACTATATATAATCGTGGGCGTTTTCGTATCTGTGGGCTATATGCTGCCTATGTTTGGCGGTAAAGCTTCTTGGGGCCATCCTACTATAGTCTCACCTTTAGTAGCAGGCATCATGCTTGTCTCAGCACTTGTCTTTACCCTGCCAATCGGCTATTCTTCCATGAAATATCTCGTGGAGCCTCAACAAAAACTGACAAGCATTGTCGGAAAGCCATATATAACAGGACTGCAACGCTGGGGCTTTCTCTTTTTGACTGCCCTACTCGGAGGTATCATCATCAGTATTCTCTTCGTCATCACCGGTGTTCCGGAGATCATCCTTGAGACTGCTAAAAAAGCCAATCACATTGGAATGATCATGGGCGACAGCAATGGGCTGACAGCTTCTTTCACGGTGTTACAGTTTTTCGTCACTATCCTGTGCTACTTCATTTGGTGTTATATCTATTGCTGGATGAACTTTGTATATTACTATGTCTATGGCAGCATCGAAGCTAAAGAAAAAGCAAAAAAGGATATTGTCTCTGTAACCACAAGCAAGAGTGCAAACAATAACAACTTTGAGGCCCTGGACGAGCGCTTAAAACTGGAAACAGAAAAAGATTCTGGCAGCAGACTCGACATAGAAGATATTCAATAAGAATCATATTTATTAAAAGGAGAGATGGAAAAACAACGCATTCTTTTTATCGACCGAGACGGCACACTTATCGAAGAACCTGCTGACGAGCAGATCGACTCTTTTGAGAAGTTGCGCTTCATGCCCGGTGTATTCAGCAACTTGGGATATATCCACAAACGGATGGGATTCCGCTTTGTGATGGTCACCAATCAAGACGGACTCGGCACGCCCTCGTTTCCCGAGGAGACATTTTGGCCCGTGCACCGACTGATGCTTCAAGCGCTGGAAAGCGAAGGCATCACCTTTGACGACCAACTCATTGACCGACACTTCCCTGAAGACAATTCACCGGAGCGCAAGCCTGGCACTGCCATGCTGAAAAAATACATCGATAATCCGGCTTACGACATCGTCGGAAGCTATGTCATCGGCGATAGAGAGAGCGACGAACAGTTAGCTAAGAACCTGGGATGCAAAGCCATCATTCTCGGACGCGACGGTATGACTTGGGAAAAAGCAGCCGAACTGTTGATTGCCGGGGAACGCACAGCTGAAGTGAGGCGTACCACCAAGGAGACAGACATTCTCGTACGTGTCAACCTCGACGGATCGGGCAAGACTGACATTGACACAGGACTTGGATTCTTTGACCACATGCTGGAGCAAATCGGCAAACACGGTATGACAGACCTCACCGTACACACCAAAGGAGATCTCCGGGTCGATGAGCACCATACCATTGAAGACACTGGCATTGCTTTGGGAGAGTGTATCCTCAAAGCATTAGGCGACAAGCGTGGCATCGAGCGTTATGGATTCTGCCTGCCAATGGACGATTGTCTGTGTCAGGTGGCTATCGACTTTGGTGGACGTCCCTGGCTCGTTTGGGATGCAGAGTTCCACAGAGAGAAAATCGGAGAGATGCCAACGGAAATGTTCATGCACTTCTTTAAAAGTTTCAGCGACGCTGCACGCATCAACCTGAACATTAAGGCAGAGGGCGAAAATGAGCACCACAAGATAGAAGGCATCTTCAAGGCACTGGCGCGTAGCTTAAAGATGGCAGTAAGAAGAGACATCCACCACTTGGTGCTGCCATCTACGAAAGGAACACTATAAATACGATTATAAATCAAATAAGGAGAGCGGAATTGTTCTGCTCTCCTATTCTTTATATATAGAGGTTCAGGGATCTGACTTGACACTCATTTCTGTTTTACGTACTGTCGGACAGAGATCAAGTCATATCGTTAAAACTCCGACATCTATCTTCAACAACGGTATTTCTACCTTACTCTGCTTTCCCCATCAGCTTTTTCAAAAGGCCAGGGATCTCGCAGCTCTCCATAGCCATAGGTACGCCTGCAGACTTGAAAGCGGCAGTCTTGTCAGCAGCGGAACCAGAACTGCTGGAGATGATAGCTCCGGCATGACCCATCTGCTTGCCCGGAGGAGCTGTACGTCCATCGATGAAAGCAACAACAGGCTTAGTGATATGCTCCTTGATATAGGCAGCAGCATGCTCCTCAGCATCACCACCAATCTCACCAATCAAGGCAACGGAGTCGGTGTCCGGATCATCTTGGAACATCTGCAACAGATCCTCAAAGTAAAGACCCGCCACAGGATCGCCACCAACACCTATTGCAGTACTCTGTCCCATACCTGCCTTTGTGAGGTTATCGACGACTTCGTAAGTCAGTGTACCCGAGCGACTGATGACGCCGGTGTGTCCCTTCTTAAAGATATTGGATGGCATGATGCCCACCATACTCAGTTCTGGCGATATCAATCCCGGACAGTTCGGTCCAATCAGATGAGCACCCTTCACCTGGATATAGCGCTGGGCAATGACAGCATCCGCTACGGGGATACCCTCTGTGATGCAAATGATGAGCTTGATGCCGGCATCAGCAGCTTCCAGCATAGCGTCCTTGGCAAATGGAGCTGGGACGAAGATGATCGACGTGTCGGCCTTTGCAGCCTCTACAGCTTCGCGAACCGTGTTGAACACAGGAATGCCATCCACTTCTTGCCCACCCTTTCCGGGTGAAGTGCCGCCAACAACGTTTGTCCCGTATTCCTTCATCTTGGCAGCATGAAAACTGCCGTCGCGGCCTGTGATGCCCTGAACGATCAGGCGCGTATCTTTATTGATCAAAATACTCATGATAATAGCTTTAAAAGATTAAAGATTGTTCATTGCCTCTACAGCCTTATGACCTGCATCGGCCATGGTCGTTGCCACGATGAAATGGGAATTCTGCAACAGGCGACATCCCTCCTCAGCATTGGTACCTGTCAGACGGATGACGATCGGCATATCGGTCTTGATACTCTTAAAAGCCTCCAAAAGTCCTTTTGCCACATCATCGCAACGGGTGATACCTCCGAAGATGTTGATCAAAATCACCTTCACATGCTGGTCGCTCATCAACAGATTCATGGCGTCTACAATCTTCTCGGGGTTAGAACTGCCACCGATGTCCAGGAAGTTGGCAGGATTGCCTCCATAGAGTTTGATCATGTCCATGGTAGCCATAGCCAATCCGGCACCGTTGACCATGCAACCGATATTACCGCCTAAGTTGACATAGCTGAAACCTTTGGACTTGGCATAGAGCTCTTTCTTCTCATCCTCCGTAGGCTCATTGAGTTCAGCCACATCAGGATGACGATAAAGCGCATTATTGTCGAAAGTCATCTTGGCGTCAATGGCTTTCAGCTGTCCCTCTTTTGTCAACACGAGCGGATTGATCTCAGCCAACGAAGCATCCTTTTCCATAAAGAGACGATAGAGATTCTTGAAAAGTGGTATGGCCTGCTTCACCACAGCCTTATCATCAAACAACTTGTAAGCGGCAGCGCGAGCCTGGAAATCGGCCATGCCGATAAGCGGATCGATCACTATCTTCTCGATCTTCCCCGGTGTTTCCTTAGCAACCTGCTCGATGTCCATACCTCCGGCACGAGACAGCATCATCAAAGGAGACTTGCTCTTACGGTCAATCAGAATGCTGACGTAATACTCTTTGTCGATGTTCACCGCCTCAGTGACGAGCACGCGGTCAACAACACAGCCTTTGATGGTCATCCCAAGGATACCAGATGCCACCTTGCGCACCTCTTCTTCTGAAGCTGCGAGCTTCACGCCACCGGCTTTTCCGCGTCCGCCGGTGTGCACTTGCGCCTTGACTACTACTCGCCCGGAGCCTAATTGATGGTAAGCGTCAACACATTCATCAACGCTACGGCACAAAATAGGACTGTCTACAGGCAAACCATACTGAGCAAAGAACTCCTTTGCCTGATATTCGTGTACCTTCATAATATATTAGTTAATGAATTAACAAGTCACAAAATTAGCGATTTCTTTCAAAAGTGCAAAATTATCAAGCAATTATTTTCCAATTATTCTCGCCTGATGGCAAGGATGAAGTGCTTTTCCATTGCACATTGCTATGTATTGACATAGTTGCAAAGGTTTTTGTTCTCGCCAATCGAGAAAAGATGATTTCTCTATTTCTTCCACGCCCCGACAACCTCTCCTATATACATGGAGTGGATGCCGGCGGGGGAAGTTGCTGTAGAGCTTGCGCGGCAAGTTGTTGCGGAAGGCTGAGGGGCTGAGCTGTTGGCCATACATGATCTCGCACTCATAGACAGCGGTAGCCTCAGTGAAGTAAGGTGCGCCGTGCTTGGTGTAGGCCACATGCAGGCCGAGAGCCTTCGCCTTGTCGCCGTCGCGTCCACTATGATGTCCCATATAGCCGGCCACCTTCATGTCGTCAAAGGTCATCACAGTGAAATAGCAGGCACGCTCCATGAACTCATGGGTGTAGCGTTTCTGTGCCACATAGACAGTCATGATAGGCTTGCCCCACAATGTACCGGCATCACCCCAGCCTATGGTCATGGCGTTGTAACCATTGCCTGTGGAGTCAGCAGCTGCGAGAATAGGAGCGTTAGCAAAAAAGGTAAAAGGATTATCGGCAAAGTCATTGGCTATATCCATTTCCTTGAATCCGTGTTCCGTCTGTGCGCACATTTTTTGGCCACTAACGAGGAACAGCAGGATAGCTGCAAGAATATTGAAATGCTTCATAATGATGGTACGTTATTAATAGGTAATTTTACTCGTCAATGAAAAGCAGAGAAACTATCTTCGTGCTATCAATAAGTTTATCGAGATAGATCCGGACGCTTGCACGTATAAGGATGTTCTCATACACAGCATCTTCCGGTGAAACTACGGCGGGCTTTACAGAAGACACTCTCACTAACTTATAACTGACAAAGATTAAAGCCAGCAATAACGCTACAATAATGATTCGATTGTCCATCTGATTCTTATTTGGTTATCTCCGCTATCCAATTGAAGAGTTCGTTGAGCGCATAATCACCGCTATGGGGACGGTTCCATGCCAAGAGAAAGTTGACATCCTTGCCGGTGTTCTCCAACTTCGTTGCAAGATTAAGAGCAACAGGAAAGGCTGTGTCGCGGTCGATGGAACCATGACGGATATACCAGTGCGGAGCAACGGTGATGCCCTCATGGCCTATCTGCTCCATCGGATTGAGCAGATATTCCTCCTCCTTGACTTTGGCAGAGACGGTAGTACCATTCTTCCCGGCTGAATAGTCGGTGAAGTTAGCCGGTGTGTTGTTGACATCGCCGAACTCATCATTCTCCCCACTGGCCTCATTGCCTGACACGCCAAGGGCATCGAAAGCAGGAGCCGTTTTCAGCGGAGTTTTGTTGGCCACATAGTTCAGATACTTTGTCATGTCGAGATCGGTGATATACTCTCCCACACGTTTCCCCATACCTCCGGGCATGCCGTCTCTCTTGAGGTTCTTGGCCATATCCCTTGGCAGTTTACCAAGATCAGGCATACCACCATTGACTGGTGCAAAGGTATCCGCGTCACTGTTGAAGGTGAAGCCTATACTGTCGGGAATCTCAGCACCCGCATCTTTGGCAATCTGTGCCGAGCGGATGAGTTCCTCCTTGATATAGCCGAGATAGTTGTTGGCTGTGAGCAATGTACCGTCTTTCTTCTTCAGTCCGAGCGAATTGATATAGGCAGGGAATAGAGCGGCCAGTTCCTGCGACACCTGCCGATGGGCTGTGTCATTGGCTTTGCGCGAGTCGGTGTTGCCGTAAAGCCACTCATAGGCCATATCGGCATGACTGAGGTCAGTGATAGGACAATAGCAAATGCTGGCAAAGACATCGTCACGTTCATCGGCAGCACCCATCGCCTTGAGGTATTTCTCATAGGCGGGGTTATTGCCCACAGCTCCCATCAACGCCGACATAGCACCACCGGCTGAAGTGCCGTCAGTGATAATCTTCTCTGCGTCGCCCGGCATCTGTTTGTCAAAGTGGCGCAGATAGCGAATGGCCGCCTTAAGGTCGAGGATGGCAGCCGGAGCCTTGCCATTGTAGATTTTCTTCTTGCCCTTAGTGACATAAGAAGTCCGGCCGCGCGAGCCCACGATGGCCACCACATAGCCACGCTGCAAGGCCATGCCCGTGATGTCGCCGGCCGACGGATTGCCTGCCGCCGACGGCATATAACCGCCCACGTTGGTCTTTAGGATGATGGGCGACTGCTGGGAAGCACCCTCCGGCACGAAGACATTCATGTACTGATACGTGGTGTCCTCAACGTTGGTCACATAATAGAGTTTAGTAAAAGCAGTATAAGTATAGTTTACTCTGCCCTTCGGCATTTCTACAGACCCCGCCACGCCCTTTAAAGCATCAAACTGCAATCGTGCAGTTGGCTTCTTGGCAGCCGATACATTCAATGTCATCACTGCTGCCAGCGCTGAAACAAAAAAATTCTTCATATGTTACTTTTGTTATGAACCATAATAAGCTTCCCCGAAATTCATAACTGGATTTACATGCACACGGATACCGGCAACACACGTTACACTTTTATCAAGAAAGCGCCACAAAAGTAACAATTGTTTTCTTAGCATACAAACTAACTAACTTTAATGATTTATAGCATATTAACTAATAGAGGGCGCACGTCGCAAACTATAGGGACGGTGAGCTGTTTTACCGCAAGACCTGTTTTAATGTCTCCGCTACAGGGCTTAATGGCGAATATGATAGTTCTTTACAAAACACCTTCCACTTTCACTCACAATCTAGAGAAAGCAGGATCACCGTTCTATCCCTAAACTCAGACAAAATTGACTTCTCTCTTCAATTTTTGCATTGCGAGGAGTATAGAAAGGTACTTTGATGCTGTCATCACGCTTGAATGACAGTGTCAAAGTACTTAGATGACCAGGTCAAAGTACCTTTCTGACAAGGTCAGAAAGCCTTTCTGACTAAAAATTCTCTAGAGAATTTTGTAAGAGGAAGCCTATTTGATACGCGCAGAAAGTGCATATATTTATAACATTCTAATTATCAGACATTTATAAAAACACATAAATTTTCGCGAAAATCAGAGAAAAGTAGGTCTTCGTGGAAAAGAATCGATTCTCAGAGGCCGTTTTTTGTCAGAAAAGCGAACAATGTATAAGAAAGAGACAACACTATAATAGAAGACACAGAATGTATGACATCTTCGAGGCACATTTCAGCCGCTACTGCTACATGCGAATGACCATACAAAAAAAGCGCCGGAGAATGCAAATACTCAGCATTCTCCGGCGCTTTTCATTGAACATCGGAATCATTACCCGAAGTTGTCGTACATAATTCCGTATATCCGCTTAACCTATTGGTATTCAAATACTTACGTCTTTTGTTTCTTTTGGGGGACAGATAAGAGCTTGATTATACGCTCCTGCTCATCACATCGAGCCTGTAGAGCCTCCGCCCGTGCCTTCCAGTAGTGCAGCTCTTCATGCTTGCTGTCCCCTATGAAAGTCAGTATATCGACGTGCAGCTCATGGGCAATCTTCTCCAGTGTGCTCAAGGTCATATCCCCTATCCGTATGCTCCTGTGTAGGTTGCTTTCCGATATTTCGCAGTCGTGCGCCAGCTGCTTAATGCCGCCCGGCCTATCCCTGCATAGTGTCTTAATCAATTCCAAGTTCATACTGCTCACAAATTTTGCCCGATTTGGCGCTTAATTTTGATTGTGTCGCGTTTTCTCCGCTCGGATGGATAATTACTCGTCCGTGGGAAAGAAAAGCCGGTATAACGCTTAAATTTTGGTTCTCTACTTCTTATCCATCGTATGATTATAGAAGTCGTTATCCGAAGGCTTAATCATTTCAAGATTGTAACCTTCATCTTTCTTTGTCGCTCTAAACGTCGTGTCATTCCTGCTGAACAAAAGTACACCGTCTTTATTCACGCTTGACTGAGCACTGAAAGACTTCTTAACCGTGATACTCTTTGTTGAAATCGTATCCCTATCCGTGAGATAGTTCATCTTGTAACGGAAGTTATCAAGTTGCAGAAGCCTTTCGTTATTGCTAACAAGAAAAATTCCATCAGGCTTCACGACACTTGTTTGCCAACCGTTATTGTACGTCCCTGCCTTGAAAACAAGATAGTATTCTTTTCTGATAGCAATTTCATTATCGACAGGTCCAGTTGTGGTGCTGTTCATATCGAGTTTGGCCATATTGCCTTTTATAGTCAATACATCGTTGCCCTTTGTCGATGACGGTTCGGATGTATCAATTTCGTGATAGATTGAGTCCCTGTTGACAATTACAGTGTCAGGCTTGAAAAAGTTGGTTACTTCCTCAGGCAAAACAAACCATTGCTCTTGGGTGATACTTCCCGGTGTGATGCTCATCCACTCACCTACATATCTTTCCGTGACTTCATCATCAGAGTCATGGCATGATGCACACAATAATGCTAAAATCACAAGCGTAAAAATCTTACTCTTCATAATGCTCATCCGTTTGTTGCTCCTCGGTCGAAGTATTATTGTTCAACTTATTGACTTCCTTGGTAAATTTTACCCAATTCTTAGGCATACTAACAGTGTTCGTCCATTTGTCAATCAAATATGGACTATCGCCAACGGCCTGATACCTGCCGTTTAGTGCAAAATGATAAAGTATCACCAAAAATATGATGGCAAGTATTGTCCGGACTATAAACTGAGCTATCTTCATTTCTCCAGCTGATTATAGTAAGTAAACATTTCCTTTGCTGCCTCAAAGAACTTCAAACTCACATCAAGAGCTCTTTCATTGGTAGTAGGAAGTTTGAGGTTCTTTAGTCTTTCGACTTCAAGCCTCAACTCCGTTACTTCTTTCTTTAGTGATGCGACTTCCTCACTGTCTGTTGTCTCATCAGTCAAGAAAAACGTGACTGGAACATGGAATATCTCTGCCAGATTTCTCAGTACCGAAGTATTGAGGTCAGTTTTCTCCAACATGTCATAAACGGCTTGTTTGGACTTACCAAGCCGCCTTGCGAGTGTAGGAGCGTCAAGTTTTTCTTTACTCATTAACTCCTTGATTTTTAGACCAATATCCATAATAGTCAATTTTTTATTGAAAATAATCAAGAAAATATTTGCAAGTTAGTCAAGTTTTTCTTAACTTTGCACCACTAAGTTACTAATAAAGTTATAAAATAACAAGAAAATGGAAGAAAAAAAGAAATCCGTACGCAGTCAAATCCATGATTTGAAGGTAGGTGACAAGGCTACTTTTGATGCAAGTCGCACTTCTTATATTCGTGCATCATGCACCAGTTTCGGCTTCGAGTGGGGGCGTAAATACTCCACGTCCACAGACCGCAAAGCAAGAACAATAACTGTAACAAGGGTAAAGTAAATGAAAATCGAAAGAAAAAACGACGAATACGCCGTCACAGGCTTAGACCTTGACGACTTGAAGGCATTGGAATACGCATTAAACATTGCCTCCAACAAGATTGACGGTATGGAGGTACAGCTACAAGGCTTTGTTCCTCTAATAGCCCAAGACGCAAGAAAACTTTCAAGCGAGATTTCCAATCAGCTTGACGACTTCCTCGCTAAAAAGAAGTAACGATGCACAAAGTAAACCCATATTGCGCACAGTGCCACATCGCACGCAACAGCATCAACGGACGCTACTGCCCTACCTTGAAGCGGTACGTACAGTACGACCCTATGCCAATGTGCGACAACGACCAACCACCAATTAATGACTGAGGCTATGAGCAACGTATTCGACATCAACCCACAAGACCTGAAGGACGCTTTCAAGCAACTCCGCTGTAGCGGCGTCTGGGAAGTCAGGGTAAGCGACTGCAAGCTTGAGAACATGCAGCTGCTCGACAAAGGCAGGATTGTCTACCGGCTGTCACGCAACGGCGAGACCCTTCTGCAAAGCAATTACAGCAAATTCAAGAATTTAATCAACCAATAGCTATGAAAGAAATCCTCAACTGCTACGCCAACTGGCGCATAGACGTAATAATGCTGCTTGCCATAGTGGCAATTATCCTTACATCAGGTGAGTCCGAAACATTCCTCACTAAGCTCATCGGCTTTGCCATTGCCATTTCCGACATCATTCTTGCAAAATACTGGCGTGGCAAAGGTCGCCTTTCAGAACTCGACAGCATCGCAGAATGATTGAATATACTTGCGGAGAATGCGTACACTGTGACCAACTCACCAATGGTTTAAACCGTTGGTGCGATGTACGCAAACGTTACGTGGAGGCTCTTGGTCATATCCGTTGCGCTGCATGGCAGTCAATATGGGCTAAAGACTTGTTCGGACGTACTACATACTCCAAAATGAAAGATTTAAAACTTGCAAAGTAATATGGACGAGAACACCATAAACACCATTGCCAGAAAGGTTGCAGCACTTATACGGCATGACATGCCTCCCATCTATGACAAGCCACTCTACACCACAGCGGAGGCTGCCGCCTTCCTCGGTGTCAAGCGCAGCTACATCTACGAGCTCATACGGGCAAACAAAATCCCGTACTATCGCTCCAAAGGTGGAAAGATGATTTATATCCAGCGCACCGACTTGCTCAAATGGGCGCAGACATACTTCGTCTCACCTGCCTACACGAAATCAATCTAATGCTCATGGTTGATGGGGGAGCTGCCCTTAAAGTAGCTACAAACTTTGCCGTAATTTAGTAAACATCGGGCGGCTCCCCCTCTTTTTCATCTGCACATACATAAACTTCATAAAATATAAACATTATGCCAATTACATTCCATCATCTCAAAACCTATCAGGGCACAAAGACTGTCAAGGCCACCCCGATGTCCCGTCTCAACGCGGAGAAAGAACTTGACCGCATTATCAATCCGGCCCGCAACGACGAGGACGGCTATCTCGTAGAGTACAAAGACGGATACCGTTCATGGTCTCCTAAATCGGCTTTCGAAGAAGCCTACCGTCCTGCATCTACGTTCATCGACCGTATGCACATCGAATGCGACGAACTTTCCAAGCGGCGTGACAGCCTCCATGACTTCTTCAACACGCCAAAGTTCAAGGAGCTGGACAACTTCGACCAGTACCTCCTGCTGCATCAGTACACGGCCATGGGCGATTACCTCTCTGTTCTGAAGATACGCATTGAGCGTGCTGAAAACAACAATCCCGATAAAGCGAACACGTTATGAAAACAATCAAATTACATTCCATCACACTCATCAACTGGCGTGGCGAGAAGAAGCGCACGACCACCTTCAACGACAACGCGCCTACCTACATACTTGGTACCAATGGCCTTGGCAAGTCCCGGCATTTCGATGCCTTCTGCTGGCTCCTGTTCGGTAAGGACAGCCACGACCGTAAAGACTACGAGCTGCGCACCTACGACGCCAATCACCAGCCACTCCATCATTGCGAGTGCTCCGTTGAGGCTGTTATCAGCGTCGATGGCACTGAGTACACTATCAAGCGTGAGTACAAGGAGCAGTGGATGAAGCCACGCGGACAGGTCGAAGAGGTGTTCAAGGGCAATATAACTGAGTGCACTTGGAACGGTGTTCCAGTTAAGGTCAGCGACTTCCAAAAGCGCATTGCGGAAAACATCATCGACGAAACGGTATTCAAGATGATAACTAACCCTCACTTCTTTGCCGAGAAGATGAAGTGGCAGCTGCAGCGTGAGACGCTCCTGCAGATGGCGGGTGCCAAGACCGACGAGGAAATTGCGGCCGACAACGCCGACTTCAAGGCGCTGCTCGACCACCTCAACGGCAAGTCCCTCTCCGACTTCCGGAAAGAGCTTGCGGCAGAGAAGAAACGGCTAAAGGCTGAGAAGGACGACATAGAGCCGCGTATCGACCAGACACAAAAACTCATGCCCGAAGCCGAGGACTGGGACGCATTGCAGTATGAGAAGGACGATGCACAGAAACAGCTGCAAGACATTCAGCACCAACTCGACAACAGTGCCGACCGTGACAAGGCACAGCTTGATAAGGTGCGCCAGCTTAACAAGCGTATCAGCGACTTCAAGGACAAACAGGATGAACTCTGCCGGCAGCACCGTCTTGACACAGAGAAAGAAGCAGCTCATAAGAACGAGGCTCGACGCAACATCGAGCAGAAATGCAAGGAGATTTCTACAAGCAGGTCTGAAAACAATATCGATATCGCGCACGCCAAGGAGCGCATGGAATACCTACACCGTGAGATTGACAACCTTGCGCCACAGCTGGAACAACTGCGCAAGGACTGGTACAGCATCAGCGCTATGCAGTACAACGGCTCCGACATCTGCCCTCACTGCGGTCAGCGTCTGCCTGAGAGCATGATCGCAGATGCAAAGAGCAGCTTCGAGGAACACCGCAAGAAACTCTTGCAGCAGAACAGTGAGCGTGGTAAGTCCTTATCATCGCAGCAGAAGTCTTTCATGACTGAGCTTAACGAGAAGTCAAAGGCGTTAAAGGTTCTGCAAGACAACGACGCTGAATATGACAAGCAGCTAAAGGACCTGTACAACCAGCTCGCCAAGCACCCGGCTGTAAAGCCTGCCGAGTTCAACAACGAGGACGTTCCCGGATGGTCTGATATGGAGAAGGACATTCAGGAACTCGAAAAGGAAGTCGAGGCGCTTTCTACTCCACAGGACGAGAACGCTGCCAAGACGGTTCTCTGCCAGAAGCGTGACAACCTGCAGAAGACTATCAACGACTTGCAGGCACGCTTGATGAAGCGTTCACAGATTGACACCGGCAAGGAAGAGATAAAGAAGCTTCAGGCACGGGGAAAAGAGTTGGCTCAGCTCATTGCTGACATCGAGCAACGGGAGTACACAGCCGCTCAATTCTCCAAGAAGCGCATTGAGGATTGCGAGGCGCGCATCAACAGCATGTTCCGGCTCGTCCGCTTCCAGCTCTTCGACTACACACAGGACGGCAACGAGTTCGAAACCTGCATGCCAATCGTCAACGGCGTGCCTTACGCCGTCGCCAACACGGCAAGCCAGCTCAACGCCGGACTCGACATCATCAACACGCTGTGCCATTTCAATAAAGTCTCGGCTCCCATTTTCTGTGATGGGGCTGAAAGCGTCAACAACTTCATCCCCACCAACTCGCAGATGATATTCCTTAGCGTGACAACAGACAAACAGTTAGTAATCAAATAAAAATCATTTATTATGGACAACAACAAGCAAAACACTGAAGTAGCAACTCAGGGCACAATCGCCGACCGCATGGTAGTCAACATCAAAGGCCCGGACGGCAAGGACGTGAAAATCACTAAGAAGATCCTCAACGACACTATCTGTCGGGGTATGCAAATCTCCGACTCCGACATGGTGCAGTTCCTAACGCTCTGTCAGGTCAACCAGCTCAACCCTTTCTTGCGCGAGGCTTATCTTGTCAAGTATGGCTCACAGCCTGCGCAGATGATAACGTCAAAAGATGCGTTCATGAAACGCGCCGACCGCTGTCAGGACTTCGAGGGCATCGAGTCCGGGGTAATTGGAATGAACGAGCAAGACGTCATCAAGGACTTCGAGGGTTCTTTCCTGCCGCCCAAGTGGAAACTTATCGGAGGATGGGCTAAGGTCTACCGCCACGGACGCAAGCCATACGTGCAGCGTGTATCTATCTCGGAGTACGACAAGAGTCAGTCCACATGGAAGCAGATACCGCTCACTATGATTAAGAAGGTGGCCGAGGTACAGGCTCTCCGCGAGGCTTTCCCCAACAACCTCTCAGGCATGTACGTCTCCAACGAGTTCAACGACAACCAGTATGTCGATGTAACCGACCAAGTAGCACACGAAATCGACCAGAACGCCAACAAGCAGAACATTGGCTTTGCTGAAGATGTTCCCGGTGAGGCTATCAAAGCCCCGGCAAACGTGGACATGGAGACTGGCGAGATACTCGACACTCAGCCTGCCAAGTCCGGCGACAAGCCCGCTGCGAAAAAGCAGTCCGGCAACCTCTTCAACTCACAAGCAGGTCCCGGTTATTAATATCCCAACCGTTGTGTGCGGCGCTGCTCAGCAGCGTCCACACACTTCAATAACGATTAATAGATGAAACTCCGAGTTTTAGGCTCTTCTTCAAGCGGCAACAGCTACCTCTTCCAGTCCAGCACTGGAGAGGTGCTTGCACTGGAGGCGGGCATCAGGTTCGACAAAGTGAAGCAGGCTGTCAACTTCAACATAGACAACATCGTAGGCTGCTGCATCACGCATGAGCATGGCGACCACGCAAAATATGCAAAGGACTTCATCGACGCTTACATACCCGTCTATATGTCCTCCGGCACATGCGAGGCTCTCCATCTGTCTCCGGCAAGCTGTGCACGGTGCGTCAAGCCATTCACGGAACTAAGGATAGGCTCCTTCAGGGTCATGCCGTTCCCCGTGCAGCATGACGCGGCGGAGCCATTCGGGTGGCTCATCCAGCACCCGGAATGCGGCAACGTACTCTTCGCCACAGATACCTACTACATCAAGTACCGCTTCCCAAAGCTTAGCAACATCCTCATCGAGTGCAACTACCGTCTTGACCTGCTGCAACACAACGTACAGCGCGGAAGCATCGACCACAAGCGTTATGCACGCACAATCGAGTCCCACATGTCCTATGAAACATGCCTCTCGACGCTGCTTGCAAACGACCTCTCTAAGGTCAACAACATTGTACTTATCCACCTGTCTGCCGACAATAGCAACGCACGTGAGTTCACCTATGGTATTGTAAAAGCAACCTGCAAGAATGTCATTGCTGCCAGTAGTGGAACAGAAATCGACTTCAACAAAACACCGTTTTAATCATGCCACAGCAGTTCATACACGTAAAGATTGGTCTCACTGACGGCATCTATCCCGTCCGGGAATTCATCACCACGGGTCTCATGCACGATATGTACGAGTTTCAGCAAGATGAGCATACTATCGGATGGGTGCACAAGCGTTGGTGCGCGCCCGTCTCCGCACTGCAAGCTCCCAGTGGCAGCGTCCCGTGCCAAGGCTTACAAGCCGTGGATAGCGTCACCATCGACTGGCGTTCATTCCTCAAAGCTCACTGGGACAGCGTGCACAACCGTTGCCAAGTTGAGCACCTCAACGAGTTCTACACCATCTTCCGCCGTGCTGCTGCAGCATACATCAACAAACAAAATCATGAGCAAGTTAAAGATAAAAGTAACCATCAACATGGAGCACATGAGCCGCGACGAGCAAATACGGTTCATCATACGTA
>UQFS01000014.1 GCA_900540375.1 uncultured Prevotella sp.
AAGTACCTTTCTGACCAAAAATTCTCTAGAGAATTTTTGGTCAGAAAGGTACTTTGATAAGAATAAAAAAGTGTGTATTTTATAAAGTGTTGATTATCAGATGGTTGTAAAATGTCTCAAAATTCGCAAAATTTCGGCCAACTCTACTTTTATTTTCAACGAGTGCCTTCTCGTGGCCCGTTTTTTGTCAGTTTATCGGACAGTTATGTTATTTATAGCTGATCGAAGGACAATGGCAGCAGATCGTGGATGCTGTTGACCCGATAATACTTCTCTGTGCCGCAAAGCAGGATTTTCACAGGCCTGTGATACCGCTGTTCCATCTGCAGAATCACTTGTCGGCAGGATCCGCAGGGCGTCACGGGCTCTTCGGTTTGCTTCTCTCCGTTTCTGGCTGCAATGGCGAGGATGCGGATGGGCTGGTCGGGATATTGCGACTGAGCTGAGAAAATGCAGGCACGCTCACCACAGAGACCTGATGGGAAGGCTGCATTTTCCTGGTTGGCGCCGATGACGGTGATGCCATTCTTCAAGAGTACGGCAGCGCCGACATGGAAATGACTATATGGTGCAAACGAGTGATAAGAAGCTTGCAGGGCTCGGTCGGCCAACTGCTGTTCTTCTGTTGTCAACTCCGACTTGGAGCAGACATCGATATTGATATTGAAGTTGAGGTGTTCCATAGTTGCTGTTGTATTAAGTTTTTTGTTATCTTTTATTGGGATAAATGATTAGTTGTCTTTAGAAGAACAGGGGTCTATTTACTACCTTCCTTTCGGTATTCATAAGCACCGATGTCCGGCAACTCGTCTCTTTTCACTCCGTCGCGGTCGATAGGCAGCGCTGTCTTGGTGTTAGCCTTGTCCACGGCAGAGGAGGTCTTGCTAAGATGGAAATCGTAGTATTGCTTGTCAGCGTCGATCTTCACAAAGTTCTTTTCTCCATATTTCGTTGTGTCTTTGACATCTTCGTAGATGATGTTCTTGAAAAAAACGCTGTCAGCCGTCGTGGGCTTGGGTGTACGCAACACGCAATCCTCAAAGTTAAAGTTAAAAGGCTGAACCACATTTCCCGGACGGTCGCCACTGATCAAGTCATCGGCGTAACCGGTAATCAGTGAGTTTCTGACATTCAGCTTAGTGAGTGGATGGTTGGCGCTGAAGTGCAGGGCATATCCGCGGTTTCCGTCAAAGGGATAGAACTGTGCCAACGTGCTGTTGTTGATTTCTACGGCTCCACCATCCACTTCAACGCAGTCGCCTAATGTATTGGTGATCTGTGCATTAGTCAGCACGATATGGCTGTTTATAGCCTTCAGTCCGCTGCCCTGGCAGTTGTGGATGGTAATCTGTGAAGCCGTTAATTTTTGTTGGTTGACATCCGACGAGTCGACGACCACGCCGTCAAAGGCACTGTGTATATCGGTGTAGTCAAGTTGGTTGCCATAGGACGACGTGTGGATATGTATTCCTTTCCATTGACCGGGTACACGGTCGTAGGGCAGATAGTCAAACATCCGGTCGAGTCGGTCGCCGCGCAGGGTGATGGGCTCCTTGTCATTGCCTTGGGCGCGGAGCGTGCCATAGACATCCAGCCCGGCTTCGCCATGGAAGTAGAGCGTTTGTCCGGCTGCTATCTTCAGCGTAGCGGCGCTGTCCACTCTGATGCCGCTATAGATGACCAGCGGCCGCCCCTGAGAGTTGATGGTGGTGTCATGGCTTACTACCATGTTGCGTGCCATGAGCGCGTTCCAAGTATAGGCATTGAGATGGATCTTCTGCTCGGCGCCGTCTGCTAAGGAGAAGATGAGATCGTCCTCGGTCAGCGTGGGAGCGTCAGAGGAGGCTTTCGGAGCAGTCAGTTCCACAAACACCCTGAGGCTGTCACCCTTTCTCAGCTCTATATCGCTACTCTGGTAATTGTTGTCTGCGCCCAAATAGATGCCGTCGACATTCACGCGGAAGCCTGTTTGGGGCACCCTGCCGGTGCTCACGTTTTGAAACCGTATGTTTTCGTTGGAGCGATTATACACCCAAACAGACCGTGTCGTGGAGGGCACATTGGCAAAGAGAGTGTCAAAGCGGATGGTATCAGCGGAAAAAGCCACACGGTTATTGGACGATGTCACAAAGTCATCGTCGTTGGTGCATGCTGCCGTCACCAAGACAGTCAACATGCAAAGCAGAAGGGCTATGAGTCCGCTGTTTTTTTCTAATTTCATCATATCCTCATAACGGACACCTTATTATATTATTGTTGTATCAGTTCAAAGAATCAGTTGAACATGGCATAAGAACTGCTGAATCGTGGCAAAAATCGGATCATCAGGAAAACATATTTTATTTTCGTTTTAAATGTTTTGCAGTATGAGAAAAAACTCGTAACTTTACACCTTGAAAGATTATCCAAACGGCTTAAAACGCAAATAAAGGCCGTTAAACGGAATTTAAACAACAAAAAGATAACATGGACGAGAATCGGACAATTGACCAGGACCGCATTATGAAGATCAATATAGAAGAGGAGATGAAATCCTCCTATATTGATTACTCTATGTCAGTGATCGTGGCCCGTGCCCTTCCGGATGTCAGAGACGGATTCAAGCCGGTGCACCGGCGTATCCTCTATGGTATGCTTGGACTGGGTAACACTAGTGATAAACCTTACAAGAAATGCGCGCGTGTTGTGGGTGAGGTGTTGGGTAAGTACCATCCTCATGGCGACAGTTCAGTATATGGCGCCCTTGTGCGTATGGGCCAGGACTGGAACATGCGCTATCAGCTTGTAGACGGACAAGGTAACTTTGGTAGTGTTGACGGCGACTCTCCGGCAGCCATGCGTTATACCGAGTGCCGTCTTTCCAAGATGGGCGAGCATATCATGGACGATATCGATAAGAATACTGTCGATATGGTCAACAACTTCGACGATACGCTGCAAGAGCCCTCGGTGATGCCTACTAAGGTGCCCAACCTGCTGGTCAATGGCGGGAATGGTATTGCTGTGGGTATGGCTACCAATATTCCTACTCACAACCTGAGCGAGGTGATCAATGGCTGCTGCGCTTATATCGACAATCCTGACATCGACACGGAGGGATTGATGAAGTACATCCCGGCTCCTGACTTCCCGACAGGCGCTTATATCTATGGTCTCAAGGGTGTCAAAGAAGCTTATGAGACGGGTAAGGGACGTATCATCATGCGTGCCAAGGCTGAGATCGAGAGCGATGACAGCCACGACCGCATCGTAGTCACTGAGATTCCTTACGGTGTCAACAAGCAGCAACTCATCGAGTATATCGCTGACCTCGTCAAGGAAGGCAAGTTGGAGGGTATCTCCAATGTCAATGATGAGACCGGTCGTCAGGGTATGCGTATCGTTGTCGACGTGAAGAAAGACGCCAACGCCAAGGTCATTCTCAACAAGCTCTTTAAGATGACGGCACTTCAGAGCTCTTTTGCTGTGAACTGCATTGCGCTGGTACCGAGTAAGCACGACCATCTGCAGCTTCGTCCGAAGTTGCTCTCTCTGAAAGAGTGCATCCGCTATTTCGTGGATCACCGTCATGAGGTGACAATCCGTCGTACGCAGTTCGATCTGAACAAAGCCAAGGAGCGTGCTCATATCCTCGAAGGACTGATCATCGCCTGCGACAATATCGATGAGGTGGTGCATATCATCCGTGGCAGCAAGACACCGGCTGAGGCTCAGACCAACCTTGAGAAGCGCTTCAACCTCGACAATCTTCAGAGCAAAGCTATCGTGGACATGAGACTCTCTCAGCTCACCGGACTGAGAATGGATCAGTTGCACGCTGAATATGAGGAACTGGAGAAGCAGATTACTTATTTGCAGTCTATTCTCGATGATCCTGAGCTTTGCAAGAAGGTGATGAAAGACGATCTCAACGAGGTGAAGGAGAAATATGGTGATGACCGCCGTACACAGATCATTCCTGACGAGCATGAGTTCAATGCCGAGGACTTCTATCCCAATGATCCTGTGGTGATCACGGTGAGCCATCTCGGTTATATCAAGCGCACACCACTGAGCGACTTCCGTGAGCAGGCGCGCGGTGGTGTCGGCTCTAAGGGTGCCCATACACGTGAGAAGGACTTCACAGAGTATATCTATCCTGCCACGATGCACCAGACGATGCTCTTCTTCACAAAGAAGGGTCGTTGCTACTGGCTCCACTGCTACGACATCCCGGAGGGCGACAAGACTTCCAAGGGACGTGCTATCCAGAATCTGCTCAATATCGATCCCGACGATGCTGTGAACGTATCTCTGCGTCTCCGTGGACGTGGTTTGGAGGATGAGGAATTCGTCAACAGCCACTATGTCGTCTTTGCCACAAAGAATGGTATTGTCAAGAAGACTTCTCTGAAAGAATACTCGCGCCCGCGTGCCAATGGGGTGCAGGCTATCAACATCCTCGACGGTGATGAAGTGGTCGACGTGCGCCTGACCAATGGTCATAACGAACTGATCATGGCCGACCGCAATGGCAAGGCTGTCTATTTCGACGAGAATGATGTACGATGCATGGGCCGTGTGTCTACCGGTGTACGTGGTATGCGCCTCGATGGAGATGATGATGCTGTGGTAGGTATGATTGTCGTCAAAGACGCAAAAAACGATACGGTGATGGTCGTCAGCGAGAACGGCTACGGCAAGCGGTCGATGGTAAAAGACTACCGCAAGACCAACCGTGGCGGCAAGGGTGTCAAGACCATGGCTGTCACTGAGAAGACCGGTCGTTTGGTGGCTATCAAGAATGTCACCGACGACAACGATCTGATGATTATCAACAAGAGTGGCATCGTCATCCGGCTGGCCGTGAAGGAGGTACGTGTCATGGGTCGTGCTACTCAGGGCGTGCGTCTGATCAACCTCGCTAAGAAGAATGACATCATCGCCAGCGTCTGCAAGGTGATGAGCTCTGAACTGGAGGCTACCGTAGAGGAAGAAAGCCACCAGAAGATGCTGGAGAAAAACGAGCAGTTCGACGAGTCGACAGCAGGAGAGCAGCCTGCGGCTGAGACTCCGGCAGAAGACACGACGCCCGACGATCCCGGGACTCAGGCTTAAAGAGTAATAAATAGATAACACCGTATAATTTTATCTTAACGTCTATGAAGAAAATGATAATTGCAGCCATGTTGGTGCTGGGCGCCTCGGCTGCGTTCGCCGGTGATAGCGATGCCTTGAAGGCTATCACAAAGGAGAAAGACTATGCCAAGGCCGTGGAGCTGGTGAAGTCCAGTCTCGGTCAGCTGGCTAACTCTGGCGAGAAAGCTAAAGCCTATGAGCATCTGACTCGTCTGGCTTTGCAGAAGTTTGATAAGGAAAATGCGATCCAGGCTGCCAACATGCAGGCTCAGATTACCAAGCAGAAGGTGGAGCCTTACGACACATTGGGCTTCTATCAGGCAGCTTACGATGCTACCCAGAATGCTTTGGAGTGCTTCAAGTATGATGCTGAGCCCAACGAAAAGGGTAAGGTAAAGCCACGATTCACCGAGGCTTTGACTCCTCTGATTGCTAATGCTCGTATGCAGCTTGTCACTGCCGGCAACTACTATGCTCAGCTCAACGATCAGGACAATGTGCTGAAGTATTGGGGCTCATTCCTCGACTCCGACAATCTGCCTTACTTCCAGTCTACAAAGGAGCAGGAGAAGCAGTTCTTGGGTCAGGTAGCTTACTATACAGCTCAGTATGCTAATCAGGCAAAGAAATATGATCTCGCTGAGAAGTATGCCGACATCGCTACGCAGGACACTGCTGTTGCCAAACAAGCTCAGGCTTTCAAACTGGCTATGGCTCAGCGCAATCTGAAGACAAAGGCAGACTCTGTGGCTTATGTTCAGAAGTTGGCTGCTATGTATGAGAAAGAGCCTGACAATGAGATGATCTTCGGACAGCTCAGCAACTTCTACAGTCTCATGGGTATGACGAAGGAGTTTGATGCTCTTGTCGATGCAAAGATCGCCAAGAATCCTAACGACTTCACAGCTTGGGCATTGAAAGGCCAGGCACTGATGAACCGCAACTCTACAGCGACAAATCCTGATTGGAAGGGCTGCGTGGAGGCTTTCAAGAAGGCTGTTTCCATCGATCAGACCAACCCTGTGGTGTACACCTACCTGGGCTTCTCTATGAATGCCATGGCATCTGTGATCAATGGTGACCGTGCTCAGCAGCTGGCTCTCTACAAGGAGTCCATGGGCTACCTCGACAAGGCTAAGGAGCTGGATCCTAACCGTGAGAAAGCCAACTGGGCATATCCTCTGTATCAATGCTACTACTCTGTCTATGGTGCCAACGATCCTAAGACAAAGGAGTTGGAAGGCATGCTGAAGCAGTAAGATAAAGCTAAATTGATCGTTCGTCTTCTTGCTCTGAGGAGACGAACATCCATAAAAAAAAGGCCGACACATTTGTGTCGGCCTTTTTTTTATGGATGTTCGTGGATATGGGGCTAATCTGTTTTTATTGTTGCAGGTATTGTGCAGCCATCTCGGCACAGCGCTCGCCGTCGATGGCGGCGGAGACGATGCCACCGGCATAACCCGCACCTTCGCCGCAGGGGAAGAGGCCTTGGAGACGGATGTGCTGCAAGGTAAGGTCATCGCGGAGAATGCGTACCGGACTGGAGGTGCGGGTCTCTGTGGCAATGAGTGTAGCTTCGTTGGTCAGAAAACCATGACGCTGGCGGCCAAAGACTTTGAAGCCCTCTTGCATACGATGGGTGATGAACGAAGGCATCCAGAAGTGCAGCGGACTGCTGACAAGTCCCGGAGCATAGCTGCTGTCAGGGAGATCGTAGCTCAGATGCCCATTGACGAAGTCGGCCATGCGCTGGGCCGGTGCCGTCTGCTTTCTGTTGCCTTGCTGCCAGCAGTCTTTTTCCAACCGCTCTTGAAAGCGCATCATGCAGAGAGGGTCCACTCCTTGCGCCGCATCAGTGTGGTCGTTGTCTGCCGCTGCGTTGCCGCCCCGCTCTATCCCGGCGATGTCCTCGGGATGAACCTCCACGACCATGCCGCTGTTTGACCAGCGTGTGCCACGGTTGCTGGGCGACATGCCGTTGACGACGATCTGCTCGGGACCTGTTGCCGCCGGAATGATGAAGCCGCCGGGACACATGCAGAACGAGTAGACGCCACGGCCTTCCACCTGCGTGACAAACGAATACTCGGCAGCAGGAAGATACTTGCCGCGGCCGTTGCGACTGTGGTATTGTATCTGGTCGATCAGCTCGGCGGGATGCTCCAGTCTCACGCCCACGGCAATGCCTTTCGCCGCGATCTCGATATGCTGGTCATTGAGATAGCGATAGACATCGCGCGCGCTGTGACCGGTTGCCAAGATCACCGGTCCGTGCAGCTCCATCTCTTTGTCGTCGGTATGGTTCACGGCATGGATGCCCGTCACCTGCTCGTTTTCCATGAGCAGTTCCGTCATCTTGGTATTGAAATACACCTGTCCGCCCGACGCGATAATCTGTTTGCGCATGTTCTCAATGACACGTGGCAACTTGTCCGTGCCGATATGGGGATGGGCATCACACAGAATGGATGTGGAGGCACCGTGCTGGCAGAAGACGTTGAGGATCTTCTCCGCACTGCCACGTTTCTTGCTGCGCGTATAGAGTTTGCCGTCGGAGTAAGCACCGGCGCCACCTTCACCAAAGCAATAGTTGCTCTCAGGGTCGACACACTGGTTGCGCGAGATAGCCGCCATGTCCTTCTTGCGCTCTCTGACATCCTTGCCACGCTCAACGATCACCGGGCGGTAGCCCAACTCGATCAAGTGCAGGGCACCGAACAAACCACCGGGACCGGCTCCCACAACGATCACCTGAGGGGCATCAGAAACGTCGGGATATTCCACCCGCTGGTATTCGTCGTCTTGTGACAACTCATTGATATATACACTCACTTTGAGGTTGACCATTACCTGTCGTTGCCGTGCGTCAATGCTGCGCCGTAATATTCTGACGCGGTTGATCGTGCGGATGTCGACCCCTTTCTCCTTTGAGAGATAGAAGGCAAGGTTTTGCTCATTGTATGCGATTTGCGGTTGTACGCGTATTTGATATTCCTGAATCATATTTGCTGGAATGTATATATTAAATAAGGTGTAGTGGGGTAGGGAAGTCTTCTATCAGTCGCTTTACATAATCCCTGTTCCAATCGTCTTCATGGTAATGCTGACGGTCGAAGCATAGGATGTCGATGTCTATTCTGACGGTGTTTCCTTTCCGTTCTTCCGGACTTGAATGCATCAGTCGCTCGATGGATTTGGTCTTATTGTGCAGACGAGAAAGATTGTCTTCGATAGTCATTGTTGCCAGGCAGTTGAGATAGGGTGGGGACATGACGCCTACAGGTTCCGTCCAAATGGAAGGCGTGAAGGCTATTGACGCATATTCAGTGCGAAGCAGCTGTTGCGCCCGTTGAATGTTCGCCTCCTGATCGGCATTGGAACCTAAGCATAAGATGACAGAATGACTTTTCTTCATACCAAAAAGAATCTACAGATAGAGTGGTGGGGTAAAAACGAAAAGTGCAGTGCCGCCGTAACCGTCAACACTGCCCTTTCCATAGCCCACTTTCCCTCACGAAACGGGTTTAGCCTAAATACTTGATTAAGAGTTTGGCATAGCCGCTCTCACGCAGCTTGACAATGCTCTTCTCGCGGATCTGACGCACGCGCTCACGTGTCAGTCCGAGCTGATCGCCGATCTCCTCCAGTCCTTTTTCGTGGCACCCGATGCCGAAGCATTCGCGCACGATGGTGATCTCACGGTCCTTGAGCACGTTGCGGAGCACCACGTCGAGCTCTTTTGCCATGCTCTCGTAGTCGACCTGCTTGTCAGCGCGGCTGTCATCGCCCGAGGCGAGTACGTCGGCCATGCTGTTGTCGTCATCCTCCTGGAAAGGAGCGTCGATGCTCATGTGGTGGTTGTCAGCCTTGATGGTCTGGTCGATCTTCGCCTCTTCGATGTTTGTCAGGTTGGACAGCTCCTGCACGGAAGGACGGCGCTGGTTTTTCTGCTCGAACTTGGAGATCTCAGAGTTGATCTTCGACAGCGCACCCACCTGATTGAGCGGCAGACGCACGATACGGCTCTGCTCGGCGATGGCCTGCAGGATGCTCTGACGGATCCACCATACAGCATAGGAGATGAACTTGAATCCACGAGTCTCGTCAAACTTTTCAGCGGCTTTCACCAGTCCGATGTTGCCCTCATCGATCAAGTCCGTGAGGCCCAAACCTTGGTGCTGATATTGTTTGGCGACAGAGACCACGAAGCGCAGATTGGCTTTCACCAATTTGTCCTTGGCGCGTTCTCCTTCACGTCCTCCGCGGCGAATAGCCTGAGCAAGCTCGATCTCTTCATCGACGGAAATCATTGGGACACGACCAATCTCTACCAAGTATTTGTCCAATGCTTCACTGGAACGGTTGGTGATGCTTTTCTGAATCTTAAGTTGACGCATGATGTTATATTTGACCTTTGAATAAACAAACTAATACCTTGATTGATTACATATGAAAAAAGTGTCTTTTTGAGAGACACTTGATGTATATCCAAGTAGCGTACAAAGGTATGAATATTTTTTGGAACTTGCAAAAGATATTAAGCGAATTTTGGATAATTAAAGCTTTGTTATAAGACAAGTCCTATCCCGGAGCAGACCGGAATAGGACTTGTATCGTTGTGCTGTTGGTCTGTTTCTACCTTGAGAAACAGACTGTGAAGTCGTTTACTTCTTGTTCAGCAGCAGGTCAGTCTGTACGGCAACAGCCACGGAAGCACCCACCATGGGGTTGTTACCCATGCCCAGATAGCCCATCATCTCCACGTGTGCGGGGACAGAGGAAGAACCAGCGAACTGAGCGTCACTGTGCATACGACCCATGGTATCGGTCATGCCGTAAGAAGCAGGACCTGCAGCCATGTTGTCCGGGTGCAGTGTACGACCCGTACCGCCACCGGAAGCAACAGAGAAGTAAGGCTTGCCGGCGGCAACGCGCTCTTTCTTATAGGTACCGGCAACGGGGTGCTGGAAACGTGTCGGATTGGTGGAGTTACCAGTGATGGAAACATCCACGTTCTCGTGCCACAGGATAGCAACGCCCTCGCGGACATCGTCAGCGCCATAGCACTTTACCTTCAGACGGGCAGGGTTGTTGCCGTAAGGGATCTCCTCGACAATGTTCAGCTTGCTGGTGTAGTAGTCGAACTTTGTCTTGACGTATGTGAAGCTATTGACGCGGCTGATGATCTGTGCGGCGTCTTTGCCCAGACCGTTCAGGATCACGCGCAGCGGTTTCTGCCGTACCTTGTTAGCCATCTCAGCGATCTTGATGGCACCCTCAGCAGCGGCGAAGGACTCGTGGCCGGCCAGGAAGGCGAAGCACTCAGTCTCTTCGCGGAGCAGACGGGCTGCCAGGTTGCCGTGGCCCAGACCTACCTTACGGTCGTCAGCGACACTTCCGGGGATGCAGAAAGCCTGCAGCCCGATACCGATAGCCTCAGCGCACTCAGCAGCGTTTTTGCAGCCCTTCTTGATAGCGATAGCAGCACCGGCAACATAAGCCCACTTTGCATTCTCAAAGCAGATGCGCTGTGTGTCCTCGCAAATCTGATAAGGATCGATGCCCAGCTTGTCGCAAATTTCGTTTGCCTCTTCGAGGTTCTTGATGCCATTGGCCTGGAGGGCAGCGTTGACCTGTGCCTCACGACGCTCCTGGCTTTCGTATTGAACTTTTCTAATCATACTGTGGTTCCTCCTTATTCTTTACGTGGGTCGATAGATTTAACAATGCCCTGGTCAGCGGTTGTGCGGCCGTAGCGTCCAGTGAACTTCTTCACAGCCTCGTTGGCGTCCATGCCGTTCTTGATGGCTTCCATCATCTTGCCCAGGTGTACATACTCATAGCCACAAACAAGGTCGTCCTTGTCGAGGAACATCTTGGTGATGTAGCCCTCGGTGAGCTCGAGGTAGCGTGTGCCCTTTGCCATGGTGCCATAGAGGGTACCGGTCTGAGAGCGGAGGCCCTTGCCCAGATCCTCAAGGCCGGCGCCGACAGCGAGACCATTCTCAGAGAATGCGCTCTGTGAGCGGCCGTAGACGATCTGCAGGAACAGCTCGCGCATGGCGGTGTTGATGGCGTCGCAAACCAAGTCGGTATTCAGAGCTTCCAGGATGGTCTTGCCCGGCAGGATCTCAGAAGCCATAGCTGCAGAGTGCGTCATACCGGTGCAACCGATTGTCTCGATGAGGCACTCTACGATGACACCCTCCTTGATGTTCAGAGAGAGTTTGCAGGCACCCTGCTGAGGTGCGCACCAACCCACACCGTGGGTATAGCCAGAAATGTCTTTGATTTCCTTGGCCTGAATCCACTTACCCTCTTCGGGGATTGGAGCTGGGCCGTGGTAGGCACCCTTTTTGACAATGCACATGTTGTCAACTTCCTTAGAATAAATAATCATGTTCGCTACAAATTAAATATGTAAATGTGTATTAGCTTGTGCAATTGCTATAATGTATTGCAAAAATACAAAAAGATAGCGGAATACCTATAAGGCTCTTTCTTTTTTTAACTTTTTTAAGTGCCTTCTGATGGCTTTAGTGATGCCCGATGAAGCCGAGCAGGAACTCCACCGCGCCGTTGACGCCATATCCGCCTACGTCAAGACAGAGGTCGTAGTTGCGGGCGTCGTAGCGCTCACAGCCCGTATAGGTCTTGGTGTAGAGCTCGCGGGTGTAGTCGTTGTCCTCGATAAGTATTCGTGCTTTATGCTCGTCGACATGATAGAGTTTCATGATTCTCTCCACGCGTTGCGGCATCGGGGCGTGCAGAAAGATGCTGAGCTTGTTGGGGTGGTCTTTGAAAACATGGAAGCCGCAGCGTCCGACGATGACGCACGACTCCTGTTCGGCTACTTCTCTCATCGCCTTGGCCTGGGCGTAGAAGAGCTGACGGGAGGTGATGTCGTTGGTCGTGGGGGTATATTCGCTGATGCTGACAAAGTTCTGATAGAACTTGGTGAAGTCTTCCCACCACGACGGCCTTTTCTTCTCCAGGCTGACGGCTTCCTCTTCGGTGAGGTTGAATTTCTGTGCGACGGCTTTCAGTATTTGCTTGTCGATGAGCTTGACGTTGAGGCGTCGGGCCAGCTCGGCACCGATCTCGTGTCCGCCGGTACCGAACTGGCGGTTGATGGTGATGATGTATTGGTCGTTGAGGTTCATAGTGTAGGGCTTTAAAGTGAACATAAAGAGTGGGCGAGTGGTGATGGGGAAATCATCGTACGCTCATTGCAAAAATAGCCAAAAAAACAATATGCTCCAAATGTTTCAATAGAAAAATTGTTTGATGGGCAAAAGAAGATGTCTTTGGAAGTATAGAAAAGTAAAAAAGCAGTGATACGGATATCACTGCTTCTCTGAGGTGCCTGGCGGAGTCGAACCGCCTTGAACGGTTTTGCAGACCGTTACCTAACCGTTCGGACAAGGCACCAGTGTCCTGCTTTATTTAAGCGGTTGCAAAGGTAATAACATTTTTTGGAATGACCAAACTTTTCCTCTACTTTTTTGTTTGCATTCATAAAATAGTTATTCCTTATCCTCTGCTTCTTTCACTTTGAAGTAGCCCAGTCTGTGGCTTACGCCTTTGTTGCCGAGCGACCGCAGCTGGTAATAGCCTGGAGGCAAATTGCGGACATCAGCTTGTCGGCTCTTGTAAGGAAGCACCATCATCTGCTGTCCCATCAGATTGTCGATGACGAGCCATTGCGCGTCGAGCACCTTGCTCTTGGCGGGAAGGGACAGGCGGCCGCCGCAGCAGGGAAGCAGCCCAAAGACGGTAGGGCTTTGCTTGGCGTGACTTTGCTGGGGCAGGCTCTCGTTGCCATAGCGGTCAATGGCCGTCACGGCAAAGTAGCGGCCAGCCGTAGGTACAGAAACTGTAGTGGTATTCAGACGGACTGCCACCAGGTTACGGGCATCGTTGATGTCCACGGGCCATGTCCGGCTGCTGTATATATTATAATAAGGTGTAGTGCCCTGCCACGAGAGCGTGTTGTCGGTGAGCTGCATGTGTGTGGGTGCGGCAGGCAGTGCCTTGCTTTCCCATGTCATAGCCGGAACCAAAGCCGGTGAGCCGTCGAAGGTCTGCGCGAACCGGTAGATACCCTGGATGTCGTCGGTGAAGAACTTCCCACGGAAATAGGTGTGGCCGAGATGGTATTTCCTGAGCAGATACATCTCGCGGGTGATGTCTTCCAACTGCCACTTGCCCTCTTTGGGATCAAGGAAGTACACGCCCAGTCCTGGTGCCACAATCTTGCCGTAGCTCTGTTCCGCCCAGTCGATGGCAAACGGGAAGAACAGTTCGTTGCGGAAATACATCATCGGAAAGAGCTCGTCCATCAGTCCGTCTTTGAGCCAACCTTGCGCGTCCTGGCACACCTTGTCGTAAGCATTCCAACCATGGCTCCAGTAGCGCGAGAGATCGTTGAACTTACCGATTGGCGAGCAACTCATCTTCACCCAGGGCTTGATGGCCTTGACACTGTCGTGGATCGCTTTGACGATGCGCGTGATGTTGCTGCGTCCTTGCTCCTTACTGACCTTCATCTTCCACGTCTCGGGATAGCGGATGTAGTCGAGATGAATGCCATCGATATCATAGTTCTGCGTGATCTCCTTACAGATGTCGGCTAAGTAGCGTGCTGTCGTGGGGTCTTCAGGATTCATATATCCGTCGGCATCTATCTTGCGGATGAGTCCCGGAAACCGTTGGCGCAGCCGCAAGCAGCCGAGCTTGTCCCATTTACCCACGGGGAGGGTGACGACCCAAGCCTGCAGCTCCATTCCTCTTTTGTGGCACTCGTCGATGGCGAACTTCAAGGCGTCGTAGCCCGGCGACTTACCGGGGAAGCCACTCAGGCAGCCGTCATAAGGTTCGTATTTCGAAGGGTAGATGACCGTGCCGCGGACGCGTGTCTGGATGAGCACCGTGTTGATACCTGCTTTCTGATATTGGTCCAAGAGCGAGCATAGTTCCTGCTGCTGAATCTCAGCACTGTGCGCGCTTTGTGCATAATGGTGAGGCCAGTCGAGTCCTCCGATGGTAGTCAGCC
Organism: uncultured Prevotella sp.; assembly: GCA_900540375.1. GTDB lineage: Bacteria > Bacteroidota > Bacteroidia > Bacteroidales > Bacteroidaceae > Prevotella. Next base: position 14,177 of record UQFS01000014.1, read on the forward strand.
ACACCGCTCTCACTTCATGTTTGGGAGAGTCGAACAGGGAAGAGGATGTCTGAGCTTTTATATTTGCACAAAATATGAGAGAAATCAGCAAACAGAATAAAGTACTTTTCTGCATCGTTACAATTATTTTCCACAAAGGTACAGATATTTTTTTGTTTTTCAAAAATAAACATTACTTTTGCAATATAATTTGTCAGTTTTCATCTATTATGATATCATTTACGATTGCGTTGCTGGCATTACTTGCCGGCTATTTACTTTACAGTAAGTTCATCGAACGCATCTTTGGTCCCGACGAACGTCCTACTCCGGCGGTAGCCCATTCCGATGGTGTGGACTTCGTGACGCTGCCGAGTTGGAAGGTGTTTATGATTCAATTTCTGAACATCGCGGGCACCGGTCCTATCTTCGGAGCCATCATGGGAGCATGGTATGGTCCTGTGGCTTATCTGTGGATTATCTTCGGCTGTATCTTTGCCGGTGCTGTCCACGACTATCTGAGTGGCATGCTCAGCGTGCGTCACAACGGAGCCAACCTGCCTTTCCTGGTTGGCCGCTATTTAGGCGGCAAGACCCGTGCCGTGATGCTCGTCTTCTCGGTGTTTCTGTTGATGATGGTCGGTGTGGTCTTTGTCTACAGTCCGGCTCTGTTGCTGAAGGATTTTGCAGGTTCTACGACTTTATGGGTGAGCGTGATCTTTGCCTATTATATTTTGGCCACGATGCTGCCTATCGACAAGATCATTGGCAAGTTCTATCCGATCTTCGCCTTTGCCCTGCTGTTTATGGCTGTGGCGTTGATGTTCTGTCTCTTTGTGAAGATGCCGGAGCTGCCCGAGCTCTGGAGCAATCTCGACGACTGCAACCGCAATACCAACACCGCTTGGTTGGGTACGACGGGCTACATGGCGAAGAATCCATTGTTCCCCTGTCTGTTCCTGACGATAGCCTGTGGAGCCATCAGTGGTTTCCATGCTACCCAAAGCCCGTTGATGGCACGCTGCATCAAGTCGGAGAAGATGGGTCGTCCCATCTTCTATGGCGCTATGATCACCGAAGGCGTTGTCGCACTGATCTGGGCTACCGTGTCGATGTATTTCTTTTATTATGGTGGTTGGCGTGAGTGTGTTGACGCTCAGACAGCCAATGAGTTCATCGCGCAATTCCAGGGCGGCAACGGCAAGACGCTTATCCAGTTCTTTGCCGCGCCGAGTGTCGTGGAGAAGGTCTGCACCGGATGGCTGGGACTGTTTGGTGGCATCCTTGCCGTCTTTGGTGTCGTGGCCGCTCCTATCACCAGTGGCGATACTGCGTTCCGCAGTGCCCGACTGATCATTGCAGAGGCTTTGCATCTCGATCAGCGTAGTATGGCGAAGCGTTTCTATATTGCTATCCCCATGTTTGTCGCTGCCGTGGCTCTGCTTCTGTGGCAGATGGAGAATCCCGACGGCTTCAATACCGTGTGGCAGTGGTTCGGCTGGTCCAACCAGACGCTTGCCGTCTTTACGCTTTGGACGATCACCGTCTATCTCGTTCAGAAGCGCAAGCTGTTTGTTGTGACACTCATCCCAGCGTTGTTCATGACTGTGGTGTGTGCCACCTTCCTGTTGGTATCGCCTATGGCTGCCGGTATTGACACTTCTGTTGGATACTGGGGTTCGATCGCAGTGCTTCTCATCGCCATAGCATGGTTTTTTGTATGGTATAAGAAACAAGCAAAACATAATTATTATTAATACTTAAGCGAATATGAAAAAGATTTTATTGCTTCTTTTTGTTTTCTCTTTGAGCGTTGTCAGCGCAAGTGCCCAGTTTGAAGAAGGGAAGAAATATGCTGGCGCCTCTTTGTCCGGCCTTGACATGAACTACAGTGGCAACGGCAAGTTCTCTTTAGGCGTTCAGGGCAAGGTTGGTTACTTCTTCAGTGACAATCTTATGTTGTTGGGCGAGGCAGGCTATGACCATCAGGGCAACCGGGGCAATGGCGACGTTCTCCATGTCGGTGTGGGCGGACGTTACTACATCACGCAAAATGGCATTTTCTTAGGAGCCAACTGCAAACTGATGCACTTCGACCACAGCTTCAATGATTTCATGCCTGGTGTGGAAGTTGGCTATGCCTTCTTCATCAGCCACACAGTTACCATCGAGCCCTCGATTTACTATCAGCAGAGCTTTAAGAACCATTCTGATTATTCCACGGTCGGCTTTAAGGTGGGATTTGGCATTTATCTTTGATGCAGCAATATCCCTCAGTATTGTTACAGCGGGCGGTTGACGAGTTCAGCCGCCTGCCGGGTATTGGCAGTAAGACTGCTTTGAGGTTGGTTTTGAATCTGCTCAAGCAGCCGGAGGAGTCTGTGGAGCATTTTACGTCAGCGATCTCCCACCTGCGGAAGGATATCAAGTACTGTTCAGTCTGTCATAATATTAGCGACACTGATGTCTGCTCTATCTGTTCCGACAGTCATCGCGACCATGGATTGGTGTGTGTCGTGGAGAATGTTCAGGATGTCATGGCGATTGAGAACACGCAGCAATACGATGGTCTCTATCATGTCTTGGGCGGTATCATCTCTCCGATGGAAGGCGTGGGTCCCAGTGACTTGCAGATCGCGTCGTTGGTAGAGCGCGTGGCCAAAGGAGAAATTCGGGAAGTGATTCTGGCTCTCAGTTCTACGATGGAAGGCGATACGACGAGTTTCTATATCTCTCGCCAGTTGAAACCTTATCCTGTGAAGTTGTCGGTCATCTCCCGTGGTATCTCGGTGGGCAATGAGTTGGAATATACCGACGAGGTGACTTTAGGCCGCTCGATCATCAGCCGGACGCCGTTGGACAAATCTTAGTATCATGAAAAGCGTATTGAATATCCTTCGACTTGAAGCAGGCTTGTCAGTGTTGGTCAGCTTGTGCATTGTCGTCTTATATGAGAATGACATTCTGCTTGTCGGACAGTGGGGAGCGGATCGCATCGCTGATTATTACTGGGCTATCTTCATGGAGGTGGTTACGATCTGCCTGATCCCTCTGAGTCTGCGACTGTTCAAGTGGAAACATGTGTCGTCAGCCATTCATCGTGATGGCGACAAGGCCATGCTTCGTTGGGGCACCGTACGATTGGCGATGCTCTGCGTGCCGATGGTGCTCAACACCTGGCTCTATTATCAGTTTATGAATGTCGCCTTTGGTTATATGGGCATCATCGGGTTGCTGAGCCTGGCCTTTGTTTATCCCACCCGTACAAGATATATCCAGGAGAAGAAATGAAACTCTCGGTAGTGATTGTCAATTACAATGTCAAGTACTATGTAGAACAGTGCTTGAAATCGCTTCAGCGTTCATTGGCTACAGTGGACGCTGAGGTGTTTGTGATGGATAACCATTCCCGTGATGGATCTGTCGACTATCTCGCATCCCGCTTTCCTTGGGTGAAGCTCGTCAGACTGAATCATAATCTCGGTTTTGCCAAAGCCAACAACAAAGCCATCATGATGAGTCATGGAGAGTACGTCCTATTGCTCAATCCCGATACCTTGCTGAGTGAGACGCTCATACCGAGTGTCCTGTCGTTTATGGATGCCCACTCCCGTGTGGGGGCGTCGGGCGTATGGATGATGGATGCCTCGGGCGAGAGTGCCAAAGAGAGTCGCCGTGGGGTGCCGACGCCGATGACCTCTTTTTATAAGCTTTCCGGTCTTTGTTCCTGTTTCCCTCATCATCCCCGCATCGGTAGATATTATATGTGTGGCCACTCTTGGGACCAGACCGAGCAGATCGAGATTGTCAGTGGCGCCTTCTGCATGCTTCGCCGCAAGGCGTTGGAGGATGTGGGGCTTTTGGATGAAGACTTCTTCATGTATGGCGAGGACATCGATCTCAGCTACCGTATCCTCAAGGCAGGGTGGGAGAACTGGTATCTGCCCTATAAGATGCTTCATTATAAAGGAGAGAGTACGGAGAAATCTAGCTTCCGGTATGTTCATGTCTTCTATGAGGCCATGCTCATCTTCTATCGCAAGCATTACCGCCACTTCAATGTTTTGATCAGTATACCCGTTCAGACTGCCATCTATATGAAGGCCTTGCATACATTGATTGGCATGCAGTTGCACAAGATGCGTAAGAGTTTAGGCTTTGTCTCCAAGTCTTCCCGGCGAGATCCTCTTTATGTGGTCTTTGCGTCTGCTTCGTCGCGATCTGTTTGTGAGGATGTCATCACTTTCAATGGATTAAACGCTGAACTTCATGTGGTCTCGCAGTGGAATGAGGTTCAAAATATTGCTTCTGAGGTGCTTCAGCGTCATCTTCCGCAGTCCTACATGGTCTTTGACACCACCCTGTTTTCCTATCAGAAGATCTTCGATCTGCTCAACAGTCACCCAAGACAGAGTCTGGTGGGCTGGCTCGATCCTGACGCTCGGCTTATCATCACGCCGAAAGATGTATTTACGTCAGAGTCTGCTCATAAATAATACATATATCATATGTAGTCATGGAAAGGAATCCTTCAATTTCCTCATTTTGTTCCCATCGCCGCCCATTTGTACTGTTGCGTGCGATGGAACCCGAAGACTTAGAGCTGCTTTATAGTATTGAGAACGATTACGACCTGTGGCAAGTGAGCAGTACCAATGTCCCTTATTCCCGCTATGTCCTCCACGACTATATTGCCAACACCACGGGCGACATCTTCACCGATAAGCAACTACGTCTGATCATCACCGATGACAGTGGAGCAAATGTCATAGGCATCGCCGATTTGGTGAATTTCAATCCTCAGCACCTGCGGGCAGAAGTGGGACTGGTCATCCAAAGAGCCTACCGTGGACAGGGGTATGGCAAGGCTGCCATGGATGAGTTGATCACTTATGCCCATGAAGTACTACATCTGCACCAACTCTATTCTTTGGTTGCACAGGACAACACTGATTGTCTGAGACTCTTTAAAACTGTTGGTTTTCAAGAAAATGCACAGCTCAAGGACTGGCTCTATGATGGAAATGAGTATCATGATGTAGAGGTCTTGCAATTTTTTTTGTAAAAAAGTCGCCCAATTATTTGGTAGTATCAGGATAAACAAGTACCTTTGCACTCGCAATTCAGAAATGAAGCGCAAAGACACAAAATGGTGCGTTAGTTCAGTTGGTTAGAATGCCTGCCTGTCACGCAGGAGGTCACGAGTTCGAATCTCGTACGCACCGCTGGAGTAGGGGGTTCTCGTTGAGGGAGCCTCTTTCTTTATGTCCTTTCGCTTTACACTTGCTCTATTGAGATTAGATTCTGTAAAGCTGACTTTTCCATGGTTACGCTTTTCGTCTTTTTTCTATGATTACATTGATAAAAAGGTGCTGTTTCGTTTTTTTTCTGTATCTTTGCAAATATAATTAATCATAGAATAGAACTAACATTATGTTTGAGAATTTAAGTGACCGTCTTGAGCGGTCGTTCAAGATATTGAAAGGTGAAGGTAAGATCACCGAGATCAATGTCGCAGAGACGCTCAAGGACGTACGGCGCGCATTGCTGGATGCCGATGTCAACTATAAAGTCGCAAAGACATTTACTGACACGGTAAAGAAAAAAGCTTTCGGTCAGAACGTGCTCACGGCCGTGAAGCCGGGACAGATGATGGTCAAGATCGTTCATGACGAGCTGGCCAGTCTCATGGGAGGCGAGACTGCCGAGTTGCATTTGGTTCAGAAGCCGGCCGTGATTCTGATGTCCGGTTTGCAAGGTTCCGGTAAAACTACGTTCAGTGGTAAGCTTGCCAATATGCTGAAAACCAAGCAGCACCGCAATCCGCTGTTGGTGGCTTGCGACGTTTATCGTCCCGCTGCTATCGAGCAGTTGAAGGTTGTGGGCGGTCAGATCGACGTTCCTGTCTATACAGAGCCTGAGAACAAAAACGTCAATGAGATTGCGCTTCACGCTATTCAGGAGGCCAAGGCTAAAGGCTATGACACGGTCATCGTCGATACCGCCGGTCGTTTGGCTGTTGACGAGCAGATGATGAATGAGATTGCCTCTCTCAAGGAGACCGTCAAACCCGATGAGACGCTTTTCGTCGTCGACTCCATGACAGGTCAAGATGCTGTCAACACAGCAAAGGAATTCAACGACCGTCTCGACTTCGACGGCGTTGTCCTCACTAAGCTCGACGGCGATACCCGTGGTGGTGCCGCTCTCTCTATCCGTACTGTAGTCACTAAGCCGATTAAGTTCATCGGTACCGGTGAGAAGATGGAAGCCATCGACATGTTCCATCCCGACCGTATGGCTGACCGTATCCTCGGCATGGGTGATGTCGTCTCTCTTGTGGAGCGTGCCCAGGAGCAGTTCGACGAGGAAGAGGCACGTAAACTGCAGAAGAAGATTCAGAAAAACAAGTTTGACTTCAACGACTTTCTCAATCAGATCGAGCAGATCAAGAAAATGGGTAACTTGAAGGAGTTGGCCTCGATGATCCCGGGTGTGGGCAAAGCCATCAAGGACATTGACATCGACGACAATGCTTTCAACGACATTGAGGCGATCATCCGCAGTATGACGCCACAGGAGCGCACACATCCCGAGGTGCTCAACGTGAGCCGTCGTCAGCGCATTGCCAAAGGTTCCGGTACGTCGATTCAGGAAGTCAACCGGCTCATCAAGCAGTTTGACCAGACCCGTAAGATGATGAAGATGGTCACTGGTAACCAGATGAAGTCCATGATGGCGAATATGGCGCGCATGAAAGGTGCAATGAACCAATAAATATAAGCTATGTACACGTTGATAGATGGAAAGGCCACTGCTGCTGCCATCAAGCAGCAGATTGCCGAAGAAGTGAAGGAAATGGTGGCCAAGGGTGCCAAGCGCCCTTGTCTGGCTGCCGTGTTGGTAGGACATGATGGCGGTTCCGAGACCTATGTCAAAAACAAGGTTCTCGCCTGCGAGCAGTGTGGTTTCGAATCCCGTCTGATCCGCTATGAGGATGATGTCACGGAGGAAGAACTTCTCACCTGTGTGGCCAAGCTCAACGACGATCCCCATGTAGATGGTTTTATCGTGCAGCTGCCTCTGCCGAGACATATTGATGAACAGAAGATCATCATGGCCATCGACTATCGCAAGGATGTCGACGGCTTCCATCCTATCAACGTGGGCCGTATGGCTATTGGTCTGCCTTGCTTTGTGTCGGCAACACCGCTGGGCATCATGACGCTCTTGCAGCACTACCATATCGTGACATCCGGAAAGAAGTGCGTGGTGCTGGGACGCAGCAACATTGTCGGCAAACCAATGGCACAACTGATGATGCAGAAGCAATACGGCGACGCCACAGTGACGGTCTGCCATTCCCACACAAAGGACATCAAGGCAGAGTGCCGCGAGGCCGACATCATTATTGCGGCTATCGGTCGTCCCGACTTTGTCACTGCCGACATGGTGAAGGAAGGTGCTGTCATCATCGATGTCGGTACCACACGTGTGCCCGATGCTATGAAGAAGAAAGGCTTCCGCCTCAATGGTGACGTGAAGTTCGATGAGGTGGCTCCGAAGTGCTCGTTTATCACACCGGTCCCCGGTGGTGTAGGTCCCATGACGATCTGTTCTTTGATGAAGAACACGTTGGCCGCTGCCAAGAAGGAATACTACAAGTAAGCACTAGGCCCCCATCATGGGGACCACTGCTTTTGCTCTATTAAGCCTCTGCTTTTCATTTCAAAATTTCTACCGATGAACACCAAACTATTACTCTTCTCTACATCGCTTTTCATTGCAGCCTCACTGCCGTCGGCAGTTTGGGGACAGCGCCAGCAGGCTTCCTACGAGATTGCCGGACGCGACACTACATGTCAACTATTTCTCTATTCTCCCGAACCTACGAAAGGATTGCATGTTGCCTACTTCACCGATCACGACCAGTGGCAGGACTTGGGACAGCTCTGCAGTTCTGATTATGGTGCATGGGGCAGTGAGAAGAAAATGTATTCGCCTTATGTCATTCAGGCTCAGGACGGTACATGGCGATTGCTTTTTTCCGTCAATAACTATGCACCTTGCTTTGCAGCTGCCTACAGTGAGGACTTGGTAACGTGGCGCCCACAGGACTATCCGCGTGTCAAAGAGAAGGGTGTGTTGGAGCCGATCATGTTCCAGATGGATCCCGACAACATCGACATCTATTTCAAGGCTAAAGACGGTACCCGTCATTATGTCCAGGCATCTAATGACTTCCGCCAATTCACGGAATCCGCTGAGGCAAGCACGATAGAAGATGCAGCCTGGATGCGTGATACAGCAACCGTCGCCGGTACTACCTTTCAGGGCAATGCCTTCGACGTGCCTAAGCTGCAGTTGGATTATCTCTTCCAGTATTTCGATGCCATGGCCAATGATGCCCGCATGAGTGCTGAGACGATGAGTGGTGATGCGCAGCGCTTTGCGTCTCTCACTTCACCACTAAAGACGACCCTGACTATTGACCCGTCGAAGCAGAAGGCGATCAGTGATCGGCTGATGGGCGTTTTCTTCGAGGACATCAGCTATGCGGCCGACGGTGGCCTCTATGCCGAACTGATTCAGAACCGCGATTTCGAATATACGTCCGACGACCACCGGGGGTGGGATGCTACGACAGCATGGAAGAGCAATCATCCGATTCGCATCAGCACGGCTGAGCCGCTGAGCACCAACAATCCTCACTATGTGCTCCTGGCCAAGCAAGACACACTCTATAATACGGGGTGGGGAAGTGTGATGGCCGAGCCACTCCGGCAGTTCGACTTCTCTGTCTTTGCCTGCTGCAAGAATGGACGCAAGAGTCAGTTGTTGGTGTGCCTTGTCGACGACAAGGGTGTAATGCTCGCAAAAGAGAAGATAAAGGTCGAGGGGGAGGGTTGGCAGCGCTATGCCCTGCCTCTGATCATTGACAAGAAAGCCGTGAAGAGTCAGGTCAGACTCATGCTGACACCCCTGAAAGAAGACAGCGTCGCCGTTGACATGGTAAGCCTCTTCCCCCATGATACCTTTAAGGGACACGGGCTTCGCAAAGACCTGGCTGAGGCCATCGCTGCCCTTCATCCTCGGTTCGTACGCTTCCCTGGTGGCTGCATGAGCCATGGTCAGGGACTCGACAACATTTATCACTGGAATGAGAGCGTCGGCCCCTGGCAAGACCGCAAGCCCGCGAAGAACATCTGGGGTTATCATCAGACACGTGGCTTAGGCTTCTATGAGTATTTCCAGTTCTGTGAGGACATCGGCGCGGAGCCGCTTCCTGTGTTGGCTGCTGGCGTCCCTTGTCAGAATTCTGCTGCTGATAAGGATGGCTACGGCGGTCAGCAAGGTGGTATCCCAATGGCCGACATGCCGGCTTATTGTCAGGAGATCCTCCATATGATCGAGTGGGCCAATGGTGATCCGGTCACTTCGAAATGGGCCAAAATGCGCGCCGACGCAGGTCATCCGGCACCGTTCCACCTTAAATATATAGGTATAGGCAACGAAGATCTCGTGTCCACTACCTTTGAGGAGCGCTATGAGATGATTTGCAAAGCCATCAAACAGAAGTATCCCGACATCATCGTCTGTGGTACGGTGGGTCCCTTCCATAATCCTTCGGCCGACTACATTGAGGGCTGGCGCTTCGCCAAAGCCCATCACGATCTGATCGACATGGTGGACGAGCATTACTACGAGTCGCCGGGATGGTTCTTGCATCATCAGGACTACTACGACGACTATGACCGAAAGGGGCCAAAGGTCTATCTCGGCGAATGGGCTTCCCGTGATCGCCGTGTGGAGAATGCGTTGGTCGAGGCCATCCATCTGTGCAATGTCGAGCGCAATGGCGATATCGTCAGCATGGCAAGTTATGCTCCCTTGCTCTGCAATGAGGCTCATCAGAACTGGAATCCCGACATGATCTACTTCAATTCCGACAGCATCACGGCGCTCACTCCCAGCTACTACACTCAGAAGTTGTGGGGCAACAGTGCCGGTGACCGCTATCTTGCTTCCCGTTTCTCTTTGCCCGAGAGTATTCGCTATCGTGTGGCATCAAGTGTCGTTCGAGACCAGAAGACGGGTACCACGTGGGTGAAACTCGTCAACGCCTTGCCACAATCCTTGACAGTGGAGGTAAAGGGAATGGCGATTCCCTCGGAAGCTGAAGTTGTCGGTTTCAGCGGACAGCCCAACGATAAGAATGTAAAGGTCAAGATTACTCGTGTCAGTGGTTCCACGCTCACGCTCAAGCCCTATTCTGTGGAAGTGATCACCATACCTCGGAAATAGGGCAGGGGACTCGCTGATAAACGACTTCGTCGATTGACATATAGGCAGGTGACAGTGACTTTCTGTCATCTGCCTTTTTCTGTAGATGATTGTTCGTTTCTTCCTATTTTATAGCCCTCAATACTCTGAATCCCGTTAATTATTGTTTTATTGGTTTCAAACTATTAAAATTATTTGGAGGTTTAAAAATAAATCCTTTACTTTGCACATAGTTTGTATGCAGTATAACAGAAATATATATATTAATTAAATTAAGACGAATAAATTATGAAAAAGTTATTTACCTTGATGGCTGCAGCTTTGGTAGCTGCTGGCGCATCTGCACAGACTGTGCAGGAAAGCAAGACATTCGACAACATCTATGTTGGCGTGAATGGCGGTGTGGCTACAAAGACAACTGGCCATGCTTGGATGAAGGGTCTCGATCCTAACTTTGGCATTCGTGTGGGCCGTTGGTTCACTCCTGTCTTTGGTCTCGCTGCTGAGAGCAACGCATATTTCTCAAATAAGCCCGCCAACTCTTTCGGTACCACTGTTCGTGCTATGAACACGAGCCTGTTGGCTACTGTCAACCTCAGCAACTGGTTTGGTGGCTATCTGGGTGAGCCTCGCTCATTCGAGGTCGTGCCTGTCTTCGGTTTCGGCTGGTATCACAGTTTCGGCAACAGCGCAGTTGCTAACCGCACTTGGAACGCTCTCCAGATCGCTCAGGCCAATCCCGATGACGTTGCTGCAACCTATTTTGCAAAGAGAAATGCCCTGACTTCTAAGGCTGGCATCGACTTCGCTTTCAACCTCGGTGAGGCTAAGGCATGGCAGGTATACGTTGAACCTTCTATCACATGGGTTCTCAATGGCTTCGACGGTGAGCAGAAGGTTGCTTACGATATCAACAAGAGCTTCGTACAGCTCAACGCTGGTGTTGTTTACAAGTTCAATAACAGCAATGGCACACATAACTTCAAGATTGTGAAGCCTTACGACCAGGCAGAGATCGATCAGCTCAACAGCACGATCAACGACCTGCGCAACGAGTTGGCTAAGAAGCCTAAAGAGGTTGTCAAAGAGGTTGTGAAAGAGGCTCCTGTTCCTCAGGTGGTGAAGGTTGAGAACCTTGTCTTCGTTACATTCGCTCAGGGCAAGAGCAATCTTACCAAGGATGCTAAGAAAGCTCTTGACGGTGTGAAGAGCGGCAAGCACGTTCAGATCGTTGGTACTGCTTCTCCAGAGGGTAGCAAAGAGATCAACGACAAGCTGTCTCAGGCTCGTGCCGATGAGGTTGCTAAGTATCTCCAGAACAATGGTGTCGTAGTCGATGAGGCTGCAGGTAAGGGTGTTCAGGGTAATACATCCAACCGTCTGGCTGTTGTTTACGTGAAGTAATCGTTTCACAAACATATCCATTTGCTCCCTGCTCGTAGTTACGATGGGCAGGGAGTTTTTTTGTCCCATACCTCAACCTTTCGGAATTGATATGCCCTATACGCTTTTTTATATCTTGTCCGGTTGTTGAATAAACTGACAAAAAAGTGGGTCTGAGAATGCGATTCTCAGAATCAAAGCATCTCTTGCTCTGATTTTCGCAATTTTTGAGAGTTTTTTATAACTCATTGACTAATAGTTAGATACGAATAGGTTCATTATTGTAGCATTATGAAAGAGGTACTTTGACGAAAAATTCTCTAGAGAATTTTTCGTCAAAGTACCTTTCTGATGTTGTCATCTCGGTTATTTCTACTGGTCATCTCGGTTATTTCACCCGGTCATCTCGCCTTTTTCATCCTATCATCTCACCTTTTTGATCCTGTCATCCCGCTTATTTTTCATTTTGATCTTCCTTTTTCCGAGTTTTCAGCTCGGATGCTTCTCTATAATGTGTTAAAAGGTTGACAGACTTTTGTCAATAAGTTTGTTTTTCGAAAGGTCATGCTGAAAGGGACATGTCATAATAGTTGTTAGGTACTTTCAGCCGCCTCTGTCGCTGTCTCTGGAAACGAGTATAAGGAAACTTATATTGGCTTTTAAGTGAAACACTCCGCTATGCGGAATAAAGAATATAACCGGATATAGAGAATATAAAAATGACCGAATATCAAGAATGTAAATAGTTTATAAGAACGCTAATGGTTTAAAGTAAGTTACAATAAATGTGTAAATAGGGATTGAAAAGGAAAAAACATCAGATAAAGTTGGAGAGTTCACGGAAAAATCCTATTTTGCAAAAAGCTAAACGAAAGGAATAAGTTATGAATGCAATATCAATGAGCAATTTATGGACTTATCTGCAAGGATTGTCTTTGACTGCTGACAATTGGCAATGGTTGGCGGAAAAGACATCCATGATGTCTATGTCGGTCGACTCTGCTAATAAAGGAATTGCTGGTAAAAAGAAATACCGACTGTCTCCGAGAATGAAGAAGCTGATGGGCAGTGTAAAAATCAATCCGCAAGATATGGAAGGTGATGATAGACTAAAATACATTTTAAGCAAGTAATGAGAAAAATATTTCTTGATACCAATGTGATGCTCGACTCTGTATTGGATTGAGTAATTTAGGCCAACAACATTTTAGATACTTAGGTACAGTAAAGCTCACGGCAGTTTTAATCATTGGGCGAGGGTTCAGCTGCAATTAGTGATGTCTCTTCTATCGTTTTGTAATGCTTTGCATGGTTTTCGAGAAAAATGCGGTTGAGGGTGAAGGCAAGGCTCTTCAGTGTCTGTTCTTTTTTTTGTTTTTTGAGCTGACATTCCCAAACGGTGATGCAATGCCAGCCCATCTTTGCTAACTGCTGTTGCTCTTCTCTGTCACGCTCTTTGTTCCGGCTTATCTTCTTTTGCCAAAAATCAGTGTTGGTCTGAGGCAGTTTGAAGTCTTTGCATCCTTCGTGTCCATGCCAAAAGCAACCGTTGACAAAGATGCATGTGCGGTATTTCCTCAGCACCAAGTCGGGATGCCCGGGCAGTCTTGGGTCGTTGAGACGATAGCGGAAGCCACGCCGCCAAAGCCAGTGCCGCACAATCAGCTCGGGACGTGTGTCTTTGCTTCGTACGGCTGCCATATTCCGATGTCGCTCAGCGGGCGTGTGGTTGTCCATCATCTAATTGCTATACTATCAGATGCTTCAGTCTGCTTTCGCTTTCTTTCTCTCTGACAAAACCGATGAACTGCCTGAGATCGATGATAGAGGATCTGTATTCTTGGGGATAGTTCTTGATATATGTGCCGGGCACGACAAGATGGACTTTTTCATCTGCCATTTCTTTCAGCTGGTTTTTTGAGATTGTTGGCTGTAGCGTGAACAGATGCTTTTCCGGAATACGGTTTGCCTCATTGATGACTTGGCGCCAACGATCCTTGCAGGTGGTTTTAGCTGCAAGCGAAACAAGTAAGGCTTCGGGGAAATTGAAATTATGGTAGCATTGTCCATCCGGAAATATGAAATCAGGACGCTTCTTCTCCTCTGTTACCACCTGCTCTTCATAAATGATGTTGCTTGCTTCAAAAACAGAAGCAAGATGATGCTCAAGCGACTTCCCGGCTCTTGACTTGCGGCGATTCAGAACCTTATTGGCAAAATCAACGAACGACGAGACGTCTTTGAATGTATTCCCGATAATTGGCATGTAAAGTTTATGTTCCACCATTCTGAAAAGCGTATATTCGGTATTAACCCATTTCAGTAAGACTTCATCAGGCTTAGCAGCTATTTTATTATCATTCAGTTTGAAGGCTTGGTTATAGCAGTCACGAGCCGTTTGGGCCATAACCGTAGTCTCCGGAAATGATTTAATATGCTCGACGAAATAAGAAAGCATATTGTCTAGCTCAGAATCGGGTAGCTGCCCATCAACCTTTTGTATAATCTTGTTAGCGTCTTCCGGTGACAAATTGTAGTAACTGAGAAAGCCATCAATGTCTTCTTCTGTTGACAAAACCCAAGCTTCGTAGTTCTCTATGTCTTGCTGAGCTAATACCAGCAAATCCCCTACATGTTCATCACGAAGCCATTCAAAACCTCTGCCAAAACGAGTGATGCGGCTTTCATTACGCGTACCAACACCATAGTAAACAATACGGCTGTTCGTTATATAGCCATCCTGCCATTTTATTTTGATAAAAATATCGGCGTTGCACCCTATCTTGGCTTTATCACCCAAAATAATACCTTGCGCATCTTTCGGCAGATAGAAGCCTGATTGATGGGATCCGGTCTTGCCCGCATCGTTTGGGGTTATGTAATGGCAAAAGGCACAATGAGAATTCTGAACACTCTCAATGGCTTGGATTAGCAATTCGGTCATAGGTTATTTTATTTTTAATGTCTTGATAATCTGTTCTGCTACTGCTGTAATTAGAGGCACGACGACTGAGTTTCCGCATTGCCGGTAGGCTTGAACGTCGCTGACAGCATTAATGATATAATTGTCGGGATAGCCCATGAGCCGGGCACATTCACGTGGTGTCAGCTTTCTTGGATTCATACCCTCCTGCGGAATCAATATTTCGGAGCCATCCTTATAATATCTTGCGCTCAAAGTACGAGTGATCCTATCAAGATCAACCATGCCAAAACCAAAGCCGTTGCCTTTTGCTTTCTGTCTTATGGCATAGTTTTGAAGGTAATTCCAAAGCTTGTCAGAAAGCGTGTATTTGGGATCGACATCTTCTTGAAGAATATCTCTTACTGTCGTTGTAGCTTCTTTTTGTTCCGGGAAAGAGAATTCCTCCTTGCCTCCATATCTTTTGCGGTCAAAGCCCACGATCATGATACGCTCTCTATGCTGAGGAACATACATTTTACCATCCATCACGAGATAATGGACAGAATAGTCAAGCTCCTCAAGCACCTCACGAATCACTTTGAATGTGTTGCCCTTGTCATGGGATACAAGATTCTTTACGTTCTCAAGAAAGAAGGCTTTGGGGCGATAACGCTTTAGAATTTCTGCAACATCGAAAAAGAGTGTCCCTTGCGTCTTGTCCTCAAATCCAGTGGGGCGCCCTAAACTATTTTTCTTTGCTACGCCAGCAATGGAAAATGGCTGGCATGGGAAACCTGCGCAAAGTATATCAAAGCCCTTCGGGATGAAACTTTTGGTGTTTTTTTTTGTTATGTCGCCAAAAGGCATTTCACCGAAATTTGCTAAGTATGTCTTTTGTGAGAATTTATTCCATTCTGATGAAAACACGCATTTGCCCCCATTTGCCTGCATCGCTAATCTGAATCCGCCAATTCCCGCAAACAAGTCTATGAATGTGAACTTTGGATGCTCGGGAGTTGGGAAGGGTACTTTGAAGAAGTTGGCAAAAAGGTCGGACTGCATGGGTTCGGCAACAGCATCAACTATGTCCTTGTGATCATATTCGATTGTATTGTCCTTGCTTTTCTTAGCTTCCAGCCAATCTTCAGCTAACTGGACAATCTCATCACGGGTGTTGTAGTCTGCATTTTCAGAGTTGTGGGCATAGTGAGTCAATACGGCCAGGCAGTTGTCCAAGCTTGTCTGTCCGTAAACTATGAGTCCGTCTTCTGTGATTTCTTCCGGATATTTTGTGATTTCATTTTTCATTGGATAATTCTTTCAGCATGCAAATATACAAACTTTTTCCGACTTATCCAACTCCTTGTATCTGTTTGTTGTTTTACTGCTCTTTGCTATTATAGTCAACACGCTTGTTTTTCTTTTAACGTGTCATCCTTAATGGCATCAAAAAGATTAACGAATATCGAGAATATATTTTCTTAATATTCGGTTATATTCTTTATTCCGCAGAGCGGAGCGTTAGTTTGCACAACTATCTTTAGTATTCTTGTGTCGGCCTCACACTCTTGTTACTTCCAAAAACTTTGAAGTCGGTCTCTTTTTTTCTTTATAGTTCTATAGCTTTCTTCTGCCAAAGAAGTATTGTCCTTTATGCTTGGTTCTGTTACCAAACTCAATGGCGTGGTGCGGGCAATGATGATAGCAGGCAAAGCAAGTCATGCATTGACCATTGTGAATCCAGCGAGGCTCTTTGCCAAGTCCGCCGTCGATGTCGTGGACGGGACAGACCGAGGCACAGATGCCGCATTTCACACAACGGTCTGAAACGATACGGAAAGGCTTGTCGGTGATCAGCCAGTGGCAGAAGGCGGCACCGAGGACGCGGCTGTTGATGCGTGGCCAACGGCCGATGGTCAGACGCTCTACGTGCTTTTGATGTTGTTCGATCAGTTGGGCAAACTCTTTCAGGTCTTCCGCAGCCTTGTCCTGCTTGGCTTTCTCACGTTCTTTCTTGTCCACATCCATGAAGGGCAGGCCGACATACGACTCCGGCATCAGCAACGAGAAGGCTGCATCGAGCGTGATGCCTTTCTCTGACAACTTGTGACGGAAGATGTCCATAGCTTCACCTACCGTGTCACCGGCAGTGCAGAGCGCATAGACATAGTGCCCGGTGGCATCGATCACGAGTTGCTTGACAAAGTCAACGACGATGCGCGGAGGACGCCAGCCATGGATCGGGAAGCAAAATCCAATATCTCCGCCCGGTTCTAACTGAGCGATGAAAGGCTCGGCGCTGTTCTTGGCGATGTTGATGAGCCGGTCGCTGGTGTAGAAGCCCAACTGTTTGGCGGCCCAGGCGGTATTACCCGTTGCGGAGAAGAAAAAGATCATGAGCGTTGCAACTTAGTTACCCTTGTATGAGGAAATAAGCAGTCACCACTACTCCAAGGGCGACAGCAGCAATGATGAGCTTGAGGAGGCAACTCGCAATCTTGCGTATGATGAAGATGCTGACGACAAAGGCCAGAATCAGAATGACGTAGAAGGTGAAGTGGGTGTCCATGGATAGAGCTGTTGTATGTAAATGTTTCTAATGATGCCTTTATGGATGATTACTGGTTCCGAAGAGCCGGCGGAAGATCACGGGGATAGGCGTGCTGAACTCCATCGGCTTGTGGGTAACCGGGTGATAGAAGCAAAGCACGTAGGCATGGAGACAGAGACGTCCGATCGGATCATCGCCATTGCCGTATTTGATGTCGCCGCAGACAGGATGCCCCATGTCGGCGGAGTGCACACGTATCTGGTTCTTGCGTCCTGTCTCCAGTTTGAACTCCACGAGCGAATGGTCTCTGCTGCGGTCGAGCGTATAGAAGTGGGTGATAGCCAACTTGCCATCACCCTCCCGTTGACTGCTGTAGGTAACATAAGCCCGGTTCTCTTTGAGCCAACTGGTGATGGTGCCCTGGTCTTGCTTCATCACGCCGGAGAGCACTGCCACGTAGCGGCGGTCATAAACCGTGTGGTGCCAGTTCTCTTCCAGTTTCAGTTCTGTTTTCTTATCCTTGGCATAGATCATCAGTCCGCTGGTGTCTCGGTCGAGGCGGTGCACCACGTGGGCGGTGCAATGCTGTCGGGTCTGCTCGAAGTATTCGTCCAGCACCGATTTGACATTCAGCGTGCTGTGACCAGCGGCCATGGAGAGAATACCCACGTTTTTCTCGACCACGACGAGATAAGGATCCTCATAGACGATCTTCACGTAATGGTTTTTAAGAGTGGGGTTGCGTTTGGTCTTGCTGACCGCAATCTTCATCCCTGCCTTGAGCGGATAGTCATATCGTGTGATGGTTTTGCCATTGACCTGTATGCCTCGCCCTTGCAGTGTGGCTTTAATTCTGGAATGGCTGCCATCGAGATGGGTGAGCAGCCAGTCCAGTAGTTGGGCATCAGCCTCAACCGTGTAGTGATCGAACTGTTTCATGCCTGAATCGTTGTGTCGGGGGTTATTCTTTTCTCTTCCAGATGGAGACGATCTTATGTCTGATGGCGATGATGTTGCAGATGCTCACTAAGGCAAAGAGACAGAGTCCGAGGATGATAGCCGGCAGCATCGTGCTGCTGTCGATGTCGGGGAAGAGTATCTCGATGACGCCCATGTAGTAGTCCCGAACGAAGTAGAGCGTAGTCCAGGCGATGAGCAGCACACCGATGTTGAGGCCGATAGTGAGCAGCTGGTAGGGTCGTGCGACATTGTTGGGGCTATAGCCGATAAGCAGCAGGTTTTCAAGTTTCGACGAGTTCTTCTGTACGAGCAGATAGATACTCAGCATGAGAATGTAGAAACTCAGGATGGAGATGACCAAACCGACAACCATGACCATGGTGACTATCATTCTCAGGAAGTATGTAGTCTTTTCGGCTTGCAGCTTGTCGTCCTCCACCTCGTAGCCTTTCTGGTCGATATATTTTGTCACCTTCTCGTTGGCAGGATTATCGACCTGCATGATCAGTCGGGTAGGATCGGAGTGGCTGCCCGGCGCGAAGTAGTTGTTGCTCCAGTCCATGAAGGCCTGTGGCACGAGAATCGTGTTGAGTCGTGATGAGAAGCCGATGACCTTACCTTTGAAGCGGTCGGCGTGTCCGTTGCCGTGGATGAAGATGTCGAAGTTGATCATCCCCACGAGACCGTCGCTGATCTTAGGCAGGGAACGGCTTTGGGCAAAGCCGAAATTATACATGGTGATATAGGCGCGCGGCAGGATGATGGGTACGACATGATCGCCCGGCGTGTATATCCAACTGCCCTTGGGCGCGTCAACGAAATGATCGGGGATACTCTCAAAGAAGAGTTCGGAGTTGAGCACATTGACGCCATTGACGCCCATGCTGGCTTCCACCTTATACTCTGTGGAGGTGAAGGTGCCCACGCTGGAGGCAAACGGTTGATTCTCTACTTCGTTGACCTCAGTGGGCGAGAAAGTGTTGGTGCGGCCGGAGATAGTGTTGCCCATACCAATCTTCTTGCTGACGATGATGTAGTCGGACTTCATGAAAGAGTCCTCAGAGGTGAAGACGGGCATCACGTCGCGATAGAACTGATAGCCCAGCAACACGATGAGCATGCCAAAGAGGTTGGCAAAGAAAAATCCCACAAACTGGGGTATGCTGATATGCTGACGAAGCAGCTTCCAAACTAAGTTCATAGCAATAATGTCTTTTCGTAGTTTAAGTCCATGTGTTTACCGATGCTGGTCACGATGACTCCGGCTCCCTGTGCCTTGGCCTCGGTCATCATGATGTCGGCCATGATGCGTGAGTTGTTGTCGTCGAGGTGGGAGATCGGCTCATCGGCGAGCAGGAAGTCAAATGGCTGAACGAGGGCGCGGATCATTGCCACGCGCTGCTGCTGTCCAAAGGACATGCGCCCAATCTTGGCGTCGAGTTTGTCACTGATGCCGAGCATCTCGAACCATTGGCGAATGGTCGTGTCACCTTTGAAGTTGGTCAGCTTGTTTTTGATCTGAACGTTTTCCCACGCGGTGAGTTCCGGGAACAGTCTCAGCTCCTGAAACAGATGACTGATATGCTGCTGGCGCATCTCCACCCAGTCCTTGACCTTGAAAGTCTTGGCGTCGAGGTCGTCGAACATCACGGTACCACTATAGTCGTGGCGATAGCCAACTATGTAGCTGCAAAAAGTACTCTTTCCTTTTCCTGAGTCAGCCTCTACAAGATAGAGGTGTCCTTTCTCGAATTTCACATCTTGCTTCCAGATCTCTGACTTCAGATCCTTGTTTTGCTGGAACACTTGAGGCAGCACGGAAGACAAATTAATGGTTTGCATATCTCTGATTGAATATAAAGTCCCGCTCCTCTCTTGAGGAGGAGAGAAAGGTGGGTTGTATCTTATTGAAGTGTATATACGATCGCGTTGAGTTTACCGAAGAGTGGAGCGAGCATGCCGGTGACGGCCTGAGCTTTGCTGCCCTTGACGGCGGCGAGGTTGATGACCAGTACGAGCTTTTGTCCCTTGATGTCCTGTTGCAATGTGGCGTCGATAGGATCAGCGGCGGCTTTGATGCTTTGTAAAGCCTTCTCCTTGGAACTGCCGCTCATGTATTGCCAGTCTTGCGTGACACCGAAGAAGTAGGTGGTCTTTGAATCAGTATAGTAGTAGCAGTCTCTTCCCCAGTCACCGATATGTCCTCCCTGCGGTACGCTCTGTTTCCAATAGTCCACATCGCCGAGCCAATCAGCGTTTTTGAGCTGTGCCGCCATGGTCATCTGGAAATTGTCTGAGCCAAGGGAAGGAGCGATGATGGTCATGTCGCCATTGACACCTTTGATGATGTTGTCCATGTCAATGGCAGAGTTGATGCCGGTCAGGAGAGCCTGGATGCCTCTGTTCTGTTGCATGAGCTTGATGAACTTTGTGCCGTCGACATTGAGGAATATGCCGATCATGTCGTTCTTGGCCATCGACTTCACATATTTGCCTTTGATGGGGCGGTAGATGGCATGGGCCTGCTGCAAAGCCTGTTCGATGTTGCGCTTGAAAGAGAAAGTCTGTCCGTTGATATGGAGTTGTCCGTTGGCCACTTTCATCTCGGCGGCTATATAGATGTCGGAGGGATTGGCGTCTCGGGGAGCGCCAAGGGTGAACGGAGCGACAAACTGGTCGGGTAGGGCGCTGGTCTGACAGACGAGTGACATCGGCGCGTTGATGGAGTCAATCTTGTCGTAGATAGGTGTTGCCTTGATGCCGTCGTCCTCGTCTTCACCAAGATATTTGGCCATGAGCGACATCATCTCGGCTTGGGCAGCCGGTACGACAGGACCCATCAGCAACGCGGCCCGCTTTGACCAGCCGAGAATCCAGTTGTTGGGCAGGGCCGCAAAATTGAAGTCGCGCTTATGGTGAACGTCGCATTTCAGACGTTTGGCCGTCTTCTCCAAATCGTCTTCGTCTTTGACTTTGGCGCACAGTCCCAAATTGCCCTGGGCGTCTTCAAAGAAGAAGACATCCTCAGAGAGGTCGAGGCCGGCATTGTCGAGGTTGCTCACATGAAGCATTGTCTTGAGCATGGTGGGACTGCCGACACCACTGAGCTTGGCTGGCTTCGTGGAGATCAGCAGCGTGCTGTTGCCTGGGATGGCGTTGATATAGTCGTTGTTGGAACATGAGCAGAGGGACAATGCCAGTGCCATGAATAGTGAAAGTACAAATGATATTCTTTTCATTGTCGTGTTACCCGTTATTGATCATCTATTGAGATTTCTTCCTTATACCTATATATAATAATGTGTTTGTCAACTGTCGCCTTAGACTTTCCTGTTACTTTAGAATCTCCGTTTGGACAGCTGAGCCATAGCGACGGCCATCAGTCCGGCGGTTTCAGTGCGCAGTCGGCTGCTGCCAAGCGTGATGGACTCATAACCTTGGCTGATGGCTTCCTTCACTTCTTCGGTAGAGAAGTCACCTTCCGGACCGATGAGTATGGTTACGTCCTGCTCCTTTGGTGTCTGTTGCAAGGCCTGGAAGAGATCGGCACGGTCGATTTCATCATAACAATGGGCGATGAATTTCCGTCCCTGCCGTGGCGCATGGATGAAGTCGCTGAACTTTATCAATTCCTTGACCGTCGGCTTCCATGCCTTGCGACTTTGCTTGACGGCTCCGACAACAATCTTTTCGATGCGGTCGGTGCGGATCGTCGTGCGCTCAGAGAACTGACATCTCAGAAACGAGAGCTCGTCAAAGCCGATCTCTGTGCATTTCTCTGTCATCCATTCCATCCGGTCCATCATCTTCGTAGGGGCAATGGCGAGATGGATCCGGCCGTTCCACGTCGTCTCTTGAGGCTGTGCTTTCCGGATGTTGTAGAGACAATGCTTGGTGTTGGCGGCTGAAATCTCAGCTTGATAGAAGGTGCCGCAGCCGTCCATGAGAAACATCTCATCGCCGACTTGCATGCGTAGCACTCTTAGGGCGTGTTGTGCTTCTTCTTTCGGCAACTCATTTTGATGGCCGGCATCAGGCACATAGAAATATCTTTCTTCCTTCATGGCTGTGGGCTGTTATTGGGCATCCTCTGCTTCGTCTTTGCTTTCTTGGCTGCGCCTCTTGTCTTCTTCCTCCCTTTTCTTCAATTCATCTCTCAGTTCAGAGGCGATTTCGTAGCGCTCGGCCTTCACGGCATTGTCGAGAAGATCGTGAAGCATTGGTTCGCTGATGATGTTGAGGGGCAGCTGCAATCCTTTGGCATTGGGCTGATAGACAGAACTCTGTCTGCGAAACAACGCGGCATCCATGTAGATAGGGATCTCGTTGTGACTGACAAAAGAGAGCAGGATAGCGGTATCGGCTTTGATGGGAAGACTGAACTGATTCTCTTCATTGATGAGCAATGCCTTGTATACGCCATCCTCCAATGTATTGATATGGATGGACAGCTCCAGCGTGGTTTGCCAATGGATCATCTCCCAAAGTATCTTGACAATGTCATCGTTGTTGTTGGTGTCATTGTTCTTACTCTCTGTGATCTCTTGGAGGATCTTTCTGCTGCACGTAATCACGAGTTGGCGTTGCTGCTCCTGGTCAGAGAGCAGCAATAGACCATCTTGTTCTTTGCCGTTGACTTCGGCAGCAGTTTGGAATCTAAGCTGTATATTTGCCATTGCCTGATAAAGATTATTTTGTAGCTTTTTTCTTCTTGGGGCGGAAGACCAGTGCGAAGGCAATGCCTACGATGAGGGCATAACTTGCAAAGATATACCAGCACGACTGCCATTGCGTGACACCGCCGACGGTATGGAGGTCTACAACTTCCTGTGCAGCCAGTGAACCGATCGTGGCGCCTAAGCCGTTGGTCATCAGCATGAAGAGACCCTGTGCGGAAGAACGCAGACAAGGATCGGTGGCCTTGTCGACAAACAGCGAGCCGGAAATATTAAAGAAATCGAAGGCGACGCCATAGATGATCATGGAGGCCACAAACATCCATACCTTGCTGCCCGGATCACCGGCACCGAGAAGGCCAAAGCGGAGAACCCATGCAAACATAGCGATGAGCATAACGTTCTTGATGCCGAAATGCTTCATGAAGAAAGGTATCATCAGAATGCACAGCGTCTCACTGATTTGGGAGATCGAATAGAGAATGACAGAGTGCTTCACACCAAAGGTATCGGCGAACTCAGGTATCTTGGCGAAGCTCTCAATAAACGGGGTTGCAAAGCCATTGGTGATCTGCAGGCTGACACCCAGCAGCATGGAGAAGATGAAGAAGATAGCCATCTTCTTTTGACGGAACAGCGTGAAGGCACGCAGACCGAAAGCGTCGACCAGACTCTTATGCTTGTCGTCATGGCTGACAGGACAGGCTGGGAGGGTGAACGTATAGAGGAAGAGAAGAATACTCAGCACGCCGCTGACGACAAACTGTAACTCATTAGCCTTGAAGCCCATGATATCGACGAACCACATGCTACAGATGAAACCGACCGTACCAAAAACACGGATGGGCGGGAAGTCCTTCACGGTGTCCATGCTGGCTTGGGTGAGTGCGCAGTAAGCTACGGAATTGCTGAGTGCCAAAGTGGGCATGTAGAATGCTACGCTGACGGAGTAGAGGGTGAATAAAGTGGCAAAGGTCACGTTAGAGCCTGCATAATAGCCATAAGCCGCAGCACCCATCATAAAGGAACCGGCCAGCAGGTGGCAGAGGCCAAGCAAACGCTGGGCTGGTATCCAACGGTCTGCTACAATGCCCATGAGTGCGGGCATGAAAATAGAGACAATGCCTTGCATGGCAAAAAACGCACCGATATGAGTGGACATCCCGGCATTGGTGAGATAAATGCCCATACAGGTTAGGTAAGCACCCCATACAGCAAACTGCAGGAAGTTCATGAATGCCAAACGCACTTTTAAGTTCATAGTCGTGTCTTTTTAGGATTGGTCTTGGGTATTATGACTTTTTTCATTGATTGACGTACTTCCCATTGCTCCACTTCAATCGAAGCGGCACAAGGATAGCAGCAACTTTGTCCTTATCCTCTTTGGAGAGCAGCGGAAGAGAGAGTTGAAGGGCCAAGTTATGGTCTTCTGCACTGAGAGATGCTTTGACCATGACCGGATCGATCATAGACTTCAGTTTTCCGTATTCTGCCGTACTGAGATGATCCGGACGTGAGGTCAGACGGTCAGCGAGTTCCTGTAAGGAAGATACTCCAAGGAAGCGCTGTACAGGAAGTGGCTGCCACTGGGGAGTGAAAAACAATATCTGGCTCTCACCTGTGTCACCGCTTGTCCAGGTCTTCAAAAGGCAGACAACAGTGTCGCGACGCTCTGTTGGCAACAACTTCAGTTGCAGAGTGGTAGCCTCATTGAGTTTGACTTCTGTGAAATCTGTTGTCAGTGTGTCCATTCTACTTTTCCCTCCTAACTGGTTGTCAATGGTGCCATCTACATGCATGGAAGTATAGCTGGGCATATCTACTCTTTGGTTGTGGTCGAGATATGGGAGAATGCTGTCGGGCATAGCTTTCCATATCTCCGTCAGGGATTGTGCGTGAAGAGGTGTGCCACACGCAAGAAAGAGACAAGCCGACATCAAACAGTGACTGTAGCGCCGCCGGATGGGGTGGAAGAGATTGTTGGATAAGAATGGAATCATGTGTGGAAAACGTCGATAATCGATTAGTGCTTCAATTCAAAGGGACCGTAACGAAGCTGAGTCGTCCAATGTCCTGATCTTGGTGAAACGAAGATGGTGAACAGATGGCCGAAACCGTCGGGAGACTTGCCGCCGGCGTAGAAAGGAGTGCCGTCGTCCTCATAGTCTTCAGTCATCACATTGTCTTTGCCCAACATATTGTAGACGCTCTTAGCCTGTACTTTTGCAGCGACTTTGTTCTTAACGGTCATATAGAAACGGGCTTCGCTGAGTTTTCCATCCTTAAAAAAAAAGTGGATCTCATTCCATTTAAAGCCATTGAAGACCTTGTTAGTGTAGCAGAGCTCCTCTTCGCTTTCCTTTGACGGAGTGCCCAACTGCGTAGTGATTTCTGTCTTAGCTTCAGATAGAAGGGTGCCAAATTGAACTTTACCAATGTTTTGTGCTTTTATCATCATGGAGAACATGAGCAGAGCCGCTAAACAAATCTTTCTCATTTTTCTGCTTTTATATTTGCTTTTATCATTTTACAGAATACAAAGTTAAGAAAAAAGACTGAATTGAGCGCGCTTTTCATATAAAAAATGAGTGTTTGCTCAGTTTGGCTCGTGTTTATCTCTTGTCATTTCATCTTTTCTTTTCCATCTTTGTCTGCTTAACGTCTTTTGTACCCGCTGTTTCCTTACTTTGTGATATTTGCTTTTTTCTATGCCACAACTCTTTCCAATTGTCGAAATCGTGCTTGATCACAAAGCCAACACCTTGTGTGTTCAGGGCATTGCGGGTGAAGTATCGGTCATTGGTCTGATTGTAGATGCGTACACTCAGATTGCCGTTGGGTACAATGAGGTAGCGGATGTCGAAGTCACCGATAAACGATTGGTTAGCCGTAGTCGCATTGTCGCGGTAGCCGAACTGTCCGTTGAAGAGAAGACGGTTGTTGAGGAAACTGCCGCTGAGAATACCCTCGTACTCGGCGTTGTTCCAGCCCTCAGTACCTGTAGAGATGTTGGCACCGAAGTTCCAGTTCTTGTTCTTAACGACCGAGCCGAGCACGTTGTTGATCTGTTGGCTCAGCTGTCCGCTGAGGATGCTCTGCATGGCGAGTGTCGTCTTACTCTCCTTGGCTTCTACATCCTGGGCGTTGTTTTCGGTCTTATTATAGAATCGGCCTACGGCAAGCAGATATAGCACCTGTTGCTTCATCTCGTCCTCGCTGTTGATGATGCTGTAGATCATCTGCTTCACGTCGGCGCTGACAGTTGGCATGTCCATGTCGAAGTCGACCTTGGGATCAGACGGTGTCCCTGTGACTTTCATCAGACAGTTGACACGGATGTTGTTGCCAGAGAATCTACGACCCAACTGCAGGTCTGCAAGATTCACGGAATTGAGCATATATTGTGCTTCGAGGTTGAGGTTGGCATAGCTTGGATCACCGCCAAAAGTGATGGTACTGCCTTGCTTGAAGGTGAAGTCACGCTTGATGATGTTCTGGATGGTCAGTTTATAGATGCCACGATCTACAACGTAGTTACCATAGAGTTTCACGCCACCTTTATTATAATAGGTGGCGCGAATGATGCCTGTACCGTTCAGGTCGATATAGTCTCCGCTTGTCTTGTCCATGATGATCTTCAGCGTAGCGTCGGGTGTGGCATGGATGAGGAAGTTGATATGTATGTCGGTAGGCACATCTTCCGGTTTTGCGTCGTTGTCAGAGGGAGGCGGAGCGTTGACCAGTTGGGCTTGGAGAGAGTCTCTGGATACCCATTGGATAAACTCTTGTGTGCCAATCGCTTCCGGACTGGTGATGTCGTAACACATCACGGACCTATGGGAAGGAGTAGCGTCTACTTTGATATTTACTTCCCCAGGCTTACCGTTGATGTCGACGGAGCCTGTTCCGGCAATAGTTCCATAGACCGTATTGCCATCGTCCGGACCAAGATCATAACCAATCAGGTTGTTGGCTTTGACATGGAGGGCGTAGCTCAGGTGTGAGAGATGGGTATGGTAAAGGGCTCCGGAGAGAAGTCCACGGTTGCCGAGTCGGTCACGGATAGTATCACCGGCAAACCGAATTTCATTTACCAGAAAGCGGACAGAGTCGTCAGATAGGTAATATCTTGTATTAATAGGTGTGATTGTGGTGGCTCCCGATACCTTGGCACCACCCGTGAGGTTGAGTTTCTTCAAGTCTCCCCAAAGATTGAGCTTACCATTTACGGAAAGGTCTATGTCGCTCATGAAATTGGAACAAAAGCCTTTGAGGAACTCGCCTCTGGCGTTCTCGGCGTTAAAGGTGAGGTTGATGTCGTTGCGCTTGGGTGAGACATATCCATTGATGATAGTCCGTCGGTCTTGAAAGCCCCTATCAGTATGCATCGTGTCCAAGGCGATCGCATCGATGTCGATCTGTTTTTTCTCGTTGTTCCATCTGACATTGGCATTGAGCGTTCCCATATTGCCTTCTTCAAACTGGAAGTCAGAGACTACAATGTTTCCTTTGGCCTTCGGCGTGCCGAAGAGTGAGGATAGATAAGCCTTACCGTTGACATTGCCGGAGAAGTCTACGGAATGGAAGTTGACAAGGTCGAGAATATACTCAACATTGACATTGTTGAGATCCACAATGATGGAGTCATCACGATTGGGCGATGCCTGGCCGTTGATTCGGATGGACTGTGAGTTGCTGGCAATATTGAGATTGTCGATGGTGAGGTGCTTCTTGCTGTAAGTGAGCAGGTCGGCATGGATGGTATACACTGAATCGCCAACGAACAGATGGGATTTCTTAACATCAATAGACGCAACCACTTGGTTTTTCTCATTGGGGAGGAATGCCATGTCGGCATTGAGTTGTCCTCTCAAACGTTGCTTCTTGGCATGATTGTCCATGGACAGACTTGTGCGCAAGGTGTTGCCGACTGCGGTAGCTTGGATCTGATAATCAGTGCCAGGCCTATTGTCATCTGTCTTGGTGAGCGATCCCTGACAGTTGAGTTGGTTGTTGGGTGATGTGGCAATGATGTTGACATTCTGATAGCGTCCTCCATTGTAGGAAAGATCCGGTGCAACGACATGGCAGTCGATGCCCTCGGTCTTGCTGTCCAAACTGCAAGTGAGGGAGAGAGGCTGCAGAAGATTCAGATCCACACCCGTGAAGAAGCGTAGCCAGTCGTCACGTAGGATGGTGGCTGTCAGAGCGAAGTTGTTGGAGTGGGAAGGACGATATCTGAAAGATGTAAGTGTCTGAATGCTGGGAAGTTGATGAATAAAGACGTTTTGGATGCTTTGCAATAGCGTAGCGTAATCAAACTGTCCTGTCACCTCGATATGCCCGAAATCACTGAGCATCGTGACGAAATGATCATGATTGCTCTTTCCTGCTTTGATCTGCAAGGATTGCAACTCGTATCTTTCATCACCTCTCTGGGCTCGGAAATTAGTGACCTTGAGAAGACCGTTGAGGTTGTTGAGGCTTGAGCCAGAGAGATTGGCCGATAAGTTGACCGCATAGTTGGTGTCGCCAAGTTTGCCTTTGAGTAGATTGACGGCAGAAGGATGTAAGTGGGAAATCTCCGCATCAAGAACGTAATGATGCCGTGACAGCGATATTCCGTCCTTGCTCTCTATAGTAGCAACGATGTTGGGGTCGTTGATGGAGCAATGGCCTGAGAATGTCTCATTTCTGAAAGCGCCATTGATATTAATATGCTGATAGGGATAGCCTTTGAAGTCGATTCTGTCAATGCGCCCATCCGCGAGGAACATCTTCTGACGAAGATTTCCTGCCACTTTGATGCTGGCAGCCAATTCACCCAAATCTTTGTTAGCAGTGATCTGTTGGAGATTGAAGCGTTGTGTCTCAAGATAACCGGAAAGCGCCTGGTGATCTATTTTGAAATTCACCTTAGCATTTCCTGCGTCTGAGAGCAGGGAACCACTGACATGGATTTGTCTCGTGCCTTTTCCACGTCCACTGCCTGTGAAAGCAAGATGGTCAAGACGGTCGGCAACTGCCGGGAGATCAACGTTGAATATGTTTTTACCCTCTTGGTTGATATAGAGGCTGTGGCAGATGATGCTCCAGTCGGGCTGGTGGTCACAGAGTGTCGTACGGATGTCGCCACCAAAATGGAGGATAGACGATTTTCGGGCACTTCCCGGAAAGACATCGAAAAGGATGTTTTCAATTGCGATATGATGTTTAGTGCCGTGGAACCTTGTGCTGAGCTGAATGTTGTGTCGTGATCTTTTAATCTTGTCAGTGAGGCAACTGATATCGTATGTGCTGATAAGTGAAGGTTTAATGCTTCCGGCGTAAGACATTGTGTTCCAGTCTATCATATCCCCCTTGCGCTTGAAGTTGGCTGCGATTTCTTTCAAGAAAACCCTCGATGTAGGTGTACGAAGAAAGAGATGGTCTAAAGCGATCTTATGGTTTGACAAAGATGCCTTGGCGGTGAGTTCTTTTATGTCCAAGCCACACTGCTCTGAGAGGCTGAGTTTCTTGATGTTGATGCTGCCAGCGTCTTTTGTCAGGTCTGACAGCAAGATATGTGTACTGATATTTTTAATATTGAGATGATGGATGTCTAAGGTGTGCATCCTCAGCATATCGAACTGGTCATAGCAGAGAGCACCGCGTCGGATGACCAGACTGTGAATCTGAAAGTTGAGTTTGGAATGCACTGTAGTGTCTTTGGAAGCCAATGAATCCACAACGAACTGATAATTGGGGCGGGCACTCGCCGAGGCACGGTTGATGCGGATGTCAGCACCGAAGAGCTGGGCGGAGGTGATACAGATCTCGTTGTAAGGCAGTCGGAGCAAATCAAGCTTGGCGGAAATACGGCCGGCACGCAGCAAAGGGTGGCGCTGATGGTCGAGCATTGTCACATCGTCGATGATGATACGATTGAACAGACCAACGTCAATACGTCCTACACATACCTTCGTGCCAAATTTTTCAGACAATGCGGAGGATACTTCGCGTCCGAAATATTTTTGTACAGCAGGTATGTTCACAGAGATGGTAAGAGTGACGTAAAATGTCAATAAAACCCATATCACAGTATTGATAGTGTGCCTAAGCCATTTCATTTTATGTGCAAAAATATAAAATTAAACTCGAAAATGAAATAAAATAGCCATCTTTATCATTTTTAATCTAAATTTTCAGTATATTTGCAACGTCAAAGATTGCTTCACCGTGAAAAAGGGAAAACCGCAGTCGTGCGTTTTAGGACACAATGAGACATTTCAGCATCATATCATAAGAAGTATTACTTATTATTTTTTCTATGACAAATGTAGTTAAGATACGAAAAGGCTTAGACATCCATTTAAAGGGAAAGGCTTCGACGGACAAACGTGTGGAAGTGATTTCATCCGGGGAGTTTGCCCTTGTGCCAAGTAGTTTCGTAGGTTTAAAGCCAAAAGTAGTTGTCAAGGAGGGAGATCATGTTCTTGCCGGAGATCCCTTGTTTGTGGACAAGTTATCTCGGGAGGTGCGGTGTGCTTCTCCAGTGAGTGGCACTGTAGAGCAAGTGCTTCGTGGTGAACGGCGTAAAGTGCTCTATGTGAAAGTAAAGGTTGATCAGGAGCAGAGCTTCCATGATTATGGCAAACACGATGTCGCGTCGTTGGACGGAAATGCAGTGAAATCATTGCTGTTGGAATCCGGGCTGTTTGCTTATATCAATCAATTGCCCTACGCTGTTGTGGCTTCCCCCGCTTCGTCTCCTAAGGCTATCTTTGTTTCCGCCTTGCGTGACATGCCGTTGGCTGCTGACTTTGAAGTAGAACTTAAAGGCAATGAAGCTGCTTTTCAGGCTGGTCTTACTGCGTTGTCGAAGATGGCACCCGTATCTTTAGGTATCGGTGCCGCACAGCAATCTGCAGCACTCACGCAGGCTAAGGATGTAGAGATTACCGTGTTCGATGGTTCTTGCCCTGCCGGTAATGTGGGGGTGCAAGTCAATCATCTCAATCCTGTCAACCGCGGTGAGGTGGTTTGGACCGTTGATCCGTCAGCCGTCATCTTCATCGGTCGTCTGATGTTGACCGGCAAGGTGGATCTTCACCGTGTCATCGCTATCGCTGGCAGTCAGGTAAAGGAGCCGTCATACGCCAATGTGCTGGTGGGAACGAAGATGTCTGACATTCTGAAGGACCGCTTAGCAACAGATCAGCATGTGCGTATTCTCAACGGCAATCCCCTGACGGGTGAGAAGGGTGGCTTGGATGATTATCTGGGTGCTCATACGTCAGAGGTGACGGTTATTCCTGAAGGTGATGACCGCGACGAGGTGCTGGGTTGGATCGCTCTTCGCACCAAAGACTTCTCAGTTTCTCATAGCTATTTCTCTTGGCTTCAGGGCAAGCGTCACGAGTTTGATCTTGATGCAAGAGTAAAAGGTGGAGAGCGCCATATGATTATGAGTGGCGAATATGACAGGGTATTGCCGATGGATATCTACGGTGAGTACCTCATCAAGGCGCTCATAGCTGGTGATATCGACCGCCAGGAGCAGTTAGGTATCTACGAGGTGTCGCCCGAGGACTTCGCTTTGGCTGAGTTCGTGGACTCCTCAAAGCTGCCTTTACAAAAGATTGTGCGTCAGGGACTTGATATCCTGCGCAAGGAGAATGCTTAATGTAAATTAGCACAGAAACAATAATATAAAACTATGAATGGTTTAAAAAAATACTTTGACCGCATTCGACCTAATTTCCAAGAAGGCGGGAAACTTCATGCCTTCAATAGCATCTATGAAGGCTTTGAGAGTTTTCTGTTCGTTCCCAATACTACGTCGAATTCCGGTGCCAGTATTCACGACGCCTTAGACTCGAAGCGTATCATGAGCATCGTCGTCATCGCTCTGCTCCCTGCGCTGTTCTTCGGCATGTACAATGTAGGCTGTCAGAATGCTACGTCTGCCGGAAAGTTGGCCGAGACTGGTTTTTGGTCGCTCTTCTTCTATGGTCTTCTGGCTGTGTTGCCCAATTTGCTGGTTAGCTACATTGTTGGTCTGGGCATTGAGTTTGCTTGGGCTCAGTGGAAAGGTGAGGAAATCCAAGAGGGCTATCTGGTTTCCGGTATCATCATTCCGCTGATCATCCCCGTGACTACACCTTTGTGGATGTTGGCCATTGCCGTTGCCTTTGCTGTCATCTTCGCCAAGGAGATCTTTGGTGGCACGGGTATGAACATCTTCAATGTGGCTATCGCAGCCCGCATGTTCCTGTTCTTCTCTTATCCTAACAAGATGACGGGCGATTCAGTGTGGGTAAGCACTGATTCCATCTGTGGCCTCGGCTATCAGTTGCCCGATGGTTTCACGGCCGCTACGCCGTTGGGCCAGATTGCTCAGGGTATTACTCCACAGTCAAGTCTGGCCGACATGATCCTCGGCTTCATCCCCGGCTCTGTGGGGGAGACTTCGGTGATTGCCATCGCTATTGGTGCCGTCATTCTGTTGTGGACAGGCATTGCCAGTTGGAAGACTATGCTGAGTGTCTTCGTCGGCGGCATTGCTATGGCATTGATATTTGCCGTGACGGGCAAGACACCTATTCCTTGGTATGAGCACATCGTGCTGGGAGGCTTCTGCTTTGGTGCCGTGTTCATGGCTACCGACCCTGTTACCTCAGCACGTACCGAGACCGGCAAGTATATCTATGGTCTTCTCATCGGTATCATGGCTGTGGTGGTGCGCGTGCTGAACCCGGGTTATCCTGAGGGTATGATGCTCGCTATCTTCTTCGGCAACATGTTTGCGCCGCTGATTGACTACTGTGTTGTTCAGTCCAACATCTCGAAGCGTGCCAAACGTTCTTCTAACTAATCAAGCAGATGACATTATATAATAAGGTATGAAAACAAATTCCAATTCTTATACGATTGTCTATGCTGCCGTTCTTGTGGTGATCGTTGCCTTCTTGCTGGCCTTTGTCTTTCAGGCACTGCGCCCGGCACAGGAAGCTAATGTGGCACTTGACAAGCAGAAGCAGATACTCTATTCTCTCAACATCCGTGGCTTGCAGGATCAGGCTGCTGCCGCTAAATATAAAGAGGTGGTCACTGCCGACGAGGTTATTGATGCCAACGGCAATGTTGTTGACAAAGGTTCAAAAGGTGGCACCACTGCCGGCTTTAAGCTCAACTCCGGTGATTTCAAGGCTGGTAAGTTGGCTGTGTATGTCTGCTCCGTCAATGGACAGACCAAATATGTGATTCCTGTCTATGGCATGGGATTGTGGGGACCGATCAGTGGCTATATCGCTTTGAATGACGACAAGTCCACAATTTATGGTGCTTACTTCAACCATGAGAGTGAGACAGCCGGACTGGGTGCCGAGATCAAGGACAACCAGAAGTGGCAAGAGCAGTTCCAGGGCAAGAGACTCTTCAAGGGTGCTGACCGCAATGCCATCGCCATCTCGGTGTTGAAGAAGCGTGACAGCAATGATCCCAACTCTGTGGATGCTGTCACTGGCGCAACGCTGACATCCAATGGTGTCACGGATATGCTTCACGATTGTCTGGGACAGTATATTAAATTTCTGAATGCTAAATAATAAAGACGAATTATGAGTTTATTCAGTAAGCAAAATAAAGAGGTGCTGGGTGGCCCGTTGAATATCAACAATCCTATCCTCGTTCAGATTCTCGGTATCTGCTCTGCGCTGGCCGTGACATCTCAGCTCAAGCCGGCCATTGTTATGGGATTGGCTGTGACAGTGATTACGGCTTTTTCTAATGTGATCATTGCACTCATCCGCAAGACCATCCCAATGCGTATCCGCATCATCGTGCAGTTGGTCGTCGTCGCTGCCTTGGTGACTATTGTCAGTCAGATTCTGAAGGCTGTGGCCTACGACGTGAGTGTTCAGCTCTCGGTGTATGTAGGATTGATCATCACCAACTGTATCCTCATGGGTCGTCTGGAGGCTTTCGCCATGATGAACAAGCCTTGGCCGAGCTTCCTCGACGGTATCGGCAACGGTCTCGGCTATGCGATGATTCTGGTCATCGTCGGTGCTTTCCGTGAGTTCTTCGGCCGCGGTTCACTCCTTGGCTTCAAGATCATTCCGCAGAGCTTCTACGACGCGGGGTATGTCAACAACGGTATGATGACCATGCCAGCTATGGCTCTTATTCTATTGGGATGTGTCATCTGGGTTCACCGCGCCTATTTCTATAAGGAGGACAAGAAGTAAGGTTTGTCGGTATTGATCATTATTAAAGCGATATTTCTATTATGGAACATTTCTTTGGATTATTTTTCAGGTCGATCTTTGTCGACAACATGATATTCGCCTTCTTCCTCGGCATGTGCTCTTTCCTGGCTGTGTCGAAGAATGTGAAGACATCATTTGGATTGGGTATGGCCGTGACCTTCGTGTTATTGGTCACCGTGCCCGTTGACTATCTGCTTCAGGTGCATGTCTTGGGTCCGGACTGCCTCGTCAAGGGCGTTGACCTGAGCTATCTGAGTTTCATCTTGTTCATTGCTATTATTGCCGGTATCACGCAGTTGGTGGAGATGGCTGTGGAGAAGTATAGCCCTTCACTCTATTCGGCATTAGGCATCTTCCTGCCTCTGATTGCCGTGAACTGCTGTATCATGGGTGCTTCGCTGTTCATGCAGCAGCGCATCAACATGGATCCGTCGAGCGCTCAGTACATTGGCTCCGTGTGGGACAGCATCGGTTACGCACTCGGTAGCGGACTGGGGTGGACGTTGTCCATCGTGTCCATGGGTGCCATTCGCGAGAAGATGGAGTATAGCGATGTGCCAAAGCCATTGCAGGGTATGGGTATCACCTTCATCACTGTTGGCCTCATGGCCATGGCCATGATGTGCTTCTCGGGTATTAAATTTTAAGGAGAAGAAAACATAGATTATGGGACAGTTTATATCAGTAAGTATTGCAGTCTTCCTTGCTGCGATTCTCCTTTTGGTCATCATCCTGCTTATCGCGAAGAAATATCTCTCGCCCAGCGGTAACGTGACCATCACAATCAATGGCGACAAGAAACTCACGGTGTCTCAGGGCGACAGCCTGATGTCTACGCTCAATGCCAATGGCATCTTCCTGCCCTCTGCCTGCGGTGGAAAGGCCAGTTGCGGACAGTGCAAGGTACAGGTGCTCAGCGGTGGCGGTGAGATCCTCGATTCAGAGCGCCCGCACTTCACGCGTAAGCAGATCAAGGAGCATTGGCGTCTGGGATGCCAGACGAAGGTCAAGGGCGATTTCGACATTAAGATTCCGGAGTCTATCCTTGGTGTGAAAGAGTGGGAGTGTACCGTCATCTCCAACGAAAACGTTTCAAGCTTCATCAAGGAGTTTAAGGTGGCGTTGCCGCCGGGTGAGCACATGGACTTCATCCCTGGCTCCTATGCTCAGATCAAGATTCCGGCTTACGGCTGTATCGACTATGATAAGGACTTCGATAAGAGTATGATTGGCGATGACTATATCGGAGCTTGGAAAAAGTTCAATATCTTCTCGTTGAAAGCTCATAACCCAGAGCCTACCGTGAGAGCTTATTCCATGGCCAACTATCCTGCCGAGGGCGATATCATCACGCTGACCGTGCGTATCGCTTCCACGCCGTTCTTGCCAAGACCGCAGGTGGGCTTCCAGAATGTGCCGACAGGTATCGGCTCGTCTTACATCTTCAGTCTCAAGCCTGGTGACAAGGTGATGATGAGTGGTCCTTATGGTGACTTCCATCCTCGCTTTGACACTGGCAAGGAGATGATTTGGATTGGCGGCGGTGCCGGTATGGCTCCTCTGCGTTCTCAGATCATGCACATGACCAAGACGCTGCACTGCACCGACCGTGAGATGCATTTCTTCTATGGTGCCCGTTCGCTGACAGAGGCTTTCTTCTTGGAGGACTTCTGGGAACTGGAGAAGGAATTCCCCAACTTCCACTTCCATCTCTCTCTCGACCGTCCTGATCCCAAGGCCGATGCAGCCGGTGTGAAGTATTATGCCGGCTTTGCGGTGAACTGCATCCGCGACACCTATCTCAAGAATCACGATGCGCCGGAAGACTGCGAGTACTACCTCTGCGGCCCTCCAATGCTGATCAAGACCGTGACCGACTACCTTGATTCTCTCGGCGTGGAGCCTGAGAATATTATGTACGACAACTTCGGGTAAGCCAATGCAAACCCAAGGAAACTATATATAAACCGTAAGAAAGCCGCTGATTTTCAGCGGCTTTCGGCGTATATATAAACTTCGGTTGTTGTGGTTTGGATAGGGTTTATTATGGTTTATTAGGGCTGATATTGTCACCCAAGTGTCACCGGAAAGTGTCACCTAAAACTAAGTTATGCGATATGACGAAAAAGAATTATGATTTCGAGCCTGTACATATCAGGTCAAAGAAGATTTCGGGCGGCAGGAGGTCGCTCTACCTTGACATCGTGAGTGATGGCGTGAGGTCAAGGGAGTTTTTGAAGCTTTACCTTTTGCCGGAGGACGGGAAGGGTGCCAAGACTGCCAACAGTGCAGTGATGAGAATGGCGGAAGAGATGAAGGCCAAGCGCACACTGGAGGTGATGCGTGATGGTTTACAGATTGAGGATCATTCTAAGGGCAGCGTGGTACTCGTGGATTGGCTAAAGGAGCAGCAGGCGTACTACAAGGCGCATGACAACAAGAACTATTCCCGGACGATAGGTAATCTCATCGTGCATCTGGGTAAACATGCCAAGAAGGGGCTGAGGCTGAAAGATGTTACTCCGAAGTTCCTGAGGGGTTTCCTTGAATACCTCCGGGGCGACAACGTGAACAAGTATGGCGGCAGACTGTGCCCTGAGACTATCTACACGTACTTCACGGTGTTCGCTATCCTGATGAACAAGGCGGTGAGGCTGGAGATGATACCAAGCAACCCGTTTCACAAGCTGTCGCAGGCGGAAAAGCCTCAGCGGCGGACGAAGAAACGGGAGTTCCTGACAATGGAGGAACTACAGAAGCTTGCAAAGGCGGAGTGCGACGACTGGCGGGTGAAGAAGGCTTTCATGTTCTGCTGCTTCACCGGACTCCGTTACATCGACGTGTCGAGGTTGAAGTGGAAGCACATTCAGAAGCTTGGCGACGGAACGTACCAGATGGACATGATGCAGAAGAAGACGCAGGAGCCAGTGTATGTGCCGTTGTCGAAGAATGCCATCAGGTGGTTGCCGGAGAGGGGCGACAACGGCAGGGAGAACTACGTCTTCCAGTTCCAGGACCGCAGCATCATCTACAAGTATTTGCAGGATTGGGGCAAGCGTGCCGGGATAGAGAAGCACCTCATCTTCCACATGAGCCGCCACACGTGCGCCACGATGTTGCTGTACTATGGTGCGGACCTCTACACGGTGAGCAAGATACTTGGGCATACGTCGATAAAGAGTACGCAGATATACGCAAAGGTCGTTGACGGCATGAAAAGGAAGGCTGTTGACAATGTACCAGAGTTGGACGTATAGTTTTGCCCTCTCGCATGCGCGCACGCGCGTATCACCATCATCATCAACTAAGATTATTATTAATAATATTATCTATAAATATAAATAATAACACGCACGCGCGAGAGACGTTGGTGATGGTGGTGAAAAACAATTCAAAAACAATTCGAGCCGATTTGTTTTCATGTTTTTGCACGAAGTTGGAAGCAAATGCGCACGAATTGTTTTTGCTTTTTGTTCGACTTTGTTTCAGTCTGTCTTTGTAACTTATTGATAATCAAGCAAAGTTAAAATCAATTCTGCATGAATTGTTTTAGAATTGATTTTGGAATTGTTTTAGAATTGATTTTGGAATTGTTTTAGCCTTAAAAAGGGCATAAAAAAGAGGGCAGCCGCAATGGCTGTCCTCTATAAGTAGACGGAAGTAGATGAGTGGGCAGATACTTCCGTCCGGGGGAGGAAAGAGTTATTCTTCTTCGGGCTCTTGTGAGAGCTTTAAGAGTTTGTCTTCGATAGTTACCTTTGTGTCGGGCATGTTGACATCGACGGAGGTGCTCTGCATCTTCGGCGTGTGGAACTCCATGAGCTTTACTTCGATTTGTGCCCGTTCGGCGGCCTTCATCATTGCGAGGTCCATGTCGAGCTGTGAGAGCATAGAGTGTTCGCCGGTCTCTTCGTCGACGACATCATGTGGTGTGATGTAGGCA
Organism: uncultured Prevotella sp.; assembly: GCA_900540375.1. Taxonomy (GTDB): domain Bacteria; phylum Bacteroidota; class Bacteroidia; order Bacteroidales; family Bacteroidaceae; genus Prevotella. The sequence continues at coordinate 52,110 of UQFS01000014.1, forward strand.
AGGGAGTGGTCGCGAAGAATAGCCTTGATAGCTTTCTTCTGCGGCGTGTCCTTGTTTGGCGTGCCCTTTGTGCGTCCACCTGTTTTCTTACCTTTCATCAGCGTATAAGTTATATCAGCGTATAAAGTTAAACTCGTTGTGCAAAGGTAAAGCTTTACCTTTGAGCGATAAATTTAAGTTTATACAATATGGGAATAGTAGGCTCAGCAGTAGGCGCAGCTGGTGCCGTTTTCGGCGGTATCAGCGCAAGCAAGGCGATCAAGAAGATGAAGCGCAACATCGAGGCTCAGCGCAAAAAGAACCAAGACTGGTACGACCAGCGGTATAACGAGGATGCCACACAGCGTGCTGACGCTCAGCGTGTGCTCAGTCAGACGCAGGACATGCTGAAACGTCAGACAGACGCTGCGGCGGGCAGTGCTGCCGTTGGCGGTGGCACAGACGAGAGCGTGGCGCAGGCAAAGGCTCAGGCTAACGAGACTTTGGGCAATGTGATGAGCAACATCAACGCTCAGGCAGACGCACGCAAGGACGAGATAGAGCAGACCTATCAGGCTAACGACAATGCCTTTGTGGAGCAGCTGAACAACTTGGAGCAAAAAAAGGCTGAGAATATCAGTCAGGCTGTTCAAGGCGTTACTAATGCAGCGAGCAAAATGCCGTGGTGAATCAAAGCGGATTGTTTTCGTATTCAATTCTGAAACAATACGAAAACAATTCGCCATTCTTTGTTTTTGAATTGAATAAGAATTGTTTTTCAAATGGCACAGAAAGACGTAACAATCAATGATATTTTGAACGGCGGAAAAGGCTCACCGGGCAATGGAGGCACGACTGCCACCGGCACGACCAGGGGCACTGACACCACATCGTCGCAACCGCCCGCTACTGGAGGCGGAAGTACCGCCACCCCTCCTGTTGACGGCGCACAAGGTGTTGTTGACTTTGGCAATAGTGCGAGTGCGCAGCCAAAGAAGCCTGTAACGACCGCAGAGGCGACCGACCCGACACAAGCCGCCATCAACCTTGTGGAGCAGCAGCAGGCGCAGCAGGCACCTACGCCTGCCAGCACGGGTAATTTCACACCTAACGTGCAGACCACTACTCATTCCTCCACCGCCTCCACCACCGGTAACACAACCACTTCCACCACCGGTAACACCACCACTACCCCCACCGGCAGTAATGGTGATGTTGGCAAGGATAAGGACGCAGCAGCGGTGGACACAGAGCCGCAGGACAGTAAGAAGAAGTCGGCGATGTCGTATGCTGACATGTTCGCGGCTATGGAGCCATACAAGGAGCCGACCAAGGAAGAGCTGGAGAAGGAGCGGAAGAAGGAGAAGCGTGAGCGTCTCTTCGCCGCCATCGGCGACGGCATATCGGCACTTAGCAACCTCTTCTTCACTACCCAGTATGCCCCGAATATGTACGACCCCAATAAGGAGACGAACAGCGAGCGTGTTGAAAACTACTGGACGAACCTTAAAAAGGAGCGTGAGGCGAACAGGCAGCGTTATGTGGACGGATACATCAAAGCCAAGCAAGCCGACGACCTTCACGCCATACAGCAGCAGAATGCCGACGCAGCAGCCGAATGGAAGAAGGCGGACACTGAGCGCAAGAATGCCATTGCCAAGGCACAGGGCGAGGTGCTTGCAGCCCGTGCAGCCAAAGACCAGTCAGCCGCCGACCTTGCCGCTAAGAAATTGGAGTACCTCATAGCAGGTTGGCCGGAGGAGCAAGCCAAGAAGCAGGCTGAAATCGACCTGCTGAAAGCAAAGAAAAAGCAGGCTGACGCACAGACGAACAACGCGAATGCCTCAGCAGACGAGCACCGCAGACGTGGAACAGCGTCGTGGGTAGGCGGCAGTAGCGACAAGGGCGGCAACTCTGGCGGCAAGGGCGGCAAACCTTACGCTACGCTCAACGGTGTGCCCTACGCATCGAAAGCAGACTACGAGAGAGCGGTTGTCAGCTATGCTAAACAGTATGGCATTCCTTTGCAATATAAGAAGAAGGGCGGTGTTGGTGGAATGACTGAGACGACTACCAACAGAACTATTGCCAGCCTTGCCTCGGATGTAGAGGCTCTTTACAGGAAGACACACGCAAAGTCGAAGCCGAATGCACCATCCAAGCCAGCCAAGAAAGGCGGTGGTGCCAAGGGCGGCAACTGGGCATCAGGGCTTAAATTATAACGATCATCAAAGACTATAAGATATGCCATTAGATAAAGGTAAACTTCAAAAGTTGTACTCCACTCTCCAGCAGGGCGGATACTCACAGAGCTATGATGAGTTTGAGAAAGGCTTCACGGGTAATGACAACTACCCCAACAGAAAGAAGGTCTATGACCTCCTGACCGAGCATGGAGCTAACATCGGTAAAACGTATGAGGACTTCATGGGTAAGATGCAGGCACCGCCTCAGCCTTCCCAGCCTCAGCATCAGAACACCCCGGCACCGGCTCCTAAGCCTCAGCCGAAGCCAAAGGGCGGCGGCATGACTGCGGCTGAGCGTGCGCAATTCATCCGGAATGCCCAAGGCATTGTGCATCAAAGTGCAGCCGGACTCCAACGCGCGAAAAACCAGATGGACTATGCCAACAGCAACCGTGGGTTGAAAGTGGACCCCGTGCATTTGGGCCAGAACGCGAAGGTAGTCAGGCGACATGTTAACGGCACGGTGGCAAAACCGCGTCCCGTCTTCGATGTTGCTCCTGAACAGCAGCCGGGCGACACCTACTTGACCGAGAGCGGCAATGAGTTTGCCAGCCGAGCCGAGGCAGACACCGAGCAGAATGCCGTTGACCAGTATCGCTATGACCAGAGCGAGACCGGGCAGTTGAATAATGCCTATGCCGAAGCAGAGAGGCTTGACAAGCTCTTGGAACAGCATGGTAAGGAACTCGACGATGAGAATAGAGACAAATGGTGGCGAGATCTTCCCCGTGGCGGTGGCGGTGCTGTCAGTACGATGAACGCCAACGACAACAACGGTCGCATGACCGATACCGAATACCTCAATTTATTGGCAGCACGCAAGAAGGTTGACGAGCAGATTAGAGACCTGAAGGCGGCGCGAGACGAGAAGACAGGCACCTTCCTTGGCGGACTGTGGCGTGGCTTCCGCGACTATGCCTTTGACCCGTCGAACTGGGACAACGGCTATAGTGACTTGCTGACTACCTCAGCCATGCTCCGTGCAAAGACAGGAGCTGCACAGACACCGAGAGAGAAAGCTTCCGAGCGCATGATGATGGAGGATACCTACAAGGCAGGTGTTGCAGCTCAGCAGGCAGAAAAGGTGCTTGGCAATGGCTACCGCTTTATGAGGATATGCGCACAGTCGCTGCCATTCGCACTCCAGTTTATGGCAGGCAATGCAACCGGCATGATAGGCGGGCTGACAAGAGCCGGTGAGGGCATGGGCGTGAAGCTGGCCCGTAAGATAGCCATCAAGCAGGGAGCCAACAACATGATGCGCAATATTGGTCGCAGCGTGTTGAAAAATACCGGCGTTGCGCTTGGTGACCTTGGAGCAGCCACTGCACTTTCAAATACTATTCAAGCAGCACAGACATGGGCTGACATAGGTCATAGATATGCTGGTGATGTTACCTACGACCCTAAAACCGGCGATTATAAGCTTGAAGGAGGCAAGAGCCTCGGACGTTCTATCTATGAAGGTGAAGCCAATTCTATCATTGAGAACTACACCGAGCAGCTTGGCGAGCACATGCACCTTGGCAAGTTTGCTTCTTCCGCATTAACGAAGATGGGACTTGGCAGAGTGAGCAACTGGTTTACCAAGGTCGGCAAGAGTGAGTTCATGCAGGGCGTGAACAAATACATGAAGATGGCTAGCTTCAATGGTTATCCGCAAGAAGTGATGGAGGAAGAGGTAGGCATACCCCTTCATGCCATCTTTGACGGTGGAAACAAGATGAGTGACTTGCTTGACGGCAGGCAGCAACTTGACATCGTAGGCGGCATGCTGTTCTCAATGGCAGGTATGGGCGGTGCGTCGATGGTGATGCAGGGCGGACATAAGGCGGCAATGGCAGTCCAGTACCACCAAGACCAACACAAACTCGACAATGCCGATAAGGTAGCGTCGTTCAGGCTCACGGCAGACAAGTGGGCACCCATCAAGGAAGAGATTGACGGTACTACCAATGAGGATTTCGGCAAGGTGATGAAGGATGTACTCAGCAATGACGAGCTATCCGACCAAGAGAAGCAAGCCGTGTGGGACTATGCCCAGCGGCTTGTCATCATGCGTGGGCATAACATGGGTCAGGAGGCTGCTACTCGCAACGGCATGACCGATAAGGAGACCAATGCAGCCAACGAGAGCTACACACAAGGCTACAACACCACCGACGCAACGGCGATGAACGATGCGAAGAACAGACTGGCAGCTGCTCAGCAGAAGTTCGATGAATATATGGAGCAGACGGGCCGCGAGCGTTGGGAAGGTGAACCGAGTATGCAGGACATACAGCATCGTCACCGAGACGCACAGAGTCTATTGAATGACAAGTGGGCTGACGGCACTCCAGTATATAATGAAAACGACGAGGAATACAAGCTTGCTCAGGCTGTTGTCAATGCCCAGCAGGAGTATGAGGGCATGATGCAGCGTGTGAGGGACGATATAGACGACGAGGTTCAGCAGACAGGAGCCATCTATGACAGCCGTACGAATGACCAAGGCGTTATTCAGTCGGCGACGCTGAAGGCGCAGAACCCGGACGGCACCGACAAGAAGGTGTATATCACCAGCGGCAATGTCGTAATGACCGACGACGGGAAGAGCGTTGACAATCAGAAGAGCGACATGAGTATTGTCGTTGTCGATGAGGACGGCAAGGTTCAAATGATTTCTCCTGATGAACTATTCTCCCTTGACACGCCGATAGACGGTGCTCAGGCAAAACAGCAAGCCATTGACGCTATCCAGCAGAGCAAGGCGCAGGAAGCCGCAGATAAGATAAACGGCAAGGTCAATCTTACCGCAGGCAACACCTATACCCTTACGGACAACACCGGACAGCAGATAGAGGCTACCATCGTTGCTGACGGTCAGACAGGAGCCGTGCAGAACCCTGACGGCACCGTTAACGTGAGCATGAACGGAAAGGTTGTGGCCATGGACGTGAACACGTTGCAGCAGATGGTGGACAACACCAACATGCAGAGAACGGCACAAGGCGACGAAGAGGGCGGACAGGAGCAGCCAACAGAGCAGAAAGGCGACCAAGGCATATTGGACCAAGGCGGCAATGTCGTAGACCTCTCCAACATCGGCGAAAGCGAGGAAGGCGGCGGAACCGTCGTGCAAGGTGATGAAGACAGCGGAGCAGTACCGACCTATCCGGGTGGTGTTGTGGCTCCTGATATGTCAGAGCCTCATCAGTGGCAAGTCGATGATACGTTTACCATCGACAACGGCGGTATGCCCATACGTGGGCAGGTTACCGGTGTCGGCGAGGACGGTGTGGAGATATACACCGAGAGCCCGGTGAATGGTAAGAAGATGCAGGTTGTTAGCCCGGAAGAGCTGCAAAGCATGACGACCGAGATTAACGGGGAGACGGTGCAGGCTCCGCAAGATGAAGCCGCTGCAGAGCAGCGGCCTACGGAACCCAGCCCTACCGAACAGAGTGGGGTCAATGGGGTGAATGGGGAGCAGGCGCAAGAGCAAGCACCTCAGACACAAGAGCAAGCACAGCCTCAGCAGGCTGATGGAGAGCAACCCGCACGAGCCATTGACCGCATACCGTCGCAGCAGATTGATGATGGTAAGGGAAATGTGCGCACAGTGCATAGCTGGGAGCAGGCAGAGCCGGGAGATACCTATGACGCACTGACAGAGATATACCACGGCAATGCCGACCGTGTGAAGAAAGGCATAGACAACCGTGTCGGCAAGATTGACAAGGCTATCAAGGGCGTGCATAAGCAGATGGACGCTATCGACAACAGCGACGACTTCGACGAGGTTGCCGCACAGAGCGAGCAGTACGACCAGCTCCAGCAGCAGAAAGACGAGTTGGAGAAGCAGAAGAAGTACTGGCAGGGTGTGCAGATGGTACCCCGCAATCGCAAGATGGACGCCGACCGTCGTAGTGCTGAGGAACAGGCAGCTGCCAAAGCCGCACAGGAGAAGGCGGAAGCCGAGGCCGCTGAGAAAGCCCGTCAGGAGCGTGAGCAGGTGAACGGCGTGCCAAATGTAGTCAATGATATACCGGCAGACGCGCGGAAGCGTGGTTTCCGCAATGTGAACGGCATGGTGGTGAACCGACAGGGCGAGACGCAGGGCGTTAGCGGCAGGGAGAGCAATGTGAAGTTCTCTTCCACCGACACAGCCAAAGGCCACATCAAGGTTATTGATGCTGACGAGCTCCAGCCGTCACACGTCAGCGGACAGCGCAACCCGTCATTCTTCATCGACGAGGCACAGCCAAAGGACAGAACGGACACTGTATCCGGAATGGCAGCTGCTAAGATTGCAGCTGACCTCAACCCGGAAGAGATAACGGGCGACGGCAGTGCCTACCAGTTCAGTGCCCCGACGGTGAACAGCCGTGGTGAGGTCATTCAGGGCAACAACCGCAGTGACGCATTGAAGCTTATGTACTCCAATCCAGCCTTCAAACCGGCTCAGGACGCATACAAGCAGTATATCGCCGACCATGCCGAAGAGTTTGGCTTCACTCCTGAGGACGTAGCGAAGATACAGCAGATGGAGCACCCGGTGATGGTGAACGAGCTTGACGTGCCTGATGATGAGGCTATCCGCTTAGGCCAGATGAGAGCGAGCGACAACGAAAGTGGCGGCATTGAGCGTATCGACCCTGTGACGACCTCACAGAAGCTTGACGGCAAGGTGAGCAGCTTTGCCAACGTGTTGCTGTCCTCACCCGACGAGGACGCAAGTCTGAGCGATGTGCTCATGCAGAACGGAGCCAAGGCAGTGAATTGGCTGGCAACACAGGGAGCTATCAGCGACACGGCTGCACAGAGTGCCTTTGACAAGAAAGGCAACCTCACGCCTGAGGCACGCATGGACTTGCAGAATATCTTGAAGCAGAGTTTGTTCCAAGGTGGTGTGAGCGACCTGCCCACGATGTTTGACAAGATGCCCGCCAAGGCGCAGAAAGCTATCCTCTCCACGTTCATGCGCGACTTCGACAGTGCTGAGAGCGAGCGGATATTGCCTGAGATACAGCGAGCCATTGAGGCATGGTACGACTGTGCGATGAGCAATGAGGCGTTTGCCAAGGCTTCCAACTACAAAGGAGCCAAGAATGCCATGCACGACTGGGAGCGTCAGACAAACATGCTTGACGACAACATGCCGTCGGATAAATTCAGTAACTTTGCAAGAGAGCTGGCATGCCGTCTGCAAGGTTGCAGCATGCGCGAGACGCAACAGAGCCTCAACGACTTCTTCGACCTTGTGCAGGGCAAGAGCCAAGGTGATTTGTTTGGCGGCACGACAATGGGCGAGCAGGCAGACAGACAAGAGTCTATCCGCCGTATTTTCAATATCGAATATAAACCAATAAGCAATGGAAAGACAAGAAGCAATGCTGTGGCTGACAACAGTAGCCAGAGCGGAGAAGGGCGACAAGGAAGCCCAACAGATGGTAAGGGACGCGAACGAGCTGAGAGCGGAAGCGGGTCAGCCAACGGTGCAGGAGGAACTGAGAGCCATGATGAGGAAGGCATAAAGGCTACCCATGTTGATACCTACGGTCATGGCTCCCGTACAATATATAAAAACCTTAAGACTGGAAAGGTAACTGTAATCTTCGGCGAAGGTGACAAGGCGAACCGTAATGGTGGAAAATATAATGTGAGAACCGCTGCGGAGCAGCAACCTACAGAACCGAGCGGGGATAGTAGCCATAGAAACGATAGTAGCCATAGTATAGGATCGACTTCTTCATCTGAGAAGAAGGAGACAGAGCGGCAAGGCGTGAACACTGAGCCTACTGAGAAGCAGAAAGAGGCCGGTAACTATAAGAAGGGACATATCAAGGTTGACGGCTACGACATCACCATTGAGAACCCTAAGGGCAGTACCCGGAGCGACAAGGACGCGTCGGGGAAGGCTTGGAGTGTGCCTATGCACTATGACTACGGCTATATCAAGGGTACTGAGGGCGTTGACGGCGACCATATCGACGTGTACCTGTCAGACAACCCTACGAGCGGCAATGTGTATGTCATTGACCAGATAGACCAGAAGACCGGCAAGTTTGACGAGCATAAGGTGATGTACGGTTTTCCATCCAAGGAAGCTGCTGTTGAGGCTTACAAGGGACAGTACGAGAAAGGCTGGAAAGTTGGCACGGTTACTGAGGTGAGCCGCGAGGACTTCAAGAAGTGGGTGGAGAGCAGCAAACGGAAGACCAAGCCGTTCGGCGAGTATAAGAGCGTGAAGGAGGCCGCTGTGGAGCGGCAGCCTACACAACCGAGCGCATCAACCGAGCGTACAGAGCAGAAGCAAAAGCGTACTACCACTAAGGGAAAGACGGAAAAGAACTTTGTCATTGAAATTCAGAACGCCATCGAGGACGATGCAGCCTACGGAAAGTACGACCACAAGCTTACGATGAGCGACATCAAGAAAATGGCTCAGAAGTATGACTTGCTGAAAGACTACAAGGACACCGACATGCAGGAGCTTGTGGAGAGAGCAATGACACTTGCCACAAGGCAGGTTGCTCAGGCTGACATCAATAAGGACGAGCAGACAAAAAAGGCTGGTTTTGACGAGGTTGTAAGACTGTATCAGTCTCAGCCGAGCCTGAACGCGAGAGACACCAGCCGTGTTGCTCATCAGCAATACTCAACACCTACCCCATTCGGCTATGTGATGGATATGTTCATGATGGGTGGCGATAAGAAGCCGTTGAAGCTGTTGGAGCCGAGCGCAGGCAACGGAGCGTTGACGATAGGCATCCCGGCACCGCTGTGGCATGTGAACGACATCGACGAGCGCAGACTTATGAACCTCCGTACCATGCCCTACGGTCGGATAACCAATCAGGACGGCACCATGCCGTTTGAGCCCAAGGCATACGACGCAGTGGCTACCAACCCACCATTCGGCAGTACGCAGGAGAAGGAGTTTGACGGCGGCAGGACGAAGATAACCAGTCTGGAGGGGCTTATGGCTATTAATGCTCTTGCCTCCATGAAGGACGACGGGCGTGCCGCCATCATCATCGGCGGCAACACCCAGTATATGAGCAATGGTGCTATGCAGGCCAAGGATATGAAACTGTTCAAGCACCTGTACACCCATTACAACGTCGTTGACGTTATCAACCTTGACGGCGACATGTACAAGCGCAACGGAACCGGTTACAATGTGCGCATGATACTCATTGCCGGACGCAAGACCGACGTAGGCGACAATCCTGAGAAGTTCACCTTCCCACCGGTGAAGAAGAAGGCGCGAGCCGAGCAAGTAAAGACATTCGACGAATTATATAAACGAGTAGAAGATGACATTCAACAAGCTAAGCAAATGGAGCGTGAGCCTTCCGCTGCTGTCAACAGTGACGGAAGTCAGCCAGTCAACAGTACGTCAGAGCGTACTGGCAATAGTGAGGCAGCAGGTGGAGTTCAGCAACAACCCGTACGAGCAGGCGAGATGGAGCGACGTCCACAACCCGGACGGAGTGTACGACCTTCCTCAGCCCAAGACGGACGAGGAAATGGAGAACGAGGCCAACATGGAAGCGCTGACCGACTGGATAATGCAGACGGACGAGATGCAGGAAGCAATAACACTGTTCAGGGGAACAGACCCACACAAGGGCAATCCTCAGAACGGCGAGAAGTCGGAAGCACTGGACGAGGAACAGTCGGAGGAAATCAGCGTGGAGGAACTTCTGAACGGAATAACACCACTGGAGAGCGACCCGCGATAACCAAAAATGCTGAGGCACAGCCTCAGCGTACAGAACCGCGCGCACCACAAGCACCCCGTCAGAAGGTAGAGTTAGGACAGGAGAAAGTAGCCTATCCTAACAAGAGCCAGAGCATGACACTTCAAAGCCGTGTGCCAGCCGCACAGGCTGAGGCTATTGCCGAGAACCTTGACAAGCTTGGCGATGTTGACGAGATGGTACGCTCAGAGCTTGGCTACAGCAGCAAGGACGAACTGTACTCTCATCTTGCCGCCGAGCAGATAGACAGTGTGGCACTTGCCATCAATCAGATGAAGCATGGCAAGGGCTTCATTATCGGCGATATGACCGGTGTAGGCAAAGGCAGACAGGGTGCAGCCCTTATCCGCTGGGCTATCAAGCAAGGCAAGACCCCTATCTACTTCACTCAGAAGGCACGTCTGTACACGGACAACTACCGTGATATGTGCGATATAGGCAGCAATGGTTTACGTCCGTTCCTTATTGCCTCAAATGATGATGGCAATATCGTTGAGAACGTTGTCGATGAGAACGGCAAGAAAGTCTATGACAAGAATGGCGAGCCCGTTACCCGTGTCGTTTACGGACTTCCCAAGCCCAAGGAGCGTGAGCGTGTCTATGACTACATACTCCAGAACGGCAAGCTGCCACCTGAGTATGACTATGTGCTTGTCACCTACTCTCAGATACAGTCCGGCACCAAGACCTATGAGATAGGCAAGAATGGTGAAATAGAAGTTAAGGACAAGAAATACAAGGGCAAGACACCCGGTGCTGACAAGAATGGTGATATTCGCCGTGATGTGCTGGAGACGCTTGCCAAGGACAACTATGTCTTCTTGGACGAGAGCCATACCGTAGGCAGTCAGTCGTCGAGTGGTTTGTACATGCAAGACTTGCTCAAAGGTGCAGAGGGAGTAACATATCTTAGTGCCACCTTTGCCAAGCGTCCCGATAACATGCCCCTGTATGCCATGAAGACAGCCATGAGCGAGAGCGGTCTGAGCCAAAAGGATATGATTGACGCTATCCAGAATGGCGGTGTAACATTGCAGGAAATTATGTCCAAGCAGCTTGTTCAGAGCGGTCAGATGATTAGACGTGAGCGTGATTTCACCGGCGTAAGCATTGACTGGGAAGGCGTGGACGAAGAGACCGACAAGCAGCAGCGTGCCCAGTTTGACGAGGTTGCCAAGATATACAATGCCATCCGTGAGTTCCAAGACAACTATGTAGACCCGTCTATCGAGAAGATGAGCGAGGACATGGCCGAGGAAGGCATGTTCAGCAAGAAGACCCAAGGCACCAGCCACATGGGTGTGAACAATGTCCCCTTTGCCAGCAAGATGTACAATCTTGTCAATCAGCTGTTGTTCTCACTGAAGGCCAATGCCGTAGCCGATAAAGCCATAGAGTGCTTGAAGAAAGGCGAGAAGCCCGTTATCAGTTTCAACAACACGATGGAAGGCTTCTTGGACGACATGCCGAGGAACACCCCAATGCCGGAGCTTCCAAACTTCTCCTTGACTCTGATGAGAGCTTTGGAGGGCACGCTTCGTTATACCGAGGGCGAGGTAGGCAATAAGGACAATCAGGTCAACAAGACCCTCAACATCAACGACCTTGGCGATGAAGCCGTTGCCAAGTACAACGAGATACGCAAGACCATTCTCAACCTGAGCATAGGCTTGCCCATTGACCCTATGGACGCTATCAAGATGCGGATTGAGGCAGCAGGTTACAAGGTAGGTGAGATTACCGGCCGCAAGTCAGAGATGGTGATGGACGCCGAGGGCAACTATATCGTTCAGAGCCGCAGCAGCAAGGAGATGGACGGCAAGGCCGCCGCCTCTGCCTTCAACAGTGCCAGCGGCAAGAATGGCGGTTTGGACGTACTGCTTATCAATAAGAGCGGCAGCACCGGCATCAGCCTCCATGCGAGCAGCAAGTTCAGCGACCAAAGTCCTCGTGTGATGATAGCCGCGCAGTTCCAGAGCGACATCAACGACGAGGTACAGATGCGCGGCCGTATAGACCGTACCGGGCAGGTTCATCGTGGCAGGTACATCTACTTAGTGAGTTCCATCCCGGCAGAGCAGCGTTTGCAGATGATGTTCAAGAACAAACTGAAATCGCTTGACGCAAACACCACCTCTTCGCAGAAGTCGAAGTTCAACGAAATGGAAGTTACCGACTTCATGAATAAGTACGGCGATGAAGTAACATGGTCGTATATGATGGAGCACCCCGACTTGGAAGATCGCCTTGGCGACCCACTCGACATGCTTTCTGATGAGAGCAAGAAGAGCAACCGCCGTGGCGGTGATGAAGAGAACAATCCAAACTCAGGTTGTGCCGGAAAGATACTCCGTCGTCTGCCATTCCTCAGCGTTAAGGAGCAGGAGCAAATCTTCAATGACCTTGCCGACGCATACAAGGTGAAGATGCAGATACTTAACGACGCAGGAGAGAACGACCTTGAAATTACCACCATGCCACTGAGAGCCGAGACCAAATCAAGGAAGGTTTGGAAACAAGGCTCAGACCCCGGCAGTGATAATGCCTTTGCCGACAATACATATCTGGAGACGGCAGAAGTGGACGTGCTGAAAAAGCCTATGAAGGCTAAGGAGGCGCGTGAGTATGCCGACCGCCTGACCGACGGCAAACCGTGGGAGCAGTGGCACGAAGAGCAGCATGAAGCCGTAGAGAAGTTCTATGCAGACAAGGCAAAAGCCGTTGAGGATAAGGCGAAAGCCGAGGCACAGAAGCGCATTAACAAAGCCCGTGAGGACTATATCAAAGGTTGCCTGAAAGCCCGTAAGAAAGGTGACAACAACTGGAGTGACGAAGAGATAAGCCACATGGCAGATATTGCCGCAAAGGAAGCCGCCGACAAGGAGCAGACGAAGATTAACAAGCGTACCGTGAGCATAGACGCACAGCGCAACGACGTATTGGGAGCATTGGACGCCTTCACTCCTTTGGAACCGTTAATCATCCCTCTGAACTTAAAGGACACGAGCACGACCGTTATTCCGAGCCTTGGCACCTTCCTTGGTATCAAGTTCGGCAAAGGTTATTCCCGTTCATCCTCAACGGCAGTGTTTGCCACCCTTGACGGACGCAGAAAGATTGAAGTGCCCCTTAGCGATAAGACAAGCCTTGAAAACATCAAGCACCAAAGCGTGATGTTGGGTTATCAGGCCCGTGGCCTCAGCATGGACAACTGGGATAGCAAGGTACCAACAAAGAGCCGCAAGACCGCATACATCGTAACCGGTAACTTGATGCAGGCACTTGTAGATACTCAGAAATCTCCGGAGACCAAAGGTCAGCTTATCAGCTATACGACCATTGACGGTGATGTCAAGCAAGGTATTCTGATGAATGACCGCTTCAAAGAAGAGGACTTAAAGACCAGCGTTCCCATCAGTGCCATGCTGCAAAAGATTATCGACGGCGACGCCGTTGAGAGTGCTGACAAAGAAGTCAAGATAGAGCGTGGCATGTCGTACCACTATAACGACTTCAAGCTGAGCGTCCCCAAATCGAAGTCTCGTGGCGGCAAGTACTTCTTGGATAAGAAACTTCTGAGGCTACTCGATGACGAGTTCACCACCAGCGGCAGCAACATGACCGCTTGGGTCAGCCAGCAGAACCTTAAGAAAGTACTTGACTATCTGAGCAAGACCCTTGGCGTTACCGTACAGGTGAAAGCCAACCTTGAAGAGACAGCGGACAGTCCACATAATGACGAACCTGGCACCCCATCAGAGGCTGAGGAAGGTGGCGTGCTGTACAGAGAAGTTGACGACGAAGAGGCAGCGAGACTTGACAGCGAGCCGACGGTTAAGGTGTACCGAGCCATGCAGGAGCACGACGGTAAGCTCTATCCACCGATGAGTGGCAGGGTGAAGACACAGGTTGAGACAAAGAAAGGCACCCTGCGCACGAAGTGGGTATGGCGTAGTCCTATAGAGATTGGCAAGTGGGAGCAGAGCGAGGAATACCCAGAGATGGCTAATGAAGACGGAACCTTTACCCTTGACAAGGGCAACGGCAGCACCATCAACGCAGCCTACAATCCGTATATCCACACTTCACGCACCCCCATCAACGACCAGTTCTCATCAGCATGGAACAGACCAAAACTTGTTACCGTAGAGGTGGAAGTCCCGGTTAGCGAGCTTACGAGCGGTTATCATGCTGAGAAGGCAAAGGACTCGACGGGCGAGGTAGAATGGAAGTCCGGTCCCGTCGGCAGAGAGATGGCGGCACAGGGCAATCCTCGAATGGTTATTTTGAGCCGTTGGGATAAGCCTGTACGCATTGTACCTGTAGATGAAGTTGCCGATGAGTATGCCGTCAGGCTGGCAGGGACGGGGATAAAGGTACCGTTCAACACCGTGCCACCTGCACTTAGAGACGCGCTTGTTGCAAGAGGCGTTGAGATTAGCGAGCCTGAGGAAGGCAATGCAGGAAAGGCGAGCCGTCCGAGCTATGAAGAGTGGCTGAAAGGCAATACCCGTCGTCGTGAGGGCAGTGGAGCCTATAGCGATGAAGAATTATCGCTGATGAACGACCCTGTAGCGAAATGGCTTGGCAAGAGCAACCGCACCAAGGCACAGCAGAAAGCCTTTGCCAACAGAGAGCGCAAGAGCATGGAGAGTGCCGCAAAGGAGCTGGCTGATAGGCTTCACCTTGACAACGTGAATATCGTGATGGACGCATCCACGCTGGAGGGCAGAAAGGCACGTGCCAAAGGTTTCTATGACCGCAACACGAATGAGATAACCATCGTTATTCCTAACCACCGTGATATTGACGACGTGATGCAGACCTTGCTCCATGAAGGCGTGGCGCACTACGGACTGAGGAAGATGTTCGGCAGCCACTTCGACATGTTCCTTGACAACGTGTATGCAGCCGCCGACAACGATGTGCGCAGGCGGATCACGGAGTTGGCACTGAGCAAGTACGGTGGCGACTTCCGTGTGGCTACTGAGGAATATCTTGCAAGCCTTGCAGAGCAGACCGACTTCGAGCACATACCCGAGACCTTCTGGCAGAAGATAAAGGACTTTTTCCTTGATATGCTTCATGCCATTGGCTTTGCGGACTTTGCCGATAAGTATGACTTTACCCTGTCGGACAACGAGCTGAGGTATATCCTTTGGCGTAGCTATGAGAACCTGAAGGAGCCGGGACGGTACCGCAGCATCTTAGGTGAGGCTGAGGACGTGGCAAAGCAGGCAGAGCTACAAGTTGGTAACTATGCACCTGAAAGCCTTGACAGCAGTGATAACCGTGTAGCAGAGGCAAGTCCAAAGCTATCATCTGTAAAAAATGAGTTCGGCAAGCCATTTGTACTTTCTTCAAAGGGAAGTATAGACATGGGATTTATTGATAAGGCTTCAGGTCTTAAAGAGGCTCCTATCAGACTTAGCGAAGGTGAAGATATTGTTGACGAAGATGGAAAGCACCATGGATATGGGCTTCTGCATATTGCAGCAGAGCATGAAGGAGAAATACGCAATGCCAGCTATAACTCTGTCGAAGAGTTTGTTGAAGACGTAGCCAGCAATTACAACACAATCCGTGAGGGCAATGTTGTTGCTAATAACCAAACCTACCTTGTTGAATTGACAGACAAGCACAACAATACATTGTATGTCGAACTTTCAAGAGACGGGAAGTACTGGAATATAAATAGCGCAGGAGTATTCCGTAAAGGCTATTCAAAGAATAAAAAGGAAGTCTACTCCCGACCCGCAATCGGTAGCAGTTCCGGCACTCGAACTGCTGGAGTTAATCACGGCGTTAATAATAGTGCCACCGTCACCAGCGGGAACTCTCCTTTGACTTCCAATGCAAAGATAGGGAATAATTCCGAAAGAGGTGTCAATAATTCCGAAAATGTTTCGGAACCGAAGTCATGGGGCAAGCAAGACCTTATGAGCAAGGCAGAGCAGATAAGTAATGGCATTGAGCCGGATTTACTGTTCAGAGACACTATAGAAGATGATGATAACACGGCAAGGGAGACTTACGACCGATGGGCAGACCAAGCAAAGGAGCAGTTTCGTGAGGCTTGGCAAGACTCCATGATTAACGTCAGGAACCTGCAGGAGGCAGTATTGAAACAGCGTGGCGAGAAGTTAGAGCCATACGAGGATGCATACAACGAGGAAAACCGCAGCCACGGCATAGGACAGGATAAGAGTGAGTATTTCACTGACAACCTCTATAAGCCGTTGATTGCATCTGTGAACGAAGCAGCCAAAAAGGCGAAGGTAAGCATTGGCGATGTTACAACGTATATGATGGCTAAGCACGGACTGGAGCGAAACGAAGCATTCGCAAAGAGAGACGCTGACGCAGCATGGACCAAGTACCAAGAGAAGCAGAAAGCGAAGTTCGACGAATACCAGAAGGCGCACCCCAACGGCAAGCAGACTCTAGCTGATTTCATAAAGAAGAGCTATGACGACTTCTACAATGATTATCGTGAGAAGGACTATAGCGGACTGACCTCACTCACCGATACCGACAATGTGCAGGACGCTGAGGCAGAAGCACAGCGCATCATAGCCGATATGGAGAGGAAAACCGACACCAAAGACATATGGGATAAAGTGAACGCTGCAACAAAGTGGACGCTGCATCAGGCTCACGAGAGCGGTATCATCAGCAGGGACAACTACCAGAGCGTGAAAGATATGTTCAAATACTACATTCCTCTGCGTGGTTGGAACGAGGACACGGCTGGGGACATCTATGACTATGTTGGCAGTGCCAAGGGAACGGCGTTCTCACCGACACTCGCCAAAGCAAAAGGGCGAAAAAGCCAGGCTGACAATCCTATTGCCTATATAGGCAGCATGGGAATAAGCGCAATCATACAGGGTGAGAGAAACAGGGTGAAGCAAGCCTTCATGCGGTTTGCAGAGAACCACCCGACAAACCTTGTAATGGTGAGTGAGATGTGGTACAGGAACTTCGGCACAGACACCGCCCCCGATTGGCGTGAGGACGTGCCGAACATTCCCGAGAACACATCAGCCGACCAAGTGGCAGCCATTGTGGAGCAGCACGAAAAGGACATGAAGGCTTTGGAGGCACAAGGGCTTGCTACCAAGAGACGTGGCAGGCTTCACCTTGGCGTGCCAATAAAGCCGAAAGAGGCTACAGAGCACCACGTAGAGGTGATGCTCAACGGAAAGAAATATGTACTCTATATCAACGGCAACCCCCGTGCAGCACAGGCACTTAACGGCACGAGGGCAAAGAGGGCACAAGAACACAGCACCACTGCAAAGCTTGATGATATAGCCAAGAACTTTGAGGATATGCACAACTGGATTGGAAGAAGGCTTGCATCCCTTACACGAATGCTTGCCCATGGCCAAAGATGGATGGGCGCACGCTTCACCAGCAAGAACCCGGCGTTCATTCTCAGTAATGCTATGCGAGACGTGGATATGGCACTTGCCTCTACCGCCATAAAGGAAAGCCCGATGTACGCCTTGCGTTTCCGCCTGAACTTAGCAAGACTTGTGGGACCGGTGCGCATGCTTGGATTGAAGCACTGGTATGAGAACTACCGTGCAGCAGGCGGCAATAGTGCAGGACTGACAGGCTTGAAGAAATACTTCTATGAGTTCAATGCTGGTGGCGCACGTACAGGCTTCACGTCGCTAAAGGATATCAAAGATTACAAGAAAGAAATTGAGAAGATGGTCAAGCAGTCGCAACAGTCGGTTGTCAATCCAAGACGATGGCTTCGTGTACTTGGCGATGGTTTCGAGTTTGCCAACAGCGCTGTTGAAGACATGACACGTTTCGCTACGTTCATGGCTTCAAGGCAAAGCGGACGCACAGTGAGGGAAAGCGTAACAGACGCAAAGAACATCACGCTGAACTTCAACCGAAAGGGCAGCGGAGAAATGGGCAACGCCACAATCAGGGAGATGCAGATATTCGTCAACCCTGCCATTCAATCATTGCAAACGATAGCCAGTCTGGCTACGCACCACCCTGTCAAATTCTCTGCTTACACAGCATTGAGAGTCTTGATAGGTATCGGTACGCCTTTCGCTACGTCACTCCTTTGGAGCATCTTCGGTGGTGGTAACGGTGATGATGACGACTGGAACGCAGAGGATGAATACTGGAAGCTGCCTACATGGACACGCCGTTCTAACTTCGTGTGCTGGATACCGGGGACTCACAAATTTCTGATGATACCACTGGCTCAGGAGTTCCGTGTCATGAACGGCTTTGGCGAGACAATTGCAAGTGCCATGACAGGTAACAGCGACGAGAACCCTGCATTGGAGATGTTAAGTCAGACATCAGGTCTGCTTCCTATAGACTTCACAGGTAACGGCAACAATCCGTTTATCACCCTTTCGCCGACCATCATACAACCGCTGATGCAGATTCGCTTCAATACAGATTTCACTGGCAGACCAATATACAAGGACAGCGAGTGGAACAAATACGAGCCGGCATCGCAGAAGGCATATATCGGCACTCCGGGCGAGCTTGTAGACTGGTCGGCTAAGATAAACAATCATACGGGCGGTAACGAGCACAAGCAAGGCTGGTGGGAGCGGACGCTTGCTGGCAAGTATGCCAACAACCCTGCCATTGTTGACCATTTTCTGAAGGGCTATTACGGAGGATTATACTCGTTCATTGCGCAGCTCGGAGGTCTCGCCTTCCATGCTTACAACGGTGAGTCTCCGGACGTGCAGGAAATACCAATGGCAAACCGCCTAGTCACTGCGCCTAGGGAAAAGTTGCAGAACGGCAAGATGAAGATGCCTGTCTGGTATTATGATATGCTGGACGACAACAAGCGCTACATGGACGAGGTGAACGGCTACCGCAAGGACATGCTTGCCAATAAGCCGGGAGCCGAGAAGCACTTCATGGAAATGACCAAGACGGACGAGTTCATGAAGCAGCAACAGGTCAATGCGCTGATGAACGGTATCAACCAGATACGAGCGGCAATGCCTACCGTGGAAAATTCTCAAAATGACGAGGACGCCAAGACCAAGCAAGAGCTTGAGGGCGGTATAAAGGAGATACTCTCAGAACTTGAAAAGATAAGGAAAACGGGTAAGCCGTTGGAGTAATGAGAAAAGGGGACGTACCGAATTGCCGGTGCGCCCCTTCGTTAGAACTATTCCATTAAACGTACATCTCGCACTGCTTCACCCGTGCGGTCTTAGGCGTGCCGTGGTCTTTTCCCCAATAGGAATTGAAGAAGTCGTTCATGCGCTCAGGCGAAATCTCCATCTGCTGGAGAAGGAGGTTGCAATAGAAGAGGCTGTCGGAGTCGGCTGTAATCTGGTCGCCGTCGAGCAGATAACCCAAGCAGTCGCATAGGGCGAGCTTGATACGCTGCACTTCTTCCATGTCAGGCATGTTGCTTTCGAACACGATTGCGACGTGTTCCTTTCCGTCTACCTTGATTTTCGTCATCATAATACAGATAATTTTGAACTTAAAAACGCGCACCGCTACCCTTTGTTCAACGCCATCTGTGAGGGCGCGGCAATGCCATTACGACAATGTCAAGGGGCGGCACGCGCTATAATGCGTGTTGATGCTCATGATTTACGGACATAAAAACGCCCTACCATGAAGATATGGCAGAGCTTCCTAAACATCCGCCACAGATTATTTTGAACATTGGCAAAGATAGTCTTTTTTGGCGACACGGACAAGGAAAGGAATGAAAATTTATGGTTTGTTAAGGTTTGATTATGGTTTGGATTGTTGTTAAAATTGTGAATTAGTGTGAATAACATTTGTCGGAAATAGAAATTTTACCTAATTTTGCACTACAAGATTATGCTCATGGCAACGTTCACCCGAAAGCCGCCTCCAAGCCGCTTGTCTTGATAATGGGTGAGCCTACCCATGAGCGTTGTTTTTTACAAATACCCGTATGAGAAATAAAGACTATCCTCCCGTGAAGGTTGCCGTGATGATAGACGGCGGATTTTTCGTGAAGCGTTTCAACGCATTGTACAACAAAGACAAGAAATATGACGGAGCTAAAGTAGCCGATTTATTATACACAATGGCGATGCGTCACGTTGGTGAACGAAATACGCTTTATCGCATTTTCTACTATGACTGCTACCCGTTAGACAAGAAGTACAACCATCCACTTACGCATCGTGCAATTGACTTCAGTAAAACTCCAGAGTATCGATTCAAAACGGAGCTGATAGATGCCTTGAAACGTAAGCGAAAAGTTGCTCTCCGTATGGGAACATTAAAGGACAATCACAACTGGCTTATCAGACCACGTGCAGTAAAGGAACTATTGTCAGGCAAGATGAAATTAAGTGACTTGTCTGAGGGCGACGTTTACCTTGACATCAAGCAGAAAGCCATTGACATGAAGATAGGAGTTGACATTGCGTCGCTTGCCTTGAAAGGCTTCGTCGACACCATAGTCCTCTTTTCCGGTGACTCAGACTTTGTGCCTGCCTCAAAGCTGGCAAGGCGCGAAGGCATGGATTTTATACTAGACCCGATGCGTGGCAATGTTGAGCCTCAGCTTTTCGAGCATATCGACGGTATGAAGAGTTGTTCTCCTTTCGGCTTCAAGGAACACAAATAAATAAAAGAACCTTACCTTTCACATTTTTATGGCAGTCCTGCAAGCAAATGTAGTGCTGCCTTTTACTTTATACCATCTTCACAAATTGCGCCGCATGGGCAAGCCCGTACGGACGTATAAACTTAAACGGCAGGGATAGTCGCAAAAGCCTATCTTTGCCTTTATATATGTAAATGATATGCTGACAATAGGAACAAAGAAAGCACAGGCAAATGTCGAGAACGGCGTACCGCACGTGAAGTTGGGAAGGCGCAAGCGTAACAGCTTGCACCCGATGAGCCGTGTTCGTGGCGATGATGCACTCGACTTGGACAGTATCAAGAGAGAGGTGCACAACCGCACTAACCGCCGAGCCTATGACGTGCTGATGGAAGCCAACTACTATTGGAACCAGATGAGCGACTTCCGCCGCGAACGAGAGCGCAACAAACGCTATACCTACGGTTACCAGTGGGACGACATCGTTACGGTGAATGAAGATGGCTGCATCAAGAAAATGACCGAGGGCGAGTACATCAAGAAGCAGGGCAACGTACCGCTTAAGAACAATATGATACGCAGGCTTGTGAGGAATGTTGTCGGCGTTTTCCGCAGCCAGTCGAAAGAGCCTACCTGCACGGCACGAGACAGAGACGAGCAGAAGCTTGGCGAGACGATGAGCACTATCCTTCAATGCAACCGCCAGCTGAACCGCATGAGCGAGGTTGACGCACGCACGATGGAAGAGTTTCTTATTAGCGGCTTCATTGTTCATCGCAAGAGCTACGGCTGGCGTAACGGCAAGGAAGACTGTTGGACGGACTATGTGCAGCCCAACAATTTCTTCATCGACAACAACATGCGCGACTTCCGCGGTTGGGACGTAAGCTGTCTTGGTGAGGTGCATGACATCAGCTTCGGGGAGCTGTGCGAACAGTTTGCCCAAAGCCCTGAGGACTATCAGAAGCTGAAAGACATCTACGCCTATGCCATGGACAAGCAAGTTATCTCCACTACCATGGCCAGCTTCGGTTACAGCAACAACAACGATACCGACTTCCTTGTTCCGAGGGACTACGGTCGTTGCAGGGTTATCGAGGTGTGGCGGAAGGAGCAGAAGCCGAGATACCGCTGCCACGACTATCAGAACGGTGACATCTTCAAAATCAATGTCGAGGACTACAACTACTATGTTACTCAGGTGAACAAGGAGCGCATGGAACTTGGCAGAGCCAACGGCATGGAGGATGATGAAATGCCGCTTGTTGAAGCGGAGTGGTTCATGGACGACTACTGGTACTTCTACTACCTCAGTCCGTTTGGCGACATACTGAAAGAGGGTGAGACCCCGTTTGAGCACGGCAGTCACCCGTATGTATTCAAGGCTTATCCGTTCATTGACGGAGAAATTCACTCTTTTGTCGCCGACGTTATCGACCAGCAGCGCTACACGAACCGCCTCATCACCCTTTACGACTGGGTAATCAGAGCCACCGCCAAGGGAGTTCTGCTCATACCTGAGGACTGTCTTGGCGACCACGACCCACAAGAGTTTGCCGACGCATGGACACAGGTCAACGGCGTTATCGTTTTCAAGCCGAGCAAGAGCGGTCAGTTGCCCACTCAGATAGCCGCTAACGCCACGAACATCGGCATTGGTGAGTTGCTGAACTTGCAGTTGAAGTTCTTTGAGGACATCAGCGGCGTTAACGGCGCATTGCAAGGCAAGCCCGGCTATTCGGGCACGTCTGCAGCCCTCTACAACCAGCAGACACAGAATGCCACGACGAGCCTTTTGGACTTGTTAGAGGCGTTCAGCTATTTTGTCAGGGACGGCGCCTACAAGGACGTAAAGAACATGCAGCAGTTCTATGATACCAAGCGCGTGTTCAACATTGCCGGTAAGGCAGGTTCCCAGATTGTCTATGACCCGAAGAAGATACGTGATGTTGACTTCGACCTGAATATCAGCGAGAGCACTACGACCCCGGCCTACCGTCAGATAGCCAAT
The DNA here is from genome assembly GCA_900540375.1 of uncultured Prevotella sp. GTDB lineage: Bacteria > Bacteroidota > Bacteroidia > Bacteroidales > Bacteroidaceae > Prevotella. The sequence continues at coordinate 74,709 of UQFS01000014.1, forward strand.
GACTTCCTGATGCAGTTGTGGCAGAGTCAAGCCATCAGCGTAGAGCAGCTGTTGCAGTATGGCGACTTCCCGTTTGCCGACGATTTGCTACAGAGCATACAGAGCCAGAAGGAGCAGGTCAAACAAGGCGGCATTCCGGATGGTGTCAGTCCTCAGATTATGCAGCAGGCACAGGCACAAGCCGACCCGAAGGCGATGCAGATGCTTGGGCAGTATATGGGTAACGGCAGGCAAGAGGGATAGGGAGCCGCTGCTTTGCAGCGGCGAACCGAACAGAACCAAGCACGCCGCCTTGTAAGGCGGCGCACGGAACGGAGCTACAGGCAGTGGCGTAGTGAACAGACCGGAGAACAAGGAAGACAATGCGTTTTTACCATAGGATTGCGTAATGAATAGTAATAATGTTTTTAGTTGGAAGTTTAGTCATTAAGGTTGAATTAGGTTAGTTTCTTTATTAGTAAAAGGTTGTTTTTAGGAGTAAAGACGGAATGCGAGGGACTTGTGAGAAGCCTCTCGCATTTTTTGTTATTAAATATACTGTTATGGCGATGTTCGCATTGTACAGAAATGCCGTTAGATGGTAGCGGCAGATACCGCCGTGCGCTGCACACCCACAATGGAGGCATGCCGCTTCACCGCCTTAGGCGTTTCCATCTCGAAGAAACAGATGTGCAGACCTATAGCCCGTGTCATTAGCAAGTCGTCGTGCTTTCCCTCTATAGCCCCGAAGGCACCATTCTGTTTGCGCTCATACGTCTTGTACTCATCAAGACACCGTTCATCACGCTCGACGTACAGGCTTTCCCGAATAACCTTCACGAGCGTGGATATAATCATCGGCTTAGTGGAGACGTTGGTGTGGAAGCCATACTTGCGAGGCGCGCCCTCCTTGATGTCCTCTTCCGACTGTTTGCGAGCGTACAGGTTATCGTACACGTCCTTTATTTGGTTGAGTATAAACTGCGACTGGTCTCCATCGACAATGCGCTCCTTATCGTGTGTCTCCAGTGTGTTGCTCTCAATGACAAGCAGTGCGTTGTCGTAATACGCTGCAATCTGTGCCGCCTTCCATGCGAGCAGGTCGATGTCGATATGCCCGTACCACTGCGCCACGACGACCGGTTTGTCTCCGTCCATCATGTACAGTCGGTCGAATACCACGATAACAGACCAGTCGGCCTTGTTAGAGCGTCCTCCGATATCCACCGTAACGAGATAACGGTGCCTTATAACCTCTTCGGGGTCAATGTCCGGCTTCTCCCATATCCAGAACAACCCTTGCTTATCCTCAGAGAAGCGCACATGTCTGAGTGCATCCGGTCCCTCATCTTTATCCCCGTAGACATCACCGATGAACTTAGGCGGACGGCACCCTGCTTTGAGCTTATCGACGAGAGCCTCATCAAAGACGTGTGAGCCAGAGTTGACGAATGCCTCAATGTCGTCGGACGGATACTCCGAAGCCATGACGCTGTGCGAGTTTTTTCCCGACCTCTCGACGACATACCAGTGAATAGCCTCCAGTGTAGCCCCATACGTCCACAACTTCCACAAGTACGCTCCACATTCCTCCCGGTCGGACATTACGTTGTGGTTGTTTCTATTTTCCCACAGGCTTATGGCGAAGTCAGCCCGCTCATCGTCTGATGCGAATGGCAGCGTGTAGATGTCGATGTCATACCACGCGATGAAAAGCGCCTTGAACATTGAACGTCCAGCCTTTGCCGCGTCGTACTCATGCTGAAAGAAGTTCCCCGTACCGTTAGCCGTTGACTCATATACCACCATTGTGTATGGTCGATATACCATACCCGAGCATGCCGAGCGCACAATATCCTCCGGCTTCTTTCCGTCGGTAGTTTTCCATAGTCCCACCTCAGAGAGGTGTACAAGGTTGTAATCGCCACCACGACATGAGTCAGGTCTTTCCGCCGTACCAATCTTAATCTTGCAGTTGCGTTGCGGCACACGCTTTATAGCTCCCGATTTTCCGACCCCAACGAATGTTTCTTCGTTGTCGTTGTACTTCTCTCCGAGCTTGTGCAGCATTTCGACAGGATATGAAGCCATCATACGGTTGAACATATCCATAATCTCATCCGAGCCCATTCCCTGATGCGCTATGATGAGCGAGTTGAGCCCGACCCTTAGCACGAGCTGCAACCAAGCCATGTATAGCTGTATTGTCGTTGAGCCACCCCATTGCCGTGCTTTGAGCAGAATAAGCCGTATCGGCATGTTGTGCGTGCGCATACCCTCCAGTACCTCCACGAGCTTTCTCTGCGGACGCGTGAGCCTGAAGAGCACGTCTGGCCCTCCACCTTTGTTTTTGATATAAACGAACATAGCCGCCCAGAAGGGGAAGTCGTGCTTGCACCTTATTCTGACGAACTGCTCCACGACCTTGTGCACGTCTTCCTCTGTAGGGTTGTCAATGTTCATTTCCTCCGCGAGGAACTTTCCGATAGAGCCGCACTTGACAATCTGCCTTACGAGCGGCACCCTCATCATATCCTTTGGCAGCCATTGTTCCTTTATCGGGAAGTCGCTGATAACAGCCCTGACGCGTCTTCCCACACTTCCTTGCCCCGTGACAGGATTGAATACGGCATGAATAACCGCTTGCCTATGCTCATTCTCTTTTAGAATGGCCTGAGCCTCAGTCTTCGCAACTTTTTCCTTTTCCATTCTTCACGGTTCTTACAGATTATACACTTTGCAGTATTTGCACTGATATAGAATTTCGGTGCTGGCTGCACCACAACCTCCTTGCAACATTCAAGGACAGTCATCCCCGGCGTATTCTTTCTCATCTTCACAACCCGTCGGTAAATCTCCTGAAACATCTCCCGCTTTAGCGGCCTCATGTTCTTATAGCTTTTTGTCCGTTTGTCAATCATTGCCGACACGACAATCGCCGCCCTGATGTCAGAGACATAGAAGCGTGGCGCAGGCTGACATGCAAGGAACTCGTAACACTCAGGCATACGTATGTATGCACACGATGAAATATAATCGTCGTATGCCTGCATGAGGTCAGCAATCCTCTCCTCAGCGCATTCCATGATAGAGCCGAAATGCTTCATTTTTAGCCTTATGTTGCTGAAAGTAGATTATTTGCACAAAGGTAATAAATCTTTTTGTATAAAGATAAACTTGCACTCCGAAATTTAAGCGTTATTTTTGTGCAAATAAAATTGGCATTGTCCGCATTATTGCGGCTTACCCATAAAAACTACTGTAAATATGGCAAACGACAACAAAGGTGGTGGCGTATCAGCCCCTCCGACAAAGAGCAGGCGTGACACGGCCCTTGAACGTCTGAAGGCACGCTATCCGGACAAGAGCTTTGACGATGACGAGTCGATGTACGGTCAGATGCTTGACGACTACGACGCAGGCGAGCAGGAGCTTAACGGCTACAAGGAGCGAGAGGAAGCCTTCTCCGACCTTTTCACGAGCGACCCACGCAGCGCAAAGTTCCTCACCGACTGGAAGAACGGCAAGAACCCTGCTGTGGCACTGGTAGAGATGTTCGGTGACGACTTCGTAGATGAGCTTAAAGACCCCGACAAGCAGGCGGAGCTTGCTCAGGCGAGCAAGGACTTTGCCGAGCGTGTGGCAAAGGAGAAGGAGTATGACGAAGAATACACCAAGAATATCGATGCGAGCCGCCAGATGATAGAGCAGCTTCAGCAAGAGGAAGGTCTATCTGACGACGACATCGACCGTGCAATGGAGTTCCTTGTCGGTATCATGAAGGACGGCATTCTTGGTAAGTTCAGCAAGGAGAGCGTACTGATGGCACTGAACGCCTTGGACCACGATGCTGATGTAGCCGCTGCCGAGGAAGAGGGCAAGGTAGCCGGCCGCAACACCAAGATACAGGAGAAGCTGAGGCAGCGCAGCAAAGGCGACGGTACAGCGAACCTTGCAGGCAAGAATGGCTCAGGCACCAAGCAGCAGACACGTCGGCCGAGCATCTTCACACTGGCAGAAGAGGCGCAGACATAACAGCAGCCGTGGCAGAGCCCCGGCATACAGAACGGCAAGAGTTATGATAGAAGTGAAAGTTATAGAGCCAAGGAAAAACCTCCTTTCAAAAGGCACGGCGGGTATGCGCTGTCACGCTGGCGGACAGTGTGCGACAGTAAGCGCCCTTGCCGGTGCCTCTGGAGGGATAGGCAATGGCAGACTTGTTGAAACGAGTATAGGTTAGAAATTTATCATTAAAACATTAACGACAATGGCAGAACAATCAGCACAGGTAGCCACCGGCGGTGCACAGGCCACCTCCGGCAGCGCAGGACTAAAGACTCAGGTAGGTGGAGCCTCCACCTCCGTGAGTGCAGCCGCAGAGGCAACTGGAGGCATTGCCCCCGGTAATTTCGTTGAGACAGACATCGACGACGAACTATTCAAGTTTAACAGTGACGACACCCCGCTTATGCAGCTCATGCTGAGGGCGAAGAAAGTCAAGGCCACCTCGCCAAAAGTAGAACACTACATGATTGACGAGGCTAAGAGCAGCGTTACCACAGTCAAGGCTGTTGAAGCCGGTACTACCATGCAGGTAGTGCTTCCCCTTGGCAGTGAGGACCAGCCCATCGTCCATGCCTATGACACCCTCCGTGTGCGTGGCGTGAACGGTTATTCAGAGGCAGGCATTGAGCAGCCGGGCAAAGACCTCATGCTTTGGGTTGTTGGCAAGGACACCACGACCGGCAACCCCGTTGTTAGAGCCGTCAACGGCACCAAGGAAAGTGCCGAAAACCTTTACAGCAAGGTTCCTGCCATCCCCTCAGGAACTGTCATTGACCTTTTGGGCAATGCCATGTACGAGACTCAGAAGGTTGTACCTCCAAGTCTTGTTTTGCCGAAGCCAACCATCATTCAGTTGCAGAAGCGCGGCATGACGCAGATAGTCAGCGATTACTTCGACGCACAGAAGAAGCGCATCCCATTCACCAAGGCCGTAGTTGCCGAGGCAATGATTACCGACTTCAAGCGCAAGGGCAACCGCACGCTGTGGGTGAGTCGCAGCGGTCACTTCGTTGTTGACACCGAGAAGGTAGGCACACAGGACGTATACACCACCGAGGGTATCCGCTGGCAGTTCAAGAAGGAGCTCCAGCATACCGGCAAGTGGACTTACGAGCAGTTTGTAGGTTTAGCCAAGATGTTCTTCACTGGCGAGGACGTACCTAACACCTGTCTTGCCCTTTGCGGTAAGAACTTCTTGGAGAATATCCAGTGCATCGACTTCTCCAAGCACCCCGAGGTACAGATTAGCGTGCAGACGAACAAGCTTGGCTGGAAGGTTACCAATATCCACACCGTATTTGGCGACTTGCAGTTCAAGCGTGAGCCGACCCTTGACCGATTAGGTTATTCTAACTCCGCCGGTCTCTTAGGCGATAACCGCCTTGTCCACTATGTTTATCGTCCTGAGAGCAGCGACACCGAGAAGATTGAGGGCGAAGAGGCAAGCCGCGAGAGCGTAATTGCTTGGGACGGTCTTGGTCTGAAAGGCACCTGCCACATCTGGATTGACGGTGAGGGCGAGGGTGCTAACGCAGACAGCACCACATTTGTCATGTGGGACAGCGCAGGGGCACCAGCCACTACGCAGGGCACCAAGAGCCCCGTTTATTACCTCATGCAGGACTGCAAGGGTATCTCCGCCAGTGCAACCCTTGGCGAGCTGTGGTACTACGACGGCAGGGCATGGGCAGAGTACACCGGCGAGATTATCGTGTAAGCTGAGAGCCACTGCAAAGCAGCGGCATACAGAACGCAAAGAACCATTAACGAGGCTGACGGGCAAAGAAGCCTGTCAGCCTTTCATAAAAACAAGCAACGAAAGATGGCAACTAAAAAGAAGATAAAGACATACGGAGTTCGTGGTCTTATGGAATGGGTATGCAATATCCCCGTTGGCAAGTCCCACATGCGCATCGAGTTTACCGGCGGCATACTGACAAGCTACGGCAACACCCCTGCGAAGTACGTTACCAAGGACCTCTTGCAGCAGACAATCATCGAGCACAGTGAGTTTTTCAAGAAAAAGCGCATTGTCCTCCTTAGCGTTGTTGACACTGACGAGGACGAGGACAAACTGCCCAAGAGTTCCGAGGCGCCCAAGTCGGCAGAGAGCACAGAGGCACCTAAGCCAGCCTCGGAAGCCAAGAGCGCGCCTTCCAATGCAGTGGCAGCATCAAGCGATGATAACGTCAGTGAAGCAGATACCGCAGAAGCAGCACCTGAGGAAGCCACCGATGAGGACGACAGTGACATCTCCGTCGATGATGGCACATTGAATGGCGAAGCAGACACCGACGGCGAGCGCACCCCAGACGGCAAGCTCATCGTAAAGGTAACGAGCCTTGACGATGCAAAAAGCTATCTCAACGAGAAGTGCGGGATAGCTGTGAGAGAGCTTCGCAGCCGAGCAAAGATTGTTGAAGCCGCAGAGTCGAACGGTGTGTTTTTTGAAGGCATTTAATAAAATGACATGAACGACTTTTGGCATGATATATCAATTAACCACACTCATGCGGGAAGTGCGTATTGTCATGGACAAAAACATGACCAGTACCGCATTGCGCGGTCTTGGTGATGTAGATACGCTAAGCGTTGACGACATCATCAAGAGCCGTATCGTTGACGCAGCGAAGCGAGTAGAGCTCCAAGCCCCACTCCATTATCTTGAGAACGGTCACAATTTTGGTGACAACATCTATTGGGAGCAAGGGAAAGCCCGTGCAGGTTGCGGCTGGACGTTGCTCCCAACTGATTTTATGCGGTTGATGGTCTTCCAGATGAGCGATTGGAAGCGTCCCGTTTTTCAGGCTATCTCCCCGACAGACGAGGAATACGCCCTACAGTGGAGCCAGTTTAGCGGTATCCGTGGCAATACCGAGTTTCCCGTTTGCGCCATCAGCGTCCGTCCCGAGGGCAAGGCGTTGGAATTTTTCTCCTGCAAGGACAACACCGCCGAGATTGTCAAGGCAGTCTATCTTCCCGAGCCAGCGATAGACAGCGACGAAGGCATAGACATCTGTGAGCGATGCCACGATGCCATTGTGTATATGATCGCTTCCCTTTCTTTCTATGTGTTAGGCGAGAAGGAGCAGGGGGACGCAATGGCACAACTTGGCCAGAACTTAATACAATAACGATATGAGCAGTATACCAACAAAACAGATAGACGGCGACGTTAGCGTAGGCCGTAATGTGAATGTCGGCGGCAAGGCAGACATCAAAGGCAGTGTATCGGTCGGTCACAACCTGAAGGTAGATGGCTGGCTTGACGCGAAGAACATCAAGGGAGCGAATAAGGGCGTGTTCACCGACATCACCAAGTTGCGCGAGACCTATCCTGACGGCACATTGCCTGACGGAAGCTGGGCCATTGTGGGAGGCACGTTGCCCGGCGAGCTATGGTACGTTAACGGCGGCTCATGGGTGGACAGCGGCAAGACGGCCGGCAGTGTTACTGTTGACGTCGAGCAGTATTTGGAAGAAGTACAGACGATGAGCGGCGACATCGACACGATGAAGACCGACATCAGCAACATTCAGAAGAAGAATGACACACAGGACACCAATATCTCCACAGCCCAGAACGGTGTTACCGCCAATACCGGATTAATCAGCAAACTGTCAACCGACCTCAGCGCTGAGACCAGCGAGCGTAAGCAGGCAGACACAACCCTGCAAAAGAACATTGACGCAGAGTCTCAGACCCGTAACAGTGCAGACAATACGCTTGACGGCAAGATAAGTGCAGAGGCTACCGCACGCAGCAATGCCGACGCGGACTTGCAGAAGACCTTGCAGGGCAACATCGACGCACTGGCGCAAGCCGGTTATCGGTTTATGGGCATAGCCACTGAAGAAACCAATCCCGGCAAACCAACACAGAAATTGTTCTATATTGCCACGAAAGCAGGTACGTACACCAACTTCGGCACCGGTATTTTTGAAACAACCAACGAAGGTGATGCTTCTATCGCCAAGGAAGAAAAGATTTCGGTTTCCGAAGGAGAGGTGACTTTCCTGCTATATAATGCCTACACTGCTTCAGCAGTCAAAGGTTGGGTAAAGATAACTCTTGACCTTACGGACGCAGTTGTGAAAAGCGTCAATGAGCGGCTAAGAGGTATCGAAGATGGCGTTGCTCCACTGGGCTCTGACGGTATTGTCCCGGACAGCTATCTTCCAACTATTAATCCCGATGTGGTATGGATAGATACTTGGCTAAAGAGCGGTGACAACGTACCAGCTGCAGGGACTGGCAGTAACTGCTATTATAACGAGGACACTTGTAAGTTATACCATTCGAAGGTTACGAGTGAAAGCAATACTCCTAATACGACATGGGAATGGGAAGAAGAAGCCCTAAGCCCTAAAGTTATCTATGTAGATAAGTCCAACAACCTGTCTTACCGCTATGACACCACCAAGAGCAAGCTTGCAGCCATCAGCAGCAATTCGAGCGGTGGTGCTTACAATCCGAGTGCAGAGGACGGCC
>UQFS01000015.1 GCA_900540375.1 uncultured Prevotella sp.
GCTAGACATCAACCCGTTTTTGGCAAAGATTGTTTACTACAAACTTGACACCCTACCTTGAAGCTCTGTACCTACCCACAGCCGGTTGTCGCCTAACTCGCGTATATCCATGATCTTGTCTTTCAGCTGCGGCACACCCTGAAAGTGCAGAAACTCCTGGCGGATGGGATCAAAGAGGTCAAGTCCGTTGTCGGTGCCTACCCACAGGTGACCCATACGGTCGCGGAAAAGACGGCGGACGACATTGCTGCTGATAGAGGAGGGCACGGCGTCGCTATGGCGGAAGTTGCTCACGTGGCGGGTGTGCAGGTCAATGACGGAGAGACCGTCGTTGATGTGTCCTACGTAGAGGATACCATGCCCACCGTCGAGTGCGCACCAAGTCTGGTCACTTGGCAAGGCTGGAAGTGTGCGTCGGTTGTAGTGAGTAAACCGTTGTGTGATCGGATTGAGGTGATCCACACCCGACCAGTAGGTGCTCACCCACAGGCCCCCGTCGCTGGCGTGTGACAGTCCTGTCAAGTCGTTCGAGGCAATACTGTTCTCGTCTTTTGCCTGGTGGGTGAAGTGCTGAATTGTATAGTTGGCATAGTCCACGGCATTGAGTCCGTTGCGCTGTGTGGCCACCCACATGATAGCACGGTGAGTGTCGTCAAGCAAGGCACTGAGCGCATTGCTGCCCAAGGCGCTGCCGGTGAAGCCCGGAGCCATCGACTGATAATAAGCATAGAAATAGGAACCGTCGAAGCGGTTGAGGCCTTCCTCTGTCGCAATCCACAGAAATCCCCATTTGTCGCGCTCGATGGCAATACAGTAGTTGCTCGACAGCCCCATGTCAATACCTAAAGGTCTGACGGCATAGTCTTGGGAAGAGGCGATGATCGCAGCACTGCATGGTGCTGGCGACAAGGCTAAGCAGGTGATCAGCAATAGCCAAAGGAGATATCTGTTGGTCTTTCTCATACTTTGCAAAGATAAGATTTTTTTGGCAATATATGGTGTCTGCTGACTGAAATGTAGCCTTTTGCACGATTTGTGCCTACTGAAAGCACGATAATTGTACCCTTTCATTAGCGTTTGTTTACTAACTTTGCAGCAGTGAATCAAATCGCCTTAATCTTCAATATTCACAGTTTTTTTCAAGTGTAAGAGATTGCTTTGGGACGACATCGGTAATCATTTCAGACGCAAAATTACATAACATAAACAATCACTTATTAATGCGTACTTATATGAATAAGAACAAAAACTTTTTCCGGCCATTACTGGCAGGATTGTTCGGACTGCTTGCTGGCGTGTCGATGACATCGTGCAGCAGCGACGACGACTACCCTGCTGTAGACGACCAGGCGCCCGTACTCCAGTTGACTACGGCTCACATCCAAACGGAACCCGGACGGCAGTTTACTATTGAGGGTATTGCCAAGGATGCTGACGGATTGAAGAGCATCACCCTGAAAAACGAAGGAATGAACCTCGACAAGACCATTGACTTCCTGACTTATTATCCCGACACGTTGCTCACGGATTATCATCTGAGCTATCACTACACGGCAGGCTCAGAGTGGAAAGATGCTGACCAGTATCCTGTCACCGTCACAGTCGAGGACGTGCGCGGGCACCAGACCGAGCAGACCGTGCTCGTCACCCCCGATGGCGACTTTACGGCACCTACATTCACACAGACTCCTTCCAAAGAGCTCACCGTACTCTTGCAGAATCCCAACCTCAGCCTGACTACGGCTGTGGCTGACAACAAGAATCTGAGCTATCTCGTCGTGAGCATTCCTGACCTCAATGTCTATGACAGCCTTAGCATCAGTGGTACATCCTATATATTATACAATAAGGTGTATGAGATGCCGGAGAAGGAGGCTACCTATAACATGACCGTCACCGTGGGCGACAAGTTCAATAACCGGACAAGCACCGCCAGCACGATCACGGTGAGCGACCTGCCCGACTTCGACAAGATGTATCTGGCCGATGTCGATGACGCTGCCGATCTGACCAACGACGTCTATGGCGTGCCCATGCTCATTGATCACACGGGTAAATATCAGTATCGCGCGCTCTACTACAACAAGACCGCTGGTACCGGCGTGCGCTTCATCCCACAGAAGACCGACTTCCAGCCGATCTGCTTCGGTGTGGATCCTACGACAGGATTGCTGACCAGCAACCCCAATGTCGGACAACCCATCAAGCTGAACAATGTCGGATACTATGAGATCGACTTCAATACCGTCAGTGGTGAGTATGACGTGAAGAGCTATACGCCGACGACCAAGTCGCTGTGCATGCTCGACGGCTCACAGAAGATCGACTATAAGGATGGCAGTGGTGAGCAAGCCTACGAGATCGTGCTGGCAGGCAGTGGACTGCCAGGTGCACCGAGCTGGACGACCAATCCCAACAACAATGCGTTTGTGCTCTATCAGGACAAAAACAATCCTTTCCGTCTCTATCGCGAGATGACACTCACCAAAGGCACGAAGATCAGCTTCACGATCAGTGTCGCACACATTTGGGGATGGTGGCCGGAACCCTACTGGCGCTTCGACGGCAGTGATGAGAACGAGGCTAACAAGGCCAATGGCGGTGACAACATGAAGGAGATGACCGTGCCCGCTGACGGCAAGTACCTCTTCGAGTTTGACTATGCTTTGCTGCGCAGCCGCATCATCCCTGTGAAATAAAAGACCTGAACAACAGAATAACCAAACAACAGACAAATGAAAAAATATTTGTTATCCCTTTTCATGTCCGTCTTCGCCCTGTGCCTGCAGGCGCAGACGATGAAGATCACGGGTACAGTGACCTCTGCCGATGACCACGAGCCCCTCATGGGAGCGTATATCAAGGTTGCCGGTACGACCAACGGCACTGTCACCGATATGGATGGACAGTATAGTATCAACGCAGACAAGAACGCCACACTGGAGTTTTCCATGATGGGCTTCTCGGCACAGAAAATCGCTGTTGCCGGACGCGCTGCGATCAACGTGGTGATGAAGGACAATGCCTCTGACCTCAACGAGGTGGTGGTCATCGGATATGGCGTTGCCAAGAAGGGCGACCTGACCAGTTCCATCTCTGCCATCAAAGGTGACGAGCTCAACAAACTCACCACTGGCAACGTCATGGACGCCTTGCAAGGACAGGTCAATGGTGTGCAGGTAACCAACGGCGGTGCGCCAGGTTCCTCACCCCGCGTCATCATCCGAGGCATCAGCACCATCAACGGCTCTGACCCGCTCTATGTCGTCGACGGTATGCCGGTGGGTACCAACATCAACTTCCTCAACCAAAACGACATCGAGAGCATGCAGGTGCTCAAGGACGCTTCCGCTGAGGCTATCTACGGTACACGTGGTTCCAATGGTGTCATTCTCATCACCACCAAGAAAGGCCGTAAGGGTGCCATGAAGTTCGAGGCTTCTGTCTCTGAGGGCTTCCAGACGCTCAGCAAACTCGATATTGCCAAGGCTTCGGAATACGAAAAAGTATATAAGATGCGCTACGCCAATGACGGCAGTACCGGAGCCTACAAAGGCACGGAGAACATCACTGATGCTCAGGGCACAGACTGGTGGGACCAGTGCATCCGTGACATCGCACTGCAACAAAACTACAATATCGGATTCTCCGGTGGTACCGACAAACTGCTCTATTCTGCAAGCATTGGTTACTTTCGCCAGAACTCACAGTACAAGGTGGGTGACTGGCAGAAGCTGACAGCACGCTTCTCCATGGAGTATAACTTCAACAAGATCGTCAAGGCTGGTATCGACTTCACACCGAAATATGAAAACTGGAGCGACACGCCCAGTCTGATGGGCGCCATCATGGCAATGGATCCGACAACACCGGTCATGCGTGACAAGAGTGAGTGGACCTCCAACCCTTACAGCAACTACGCACGCTCAAACAACAACCAGGAGTGGAATCCTGTGGCTTCAATGTATCGTCTTGACAAGCGCTCCGACGAATATGGTCTGCTTGCTACTCCTTTCATCAGCATCAGCCCTATCAGCGGTCTGACTTTCCGCACACAGTTTGGCATCAATGCACGCTTCCGCCTGTCGGACAGCTACACACCGGACTTCCATATTGACAACCTCGAGCAGAGCGAGAAGAGCAATGCCTCACGCACTATGCAGAACTGGGTCGACTGGAACTGGACCAACACACTGACCTATATGAAGAGCTTCAACAAGCGCCACAACCTCAACGTCATGGCCGGCTACACCATGGAGCGCTTCCAGGACTACTGGCTCAGCGGCAGCCGCGACAACATTCCTTCCAACGTGGAGGACATGCGCTATGTGAGTGCAGGTACTGAGAATATGCAGGCTTCGGGTACCAACACCTACAGCTCGCTGATCTCTTATCTCGGTCGTGTGATGTATAACTATGATGAGCGCTACTACCTCACAGCCAGCGTGCGTGTCGACGGTTCCTCTAAGTTCCCCAAGGGCAACAAGTACGCTACTTTCCCGGCTGTCAGTGCTGCATGGCGTATCTCCGGCGAACCGTTTATGAAGCATCAGCATGTCTTCGACGATTTGAAGTTGAGACTCGGCTGGGGTAAGGTCGGTAACCAGAACATCGACAACTCAGCTTATATCAGCTCTATCTCTACCACACGCTATACTTTCGGTGCTACACCTGCCACGATTGTGGGTTCTACGATCGGATCTATTGGTAACACAAACGTGAAGTGGGAGACGGTCGAGGACTACAACATCGGACTCGATATGGCCTTCCTGACCAATCGCCTGCGCGTCACCGCTGACTGGTACACCAAGAAGAGCCATGACATGCTCATGCAGAAAGAGAACCTGCTCATCCTTGGTTATCCGATGTGGAACGGACAGATGTGGGAGAATATCGGCAGCATGAAGGCTACCGGGTGGGAACTTGGCATCGACTGGAACGACCACGTGGGCGGCTTGCAGTATGGCGTCGGAGTGAACCTTAGCTCGGTACGCAACAAAGCTGTCAACCTCAACGGCAATTATCTCTACACGGGTAACCACAATGGCGACTACATCATCCGCAACGAGGAAGGCCGTCTGATCAGTCAGTTCTACGGTTATGTCGTAGACGGTATCTTCCAGAATCAGACTGAAGTGACCTCCTACACCGATGAGCACGGAAACGCTATGCAGCCAAACGCTCAGCCTGGTGACTTCCGCTATAAGGATCTCAACCATGACGGTACGATTGACGAGAAGGACAAGACCTATATCGGCAATCCATTCCCCGACCTGATGCTGGGTCTGAACCTCAACGCTCAGTATAAGGGCTTCGACTTCAGAGCTCAGTTCTATGGCACCTTCGGTAACGACATCTATAACCTCAACCGTGAGCGTTACTTTGGCCAGGACGGTCAGAATGTCTATGCCGGTACACTTGAGAAGGCTTGGCACGGAGAGGGAACTTCCACAGAGTATCCACGCCTGACCGTTGCCGATCCGAACTCTAACTACACGCGTCCTTCGACCTACTTCGTAGAGGACGGCAGCTATTTCCGCTGCAAGTTGCTGCAACTGGGCTATACCCTGCCCAAGAAGCTTCTTGGCACCTGCACGCTGCGCTTCTCACTCTCTGCCCAGAACCTCTTCACGATCACGGGCTACAGCGGCATGGATCCGGAAACAGCCGCTATGGGTGGTGCCACACAGGCTGGTATCGACAGAACCGGTTATCCTAACCCACGTACCTTCCTCGTGGGTGTGAACATGAACTTTTAACGATTATCATCAACAACTATGAAACAATATATTTTGGGTCTGACCATGGCGACTGCACTGACGTTCACTGTCAGTGGCTGCTCCGATTTCCTCGAAGAGCCTATCCGTGGTCAGCAGGACATGGAAAACTATTTCTCTACGGAGGATGAATGTGCCAAGCAGGTGACGGGCTGCTATCAAAGTGTGGCCTACGACGACTGGTGGCAGATATACAAGTTCTACGTTGCAGGTGATATGTGCACCGACGACGAATGGATGGGCAACACTACCCAGGATCCGGGTGATTATCTTCACTTGGCTCACTACACGGGCAACACCATCAGCGCGGGCAACAGCTGTCAGAACTTCTGGCAGTATCGCTACAAAGGCATTCTCCAGTGCAACATCGCCATCAACCGCATCCCCGGCGTGAAGTTCAACGACGAGTCACTCCAGAAGCGCTATATCGCAGAGGCTAAGGTTCTGCGTGCGTTTGAGTACTTCGATTTGGTGAAGAACTTCGGCGGTGTGCCCTTGGTGCTCGACTTGAAGATGCCGTCGGAGGTGGTCGGCATAGAGCGCGCCAGTAAAGAGGAAACCTATGCACAAATCGAGAAGGATCTGCTCGAAGCTATTCCCGACCTGCCTGTACGCAGTGCCTACAGCAGCAAAGACCTTGGACGCGTCACGAAGGGTGCCGCTCAGGGACTGCTCGGAAAGGTATATCTCTATCAGGAGAAGTACAAAGAGGCTGAGGCTCAGCTCAAGGCCGTCATCGACAGCAAGGAATATCAGCTGCTCGACAACTTTGGCGATGTGTGGAGCATGGACCACAACAACAGCAAGGAGAGCCTCTTTGAAGTTCAGACCAACAGCGACATCAGCTACAACCTTGGTGAGCGCATCTCTGTGGTTGTCGGTTCTCGTGATGACTCAGGCTGGTCTTGGGGATTGCCGACAAGCAATCTGGAGAAGGCCTTTGAGGATGCCGGTGACTCAGTGCGTCTGAAGTGGACCATCCTGCACGACGGTCAG
This sequence comes from uncultured Prevotella sp., assembly GCA_900540375.1. Classification (GTDB taxonomy): domain Bacteria; phylum Bacteroidota; class Bacteroidia; order Bacteroidales; family Bacteroidaceae; genus Prevotella. Next base: position 6,774 of record UQFS01000015.1, read on the forward strand.
ACCAGCATACCTAACGATCCTACGTGGACAAAGGACAATCCTTATGTCATCGCGCCAAGCAAGCATAAGAGCGCACGATGCAACATGAAACTCTATATCCCTGTTGCTAAGCGTCCGTCGCCATACGATGCTCCGCATATTCCACTGAACTATCGTCTGCTGCGCTATGCCGACGTGCTGCTGATGTATGCTGAAGTGGAGAACGCATTGGGCAGGGATGCTGAGGCCCGCACAGCACTCAACGAGGTGAGAGCCCGTGTGAAACTCGCTCCCGTGACAGCCTCTGGTAAGGACTTGCGCGATGCCATCCGCCTGGAGCGCCGTCTGGAGTTGGCTCTTGAAGACAACCGACTCTATGATCTGCGCCGCTGGAAAGATGACAACGGCAAGCCCGCTATCGATAATATCATGGGTCCCAACGGATCGTTTGTACATTACAATCTCTATGAGAGTACCGATAAGTACGAGAAGGAGAATAAGGGTGAGAGCAGTGACAAAGGCATCACGTTTAAAGAGGGACGCGATGAGCTCTTCCCAATACCTAACTCTGAGATTATCATGTCTAACGGATCCATTAAGCAGAATCCATTATACTAAATTCTAGGTTTCAAAGGTTCTTTAGGTTCTGGAGGTTTTGATGGTTTTTTAGGTTTTATCGTTGGTATAGGATCTTTGAACCTCCGAAACCTTTGGAACCTAAGAATCTTTAAATGCCGGATGTTTTTCCTGTTTTACATTCCTTTAATTTTATTTCGTATGAAACAAATACTTATCTCCATCTTTGCTTTGTCTACTGCCTTGTCTGCCTCGGCGCAGTCGACTTATACGATAGGATTCAATCCTTCGGAACACTACCAGACTATCATGGACTTCGGTGCTTCGGACTGTTGGACAGCCGATTTCGTGGGACGATACTTCTCCTCTGCTGAGAAAGAAAAGGCCGCGCGCCTGCTCTTCTCGCAAAAGATGGACAGCAACGGCAATCCCGAAGGCATTGGGCTCTCGGTGTGGAGAGTGAACTTAGGTGCTGGCAGCAGTGAGCAAGGTGACGGATCGAATATCGCGAATGTCACTCGACGGGCAGACTGCTACCTCAAAGCAGACGGCAGCTATGATTGGAATCGTTGCTCAGGGCAACGGTGGTTCATGGAGCAGGCTAAGAACTATGGCATTGATCATTTCCTTCTTTTCGCCAACTCTGCACCTATTTATTATACGGGCAACGGACTGGCCAACAACAAAGACGGAGCGACGGGAGCCAACCTGAAAGAAGACTGCTACGACGACTACGCAAACTATATAGCCACAACAGCCAAGCATTTCACTGACCAGGGCTACCCTATCACCTATGTCGATCCCGTTAACGAGCCGGCCTTTGACTGGCGCGATGGTCAGGAGGGCTCTCCTTGGCAAAATGCTGAGATCAGCCGTCTCGTACGTGAATTGGATAAAGCACTTGATAAGCAGCAATTGTCGGGCACAACTATTGTCATGCCCGAGGCTAGTTCTTGGGATCGTGTCTATCAGCACTGCACTGACTATGGTGGCAGAGCCTCTGATCAGATAGAGGCTTTCTGGAATCCTGCAAATAGTGAAACATATATTGGTGGGCTCAGCCATGTGGAGAAGGCCGTGGCAGGACACGACTATTGGACTTTCGGTAGCGACGCTGCATTAGTGAATACACGAAAGAAGGTGGCGCAGAAAGCTGCGCAATATAGATTGAAAGTCATGCAGACCGAGTGGAGTATGCTTGACAAAGAGCCTGGTACAGACACTGGCTTCCCTGGTTCTTACGATGAGGCGAGCGAGATGGATATAGCTTTGTTCATGGGAAAACTCATCTATATAGGACTCACCGAAGGCAACATGTCGTCGTGGTCGTACTGGACAGCAATGGATCAGTCGCAATGGAGTCAAAAGAATCGCTTCCATCTGCTGCGTCTCAACGCCACGGGAGACACAGGCTACGAGAGCTATGGTGACATCACAAAAGGTGGCACGATAACAGCAAATCCTAATCTGTGGGTACTTGGAAACTACAGTCGCTTTGTGCGTCCCGGCTATCAGCGCATAGCCCTGACGGGTACATCGGTCGACGATATCGACGAATTGATGGCAACAGCCTTTGTCTCACCTGATAGCAAACGCGTTGTGGCCGTATTTGTCAATAATGGTGAGTTTGCGAAAGGAGTCAAATTCAATACTTCCGCAACGGCTATTCATAAATATGTGACCGACGCTACGCATTCGCTGAGCCTTGATGCTACACTGAGCACAACGCCCAATGCCGACACACGCATCCTCATTCCGGCTCGCTCCATGGTAACCTTCACTTTCGACGGTGACTTTGCTACCGGTATTCAAGGCATACAAGCAGATGCCAAAAAGGTAAATGCTATTTTCTCTTTGACTGGAATGAAGGTCTCCGATGACGTTTTTCATCTGCAAACATTGCCGAAAGGTATCTATGTCGTTGGTGGAAAGAAAATAGTTAATCATTGAAACAGAATCAACTATCCTCATCATATATTCTATACTGCTATGAACTGCCATCGTTTTCTCTTCTCGGCACTGTTGTTGTTGGCGGCAGTGTCAAGTCGTGCCCAAAGGATCTATCGGATCAATGTGAACCAGCCGCGTCAGCAGATTCTGCACTTCGGGGCATCAGACGCATGGAGTATGAAGTATGTCGGGCTGTGGCCGGAGCAACAGCAACGGCAGATCGCAGACTGGCTGTTCAGCACGGACAACGATGCGCAAGGTCAACCGCGTGGCATCGGACTTTCGCTGTGGCGCTTCAACCTTGGGGCCGGCAGTGAAGAACAGGGCGACAGCTCGCATATCCAGCAAGCTACGCGAACAGAATGCTTCCTGAATGCCGACGGCAGTTACGACTGGAGTAAACAGCAGGGACAGCGCAACTTCCTGAAACTTGCCAAGGAGCGGGGGGTGAACCATTTCCTGGCTTTCATGAACTCTGTGCCGGTCTTCTTCACACAGAACGGACTCGCTACCAACACGGGACGGGGAGCAACAATCAACCTTCGGCCGAACTGCTATGGCCGTGCCGCACAGTTCATCGCGACGAGCTTGAAAGGAATGGAAGAGCACGACGGTATCCATTTCGACTATGTCAGTCCGGTCAATGAAACGGACGGCCATTGGAACTGGTTAGGACCGAAACAAGAAGGGTCGCCGGCTACCAACCGGGAAGTAGCAAAACTGGTGAGGGCTGTATCGAAAGCCTTTAAAAAGCAAAAGGTCAGTACACAGATAACGATTAATGAGAGTTCTGATTTGCGTTGCCTCTTGGGTACGCATGAGACAGACTGGCAACGCGGCTACGAAATTTCCAGTTTCTTCTGTAAGGACAGCACGCAGACCTATTTAGGCGACTGTCCGGGCGTGGCGCATAGCGTACTGGCACATAGCTATTGGACCAACACGCCAGTGAGCTATATGCGGCAGATACGTGAGCAGCTCCGTGATACGCTGGCTCGTTATGGTCTCCATTACTGGCAGAGTGAATTGTGCATCATGGGTAATGACGAGGAGATCGGCGGAGGCGGTCATTTCGACTTCTCGATGATGACTGCGCTCTATGTGGCGCGTGTCATCCATCATGATCTTGTCTACGGCGATGCTGAGAGTTGGTCGTGGTGGCGCGCCTTGGGAGGCGACTATAAAGATGGATTGATCCGTGTGCTCAGCAATGATGAATGGAAGACGGGCAAGGCTATCGACTCCAAACTGATGTGGGCTTTGGGTAATTATAGTCGTTTCATCCGCCCGGGTGCACGCAGGTATAGCATGTCCGTGACTGATGGTGAAAAGCTTGTCGCAGATGGAGATACGCAACCTTATGGCGTGATGACTTCTGCCTATAGCAATACAGATGGTTCGTGGGTGGTAGTTGCCATTAATTATGGAGAAGGTGCGGAGACGATCAGCCTGCCGCTGCCGAAAGGCGCTATCGCTTGGCAGCTCTACCGCACGTCGGATGTAACGGGAGAAAACCTCAAGCCGGTGGGAAGCAGCAAAGGTAGCGCTGTGCTTGAGCCGCGATCTGTCACCACGTTTGTCAGCGAGAGGTGAGCAACCCTCATGAGCGAGGGTTACTGCTTAGCAGCAACATACGGAACCAAGCACTCAAAACTCTATGGTGTCCTTGGTGCTCAAGGCTCCGAACGTCTTGTGCTTAGAACTCCACCGTCACCTTGGCGTTCAAGCGGCGGCCGGTGAGGTAGTTGGGTACGGCATATTGCTGGCCGACGACATCGGTGACCCAGTAGTAGGAGTTGACGTTGTTGATGCCAAGAAGGTTGAGGCAGTCGAGACCGAGCCACACGTTCTTCAGCCAATGGTCGCTGTGGTGATCACTGTTGTCGTAGAGACGGTAGCTCATGCCGATGTCAGCCCGCTTGTAGGCCGGTGCACGGAACGAGGCAGAAGTGAGCTCACGGTGTGGCGTGGAGAAGGGCAGACCGTCGGCGTAGGTAAGCCTCAGGCTCATCTTCCAGCGGGTGGTGCCCGGGAAATAGTCGGTGAAGAAGAGATGGGCGGCAAAGCGCTGGTCGGTAGGCAGAGGCAGCGAGCGCCCGTCGACGTTCATCTTCGTATTCATGAACGAGAGTGTGAACCACGAGTCAGTGCCGGGAACAAACTCACCGTAGAGTTTCAAGTCCACTCCGGCGGCATGACCTGTGGCAGTGTGGTCGCCGTAGTAGACCACCTGCACGTTGCTTACCGAGTAAGGGATGAGGTTGTGGAGGAACTTGTAATAAGCCTCAGCCGAGAAGCGGTAGGGACGGTTGTTGACTTTGAAGCGGTAGTCCATGCCACCGATGACGTGGATGGCACGCTGACTCTTCACCTTGTCGTTGAGTGAGGCCACGGTCATGCCGTTCACGGTAGACGTGTCGCGTAGCTCTTTGAAGAACGGAGCCTGGTAATAGAGTCCTGTGGCCAGACGGAAGGTCAGGTCGCGGTTCCACGAAGGCGTGATGCCGAGAGAGACGCGTGGCGAGAGCGTCGACTCCTTGTTGAAGTTCCAATGCGAGAAGCGTACGCCGTAGTTCAGCGTGTAGAGCGTGCTGGAGTCGTTGCGGTGATAGCGCCAGGTGTCTTGCAGATAAATTTCGGTGCGGTTGGCGTCGAGCTTGTTCTTGGCTCTGAGCGAATAGATCATATACAGATCCTTGCCCGTGTGCGGGATGCTGTATCCTGCCGAGTCGCGCATCTCATACTCGCGCGAGTTCTCCTCGATATGTTCTTTCTTAAAGGTGATGCCTCCCTCGATGTTGTGTGCCGCGGTCTTATGGTTGACCATGAGCTTCACACTGCCCACGCGCGCTTTAAGATAGTTGCGGGCATGCTGGAAGTAGGTACCCACGCCGAGGTCTTCAGAGGTCTCGGTCTGCGTGAGCCAATATTGTCCCTGAATGTCGTACTGCTCACGTTCGCTGGTGGTGAATGCCGAGCCGAGGAGCGACACTGAGGTGGAGTCACCCCAATGGCGTGTGATGCCCACGGTGCCAAAATAAGTTTGGAAGCGGTCTTTCTCCTGCCCGTCGAAATAGACTTTGAACGATTTCACGTCTTCGAGCGTGCCGAAGGTCGTCTCGCGGCTCTCAGGCTGGAAGGTATAATGGTTGTCCGAGATGTTGCCGATGATGTCGAAACTCCACAGCTTGTTGGGACGCCAGTGGAGATAGGTCTGATAGTCGAGGAAGTTCGGTTTGTACTCGCCGTTGGTCTCCATCGAACCGAGGAGATACTTTGTCGTCTTATAGCGCAGTCCGTTGGTCCACGAGAAGTTCTTACCGCCCAGTCCCACATAGGCACTGGCACCGAGCAGCGATGCCGTAGCCGTGGCCTCGGCATGCTTGGGCTGGCGATAGGTGATGTCGAGAGCCGACGACATCTTGTCGCCGTACTTTGCCTCGAAGCCACCTGTGGAGAAGTTGATACGCTCCACCATGTCGGGGTTGATGACCGAGAGTCCTTCCTGCTGTCCGCTGCGTACAAGAAAGGGCCGGAAGACCTCCACATTATTTATATAGACAGAGTTCTCGTCAAAGGCTCCGCCACGAACATTGTATTGCGACGACAGTTCGGAGTGCGTTGACACGCCGGCCTGGCTCTGCACGAGTTCCTCCACGGCGTTGCCCGTTGTCGACGGTGAGCCTTTCATGTCTTTTGTGCTGAGTTCCTGTCCTTGCCCCGATTGTATCTTTTGTCCAGTGACATCAACTTGCCCGAGTGTGTTGGCCATGCCGTAGAGCGTTACTTGCAAAGTCTGTGGTCCTTTTGGTTTTCTTAGCACGCGAGTCTTTGTGCGGTAGCCGAGCATCGAGAACTTCACCACCACAGAGTCGGCGGAGTGAAGCGTGAGGCTGTAGTTGCCATGAGCTGAGGTTACTGTAGCCTTGCCCTGTTGCAGGCACGACACGCTTGCGAACTCCACCGGTTTTCCCTCCTCGTCGACGACGCGTCCGTGCAGCGTGAAGCTCTGTGCCATGCCACTCAGGCCCAGCAAGGCCAGTATCATCATGATGAAAAGTCTTCGTATCATGTTTATGATAACGCAAGTCGAATATAAATATTACAAAGGAAGTTATACAAAATGGCACTCTATAGTCATTTGGTAATTTTTATGGGGCAATTGTTGACAAAATCAGTTTTTATTTGTAACTTTACCATTACAAAAGACAGAAGAATGAAGATCATTAGCGTTTTTGACAGCTTCAAGGGTTGCATGAGCAGCCAGGAGGCAAATGAAGCGTGTGCCAAAGGATTGAGAGCACAGCATGATGATATGGTGATAAAGCAGATTGAGGCCAGCGATGGTGGCGAGGGCCTCCTGCGCGCGATGAACCCCGACAAGGTATTGCACTGCCACGTCCACGACGCGATGATGCGATGGACGGATGCTGACTTTGGTATCAAGGACGGCAAAGCCATCATCGAGGTGGCGCAGGCCGTGGGACTCGGCAAGATTGAGCCGGAACTGCGCAATCCGCTCGTGGCTACGAGCTACGGCGTCGGCGAGCTGATGGTGCATGCGTGGGAGCAGGGCTGCCGCGAGTTTATCGTGGGACTGGGTGGTTCGGTGACGAGCGACTGCGGACTGGGCATGCTTCGTTGTCTGCGCCATCATGCCCAACAGCAGTTGCATCAGATGTGGTATGACCTCTTCGATACCTCTGTGCTGAAGTCGGTCCGTGTGACGCTTGCTTCCGATGTCAACAATCCGCTCACTGGTCCGCATGGTGCGGCCCATGTCTTTGCGCCACAGAAGGGAGCCGATGAACGGCAAGTGGAACTTCTCGAGCGACGTGCGACAACTTTCGCTGCGATGTCTGCCAAACATCAGGGCTACGACATGAGCCAAAGACCCGGTGCCGGTGCTGCCGGTGGACTGGGCTATGCGTTCATGCAGTTCATGGATGCTCAGATGGAGAGTGGCGCAGAACTGGTATTGCGAAGCAATCGTTTCGACGACTTGCTCCAACATGCAGATCTTGTCATCACGGGCGAGGGTGCGTCTGATGCCCAGACACTCATGGGCAAGTTGCCGAGTGTGGTGTTGCGTCATGCGCAGAAGGCAGGAGTACCTGTCGTTCTTGCCAGTGGGCGCATAGAAGACCGAAAAGCATTACTCGACGCTGGCTTTTCCCAAGTTGTGTGTATCAACGACGGACAACCTGCTGACGAGAATCCACTCGACAAGGAAGTGGCACAAAGACGGTTGGAAATTGCAGCTCAGCGCATACATACCAGCAACCTTTGATTTCTCTTGACAAAAGTAGGTTCGTCACAACTTTCATTCTAGGGAAAGGAGCAGAGGAGTTGGTGGTTTCTCAGTGCCATTTTTGCCCCGCCTGAAGCACAAAAAGGCAGTTTGATGTTGTCATCACGCTGATTTGACTTGGTCATCACGCTGATTTGACTTGGTCATCACGTCCATTTCATTGTTAGAAATAAGCGTGATGACAACAAATTCTCTAGAAAATTTAGCCAAAGAAAGGCGTTCTCATAACATTGCAAAAGCAATCAGTTTGTAACACCTTGATTTCCTTGTACTTATAAAAATACTCGTATTTTTGCAAAAAACGGAGCAAGATAGGTCTTCGTCAAAAAGAATCGATTCTCAGAGCCGGAATTTTGTCACTTTATACAACAAAAAATAACATAAGTCAAAGGACATCGACACTGATGATCAATCAGCCACAGATATAGTTCGAAAAAGTGACGAAAACAGGAAATAGATCATTTGCTAGGCAGGGTGGGAACATTTTCAGCGTAGCAAAGGGTTCTTTGCTACGTTGAAAATCAAATGGCTTAAAATCTTTATTTCATCTTCCAGATCTTCGCCTTACCGCCTTTCACGCTCAATTTGTCGTAGGGCTTGGTGGGGAAGACAAGGTTGGTGATAGCGAACTTGCCGTCGCCGTCAAAGACTTCCACGCTGCTCTTGTCGACGAAGATCAGGACGCGGCTGACTTTGCCGTGGGTGGGGGCTGTCGTCGTGCAGGCAAAGGCCTCACTGAAATCGGTCTTGCCACTCTTTGTGCGGTCAACAGAGAACGTGTGGTTCTGTGCGTTGTAGCGCATGACCACTTGCTCTCCTTTGTCATTGGACAGCGTGATGACGGCACCGGAACGCAGACGGTTCACCTCCACCATGCAGGCCTCGCACAGTCCTGCTGCCGGTTTGTTAAAGGCTTTGACTACCTCGGGCGACGGCTTCACGCTGACGTAGTCCTCGTCACCGTCGGTGAACAGGTTGAGGTCGCGCGGAACGGAATTGCCCGAGCGGTACTGATGGGTGGGAACCACGGCGGCATACTGCCAGTTGCTCATCCAAGCCAGGGCGACGTGACGGCCGTTGAGCGCACCACTGAACGTGACCGTGGCATAGTGGTCCTTGCCATAGTCCATCCACTTGGTCACTTCGGACTTGCTCTCGCAAGTGAACTTATGACCGTCCCACTGGCCGACAAAGTATTGTGTAGCCGAACCACCGTAGGGGCCTCCGGGGTTGATGTTGCATACGAGCACCCACTTGCCATTGTCCATCTTCAGCAAGTCGGGACACTCCCATACGCCTTTGTGACAGCCGTAACCTTCACCGAAACTGCTCTCGAACTTCCAGTTCTTCAAGTCTTTCGAGGAGTAGAAGTCCATCTGTTGTCCTGCGGCTAACACGAGGTTCCACTCCTTGGTGTCGTCGTTCCAGAGCATGCGTGGGTCGCGGAAGTCGGGCACATTGCTTGTCACGGCGGGGTTGCCCTCATATCTCTTGAAGGTAGTACCACCATCGTTGCTATAAGCAAGGCTTTGTGTCTGGTTGGCGTCGGCCGAGGTGAACATCGCTACTACGGAGTTTTTGCCGAAGCCTGCGGTGTTGGCTGTGTCGACGACAGCCGAGCCACTGAACACCATACCAAGGGCATCGGGCCAGATGGCCTCCGGCTGGCTCTTCCAATGAATCAGGTCAGTGCTGGTGGAATGCCCCCAAGAGATATTGCCCCAGATAGAGCCATAGGCGTTGTGCTGGTAGTACAGGTGCCACACACCGTCTTTGTAGAACATGCCGTTGGGGTCGTTCATCCATCCCCATGTGGGAGTGTGGTGGTAGACAGGGCGCCACTGCTCGCGGTTGGTGGTGTCGAAGGTGTCGCTCGGCTTCATCAACTGCCAGCAGCTGTAGTCTTCGATGTTGCCCACGTTGCGGTAGTTGCCGTTGAAGCTCAGGTCGAGGAGCACACTGCCGTCCTTGCCAAACCGGCTGATGTCCAAGGGCACATAGTAGTCGGGCTTACCTGTGGCGAGCCGCACGTTGATGGCTTGCATGGAGTGTCCGTCCTTGATGATCTTGATCTCTGTTTCGCTCTCCTTCTCCTCCACGGGCAGGAGGATATAGCGCTTCTGTGTGTCCACGCTCATCATGGCGTGCTTGTCGGAGAGAATATGGCGTGTGAACCACTGATGGCCCTGAGCCAGAAGGCTGCCCGTGCCCATGAGCAGGGCAGCCAAGAGGATTGAGAATCTTTTCATGTTAGAAATAGATGTGTGGTGAATAGTTTACTTGTCGTAGCCTTTGTTCTGCGTGTACAGTCCGGGGATGTAGTAGAGCTGGTTGTAAGGAACCGGCCAGAACTCATTCTTACCCGGTGTGAAGTGCGCGTCCTTGTAGTACTCGGCATAGTTCTGTCCATCGTAGACATCCTTGGCCTCGCTCTTGAAATAGTTGTTCAGCGTTTCTGAGGCAATGCCCCAGCGGCGCAGGTCGAAGAAGCGGCTGCCCTCCATACCCATCTCCAGTCGGCGCTCCCAGCGCAGGCACTTGCGGGCTGTCTCCTTGTCCTGGAAGTAAGACTCAGGATAGAGAGCGATGTCGCACTGGTCAGCAGCGTATTCGATGTGCTTCTTGATGGAGTTCTTGGCACGCTGACGGATGTCGTTGATGATCGTACGGGCTTCTTGCAGACGGCCCAACTCGATGAGAGCCTCGGCGCGCATGAGCATCACGTCGGTGTAGCGCAGCACATAGTCGTTCATGTCGAAGGCCTGCCAAGGACGGTTGTAGGACTCACCCTTGGAGCGCTGCGGCACTTCCTTCATCGAAGTATAGTAGCCGTAGGTGTTCGGCGTACGGGAGTTGGCTTTGGTGAGCGTGTATTCCGACTCATACTTGTAGGGGAAGGTCGGCATGCCTACCGTGTGGAAGAGCCGCGGATCCCACTTCTGTGTTGTCGGCTTGCCATTGACAGGATATTCGTCGCTGTCGTTGTAGTCGGTGAACTCAGGCAGACCGTTGCGGGTCTTGTAGGCGTTGACGAGGTTCTGAGAAGGCTTGTGGAAATCCCAGCCGCACGACCAGATGCCCCAGCAGCCGTTGAGCGTGTTGGACCAGTTGGCGCGACCGTAGCGGGTGTGGTCAGCGGAGTAGTCACTGGCCTGCATGGCGAAGATGCTCTCCTTGCTGTTCTTGTAGTCGGGCAGGAAGATGTCGCCATAGTCCTCGAGATAACCATATCGTGAAGCCTTGACCACGTCGGTGTAGTCCACAACCTTCTGCATATAGTCCTTGTTGATATGGCTTACGCCGTCGGTAGCCTCGTAGCCGTCGCCCCAGGCCAGGGTGAGAAAGCACTTGGCAAGGTAAGCGGCAGCAGCAATCTTGTTGGCACGTCCGCCTTCGCTCTGCTTCTCGGGCAGATTGTCGTAGGCGAACTTAAAGTCGACGATGACCTTGCCGAAGAGCTGCTCGTAGGTGTATTGTGTGTTGGAGGTCTTTTCTGTTGCCTTGTCCTTGTAGACCTGTTCGTCAATCCAAGGCACTTGGCGGAACACAGAGATAAGTTTGAAGTAGAAGTGGGCGCGCAGGAAGCGAACCTCTGCCTCGCGCTCTGTCGTTGTCTGCTCCCCGAGTACGTTGTTGCCGTTCTCTTCGAGGGAAACCAAGGCGCGGTTGCAACGTGACACGGCACTGAACAGACGGTACCAGAGTTCGTCGAGCTCACCACGAGTGGAGGTCAGCGAAGACCACACTTCGATGTCGTGATAGCCAGTGTCGCCTGTGCCGCCACCGCCTTTGAGACAGTCGTCGGAGGCCAGGTCGCCGTAGGGCCAGAGGTTGAAGGGATAGGAATACCAGCAGTCGCCGAGCATGGCATAAGCACTGTTGACCATCTTCTCCGGATTGGAGAAAGCCTTATCCTCATCCACCACAGCGGTAGGCGTGTAGTCGAGGAAATCGTCGCAGCCAGTCAGGCTCATGGTCAATGCGGCTGCCAATGCAAATATATATATCTTTTTCATGACTCGATTCTTTGTAATATGTTATATGTACATGATGATTTAAAATCCCACTTGCAGGCCGAAGGAGATGGAAGACGAGAGAGGATAGTTCCAGTTGGGGTTCTCCGGGTCGGAGCAAGTGAGCGAGCTGCTCTTGACGGTCAGCAGGTTTTGTCCAGAGACGTAGACGCGGGCGCTGGTCATGTGGAGCTTGCTGAGCAAGGATGCCGGCACGCGATAGCCCATCTGCAGGGTGCGGAGCTTGAGATAAGAGCCATTCTCCACGAAGTAGGAAGAGGCACGGCCTTCGTCTGCGCGGTTCATCGTGCTCAGACGTGGTATCGACGAGCCGGTGTTGTTGGTGTTCCATGCGTCGAGCAGTCGGCTACCCTTGTTCGATCCCGGGTCGGTGATGGCCCAGAAGTCGGTCTGGAACTTTTGGTTGTTGTACACATCCTGATCGGCAACGCCCTGCCAGAACATGGTCATGTCGAAGTCTTTGTAAGTTAGTCCGATGTTCAGACCGTAGGAGAAGGCGGGAACTGGATTGTAGATCCACGTCTGGTCGTCGCTGGTGATCTTACCGTCGTGAGTCAGGTCTTTATATTCCAGACCGCCGAGACGGGCGTTGGGTTGACCGGAGGCGTCGACTTCTTCCTGGGTCTGGAAGAGTCCGTCGGCGACATATCCTACGATAGAACCGTAAGCCTTGTGGCTCTGAACGAGGTCTTGTGTTGTCGTGTGGGCATAAGCGCCTGTCGTTGAGGAGGGCAGATAGGTGACGCGGTTGCGGAAGAAGCTCAGGTTGCCGTTGAGGTCGAGTCCGAGGCCGCAAGCCAAAGTCTTTCTGTAGCCCAAGGCGAACTCCATACCCCAGTTGCGCAGTGATGGACCGTTCTGCCACTGGTTGCCGCCCTCACCTGTGGCTCCAAGGTATGCAGGATTGATGAGCATGTCCTTCACATTCTTGATATAGGCATCAACAGAACCGTAGAGTGCGTTGCCGAGCGTGGTGAAGTCTAAACCTACGTTGTACTGTGTAGCAGATTCCCATTTGAGGTTTGGGTTGGCCAACTGTGTGGCACGATAGCCGGAGGGGAACGTACCCGAGCCTTGCAGAGCGAGGTCATAGGCTGTGGAAGTGACGCGGTCGAGGCCGTAGTCTACGACATAGAGGCCGAACTGCGCGTTGTTGTCGATGGCCTGGTTACCGGTCTCACCCCAAGAGAGACGCAACTTGGCATCGTTGAGCCAGTTGTAGTGGAGTAACTGAGAGAAGCGGAAGCCGAGAGAGGCGGCAGGGAAGGTACCCCAGCGGTTGTTCTTACCGAAGCGTGAGGAGCCGTCCTCGCGGATGGTGAACGACGCCAGCAGCAGGTCTTGCCAATTGTAGTCGATCTTGCCAAAGAAAGAAGCCAGGCGATAACCTACCTTGGCACCGCTGTTGTTCATTGTGCCGGTGGCTGCATTGGGCCACATATAGTCTACATCTTCCAAGGCATAACCCTCAGAGTAAGCTGAGAAGTCGATGACACTCTGCTTTGAGAGCTCACTACCCAACAGCATGTTGAAACGATGATCGCCAGAAAGCGTGAAGAGATAGTTGGCTGTGTTGGACCATACCCAGTTGGTCTCGTTGTTGTTGGAGAGCGTCGTCTTGGCGATGTTGTTGCGGACCACGTCAGACTGGTAGGTGTGTGTCAGAGCATTGATAAACGATGTCTTGTAGTCGATACCGAAGTTTGACTTCAGTGTGAGGCCTTTGATGGGCTTCAACTCCACGTAGGCGTTACCGAAGATTCTCCAGTAGTCGAGATGGTTGTCGCGGTTGTCATACTGTTCGCGGGCCGGGTTCTCACGGTCAGACATGGAACCTACAGGACCGGCGAAAGTCTTTCCGTCTTTCTCATATACCGGTACGATAGGCGGCATCTTCAGTGCGTTCTCCATCGGAGCGCAGTCTACCTGAGTAGAGTAGGTGACGGTGAGGTTCTCTCCCACAGTGACCATCTTGTTGAGATTCCATGAGGTGTTCAATCGTGCGGCGATGTTCTGGAAGCTGGTGTACTTCAGGATACCGTCTACATCTTTGTAGCCCAAAGAGAACATGGCGCTGTGCTTGTCGTTGGCGTGTGAGAGCGAGAGGTCATAGTTCTGTGAGAAGCCGGTGTGAGAGATGGCGTCCACCCAGTCAGTATCGGAGAAGGGCATGGTCTGCCGCTCGTTGATATATCCGTTGTAGCGTCCGCCAGCCGTATAAGAAACAGTCTTGCCGGTTGCAGGGTCGTAAGCGGTGATAGGGATACCGGCAGCAGCCTTGAGATCAATACCATAGTTGCTGGCATAGGCTACTGGGTCAAGTCCGTCGTTGAGAGCGGCCTGTGTCATGGCTGTGAGGTAGCCATTGGTGTTCAGTAGCTTCATCTTCGACTGGTTGGTATAGAACTGAGCGGTGAGGTTGGTCGAGAAGTCGATGGCCACCTTGTCGCCTTTCTTACCCTTCTTCGTCGTGATGATGATCACACCATTGGAAGCACGTGAACCGTAGATGCTGGCTGAGGCTGCGTCTTTGAGCACCTGCATGCTCTCGATGTCGTTCATGTTGAGTGAGTTCAATGCCATGTTGGTCGGCACACCGTCAACAATGAACAGAGGGTCTTGCGAAGAGTTGAACGAACCAATACCACGGATGCGCACCGTACCCGTACCGATAGGAGAGCCGTTTGTGGTGACGGTCATGCCCGGCACCTTACCTTGCAGAGCACGCATGGGGTCGGGATCAGGAGATGTCTGCAAGTCCTTTGTGCTCACCACAGCCACAGAACCGGTCAGGTCGGCCTTGCGCTGAACCGTGTAACCCGTGACGACGACCTCATTGAGCTCTTTGGCATTTTCCTTGAGCTCAATGACCAGGTTGCTGCCGGCCTTTACCTCCTGTGTTGCAAAGCCTATATAGGAGACGACCAGTGGGGAGCCCTGTGGCGCCTTGAACGAGAAGTGGCCGTCGAGGTCGGTGACGGCACCATTGGATGTACCTTTCTGGATAACGGACACACCGATGATAGGCTCACCAGTAGCATCCTTGACTGTACCGCTGACGATGATGTCTTGTGCCCAAGCCGACACACTGACAGTTGCCAACGTCATGCTGAGCAACGCTCTTCTGAAGTGTTTCATGTGATTGAATTTTAGTTATTAATCCGTA
Source organism: uncultured Prevotella sp. (assembly GCA_900540375.1). GTDB lineage: Bacteria > Bacteroidota > Bacteroidia > Bacteroidales > Bacteroidaceae > Prevotella. The sequence goes on from UQFS01000015.1 coordinate 21,790, forward strand.
GAGGATGATTTGATTTCGGTTGCAAAGTTAGGGAAATGTTGACATAAGTCAATTCAACGATCTGCTCAGAGGATGTAACATTTGATACATGTAACAATATTCAACGCATTGGTCAAAAATGTAAGATTACGGATTAGCAATGTAATAAACGCAAGAACCCCAATACGCCCTATATATAATAAAATAAGGTGTATTGGGGTAGTTCGTTTGCCTCCTTTTCAGGAGGAAGATATACTCTTGATGTGAACTACTTCACTTTGTTAATCAGGTTTTCGGGCAACTTAGGCATGGCGCCGGGCTGTGTGCAGACGAAAGCACTGACCTTCACGGCAAGCTTGTGGGCTTCCTTAATAGGCATTCCGGCAAGGATGGCTGAGGCAAAAGAACCCGTGAAGCTGTCGCCGGCACCTACCGTATCATCCACTTCCACCTTGGGTGTTGGCTGGAAACTCTTCACGCCGGGAGCAAAGACATAGCTGCCATTGGTGCCGCAGGTGAGCACGAGCATTTTCAGGTTGTACTTACCGAGAATGAGATAGCATTTGTTCTCGATGTCGAGACCGGGGTAGCCGAAGAGGCGGCCGATGGTGACGAGTTCCTCATCGTTGATCTTCAGGATGTCGCAAGCCTTCAGGCTGTCCTGAATGATTTCTTTGGTGTAGAAGTTCTGGCGCAAGTTGATGTCGAAGATCTTCAGGCAGCTCATCGGCGTGGTGTCGAGGAAGCTATGGATCGTGTCGCGTGATATCTTATTGCGCTGAGCCAAGGAACCAAAGCACACGCAACCGCAGTGCTTGGCTACGTGTTCAATCTCTGGGGTGAACGGGATGTTGTCCCAAGCCACGTTCTGTTTGATGTCGTAGGTAGGTATGCCTTCTTCATCGAGTTCCACCTGTACGGTACCGGTTGGGTAGTCGACACGTGGCATGACATACTTCAGATGCTTGTCGTCGAACTCCTTCAGCGTTTGGTCGCCGAGCGCGTCGTTACCGATGGCGCTGATTGCATAGGCGTCGTTGCCAAACTGACTGGCATGATAAGCGAAATTGGCGGGTGCACCACCCAGTTTGCTGCCGTCGGGCAGACAATCCCATAAGGCCTCACCGAGGCCGACAATGACTTTGTTCATAGTTATTATTTATTTGACGTTCTTGATATAGGTAAACAGATAGGCGACTCCGACGGCCATGACGAGCACAGCACCGGCCTGCCCCATGGCATCAGAGGCAAAGCCCATGAGGAGTGGGAAGATGGTACCACCGAAGAGTCCCATGATCATCAGACCACTGACCTCATTCTGCTTGTCGGGCACACTTTGCAGCGCTTGGGCGAAGACGAGTGAGAAGACGTTGCTGTTGCCGTAGCCTACGAGAGCGATGGCGATATAGAGTACAAGTTTGGTGGTTCCGAAGAACAGACCGCACATCGACAGTGCCATCATTGTGATGGAGATGACAAAGAACAATCGGTTGTTGACCACACGCAGGAAGAAGGAGCCTGTCAGGCAGCCGAGGGTACGGAAAATGAAGTAGAGTGAGGTGGCGAAGGCGGCATCGTTAAGCGTCATTCCCAGTCGCTCGATGAGAATCTTCGGTGCTGTAGTGTTCGTACCGACGTCGATACCTACGTGGCACATGATGCCGACGAAGCTCAGCAGCACGATGGGCTTACCTAACAGACGGAAACAGGCCGCAAACTGCTTGCCCACGGTCGGTGAAGTCTCCCCGGCAAAGGCAGGACCTTCTTCCTCGATAGGTGTGGAGAGCAGGAACAGCGAGGCGGCAATGCCGATAATCATATAGATGGGGAAGAGCACGCGCCAGCCGAGACCGAAGGAGGGTATGGCCTGTGTAGCGCCCCAGGCAGCGATGTAAGGAGCCATGAACGATGCGATGGCCTTGACAAACTGGCCGAAGGTGAGCGTGGAGGCAAGGTGACCGCCACGAACCACTGTGGCTACGAGCGGGTTCAGTGATGTCTGCATGAGTGCGTTGCCGATACCCAAAAGCGAGAAGCTGACGAGCATCAGACCAAAGCTCTCACCGAAGAGCGGCAGCAAGAGTGACGCTACGGTGACGATGAGTGAGAGCAATACGGTCTTCTTGCGTCCGATCTTGTTCATCAGCACGCCGGTCGGCACAGAGAAGATGAGAAACCAGAAGAAAACCAGGGAGGGGAAGATGTTGGCGGTGGCATCATTGAGTCCCAAGTCTTTCTTCACAAAATTCGATGCAATGCCCACCAAGTCGACGAAACCCATGGCAAAGAAGCAAAGCATGACACTGGCCAGAGCCAGCTTGTTGATTTTGTTGTTCATGTCTTTATTAATTTAGGTTTTTTGTTTTCCTACTCTGAGGCAGCCTCGCTTTCCGTGAGGCCATCCTAAGATTGTTGCCACGAAATTACGAAGACTATTTCAAAGTTGTGTTATTCATTCGTGCAAATGTTGTAACTTTTTCGACATGTATCAAATTTCTAATCGAAAGAAACAATTATTGAACCGCATAGCGTCCTTGTACTCATTCTTTTGCGTCCTCTTTGACGTCTGTAGGGTATTTGCCGTATTGCTTCTTGAAACAGGAGGAGAAATAGCCCGGCGTGCCGAAGCCTACTTCATAGGCCACTTCCGCTACGGTCTTGTCGGTGGCTTTGAGCAGTTTCATGGCCCGTTGGAGGCGCATCTCTTTCAGCAGTTCCACAGGTGACATGCCCGTCATGGCCTTCACCTTACGGTAGAGCTGCACACGGCTGATGCCCATGTCGGCACCGAGATCGTCCATCTTCAGCTTGGTGTTACTCATATTCTTAAGGATAGCCTGACGCAGGGTGTCCATGAACATCTTGTCGGGCGTGCTGAGCTTTTCGTCTTGTTCATGGTTGTCGTTTGTCTGTTGCTTTTCCGCAGCAAAGGCTTCCTTGAGTTTCTGTCGGTTAGCAAGCAGACTGACGATATGCGCAATGAGCACCTCAGCACTGAAGGGCTTGGTGAGATAGGCGTCTGCGCCTTGGCTGAGTCCTTCGGCCTGTTGCTGTTCCGTACTGCGTGCGGTGAGCAGGATGACAGGTATATGGCTGGTCAGTGGATCAGCTTTCAGCTTGGCACAAAAGGTCAGTCCGTCCATCACCGGCATCATTACGTCGCTGATGACCAGGTCGGGAACACTCTCGCGAGCCAATTTCCAACCGCTCTGCCCGTCGCTGGCTTCGAGTACGTAATAGCGGTCGAGGAGCAGTGTGCGCAGATAGCGGCGCATGTCGTCGTTGTCGTCGACAATCAGCACCGTAGCGAGTTCGTCGCTTTGGTCACGCACGACAATGTCGTGTTGCCCGTCCTGCACCGACCGTCGGCTGATGGCGTGCGCGTCATCGGGCTGAGGGTCTTGGATCATCTTTTGTGTTTCCTTTTGGAACTGCAGTACGTCGGTGACGAGATGCAGCAATTGTTCCGCATTGCGCTGAACGATGCCGAGCAACTCATGGTCGCCCTCGCTGAGCGTCTTGCTCTCGCCGAGTTGCTGCAGCGGACCGATGATGAGCGTCAGAGGTGTGCGCAGTTGGTGGCTGGCATTGGTGTAGAAGCGGTTTTGTTCATCGCCCAATTCTTTCATCTGGCGGTTGGCACGTCGTGTGATAACAATGGCCCGCCACACGAGCAGCACGGCAATCAACAGGATCAGCGCCACTACGAGAGACACAAAGAGCAGAGTGCGCTGCACGTGATAGAGCCCGAAATAGTCCTCCAATTTATTCTGAATGGTAATCAGGTATTCGTTTTGCCGCATCATTGCGTTGGCGTTGATGGCAATCTCGTTGACGTTCTGTGGTGTGACCACCATGCTCTTGATGATGTTTGTACGCTTGTACGGCTTGTGCTCAAGTATTCTTAGTGCCAAGGCAATGATCTCTTCGCCGTGCGTAGGATAGATGTAACTGGCGGCGAGCTTCCCCTGCTGTACGGCGTCAATACCTTCTCCGGGCAGTGCGTCTACGCCGAGGAAGTAGATCCCTTTTTCTTTTCCGAGTTCCTTAGCGGCTTTGTATGCGCCGAAAGAGGCCAAGTCGCTTTGGCAGAAAACCACATCGAGTGGCTTGCCTGCCTGCAGCCATTCCTTCGTGGCTGCATAGGAGTCTTCCAAAGACCAGTTGGTTTTGATATGTTGAAAATCCAGTTCAGGGTGCTTCTTCATCACGCTGGAGAAGCCTTGGTAGCGCTCGCGGTCTGGCGACATCACCAGTTGTCCGGTGATCTCCAGCACTACCGGGCGTCGGCCTACGTGTATGCTGTCGCGACAAAGGCGTGCGGCGTACGTGCCGATGGCGCGTCCGGCCTCCACGTTGTCACCGCCGATATAGGCTGTGTAGTCGTTAGATGAAGTCTTCCGCTCAAAAAGAATGACGGGGATTCCGCGCTTCTTTGCTCTTTCCACGCAGGGCGAGAGGGGCTTATATTCGTTGGGAGAGATGACGAGCAAGTCCACGTCGGCATTGATGAGGCTGTCGATCTGCTGACGCTGCCGGTCGGTGTTGTTGTCTGCATTGATGATACATACTTTCACGTCGGTATCGTAGAGATGTTGTGCGGACAGCATCTCGTTGTTGACTTTGTCGCGCCAACGTCCGCCGACACATTGCGACACACCTATTTTATATTTATAAGAGGCACGCGGCGTGCAGCCCGTGATGAACAAGGGTATCATCAAGGGCAGAAGAAGCAGTTGGGCTGTCAGAATCGTCTTAGGTTTCTTCATGTGGTTTTAGTCTTTACAAGGTTTGCAGGTAGTGATGATCATCAGTAGACCCTTACGTCGCTGATAACCGATGAGCCGACGGCATCGTTGAGGCGGCGGGTGATCTGTGTGTGCATCATGCTGAGGTCTTGTCGCAGCGCGGGGTTGTCGATCTTCACGTGCAGCACTTGGTTGCGGATGAACTTTTCGTGGGTATAGCTCGAGATCGTGTGTCCCATGACTTCATCCCAAGCATCCACGATGCGCCGCTGTAGCAGTGGTGTCTCCAGTCCTTCTTTTCTGAGCATTTCCTTCAGCAGGTCGCCAATCGGTTTTACTTCGCGCTTAAACATATATTCAATGATGAGTGTTGAATGATGAATGATGAGTTATTCCAATGATGAATGTTGAATGATGAGTGATGAATGGTTTCAACATTGTATTCATTCAACATTCATCATTCAACACTCAACATTGCGTAGCATTTCCGTCCTCCACATGGAAGAGTTTATAATCCTCGCCGACGTGTTGCAGGATATGGTCGAGATGGTCGCGGTTGGTGTCCGTGATGAAAATCTGTCCATAGTCGGGACGGGCCACGAGTTTGATGATCTGCTCCACCCGGCGGGCGTCGAGCTTGTCAAAGATGTCGTCGAGAAGCAGCAGCGGCGTGGTGCCTGATGCCGTCTTCTTTAGGAAAGAGAACTGAGCGAGCTTCAGTGCCAGCACGTAAGTCTTCGTCTGTCCCTGGCTTGCCTCGCGTCGCATGGGATAGCCCTCAAGGAGCATCTCCAGATCGTCGCGGTGAATACCGTGGAGCGAATAGCCCACGGCACGGTCTCGCAGACGGTCGCGACGAATCACGTCGAGCAAAGGACCACGTTGTCCGTGGGAGACATAGTGCAGCGAGACCGCCTCGTGGTGATCCGAGAGCATGTCGTAGATCTGCTGAAACACCGGTGTCATCTCTTCCACGAACCGGCTGCGCTTGTAAAAGACTTCTTCTCCGGCCGAAGCCATCTCCTCTTCCCATAGGTCCATGAGCGAGGCGTCGGGCTCTGTTTCCATCTTCAGCAGGGCGTTGCGCTGCTGCAAGGCTTTGTTGTAGCGTGTCAGCGCGTCCATATAAGTATGGTCATACTGCGCAATGACCACGTCCATGAGCCGGCGTCGCTCCTCGCTCGTTCCGCTGACCAGACTGTTGTCCGATGGCGTGACAAAGATGAGCGGGATGAGCCCGATGTGCGTTGAGAGCTTCTTATAGTCCTTGTGGTTGCGCTTGAACTGCTTATGCCGTCCGCGTTTCATGGCCGCGTAGATGTTCTCCTGCTGTCCCTCGTCGCCCTCATAGTCGCCCTCGATGACAAAGAACTCTGTGTCGTGGTTGATCACCTGTGAGTCGATGTTGGTGAAGCTGCTGTGGCAGAACGAGAGGAAATAGACCGCGTCAAGGATATTGGTTTTGCCTTCACCGTTGTTGCCGATGAAGCAGTTCACCTTCGGCGAGAGCTCCAGCGCAGTGCTCTTTATATTCTTGTAATTGATGATTGATATCTTCTTTAGTCTCATAATCCTATGGGCTCTATTTGGGCTTTCCCTTGCCTTACATATGCAAAGATAAGAGTTTTGAAGCTAAAAAGCGAAAAAAGAGTCGCATAAATTTTAGTATTCGAGGGAAAATTGCTAATTTTGTACCGATATATTGCGCCGTGTCTGTAAGAGACACAGTCGCTGTGTATCAACAATCGTCAACGAAATAATAAAAAATCATTTCAAATAAATGGCAAACAACAACGGTCAGGCAACATTTGACGCTGCCTTTAAGTCACAAGAGTTTTTCGACAAGAACAAGAAGATTTTACTGGGTGCTATCATCGCAGTGGTAGTCATTATCGCAGGATATTTCTGCTATAGCGCATTCATTGGCGGTCCCCGTGAGGAGAAAGCCAGTACTGCATTGGCTCGTGGTCAGGAGTACTTCAATGCCGAGCAGTTCGACAAGGCGCTCAACGGCGATGGCGCAGGCTACAGCGGCTTTGTGAAGATTGCCGATGACTATAGTTCTACGGATGCCGGCAACCTCGCTAAGCTCTATGCCGGACTGAGCTATGCTTATTTGGGAAAGTGGAGCGATGCCGTCAAGTATCTTGAGGACTATTCTCCCAAGGGCGACGCCATGGTCAGTCCTGCCGCTATCGAGGCTCTGGGCAACGCCTACGCTCATGTCGGACAGATCGACAAGGCTGTAAGTAAACTCCAGGAGGCTGCTGACAAGGCTGATGACAAAGCTGAGGACGGCACCAACAACAGTCTGTCTCCTATCTTCCGTCTGCAGGCCGGCGAGTTGCTGGAGTCTCAGGGCAAGAAGGCAGACGCGCTGAAAGTCTATCAGGACATCAAGAAGAAATATGTCAACTCTCAGCTTGTTCAGAGCAACGAGATCGACAAATACATCGAGAGAGCCAGCATCTAAGCGATGGCTCTTTCGCAACGTTAGGAGGATTTAGCTAAAATTATTATGGCTACAGCATTACATCATTTGTCTGATTACGACACGACAAGCGTACCCGATGCCAGCAACATGTGCTTCGGTATCGTCGTCGCTGAGTGGAACAAGGATATCACGGGCGCACTGCTCGACGGTTGCGTGTCTACGCTTGAGAAGCATGGCGCACTACCCGAGAACATCCATGTCAAGACCGTGCCCGGAAGCTTCGAACTCGTCTATGGCGCACAGCAACTGTGCAAGAACGACGGCTTCGACGCCATTATCATCCTGGGCAGCGTCATCCGTGGCGACACGCCGCACTTCGACTATATCTGCCAGGGCGTCACCTTTGGCATCTCACGTCTCAATGCCACACAGAACATTCCTGTGATCTTTGGACTGCTGACGACTGATGATCATCAGCAGGCTGTGGACCGCTGCGGTGGTAAGCTTGGCAACAAAGGCGACGAGTGCGCTGTCGACGCCATCAAGATGGCAAAGTTCTAATGGTAGAATATCATCTTTATCAGCAGCTGTTATGATTCTCTACGATCTCTTGCAGGCCTATCGTTTCGACGAGATCATGGCCACCATTAATAATATGTATCCCGGCACATCAGGCTACCGTGACCAGCTCCGCCTGGCCTACGACCTGTTGCTGAACATGCGCCCCGTGCCTTCCAAGAAGCCGATACGCTTCAAGATCATCGACGGACCGGGCGATCTGAAGTATATGGGAGCAGAAGACCGCGACTTCAACACCACGTGGGAGGTATGCCTCGGCAAGAACCTCGTCAGAGAGAAAGGCGTGGATCTGACCGATGACGAGCTCATCGCCAACTGTCTGGTCAATATCTGCTTCACAGCCCGCCGCCCAAAGGCTTTCGACAAAGCCTTTGAGGAGCTGCATCAAGAATGACATCCTTTATCTTTCTTCTTATAATCAGGGTAGGAGTGATCCTATCCTGATTTATTTTCATATATCCATTTCCTTTTTCCTAATAATTTGCTACCTTTGCAACTATGAATACAGAAATGAATCTCAACGTTCTTTCCGAGAACGATCTTCTTTGGTTGAAAGAGAAAATATCGTCTTCCAATCATATCGTGATAACAGGCCATTCGCGTCCCGACGGCGATGCGATGGGTTCATGTCTGGCCTGGGCTGCCTGCCTGCGTGAGGCTTTTGGCAAGGAGCCTGCCGTCATCATGCCCAATGCCTATCCCGATTTTTTACAGTGGCTGCCGGGCACGCATGCCATCATCCGCTACGACAAGCATCCCGAGAAAGTCACGCAGGCGCTCAACAAGGCTGACCTGCTCTTTTGCATCGACTTTAATGACAACAGCCGTGTCGACACCATGGCAGAGATCCTTACCGCCTGCCAGGCACCGCGTGTACTCTTCGACCATCATCTCGGCCCACAGATGCAGGCTGATGTGAAGGTCAGTTCCGAAGAGTTCTGCTCGGCTTCAGAGGTTGTCTTCCGTGCTGCTTGGCAGTTAGGCGTCTTTGATAAGCTCAGCAAGACCTTTGCCGTTTGCGACTATTGTGGCATGATGACCGACACAGGCGGCTTCACCTTCGCGTCCTCACGTCCGGAGATCTTCTACATCATCTGTCAGTTACTCACCAAAGGCATCGACAAGGACAAGATCTATCGCAACGTGTTCAATAACTACAGCACGTGGGCCATCCGCCTGCGCGGCTATCTGATGTCACAGAAACTCAATGTCTTTGAGGACATCCACGCTTCTTACTATACGCTGACACGCCAAAACATGCTCGACTTCCATTACAAGCGCGGTGATGCAGAGGGACTTGTTAACGAGCCACTGCGCATCAAGGGCATGAAGGTCAGCGTCTCGCTGCGTGAGGACGACCGCATCGACAACAAGATTTGGGTCAGCCTTCGCTCTGTCGACGACTTCTCTGTGGAGGACATGGCGCGCCGCTTCTTCAATGGTGGCGGACACTTCAATGCCAGCGGGGGGCATCTCGACTGTCCTATTGAGGAGGCAGAGAAGATCACACGCGAAGCCTTTACTTTTTATCGTGAGCAACTGAAGGGCTGATGATGGCATTTAATGTTTTTTATTCCTCTATATCAGTACTATCCAGCCTTTTTTTGTTACCTTTGCAATATTAATCAACAATAATAGACAGACAATGAGGAAACTGGGCTTTTTGTGCCTGATGCTGATAGGCTTCATGCTGATCGCTTCCTGCAACAATGAGGAAACTTATGCTGACCAGAAGAAGCGTGAGAAATCAGCTATCAACAAGTATATTGCTGACTCGGCAGTGACCGTGATCTCAGAAGATGAGTTTCTCAAGGACACGACGACCGACGTAAAGAAGAACGAATGGGTGCTCTTTGAGTCCTCCGGCGTATATATGCAGATTGTTCGCCGTGGCTCAGGAAAGCCTTTGGCTTATGGCGAGAGTGCCACCGTCCTGTGCCGATTCACTGAGCGCAACCTGCTGACGGACAGCATTCAGTTGAGCAATGTTCTTTTTCCGAGCGTTTCTCAGACGTTCGATAAGATCAGCGTGACCAACAACTCCGGCACTTTCCGTGGTTCGTTTGATACGAGCAGTTTGATGTACCGCGCCTATGGCAATGGTTCAACAACCGTTCCTCAGGGCTGGCTTGTTCCGCTGACGTTCATCAACTTAGGTCGCTATGTCAATGCTGATGACGAGATTGCTAAGGTGCGGCTCATCGTGCCTCACGACATGGGACAGACCTATGCTACGGCCAGTGTCTACCCCTGTCTCTACGACATCACCTACCAGCGTGGGCGATAACCGACAGTAATAAATCATAGATGATTATCAATATATGACTCTGATTAAATCTATTTCCGGCATTCGCGGTACCATTGGCGGCCGCACAGGAGATACGCTGAATCCCCTGGACATTGTGAAGTTCACTTCCGCTTACGCTACCTTCATCCGTCGCAGCGCCAAGTCTTCAGCCAACAAGATTGTCGTCGGGCGTGACGCCCGCATCTCCGGCCCGATGGTCCGCAGTGTTGTCTGTGGCACGCTGATGGGCATGGGCTACGATGTGCTTGACATCGGCTTGGCAACAACGCCGACCACCGAGCTCGCCGTGCGCATGAGTGGCGCCGACGGCGGCATCATCATCACAGCCAGCCACAATCCCCGTCACTGGAATGCGCTGAAGTTGCTCAACAACGAGGGCGAGTTCCTGACCAAAGCCGACGGCAATGCCGTACTGGACATTGCAGCAAAAGAGGATTTCGAATACGCAGATGTAGACCATCTCGGACACTACGCCCACGACGACAGCTTTAACCAGCGCCATATCGACAGCGTGCTCGCACTCGACCTCGTGGATGTGGATGCCATCAAGAAGGCTCACTTCAAGGTATGTGTTGACTCGATCAACTCGGTCGGCGGCATCATCCTGCCGCATCTGCTCGATGCGCTCGGCGTGGAATATAAGTTCCTCAACGGCGAGGCTAACGGTGATTTTGCCCATAACCCTGAGCCCCTGGAGCGCAACCTCGGCGGCATCATGAGCGAGGTAGCCGGTGGAGGTTATGATCTCGGTATCGTGGTGGATCCGGATGTAGACCGTCTGGCCTTCATCCAGGAGAACGGTAAGATGTATGGCGAGGAATACACATTGGTGACGGTGGCTGACTACATCCTCGACCATGTCAAAGGTTCTACCGTGAGCAACCTGAGTTCTACGCGCGCCCTGCGTGATGTCACGGAGCGTCATGGCTGCAAGTACTACGCTGCAGCCGTCGGCGAGGTGAATGTCACAACCAAGATGAAGGAGGTTGGAGCCGTCATCGGTGGTGAGGGCAATGGCGGAGTCATCTATCCTGAGAGCCACTACGGTCGTGATGCCCTCGTGGGCATTGGCCTCTTCCTCAGCAGCATGGCACAGAAAGGCATGAAGGCCAGTCAGCTGCGCGCTACGTTCCCGAACTATTTCATGGCAAAGAACCGCGTGGACTTGCAGCCTGATACTGACATTGACGCCATATTAAATAAGGTGAAGGAGCACTTCGCTTCTCAGCCCGACGTACAGGTTACTGACATCGACGGCGTGAAGCTCGACTTCCCCGATAAGTGGGTGCACCTGCGCAAGAGCAACACTGAGCCGATCATCCGTGTCTACAGTGAGGCGCATACTGCCGAAGAGGCTGACGCGCTCGGCAAGGAGCTGATGGCGTTTGTGACAAAGTAAAAAAGCAGCCTCACTCACAACAGCCTCTCCAGCCTCCCCCCCCACAACCCCTCTCCGAAGGAGAGGGGAGTGATATGCTGGTTAAACAATTCATGTGCGAGGGAATATAGGGGTGTAAGGAAAGTGTGAGGGAAGCGTGGCGGGAATACTGGACTACAGACAAAATACAAAAAGACGAAGAGGACAGACTGCATTTGCTGTCTGTCCTCTTCGTTTTTTTTGTATGTATCTTAGCCCCTCTTTAGCCCAAAAGTCTACAACCAGTTGCTTCGATAAGCATAAGGTGTCTATAGGGTTTCGCCAGAGTAATTACTCCCCTCTCCTTTGGAGAGGGGCTGGGGGGGAGGCTTTAGATCCTCACCCAAGTGTGTGGTCTGCTCTCGTTTGATGCGCTCGCGGATCATCTTTGGCTTGGTGGCGTAGACGATCGTACGGATCGAGACGTTGTAACTGAAATATTGCCATGCCCAACTGAGCATTACCATCAGCTTGTTGCGCACACCCAAGATGGAGCGGAGGTGAACGATGAGCCACAGCACCCAAGCCATGAAGCCCTGTGTCCGTACCTTGCCCAGATCAGCGACAGCCTTGTTGCGGCCAACGGTGGCCATCGAGCCAAGGTCGTTGTAGTGGAAGGGCTTGAGATCCGTGTCGTGGTGCGAAAGCCTTATGAGGTTTTCTGCCAGTTGGGTAGCCTGCTGGATAGCCACCTGTGCCAATTGTGGATGGCCTTTGGGATATCTCGGATCTGCAGTCATCAGGCACTGGTCACCAATGGCGAAGATATTGTCGTAGCCACGTACACGGTTGCAGCCGTCGACGAGAATGCGGAAGCCACGTCCAAGCTTGTCGCCTTCGATGCCCGTGACCGGTTGGGCACGGATACCGGAAACCCAAAGGAAAGTGCGCGTGGCGATCGATGTGCCGTCCTTGATGATGATATGATAGTCGCGGTAGTCCGTTACCATCTTGCCGAACTGTACGTCGACGCCCATGTCCCTTAAATATTTGAGTGCCTTCTCTGATGCTTCCTGTGACATACCTGCCAAGAGTCGGTCACCGGCCTCAAGCAGATAGATATGCATGTGCGATGCGTCCATGTCGGGATAGTCGTAGGGGATGACATAGCGCTTCATCTCCGAGATCGCACCGGCAATTTCCACGCCGGTAGCACCACCGCCAACGATGACGACGTTGAGCAGTTCCTGCCGCTCTTCCTCCGTGGCGCAGGTCAGCGCACGCTCGAGATTTGAGAGCAGTGCATTGCGCAGGCCCATGGCCTCAGACAGGGTACGCATGGGGATGGCCCATTCTTCTACGTTCTTGTTGCCGAAGAAGTTGGTCGTAGCTCCGGCTGCGAAAACGAGATAGTCGTAGTCGATCTTACCGATGGACGTCTGCAGGATCTTCTTGTCGGGAAAGACCGCGCGGGCTTCAGCCATACGGAAATAGAAGTTCTTGCGCTTGCGGAAGATCTGTCGGAAGGGGAAGGAGATGGAACTGGGAGCCAGTCCGGCCGAAGCCACCTGGTAGATCAATGGGGGAAACTGATGGTAGTTGTTCTTGTCGATGAGTACGACTTGCAGGTTGCTGTCTTTGAGTTGGTTGGTAAGCCGCAGGCCTCCTAAGCCGCCACCAACGATGACTACTCGCTTCTGACCGTTTCTATTGATATTGACACTCATTATTTTATATATATGTAGTTATTAAAAGAAAAACGCTTCGAATACTTTTCCGGTGCCGCTTGGCACCGTTATCCTGATTGCTGTTACAAAGGTAATGTAAAATTCTGAATTCTGCAACTCCATCAGTACTCTTTTGCTCTCGCATGTCAATTTATATAATTTAAAGCAATGTCGTATTTTGATTTTTCCCGACAAAAGTTTGTCGTGGAGAGATCACAATCTAGAGATGAAGAAATGAGACTTTTGGATTCGCAAAGTCATTTTTGCTTGAAAAGAGCGAGAAAAGGGTACTTTGACAAGATGAAAAAGGTACTTTGACGAGAAATTCTCTAGAGAATTTCTCGTCATTTCGGTAGTTTTACACGGTCAAAGTACCGAGATGATTGGCAAAAATGGCCTTTTTGAACAAGTAAAATGGCAAAAATGAAGGCTTCGGGAAGTAGGTTTTGTACGTTATATAACACAAATATCTGATTATCAGTATGTTAGTAAAATTGCTCAAAAATGGGCTTCTTTTGGGCCAAGCATCCTTTGGCTTCTGATTTTTCGATTCTCAGAGGCCGAAAAATGTCAGTTTCTTGAACAAACTTTCTTCTTGTTGTAATATACAAAAACACCCTGGCCGAGGATGTAAGCCTTGCTCGGTCAGGGTGTTTTTATATAAATATGGAGGTACTTGCATGCGATACAGTATCTTTGATGCTGTCCTGGTGGTATTGCGACCAAGCAGTGAAGTTCTACTTCTTGGTGATGGTCTCCATGATGATCTTTGCCAGGAGCTTAGCACCTTTCCGTGTCGGATGGATGCCGTCGGACTGCATGATGCCATCGGTGGTCATGCCTTCAGCAGGATGGAAGGCCGTGTGGAGATCGATATACTGCACTTTTTCCTTGCGAGCCACCTGCTTGACGATCGGCGCAATATGGTTGGCGATGATGCTGTCGTTGATGTCCCATGAGGGTTTGACGGCTGGAATGGGTGAGCACAGCCAGATCCTTGGATGTGAGGGCAGCGCCTTGAGCGTGTCGGTCATCGCCATCAGATCGTGTTTGAACTCAGCGTTGTGTACCCAGTTGTGGGGCTTGGTGTCGTTCGTACCGAGTTTCATGATGACGATATCCGGGCGGAAGGCCTGAGCGTCCTGCCATGCCTCTTCACGCACATAGGGCAGATCGCCCTTGCTGAGCAGCGTACGGGCAGACACACCGAAGTTCTTGACAAGGTAGCCCCTGCCGAGCATTCTTTGCAGTTGTGCCGGATAGCCCTGCTCATCGCTCATGCCGATGCCAAATCCGTCGGTGATGCTGTTGCCGATACATGCCACGCGGATGGCGTGAGGCTGTGGACTGGGCAACGCTTTCAACCATGCGGTGAGGTCGTCCATCATTTGTTGATGAGAAGGGAAAGTGGGCATGATGCCAAAGCCATGGCCACCATGAGGGTATATCATCAGCGAGCAGGTGTTGCTGCAAGCCCTCATGCTGCTATAGTAAGCCACGCCGTTCTGTACGGGTGGCACGACTTCGTCGTCGTTGGCCAGCAGGATGATGGCCGGTGGCGTGAGGTGGGAGCGCACCTGCGTCTCGTTGCTCCACTGCTTGACGGTCTCTTTGTTGTTTCTGTCAGAGCCGAGGAAGTTGTCGCGCGAACCTTCGTGTGTGCCTTTGCCCATGGTGATGACGGGGTAGAACAGAATGCTGAAGTTGGGCCGCATGGCCCAGGGCGCATGTGTGCTCACCGACGAGGCCAGATGTCCGCCGGCCGAGAAACCCATGATGCCGATGTCGTCGGAGTTGATCTGCCACACGTCGGCCGAGTCGCGCAGCGTCTTCATGGCCTGATACGCGTCGGAGAGTGGGATATTGCGGTCGCCTTTTGGCATTCTGTATTTCAGTACGGCATAGGCAATGCCCTGATTGTTGAAGTACGGAGCCCAGTCGTGCCCCTCGTGTTGCATGGCGAGATGGGCATAACCACCGCCCGGACAGCCGAGGACGGCACGTCCTGTAGGGTGCTCAGGAAGATAGACGGTGAGCGTGGAGAGCCCGTCTTGGCTGTTACGGAGTTCGAAGTGACGGGCCGACTGAGCGGCAGCTGTCATCACAGCGACCGCTGCGAACAGCAACGCCGCGATGCGCTGATGAATTTGTTTTTTCATGGTGTATGCTTAGTTATTAAGAATTCTCAATGCGGATCAGTGTTTCTTGTTCCACTGTGCGGCTTCCTGCTCGATGAGTCCGTCGATCGGAACCTGGATGATCTTGCCGATCTTCATGCCTTCCTCCTTCATCACTTCTTCGAGCGGTTGGCGATAGATGAGTGCGATGCTGCCGTTGAAGCCGATCGGCAACTGGTTCCAACCGTCGTATTGCTTGACGTTGCGGCAGAGGAAACGGCGGAAGCCCTCCTTGACGAGCGCGTAGATGGCAGGCTCGGCGATGTTTTCCTGCAGGAAGGGAACGAAGGAGGCCAGGAACGTGTTGGGCTTCGGCTGGCGATAGACACGGTCGATGATGTCGGCGGCCGTGAGGTGGTATTTGTCGTTGAAGCGCTGGATGATCGTCTGCGGCAACTGGTTTTTCAGGATGTCCGCGACGAGCGTCTTGCCCAAGACAGCACCGCTGCCCTCGTCACCGAGGATGAATCCGAGCGCTGGCACGTTCTTCACGATTTTCTCACCGTCGTAGGCGCAGGAATTACTGCCCGTCCCTAAGATACATGCGATGCCGGGCTGATCACCGCAGAGCGCTCTTGCCGCGCCAAGCATATCGCTGGCCACCTCGCAGACGCCGGTGACATGGAGATGACGGTGCAGAGCACGCTCCACCACGGGAATCTTTTCCGGTGTGCAGCCCGCACCATAGAAGTGGAGGCTGTTGAGGGTGCGGCTGCCGAGATCCTGCTTTGAAGCTGTCGCTTCGTTGCTGCAAGCCGATTGCAACTGGGGTAGGAGAGCGGTCTTTACTTCGTTGGCGATCTCGTCCTCGCTCATTTGGAAGGGATTCAATCCTTTTGTGCGGATATGTGCGGCAACGGTTCCGTCGGCCATTAAAGACCAATCAGTCTTTGTAGAACCACTGTCTGCAAGCAAAGTGTAAATCATATTGCGTATTGTTGTTAGTTTTCCATAATGCAAAGATACTGATTATTTTTGCAATGACAAAGCACTTTCGCTATATTATTCCGGCGGCTCCTTCTCTTTGGGTTAGGGAAAATGATGAACAATGAATAAAGGAGAAAGATGTGGAGTGGGAGGCTTCGCAGGGTTGTGACGAGGCCTGAAAAGGGCACAAAAAAGCGATGACCTTCGCAGGCAACCGCTCTTAATCTTCAATAGGTATTAGTTCCTTCAAGGTAAAAAGATTGTTTTCAGGATAACACTGCAAAGATAATCATATTTTTTAGAACGGCAAACTTTTTATCCATTTTTTTTAAAGAAAACTTATTCTTCTGTTAAATTTTTGGTTCTCGAAGCTTATTTGATATGTGGGGATAGCTTTTTGCTTATAAATATAAGGTATTTTGTACATTCTTGGCACTGGTCGGGGCTTAACAAAACAAGCCACACGATCCGGTTTCCCTCCCCCCTTGCCGTAAGGCTTTTTAGGGATGAGACTATTGATCGTGTGGCTTGTAACTTGCCCGAAAAAGCTATCCGCTACATGGCGAAGACATTGAAGCCTCCGTCCACGATGGCTACGGTGCCGGTGACGAAGGCGGCGGCATCACTCATCAGATAGTGGATCGTACCGCAGAGTTCTTCGGGTTTACCCATGCGACCGAATGGCGTCTGACGGATCACGTCGTTGCCACGCTGAGTATAGCTGCCGTCGGGATTGGTGAGCAGTGCGCGGTTTTGTTCCGTGATGAAGAATCCCGGAGCGATCGCGTTGACGCGGATGCCTTCGCCAAACTTCTTGGCGGTCTCGGTGGCCATGTAAGCGGTGAAGTTGGAGATGCCGGCCTTGGCAGCCGCATAACCGCAGACACGTGTCATCGGACGGAAGGCTGCCATGCTACTGAAGTTGATGATCGAACCCTTTCCCTGCTTGACCATCGGCTTGAGGAACACCTGGGTAGGGATCACCGTACCCGTGAGGTTGAGGTTGAGCACCTTTTGGAACTGTTCGGGATCGAGGTCGAAGAAGTTCTGATCCGGTGCGATGGTGGCTCCTTTCATGTTGCCCCCGGCGGCGTTGAGCAGTGTGTCTACGCGTCCGAAGTCCTTGAGGATGTCCTCACAGTTCTGTTTCACCAGTTCCACGTTCATCACGTCGGTCTTATAGAATTTGGCGACGCCGCCTTTGTCAGTGATTTCTTTCACGATTTCGTTGCCTACCTCTTCCTTACGTCCGAGGATAGCGATCTTGGCGCCTTGCTCTGCGAGGTATTTGCCGATGCAGCGGCCAAGGACGCCCGTGCCGCCAGTGATGACGACAACATAGTCTTTAATGTTAAATAGTTCGTTCATGGTTTAATCAAAAAATCCTGGTTGTTCGTATTTGATACCTAATTCCTTATCCACTGCGGCGAGGATGCCTTGCACCTGTCCCATGGCAAACATACGGCCAAGGAAGCTGTATCCGGCATTGTATCCACGCTTCTCGTCGCCGAGCATCGTCATACCGTGGTCCACACGCATGGGCAGTACCTGTGCGTTGGGTGAAGAGAGCAGGGCCTTGCCTGCCTTGCGCTGCTGTTCCTCCTGCTCGAAGATATGAGCCAGCGCCACGAGATCAGCGCGACCGCCCAAATGGCTGGCCTCAGTGAAGTCGCCGTTGGGGAAGACGTGGCAGCTGCGCAGATGCACGAAACTCGTGCGACCGGCAAAGCGGCGGGCCATCTCCGGCAAGTTGTTTTGGGCACCCGCGGAGAGCGAACCGGCGCAGAAGGTCAGACCGTTGTGCTTGTTGGGGACAGTGTTGAGCAGCCACTCTATGTCGTCGGCGCACGTGATGATACGTGGCAAGCCGAGAATTTGGAAAGGAGGATCGTCGGGATGAACGCACATATACATATCGCACTCGTCGCAGACCGGCATGATCGCGTCGAGGAAATACTTCATGTTGGCGCGCAACTGCTCGCGGTCGATGCCCTCATATCTCTTCAGCAACTCACGGAAGAGGCCGAGCGGATGCTCGTCGCCTTCCTTGAAGTTACCGGAGACGAAGCCTTGTGTCTTGATGACAATGTTCTCCACGAGCGCATGGTCTTTCTCCGGCGTCATCAGCTTGCGCAGTTCCGACACCTCTTTTAATATGTCTCTGCCGTTGGGCTTGCCATCGGGGCCGAGTACCTGGAAGTTTCTCCAGTCCTCCTCAGCGCCCTCACGCTTCAAGAGATCGATGTCGAAATAGGCAAATTCGGGTATGCTGAAATAGAGATTGCTCGATCCGTTGGGGTTGAGATGGAGCAGGTCGGTGCGTGCCCAGTCGAGTACGGGCATGAAGTTATAGCAGATCGTGTGGATGCCCTCAGCGGCTAGGTGGCGCAGGCTCTCGCAATAGATACTGATCTGCTCGTCGCGGTCAGGCCCACCATATTTAATTGTCTCGGTGACGGGGAGAGACTCTACAACACTCCATCTCATGCCGTATGACTCGATGTAAGTCTTCAGGTCGTGGATCTGCTGTTGCAACCATATTTGTCCGAGCGGCACGTCATGCAGTGCCGTGACAATGCCCTGTACGCCAATCTGTCGAAGCATGTCGAGCGTAATCAGGTCTTTACGGCCAAACCATCTCCATGTTCTTTCCATTTTTGATTAGTTTTTAGTTAATGATATTGCTTTTGGATCTATCATGATCGGCGCGACAGTGGAGCGTCCCTCATGTGATGACCTTGTATGCGTGCAAAGATATATAAAATACTTCAAACACCAAAAGAAGTAACGGAATATTTCTTTCTTCTTCATAGTTGCTCCTTGAAGTGTTTTTATCATATTTGTTGAAAGAAAATTGTTCTCAAAAATAAAGTAAGAGTTGATAATTGTTATCTGTTGCTTTCATATTAACCATTGATACTAAAGATATTTTGCTTTGAAAGCAGATCTATTTTTTAAAAATAACAAAAAACACTGATAGCGCTTGAAAAAAGAAGCAAGAAAGTTTGCTTATTAAAATGATTTTATTAATTTTGCAAAGTAAGAAAGCATTTACCAATACATCAACAATATTATGACAAAGTACAACATCACAGAAAAGAAAGAAAAGGAAGCTGCCTATCGCTCGCTTGTCAGTCCCAAGCTCATGGATGAACTGGAGGAGAAAATCAATAACATCATCATCATCCAAAAGAAGTATAAGGACAAGGAATATTCTGCCAAGCAGCTTGCCGAAGACCTTGGTACCAACACCCGTTACATCTCAGCTGTTGTGAATGTGCGTTTTCACATGAACTATACCTCCTATGTCAATCAATACCGCATTCAGGAAGCAATGTCGCTTTTAGTCGACCGTCGCTATCAGGATTTGAACATGGAGGACATCTCTGATATGGTTGGCTTCTCCAACCGTCAGTCGTTCTATGCCTCTTTCTTCAAGGTTAATGGTATCACGCCGCGTGAATACAAGATCAAACACCTGGCTACCCATCCCTCATTGCTCGACCGCCCCAAGAAGCGCGGACGTAAACCGGGATCAAAAAACAAAGTGAAATCAGAGTAAACATGATAACGTAAAGGAGGAGTAAACGTCTGCATAACCAATTACAATCACCGCCATAGAAAATCATTCATGCGCCGGGTGGTTCGCCTATTGGTATCGTTTTTTAGTACCATAGTGATGGAAAACAACACATTCGCCTTTGCCGGTGAGCGTTTCGCTGACCTCCAGATGCTGAGATACCGCCTGAATGGATTCGAGCAGTTGTCTCTGCGGCAAAAAAAATATATCTATTATCTGTCCAAAGCCGCACTGACCGGAAGGGACATCACCACTGATCAGTTTGGCAAATACAACCTGCCGATACGTAAGTTGCTGGAGAACTTGTACGTGCATTTCCCGGGCGACCATGAGAACAAGGACTTTCTTGCGATGACGGTCTACCTGAAACGTGTGTGGTTCTCCAATGGCATCTATCATCACTATGGCTGCGAGAAGTTCCAGCCTGACTTTTCGGAGTCGTGGCTGCGCAAGGCTGTCGACGACACACCCTTTGAAGTGCTGCCCGGCAACTACCGTTCCAAGCAGGAGATGATGGACGTGCTCTGCCCCGTCATCTTCGATCCTGGCGTGCTGCCAAAACGCGTCAACCAAGCCGACGGCGAGGATCTTGTGAAGACATCGGCCTGCAACTATTATGAGGGCGTGACGCAGCAGGAGGCCGAGCAATATTACGAGCAGCTGCGCCAACAGGCTGGTGGCAACGAGCAACCTTCGTTCGGACTGAATTCCAAACTCGTCAAAAAAGGCGGACAGCTCGTAGAAGAGCGCTACACAGCGGCTGGACTGTATGGAGAGCCCATCCGCAAGATCGTCTACTGGTTGGAAAAAGCACGTGAGGTGGCGGAGAACGACCGGCAGCGGCGCGTCATCACGCTGTTAACAGACTACTATCGCACGGGCGACCTCAAACTGTTTGACGAGTATTCCATCGAGTGGCTTCGTGAAAACGAAGGCAATGTTGACTTTATCAATGGATTTATCGAGGTGTATGGTGACCCTCTCGGGCTGAAAGGATCGTGGGAGGGTATCGTGGAATATAAAGATGAGGTGGCCACCGAAAGAACACGCAAGATAGCCGACAACGCGCAGTGGTTTGAGGATCACTCGCCCGTGGATCCGCGTTTCCGCAAGGCTAAGGTCAAGGGCGTCTCGGCCAAAGTGATCTGCGCCGCTATGCTCGGCGGTGACGAATATCCGTCGTCAGCGATCGGCATCAACCTGCCCAATGCCGACTGGATACGTGCGAGATACGGTTCGAAAAGCGTGACGATCGGCAACCTCACGGAGGCTTACAACCAAGCCGCCAAAGATTCGGGGATGAACGAGGAGTTTGTCATCGACGGGCCGACACGCGAGTTGATCCGAAAATACGGTGATCTCTGTGATGATCTCCATACCGATCTGCATGAGTGCTTGGGTCACGGTAGCGGTCAGCTTCTGCCCGGCACGTCGCCCGACGCGCTGAAAGCCTATGGCAGTACGATTGAGGAGGCACGCGCCGACCTCTTCGGACTCTATTATCTGGCCGATGATAAGCTCGTGGAACTCGGGCTGACACCTGATAAGGAGGCCTATAAGAGTCAGTACTATCACTATATGATGAATGGCCTGATAACGCAGTTGGTGCGCATCAAGCCCGGACATGTCATCGAGGAAGCGCACATGCGCAACCGTGCGCTTATTGCCCGATGGTGCTATGCTCATGGCGATGGCGTCGTGGAAATGGTGAAGCGCGATGGCAAGACCTATGTGCGTATCAACGACTATCAACGCCTGCGTCAGCTCTTCGCTGAGCTCTTGGCTGAGATTCAGCGCGTGAAGAGCGTAGGAGACTATGAGGCTGCCCGGCAACTCGTGGAGGAATATGGTATCAAGATCGACGCGGACCTGCACCGGGAAGTGCTGGAGCGCTATCGCCAGCTTCACATTGCGCCTTATAAGGGCTTCCTGAATCCCCGGATGATCGCCGTGACCGACGACCAAGGGGAGATCACGGACATCCGTCTCGACTACTCCGAGAGCTATGAAGAGCAGATGTTGCGCTACTCCAAGGAGTATGCTACGCTATAACGGCACAAATGACAACGTAATGACAACAGAAGAAGTACAACAGAAGATCAAGGAACTCAAGCGCAGCTTCCGCTTGGTGATGAACGGCCCCGCATCGCAGTCGATGCGTGAGAAAGGTCTCGACTATCGGCTCAACTGGGGCGTCCCCGTCATCCAACTCAAGCAGATGGCCAAGGAACTCGGCAAGGATTATGATCTCGCCATCGCCTTGTGGAAGGAAGACATCCGTGAATGCAAGATCCTGGCGACCCTCGTCATACCGGCGGAACAGATGCCTCAGGAGGTGGCGGAGATTTGGATGGAGCAGACCCGCACCCAGGAGATGGCCGAGATGCAGGCGCTCAATGTCTATCAGCATGTAAGCTATGCCCCGGTGATCGCCTATCAGTGGATCGCGCGTCCCGAAGACGTCTACCAGATCTGCGGTTACGACATCCTCGGCCGACTGTTTATGAATGGACAGGAACCCAACGAGCGCGGTATCAACGAGTTTCTCGACCAGGCTGCGACAGCCTTGCAGGCACCGTCACTCGGCGTACGCCACGCTGCCCTCAACGCTGTGTTGCGCTTTGCCGACCTGGGCGTCGTCTATGAGCGTATGGCACACAATGCACTGAAAAAGATAGGTATTGACATATAAGAACTGTTTGTTGAGGTTTCTGAACCTCTGTGATTGTACGCAAGGATAATTTTTTAAACACATAAATACAAACCAACATTAAGATCAGAGAGATGAACAAAATGAGTTTTCTTGTAGCTGGCGCAGCATGTCTGCTGGCTGCCAGTTGTGGTACTGTGGGCGCAGGCAGTGCGTCGTCCAGTGCGGGTGATGATGTGCTCAACGGTGTCATCGGTGTGTTGAACAATGCCAACACCATTGGCGACGCGATCAGCAGCGTCATCGGTTCCAACAAGTTGACGAAATCGCAGCTCTACGGCACTTGGAAATACAATGGTCCGGGTTGTGCCTTCACGTCTAACAGTGCTTTGGCAAAGGCCGGTGGTGAGGTCGTCGCCTCGCAGATCAAGGCCAAGCTCAAGGAAGACTACAACAAAGTAGGGTTCACGTCCAGAAATACACAGATCACTTTCAATAAGGATAATACCTTCACGGCTTATGTCGACGGCAAGAAATTTAGTGGTAACTATACCTACGATGAGTCGTCCAATGCTCTGAGACTGACCGGGTTGCTGCTCTCGCTCAACGGCTACGCTACCCGCAACAGCCAAGGAGTGGCCATCCTCTTTGAGTCAAAAAAACTCTTGACACTTATCCAGACCATGGCGACTATGAGCGGCAACGCTACGCTGAGCTCTATCGGTGAGATCAGTAAGAACTACAACGGTGTCAGATTGGGATTTGATATGGCCAAGTAATTGGGCTTAACTACAATAGATGATGGTGGAAGAGGTGGTTTGCAGTCACTTCGTCCACCATTTTTCGTTCCTGCGGTTTTGCCGGCTTGTCAGTCTTCTTTGTGCGCCTTATCCCTCTGTTTTCCTAAACTTGAGATTTCCGTTCTCCTTAGCTTGAGTTTCCGTCTTTCAAGGCTGAAGCCTTCAGACTTCTTTAGCTTAGATCCCATAAATATCTTGAGCTTTGAAAAAGTTTCTTAAATAACACGTACTATATTTCCAATTTAATATTATTTATTACCCTTGATGCTTTGCTCTTGAGAGAAAATTGTACTTTTGCCATAAAAATGAACAGCATTAAAGCTTTATAATATGGCAGAATCAGTAGACATTAGAGAATTGAACATCAAGATTGAGCAGAACAGTGCCTTCGTTACGAACTTGGTGACAGGAATGAATCAGGTCATCGTCGGTCAGAAGCATTTGATCGATGCGCTGCTCATTTCGTTGCTCAGCGACGGTCACATCCTGCTGGAGGGCGTACCTGGTTTGGCAAAGACACTCGCCATCAAGACACTCTCGCAGCTCGTGGATGCAGACTTCAGCCGTATACAGTTCACACCCGATTTGCTTCCTGCCGACGTGGTAGGTACGATGATCTATTCCCAAAAGGACGAGAACTTTCAGGTCAAGAAAGGCCCCGTCTTTGCCAACTTCGTGCTGGCTGATGAGATCAACCGTGCTCCGGCTAAGGTGCAGAGTGCTTTGCTTGAGGCCATGCAGGAGCATCAGGTGACCATCGGCGAGAAGACTTTCGCACTGCCCAATCCGTTCCTCGTCATGGCAACGCAGAACCCTATCGAGCAGGAAGGTACCTATCAGTTGCCGGAGGCTCAGGTCGACCGTTTCATGCTCAAGGTGATCATCGACTATCCGACGCTGGAAGAGGAGAAAGCCATCATCCGCGAGAACCTGCAAGGAAAGATGCCTGAGGCGCATCCCGTGACGACAGCGGAGGAGATCATCCGTGCACGCGAGGTGGTGAATATGGTTTATATCGACGAGAAGATCGAGCAATATATCGCTGACATCGTCTTCGCGACCCGTTATCCCGAGCGCTATGGCATGCCCGAATTGAAAGGCTTGATCACCTTCGGCGGTAGTCCGCGTGCAAGTATCAACCTTGCCAAAGCAGCCCGCGCCTATGCCTTCATCAAGCATCGCGGCTATGTGGTGCCGGAAGATGTGCGCGCTGTGGCTCACGATGTGCTGCGCCACCGCATCGGACTCAGCTACGAGGCTGAGGCTGCCAATGTTTCCAGCGAGGAGATCGTCAGCAAGATCGTCAACAAGATTGAGGTACCTTGATCAAAAAGCAAAAAGAAGGAGTCATCGTGGACACTAACGAGATACTACATCAGGTCAGAAAGATTGAAATCAAAGCCCGGGGATTGAGTCAGAACATCTTCGCGGGACAGTACCACTCTGCCTTTAAAGGCAAGGGTATGGCTTTCTCCGAGGTGCGTGAATATCAGTTCGGTGATGATGTCCGGGATATTGACTGGAACGTCACGGCCCGCTTCCACCATCCTTACGTCAAGGTCTTTGAGGAGGAGCGCGAGCTCACGGTGATGCTGCTCATCGATGTCTCGGGATCGTTGGACTTCGGTACGACACAGCAGATGAAGCGTCAGCTGGCCACAGAGATCGCCGCTACGATCGCTTTTTCAGCCATTGAGAACAACGACAAGATCGGCGTCATCTTCTTCTCCGACCGCATTGAGAAGTATATCCCGCCGAAAAATGGACGTAAGCATATCCTTTACATCATCCGCGAGATGCTCGACTTCCATCCGCAAAGTACACGCACGGACATCGGTATGGCCACAGCCTATCTCACCCGCGTGATGAAACGTCACTGCACTTCCTTTATCATCAGTGACTTCTACGACCGCAAGGACTTCACCAAGGAGATGGAGATAGCCAACCGCAAACACGATGTGGTGGCCATACAGGTTTATGATCCGCGTGCCAGGCAGCTGCCCGATGTGGGATTGCTCAAGGTGATGGATGCTGAGACAGGCCACGAGATGTATATCGACACATCGAGCAAAAAACTCCGGCAGGCGCATACGAGATACTGGATGGAGCGTGAGGACAAGCTCAACACGGTGTTTGCCAAAAGTCGCATCGACTGGACGGCGATTGCCACGAACGAAGATTTCACGAAGGCATTGATGTTGCTGTTCAAGCGAAGAGCCTGATTGCAGATAGTACTGGAGGAAAGATCAAAGGTATTTCAGAAAAGATTAGAAGAGTAGAGAATAGGGTTATGACCAAAAAGATATGGCAATATGTTTTGACGTGTATGATGATGCTGTTGTCACTCAACGCTTCATCACAGGTCACCGTAGAGCAAAATGTGGACTCGGTGGGGATTCTCATCGGCGAACAGGCTCATTTGCAGCTTACCGTGACGATGCCCGCTGGCTCTACCATTCAGTGGCCGGCATTGAAGGAACGCCAGTTGGTGGTTCCGGGCGTGGAAGTTGTGAAGGTCGCTGACGCTGATACCTTGTCCACGAGCGGCAAGGAACTGAAGGTCAGAAAAGTCTACACGATCACCTCGTTTGACGAGCATCTCTATTCCATTCCTCCCTTATCTGTCAAAGTCAACGGCAAGACTTATCAGGGTGGTGTTGCTGCACTGAAGGTGATTACGATGAATGTTGACACACTTCATCCCAACCAGTTCTTCCCGCCAAAGGATGTTCAGGACAATCCCTTCTCTTGGGCTGAGTGGAGTCCTTATTTCTGGTTGTCACTGCTGACGTTGCTGTTTGTGCTTGTGATGGGTTATCTCTTCATCCGTCTGTGTAGCAACAAACCAGTGATCACGCGTATTCGCATCGTGAAACATGTGCCTGCTCATCAGCGCGCCCTCAATGCCATCAGTAAGATCAAGGAGGAGCATCTCACCACCAGCGAAGACCAGAAGACCTATTACACGCAGCTCACCGACACGCTGAGGAAATATATTCAGGAGCGCTTTGGCTTCAATGCCCTGGAGATGACGTCCAGCGAGATCATTGAAAAGCTCAATGAGACTGGTGACAAGAAGATGATTGACGAGCTGCACGAACTTTTCACAACAGCAGACCTCGTGAAGTTCGCCAAATACTCTACGCTCATCAACGAGAACGACCTCAACTTGGTGAACGCCATCAACTTCATTGACGAAACCAAACAAGAAAACCAGCCCACCGAGGAACGTATCGTGCCGCAGTTGTCTGAGGGCGACAAGCGTACACGGCAGAACCGCATCACCATCAAGTCGCTGCTTTGGGCATTGGGTATCATCGCCGCGGCCTGTCTGGTGTATGTTTGCTATCATGTCTGGCTGCTGCTTGGATGAGAGGAACATTAAAGATTGACGATCATGGAATTTGCTGATAAACAATATTTCTTGCTGCTGTTGCTGCTCATCCCTTATATCCTGTGGTATTTCCTTTACCGCAAGAGAGATGAGCCGACACTGCGGATGGGTGACACCTACGCCTATCAGAATGCACCGAAGAGCTGGCGAGTACGCCTCGTCAACGCTCCGATGTTCCTGCGTTGTGTGGTGTTTACGCTCATCGTCTTCATCCTGGCTCGCCCTCAAACCCGTAACTCATGGGGACACAAACAGGTCGAGGGCATCGACATCATGCTGGCCATGGACGTGTCTACTTCCATGCTGGCAGAGGACTTGAAGCCAAACCGCATTGAGGCCGCCAAGGATGTGGCCGCAGAGTTCATCTCCGGCAGACCCAATGACAATATCGGTCTGACGATCTTCGCGGGCGAGGCTTTCACACAGTGCCCGATGACCACTGATCATACGTCGTTACTGAATCTGCTGCAAAACGTGCGCACAGACATCGCTGCCCGTGGACTCATCCAGGACGGAACGGCTTTGGGTATGGGGCTGACCAACGCCGTGTCACGATTGAAAGACTCTAAGGCCAAGAGCAAAGTGGTGATCTTGCTGACCGATGGTAGTAACAACATGGGTGACATCTCGCCGCTGACAGCTGCCCAGATCGCCAAATCGTTGGGTATCAGAGTCTATACGATCGGCGTGGGAACCAATAAAGTGGCACCCTATCCCGTGCAGGTGGCCGGTACCGTGCAGTATGTCAACATGCCGGTGGAGATTGATACGAAAACGCTGAGCGACATCTCGGCGATCACGGACGGCAATTTCTATCGTGCCACCAACAACCGGCAGCTGAAGCAGATCTATCACGATATCGACCAACTGGAAAAGACGAAGATGAATGTCAAGAAGTATTCGCGCTACTACGAGGCTTACCAGCCCTTCGCCATCGCCGCGGTCTTTTTCCTCTTGTTGGAGATTCTGCTGCGCAACACGGTTTTGCGTCGACTGCCTTAATGATTAGTGAGGCAAAGACCCCTATATATAATAATAAGGTGTAGCAAACCGATGTTAAAGGTACTGTGAATCGATGTTTAAAGTGTAGCATACCTACGTTTTAAGTGTAGCGAACCGATGTTTGCAGTGTAGGAAACTGAAATGAAGAGAATCCTGAGGCTTAGGCCGACAGAAAAAAGATAAACGAAAAGACAATGAGATTTGAAGATCCGACATACTTATGGCTACTCTGCCTGTTGCCTCTGCTGTTTCTGCTGAGGGTAGCAAGCCATTTCAAGCAGAAGAAACGGCTTCGCCAGCTGGGTGACCCTCAGCTGTTGAAGCAGCTCATGCCTGACGTTTCAAAGGTAAGGCGTGCGGTGAAGTTCTGGTTGATGATGGGTGCGATGGCCATGCTCATCCTTGTTTTGGCGCGTCCGCAAATGGGAACGCATGTGTCACACGACAAGCGTCAGGGCATCGAAGCCATCATCTGTATGGACATCTCCAATTCCATGCTCGCCCAGGACGTCGTGCCAAGCCGACTGGAAAAGAGCAAGATGCTCGTCGAAAATATGATCGACCACTTCACCAACGATAAAGTGGGACTTGTGGTCTTCGCCGGTGATGCCTTCGTACAGTTGCCGATCACCGCCGACTACGTCTCGGCCAAGATGTTCCTGCAGGACATCAATCCTTCGCTCATTGCTACTCAAGGTACAGATATCGGCCATGCCATACAGTTGGCTATGCACAGTTTCACGCAGGCCGACAATATCGGACGCGCTATTATCGTCATCACCGACGGTGAAGACCACGAAGGCGGTGCAGAGGAAGCTGCTGCCGCAGCCAAGAAGAAAGGTATCAACGTGTTTATCCTTGGCGTCGGTGATCCTCACGGTGCACCGATTCCTACCGGTGACGGCTACATGAAGGATGCGTCAGGACAGACAGTGATGAGTGCGCTCAACGAGCAGATGTGCCGAAGAATAGCACAGGCAGGCAGTGGCATGTACATTCATGTCAACAATACGGCAGACGCTCAGAACGAGTTGAACAACGATTTGGTCAAACTGCAGCAAGGTACTACCGATGCTGTGGTTTATAGCGATTACAACGAGCAGTTCCAGGCTTTTGCCATCATTGCTCTGCTCCTTCTCGTCTTGGATGCTTGTCTGATGGAGACCAGGAATCCATTGCTGAAGAGGGTAACGATCTTTAAGAATAAGGGGAAGAAATAATGGACATACGTAAGTATATTCTTTTGATCCTGCTGGTCTTCGCGAGTGTCACGCAGATGCAGGCGCAGGCTGACCGACAGTTCATCCGGAACGGCAACAAGCTCTACCGGCAGCAGAACTATGCCAGGGCTGAGACGGAATACCGTAAGGCTCTCAGCAAGAATGCACGCAACACGCAGGCAATGTATAATCTCGGTTGTGCGCTGATGATGCAGCAGAAAGATTCAGCCGCCATCGTACAGCTGCAAAACGCCGGGCGCAGTGAGCAGTCACCGCGTCGCAAGGCGATGGCTTATCACAATGTCGGTGTGATCTGTCAGGGACATCAGATGTATGGAGAGGCCATCGAAGCCTACAAGGAGAGTCTGCGCAATAATCCGAGCGACAACGAGACCCGCTATAACCTTGCACTCTGCCAACGGTTGCAGAAGAAGCAAAAACAAAACGGAGGCAAGAACAATCAGAAGAACAAAAACAAGAAAGACAATAAGAATCAACAGAATAAGCAGAAGAACAATAATCAGAACAAACAAGATCAGAACAATCAGCAAAAACAGCAACCCAAAGATCAGATGAGCAAAGACAATGCTCAGCAGTTGCTCAACTATGCCATCCAACAGGAGAAGGCTACACAAGAGCGTTTGAAGCGCAACGAACAGCAGCCGCAACGTAGAAGATTGCAGCAAAACTGGTAATAAAGTGTACTTGAAATCTGATATAGTGTACTTGATATGATGACGCGTCGAATAATTCACATATTTGTTTTCACCTTGATGCTGGCTGCCGTGGCGCTGGCATCGCAGGCTCAGATTGTCGTGTCTGTCCCCTCGCATGTGGAGGCGGGAGAGAACTTCCGGCTGTCCTATACCATCAACACGCAAGATGTTGATGAGTTCCGTGCCGGTAGCATTCCCGGCGGACTGGAGCTGATTGCCGGCCCTTACACCTCGCAGCAGTCGAGCTACCGTATGGTCAATGGCCACACGAGCAGTTCTTCTTCCATCACCTTCACCTATACGCTCTATGCCGCCAAGGACGGATCGTTCACGATTCCGCCAGCTCATGCACATATCAATGGGCGTATGGTAGCCTCACGGGCCGCTAAGGTGGTAGTCAACGGCCGGTCTCGCAACAGTGGCGGCGCACCGAAGATGCATGGTGAAGACGAAAGTCGTGAGCCAAGCATGGCTTCGGCAGACAGCAAAATCACGGCCAATGACCTGTTTATCAAGGTGACAGCCAACAAGCGACGGGTACATGAACAGGAGCCGATCCTGCTTACATACAAGGTCTACTCCCTTGTGGACTTGACACAGCTCGAGGGTAAGATGCCCGACCTTACCGGTTTCCACTCCCAGGAGGTGCCGCTGCCTCAGCAAAAGAGCTTCCATCTCGAACGCGTCAATGGTAAGACCTACCGTGCTGTGACCTGGAGTCAGTATGTCATGTATCCGCAGATGACGGGCAATCTTCAGATTCCGAGCATCACGTTCAAGGGCATTGTGGTACAGCAAAACCGCTCCGTCGATCCCTTTGAGGCTTTCCTCAATGGTGGATCAGGCTATGTTGAGGTACACCGCAACATTGTGGCGCCGGGACTGACCGTACAGGTGGATCCATTACCAACCAAGCCAACAGGCTTCTCCGGTGGTGTGGGTAAGTTCAACATCTCTGCTCAGCTTACCAAGAAGGAAGTGAAAGCCGGTGATCCTGTCACCCTCAGAGTAGTGGTAGGCGGCAATGGCAACCTTAAGCTGATTAAGCAACCCGAGGTCAATTTCCCCAATGACTTTGACAAATACGACGCAAAGGTGACCGACAAGACCAAGCTGACATCCACCGGCGTGGGTGGCAACATGATCTACGACTTCCTCTTTGTGCCGCGCAACCAGGGCACTTACACCATCCCCGCGGTATCGTTTACTTATTACGACACCGATTTGAATGCTTATAAGACCATCAAGACACAGTCGTTCAAGTTGATTGTTGACAAAGGCGATGGTAACAGTACGTCGGCAGACTATGATGTTCAGAAGGCCAACGACATTCACGACATCATGTCGGGCAAGTGTGAGCAGCGTCAGGTGGGCAATTTCTTCTTCGGTTCCACTTCCTGGTGGATCTCGTTGCTCTTGCCTTTAATCGCCTTCGTCGTGCTGTTGGTCATCTTCCGCAAGCGTGCTTTGGATCATGCCGATGCGGTGAAGATGCGTGGCAAGAAGGCTAACAAGATCGCCCGTAAGCGTTTGAAGAGAGCCAGCAAGCTGATGTTCCAAGGCAAGAGCGAGACCTTCTACGACGAAGTGCTCCGTGCGCTGTGGGGCTATGTGGGCTATAAGCTCAACATTCCGGTGGAACAACTCAACCGCGACAATATCACTGAGAAGCTGCAAGGCCACCTGGTCGATGATGCCACGATTGGCAAGTTCATCTCAGCCCTCGATACTTGCGAGTTTGAACGCTACGCTCCCGGCGATGCCTCCGGCAATATGGAGAAGACCTTCAACAGTGCGATGACAGCTATCGAAGAGATCGAGGAAGTGATGAAACGCAACGGTGGACGCAAGAAATGAGTGTTGGGCTGTTGGTAAAGTAGAAAAGATGAGGAAGGAATCATGATGAAGAAGCATATCTCAAACATAGGAAACAGCGTCAGGCGCCTGCTCATGCTCATGACAGGCCTGCTGACGTGCACGCTGTCCTTTGCTATTATAAAGGACAATGCCGACACGGCCTATAGGCAAGGCAAGTACCAGCAGGCGATCATCGACTACCAGGAACTGCTGAAAGAAGGCGTTTCGCCGGAACTATATTACAATCTTGGTAATGCCTACTACCGTAGCGACAACCTTGCGCAGGCTATCCTGGCTTATGAGCGGGCCGCACAGTTGTCTCCGGGAAGCAGCGACATCCGCTTCAACTTGCAGTTTGCGCGTGCCAAGACCATCGACAAAATCGTGCCGGACAACGAGATGCTCTTTGTCACTTGGTACAAGCGGATTGTCAACTTCACGAGCGTGGACAACTGGGCACGTGCGGGTATTGTTGCCGTCGTGCTGGCCTTGCTGTTGATGCTGGCTTATCTCTTCGGCTCACAACTGCTGGTTCGCAAGATCGGATTCTATGGCAGCGGCATCGCTTTGCTGCTGTTTATCGTCACCACCTTCTTTGCGTGGCAACAGAAACAAAACCTTGAGCGTCATTGCGGCGCCATCATCATGGCACCATCCGTGACGATCAAGAAGACACCCGTCGCCAATGGTACCGACGCTTTCGTGCTTCATGAAGGCACCAGGGTGGACATCACGGACAAGAGTATGAAGTCGTGGTATGGCATACAAGTCGGAGATGGCCGTGAAGGATGGATTCCGGCTTCGCAAGTAGAGGTCATTTAATCGTTTTCAGGTAATCATGGCATTGGACGGATTGATCGCTTTTGACCGGCACCTGCTGGTTATGCTCAATGGGAGTGATTCCTTGTTTTGGGATCACTTCATGCTTATACTTACCAACGGCCTTACATGGCTCCCCTTGCTCTTCACGCTTTTCCTACTTGTGATGAAGAACAATGAGGCGATGATTCAGATAGGTCTTGTGGTAGGGTGCGTGTTGTTGGGTGTCTTCCTCTCTGGTGGACTCAACGACATCATCATCAAGCCCTTGGCGGCCCGGCCACGCCCTTGCGACGACCCGCTGATGAAATACACGGTAGATGTTGTCAACAACTACCGTGCGTCAGGCTTCAGTTTTTTCTCCAGTCATTCTGCCAACACCATGGCGATCGCAGTATTTATGATGTGGCTCGTGCGCAGTCGGCTGCTGAGCCTTACGCTTTTCTCCTGGTCAATCCTCAACGGCTGGTCACGGATTTACCTTGCCCAGCACTATCCCTCGGACGTTCTTGTGGGTTGGCTTTGGGGCGCGATGATGGGCAGCCTGGCTTATTACATCTTTTACAAACTATATAATAAGGTGAGTCCGCCCGTCAACTACATCTCATCTCAATACACGACAACGGGCTACAGCAATGTCGACATCCACAATGTCATGCTTGTGCTCATGCTCACGATCTGTGTGACGATTATCTGTGCGCTTTTCACCATGACAGGCAGCTATTGATTTTCATCATTTCCTCTTTTAGGATTATACATAACGACAATGGATACAAAACATATACATATCAGTGATTATAACTACGACTTACCCGACAGTCGTATTGCCAAGTTCCCGCTGAAGGAACGCGACCACAGCAAATTACTTATCTACGACCACGGTACGGTCAGCGAAGATATTTTCTACAACCTGCCACAGCACCTCCCTGCCGGCGCGCTGATGGTGTTTAACAACACCCGCGTCATCCAGGCACGTATGCACTTCCGCAAGGAGACCGGTGCGCTCATCGAGGTTTTTCTCATGGAGCCTGCCGAGCCCGCCGACTACGAGCAGATGTTTCAGACGACGGGCAAGTGCAGTTGGCTGTGTATGGTCGGCAATTTGAAGAAATGGAAAGAGGGTACACTCCACCGCCAGTTTGAGATTAAAGGTCATAAACTCACCCTTAACGCCACGATGGACCGCAGCCGTACCACCGAAAAGAGCGGCGGTACGAACTATTGGGTTGACTTTGAGTGGGACAATGATCAGGTCAACTTCGCTGACATCCTTGAGGCTGTGGGTGAGCTGCCTATCCCTCCCTATCTCAACCGTGAGACGCAGGAGAGCGACAAAACCACTTACCAGACCGTCTATTCCAAGATTAAGGGCAGTGTGGCAGCGCCGACAGCGGGACTGCATTTCACCGACCGCGTGCTGAAAGACCTCGACGCTCATGGCATCGTCCGCGATGAGGTGACGCTGCATGTAGGCGCCGGAACGTTCAAACCCGTGAAGTCTGAGGAGATCGAAGACCATAACATGCACACAGAGTACATCGTTGTCCAC
Organism: uncultured Prevotella sp.; assembly: GCA_900540375.1. Taxonomy (GTDB): domain Bacteria; phylum Bacteroidota; class Bacteroidia; order Bacteroidales; family Bacteroidaceae; genus Prevotella. Next base: position 55,613 of record UQFS01000015.1, read on the forward strand.
CGCCATACCTTTGAGCATCTCCTTGAGCATCAGTGCCGGGCTATCGCGGTGGGCACCACGAGCGTGCGCACTTTGGAGAGTCTTTACTATATGGGCGTGAAGGCTTTGACCTGTCCCGACATCACGGAGGAAGAGCTGCACGTCAATCAGTGGGAGCCCTACGACCTGTCGCATGATGAGCAGGGACTCGTGATCGTCGGCGGAAAGAGCGTCAGCGTGGAGCAGTCCATACGTGCCATTCTCGACTATCTCGACCGCGATGGCCTTGAAGCACTCCATTCCAGTACCCAGATTATTATTGCTCCGGGCTACACATACAAGATCGTAAAGATGCTCATCACCAATTTCCATCAGCCTCAGAGCACGCTGCTGCTCTTGGTCAGCGCCTTCCTTCATGGCGACTGGCGCAAGGTCTATGACTATGCGCTCAGCCATGACTTCCGCTTCCTGAGCTATGGTGATTCCAGTTTGTTAAAAGTTTAAGTATATGAAGATAGGAGACAAAGTAAGTTTTCTCAGTGAGGTCGGCGGCGGAAAGGTGGCTGGCTTCCAAGGCAAGAACATCGTTTTGGTAGAGGACGAGGATGGTTTCCAGATCCCAATGCCCGTCAATGAGGTCGTCGTCGTCAAGCAGGACGACTACACTACCGCCAATGTCATCAACAAACGGGCCGAGGCTGAGGAGCACCGGGCGCAGGAGACACTGCTCAACCATGGCGGACGCTCGGTCAAAGCCATGATGAAGGACGGACAGGACGAGGAAGTGGATATGACAGTCGAAGACACGGTTGACGACACCAAAGAGGTTACCTACCGCCCGCAGGCCGTAGAGCGGCAGGGCGGCAATCAGCTTTCGGCTTATCTTGCTTTTGTTCCGGACGATGTCAAGGAGCTCATCAACAACCCGAAGTTCACGGTCAACCTCGTCAACGACTGCAACTATTATCTGAAATATACCTATCTCCAGGCCGAGGGCAACAGCTGGGCAGTGCTCTCTGAAGGCGAGGTGGAACCCAATACCGTACTTTTCCTTGGGGAGCTGAGCCGCGAGGATGTCAACCATCTCGACCGCATGGCCGTGCAGCTTATTGCCTACAAACGTGAGAAGGCGTTTATCCTCAAACCCACGGTCGACGTTCAGCTGCGTCTCGATCCCATGAAGTTCTATAAAGTCCATACGATGGCGGTCACTGACTTCTTTGAGTCTCCCTGCCTGCTCTATACGCTGGTGGAGAACGACAAGGTGGCCCGCCCACTCGTCCTTGACGCTAAGAAACTCAAGGAAGAGATGTACGCCGGTAAGCAAAATGCCGCTACCGCTCAGGCTCCTGCCGCCAAGCAGCGTGAGCAACTGGTGAGCCGCTACTCCGACGACCAAAGCAAGGGTAACAAGCGCAACTCACCATACATCCGTCATCGCGGTCTTGACGATGCGCTCGTCGTCGACTTGCATACCGAGGAGATCCTTGATACCATGCAGGGAATGAAGCCCGGTGAGATCCTCGACTACCAGCTCAAGGTCTTCCGCGACACGATGAACGCTCATCTGAACCATAAAGGTCAGAAGATCGTCTTCATTCATGGCAAGGGTGAGGGTGTGCTGCGCCGCGCGCTCATCAACGACCTCACCTACCGTTACAAGAAGTGCACCTATCAGGATGCCTCTTTTCAGGAATACGGTTACGGCGCCACAATGGTCACCATCAACTCCTAATTGAAAGTTAAATGGAATACGGATATATTAAGGTGGCCTCGGCAGTGCCTCTTGTCAGCGTCGCTGACTGCAACGAAAACGTCAAGAATATCGAGAACCTTATCGCGCAGGCCGAAGGACAGGGCGTGGAGATCATCGTCTTTCCTGAGCTCTGCCTCACAGGTTACACTTGTCAGGACCTCTTCCGGCAGCACGTGTTGCTCGATGCCGCTGAGGTGGCCGTCATGAAACTGCTCGAGTTCACCAACCAACTCGACATCATCGCCATCGTCGGAGCTCCCGTGGTCGTTGGTGATCTGTTGCTCAACTGTGCCATCGTCATTCAGAAAGGCCATGTGCTCGGCATTGTGCCAAAGACATACTTGCCCAATTACAGTGAGTTCTACGAGAAGCGCTGGTTTGCTTCCGCCCAGGATTTGCGTCCCGGCACGTTCCACTATGCGGGCCATTCCATCTCTATCACCTCTTCGCCACAGCTTTTCCGTACGATGGACGGCGTAACCTTTGGCGTAGAGATCTGTGAGGACGTGTGGGCACCGACGCCGCCGAGCAACCATCTGGCCTTGGCCGGAGCCGGCATTATCTTCAATCTCAGTGCCAGCGATGAGCTCATCGGCAAACACGACTACCTGCTCAGCCTGCTCAGCAATCAGAGCGCGCGCACCATGAGCGGCTATGTCTACAGCAGTGCAGGCTTTGGCGAGAGCACACAAGATGTGGTTTATGGTGGCAACGCACTGATCTACGAGAATGGCAAACTACTGGCCAAGGGTGAGCGCTTCTCCTTGCAGCCTCAGTTGCAGACGGCACAGATCGATGTGGAATACCTGCGGTCGGAGCGTCAGATGAACACGACGTTTACGAATGCTCAGCGCCGGATGATCCACGAAGACATCCGCTTTATCGATGCCGATGTGGTCGACCATCACGATTTCGTGTTGGAGCGCACCATCAACCCGCATCCTTTCATCCCGAAGAGTGATGACATGGAGCGGTCATGCAATGAGATCTTCTCCATTCAGGTCATGGGTCTGGCACGCCGCATCGTCCACACACATGCCAAGACAGTGGTCGTCGGCGTGAGCGGCGGACTGGACTCTACACTGGCCTTGTTGGTTTGCGTGAAGACCTTCGACAAGCTTGGCATGGACAGAAAAGGCATCGTGGGCGTCACCATGCCGGGCTTCGGTACCACCGACCGTACCTATCACAATGCAGTCAGCCTGATGAATTCCCTCGGTGTAACCATTCGCGAGATCAGTATTGCCAAGAGTGTCACGCAGCACTTCGAGGATATCGGGCACGACATGCAAGTGCATGATGTCACTTATGAAAACGGACAGGCCCGTGAGCGCACGCAGATCCTCATGGATCTCTCCAACCAGCTTGGCGGTCTCGTCGTCGGCACAGGTGACCTCTCGGAGCTTGCTTTGGGATGGGCTACATACAATGGTGACCACATGAGCATGTATGGTGTCAACGCCTCCATCCCCAAGACACTCATCAAGTATCTCGTGGAGTTTGCCGCCAAGACAGTAGACGACAAGAGTGCATCTACGCTCTTTGACATCATCGCCACGCCGATTTCGCCCGAACTGATCCCTGCTGACGAGAATGGCAACATCAAGCAGAAGACCGAAGACCTCGTGGGTCCTTACGAGCTTCACGATTTCTTCCTCTACTATTTCCTGCGCTGTGGTTTCAGTCCCCGCAAGATCTTCATGCTGGCCTGCCATGTCTTCGACGGCACACGTCCCCAGGAGGGTGTCTCGATCTATTCCGAGGAGACGATCCGCCATTGGCTCCGCACATTCTGTCGCCGCTTCTTTGCTCAGCAGTTCAAGCGCTCTTGCCTGCCCGACGGACCCAAAGTCGGTTCCGTCAGCCTCAGTCCGCGTGGCGACTGGCGCATGCCCACCGATGCTCAGTCGGCTTTGTGGCTGGAAGAATAAGGGCTTCGTCAGAAAATAAAATCTTATGCTTTCAGTAGGGAAAAACGTTTCCTACTGATGCTATAAAACGAATAAAGCCCCAAGCAACCTGATTTGATGGTTGCTTGGGGCTTTTGTTTGATGGGGGATGAATTATTTGTTATGGAAGTAGAACGGAAGTGCCAAACCGGCGGCGAGTAAGTTTGTTCCGCCAATGATATTTTCGTTGTCAAGGTAGACACCACCCAAGACGATTTGCAGTCCGATGGTCTTTCCGCTCTTCACGCCATAAGAATTGGGACATCCAGCATAGAAAGCCAGCGTGATCGTGTGGGACTTACCTTCAGCCATTGTGCTGAATGTCAGTTTCTGTGGCTGTAAGTGGAATGTCACAGGAGAGAGACTGTAGAAATAAGTATAGCATTTCAGTATCTGTGCCGGAGCATTCTCCAGACATGCTTTAGCGGTAGCATCTTGCACAAAATGCCCGATAGAGTTGACATGGAAGTTGTAGACGGTTGCTGTCGAATCGGTTTCAAAGTTCACGCTCGTGGCTACGGAGTCGACCTTTGACGGCTTTTTGGTGAAGATAGAGTCGTAATAGACCAGCTGTCCACTATGCGGTCCCTCTACAGCCAGGTAAGCCTTGTGCTGCTCTTCACGTGTCAGACCGTTGTCGTCGTCATCGTCGTTTAAGCAAGAAGTCATGGTCAGTGCTGCGATCATGCACAGCAACAGTGTCAAGATTGAAGTTTTTCTCATTTTACTTTATTATTTGATTTTGATTGAATGTTTCTATTGGTTAAATGCAAAGATACGGAAAAACTTGCATGTAGGGGATAAGAAAATCAAATAAAATAGATCCGTCCGCTTAAACATGCTTTAGCGGACGGGTCATCAAGACTATTCTGTTGTGTAGATCCAGTAGACGTAGGCCATAAGTGCAATGGCTGTTAACGATAGTACAGCGAACAGAATCTTCCCTACGAGGGGCTTCCTTTTTATGCTTATGAAAGCTTTGCGCTTATATCGCTCTGACCCGTCCATGTGATGATGGTGGTGATGGTGATGCTGATCTGTAGAGGATTGCGTCGTTTGGGACGTTGTGTCTTGTGTGGAAGTCATATAAAATATTAATTAAAAGCGGAAGTCAAGTTGCACGTCGATCATGTTGTAGTTTGGCTTGTCCAGATTACGATCGTTGACGCACATATATTCCGTATTGAGTTGTATGTTTTTGTTGAACAGATAGTTGAGACCGGCTTCATACTGTGTGCGGCTCGATCCCCATTCAGCAGACTGTCTGTAGAGATCGTAGCGGGCTTTGGCGTAGAGCTTCTTGCTGATTACAGGGGCAATGACCAGAGCGTAGTATGCGTCGGCCTTGCTGCCGATGGCTTCATTGACGGTGCAGTCTGTGGTACCATTACCGCCGGACTCCGATACCTTGAAGGCTTTACCGGTGGAGTGGACATATTCCGAGCGGAAAGTCCAGTCGCTGGCTTTGTACTCGGCAGAGAAAGCATAGCGGTGCTGTGGCAGTTTGCGCACCTCGCCCTTGTGCGTTCCGCTCTCGTCAGTCCAGTTGCCTTTACGGGCATAGGAACCCTCACTGCCGAATATGCCGAGGCGCATGCCGGCTACGGGCATCACCCAGATGCCGCCGATCACGTCCTTTTGCTGGTCCGCATCCTTGGTGTTGATGCCCTGTCCGTTGTAGACTCCAATCTGATAGTGCAGCAAGTCGCGCTTCTGGGCATTGGGCAGGAAGTCACCCTGTACCTGTACACCGATGTCACGCCCGTTGCTGGCCTTGACACCACTGCGGTCGGAGAAATAGCAGAGCTTGTTGATGGCTTGGGCATAACTGAAGAATCCTTGGTCGATAGGATGCATCGGGTTCTCAAAGGTGAACGCACGCTTGAACTGACCGACTTTCACTTTGAAGAAACTATATTTCTGCCACTCGGTGAACGCATCTACAACACGCGGGGAGTTGCCGAGCGTGGACGTGTTGCCGTTGAACTGCAACTGAACTTTCCAATACCAGTCCTGCTGGATGCGCCCTTCGAGGGCGATACGGCCCAGACGCAGGTTAAATGAGTTAGCCTTGGCATTCTCTTGGTCACTGTATTGATATTGTGTCATCACATAGCCCGAGAGCTTCACATCGTTGATCCATTGTGGCAACTTAGTTTCGGCTTGAGCCATTGAGGCAAAGCCCAAAGACAGCAGTGCCACAGAAAAAAGTTTCTTCATGTTTTAGTGTTTATTTGTCTCTTGTGAACTGATCCTTTATAGACTCAACATAGTTAAAATGAAGAGTCAGTTGATAAAAGGCCATTATTTGTGCAAATATAATTAAATTATAAGAGGTATGTTTCGTTGCATTAAGAAAAAATAGTTGATAGATAAATAAAACTGATTTTGTTTGGCGGAATGAAATTTTTGTCGTATCTTTGCACCCGCAATTCAGAAATCAACAAGTTGCGACTTCGTAGTGTGATTGCTTGTTGAGAAGGAAGAGCAAAGCGGGGTGTAGCGCAGTCCGGTAGCGCTCCTGGTTTGGGACCAGGTGGTCGCAGGTTCGAATCCTGTCGCCCCGACATAAAGAGAGTTTCTCATTGTGGGAAACTCTCTTTTTTGGCTATATAAGCATGTATAGCGTTTCCTTTTATATGCGGTGTCTGTCTGGTGCTAAAGACTTGGAGGTATTCATTGAACTGTTACATCGTTTTCCCCTTGCGGGGAATCATCTTTTCTTCGTGGATGAATCTTTACAAAAAGGCATCACTGCGGAGTTGCAATCTAGGGGCTGCGAAAACATGAAAAAGAGAAAAAACGGAGATGAGATATCCTTCTTTGTGCTATCTCGTTGTCAAAGTACCTTTCTGATGCTATCAGAAAGGCTTTCTGCCTTGGTCGAAGTGCCTTTCTGCCTTGGTCAAACTACCGAGATGATAGTATCAGAAAGGCTTCCTGATGAGCAATATTACCATGATCTCATTTAAAAAAAGCTATTTTGTGGGAGTTAAAATCGCTCTATGCTTGTAAGGTTTTGATTGTTAGGAAATTATGAAGATACCTTCAAAATTCGCAAAATTGAGAGCAACATAGGTGTCGGTTCAGAAAATCGCAAGGAGAAGGGCGGAAAAATGTCAGTTTATCCAACAAATAAGAGAGAAAGTGACATTTGTGGCCAGTTGTGAATACATGCTGAAGGATACGGTTGAGGCAGACTATCGGGGCTGTTGACAACTTCAATGCGGGATTCTTGAAATCATATTATGGAACGAGGGAATAGACTATCATTCCTCGAAATGATACTTGTCATTAAGCGCTTTATAGTCCTCTTTTGCTTTCTCAAGAAACTGGTGGTATTCTTCGGACCGAGGGTTGAAGGGACGGTGCTCAAGGGCTTTGCGGATGGGATGCCACTGCTCAAGGAAGTGAAATGTGGCAGGAGAAAAGTAGGCATGGGACAGTCGTTCGTAGATGTAGCTGACGGCCTGCTCGGTAGGGTGTAGCATGTCTTCCTGATAGAAGCGGTAGTCACGGAGCTCATCGTTGACAATCTCGTAGGAAGGGAAATAGACGACCGTCGGGTCGTCAAACGCTTCGATGATCTGGTCGACAGCCAACAGCAGCGTGGCCTTGGACAGCTGACTGCCATGATAACCATATTTTCGGTAGCGGATAGGACTCACGGTGAGCAGAATACGCGTGGAAGGAAAGCCAGAGCGAATCAGTCGGATAGCCTCAGAAAGTGCCTCGGCACACTGGTCGACAGTCAACTGCTCTTCGTGGAAAAGCTTTTGCGGCCGCTTCTGGCAGTTGTCCACGATCTCACCCGTGGCGATGAGACGATAGACATGATTGGTGCCGAGCGTGAAGACAGCAGTACCGGGTTCGTCAGTACTGAATGGCAACTGACCGGCATCGATAAGCCGCCTGACCGTATGGAGCACGCTCACCGGATTGTACATCACACCGAAAGGATTGACAAGCGCGCGGAATTTCTCTTCCTTGAACCGCTTGCCGATGTTGTCGGCAAAGCACGATCCCACGAAGAGCATCCGCTCGCAGGGCTCAATTTGCCACGGCGAGGGCGCAATGGTGACGGGTGTGGTGAACTGCAAGGCTGGGTATCTTATCGAATCTTGTTTTCGGACTTTGCTTTCTCTAATATCGCTTTCAGAAACCGCGGCGTGTATCCCAGTTTGCTCTGGGCTACCTTTTCGGGCGTACCCTTGGAGAGCACCTGACCACCGCCACGGCCACCTTCCGGTCCCATGTCGATGATATAGTCGGCCAACTTGATTACGTCGAGGTTGTGCTCGATGATGATCACCGTGTTGCCACGGCTGACGAGCTTCTCCAAGACAGCCATGAGGATGCGGATGTCCTCGAAGTGCAGACCCGTTGTCGGCTCGTCGAGGATGTAGAGCGTCTTGCCCGTGTCGCGCTTGCTGAGTTCCGTGGCAAGTTTCACGCGCTGACTCTCACCGCCGGAGAGCGTCGTGGAGCTCTGTCCGAGTTTGATATATCCGAGTCCCACGTCCTGCAGCGCCTTGATCTTAGGTAGGATGGTCGGCACGTTCTCGAAGAACTCCACGGCCTGGTTGATTGTCATGTCGAGTACGTCGGCTATGGACTTGCCTTTGTATCTCACTTCCAGCGTCTCGCGGTTATAGCGTTTGCCGTGACATACTTCGCAAGGCACATAGACGTTCGGCATGAAGTTCATCTCTATCGTCTTGTAGCCATTGCCACCACAAGCCTCGCATCGGCCGCCCTTGACATTGAACGAGAAGCGTCCCGGTTTGTAGCCGCGGATCTTAGCCTCCGGCAGTTCCACAAACAGATTGCGGATGTCGCTGAACACACCCGTGTAGGTGGCCGGGTTGGAGCGTGGCGTACGGCCGATAGGACTCTGGTCGACGTTGACCACCTTGTCGATGTTGTCGACGCCGTCAATACTGTCGTAGGGCATCGGCTTCTTCAGTGAACGGTAGAAGTGCTGCGAGAGGATGGGCTGTAGGGTCTCGTTGATGAGCGTAGACTTACCCGATCCCGACACACCGGTGACCACGATCAGTGTACCGAGAGGGAAAGAGACGTCGATGCGTTTCAGGTTATTGCCCGACGCACCGTGGATGGTGATCTTCTTACCATTGCCTTTGCGGCGCTCAGCCGGAATCTCGATGGCCCGCTCGCCATTGAGATACTGAGCAGTGAGCGTGTCGGTCTTGAGCATCTCTTCCGGCGTACCCTCGAAGACCTCCTCACCGCCTTTGCGTCCTGCCTTTGGTCCGATGTCGACAATCCAGTCGGCGGCGCGCATCATGTCCTCGTCGTGCTCCACGACGACGACGGTGTTGCCCTGGTCACGGAGTTCCTTCAGCGAGTTGATAAGTCGCTCATTGTCGCGCTGATGCAGTCCGATGCTGGGCTCGTCGAGGATATAGAGCACGTTGACGAGTTGCGAGCCTATCTGCGTAGCCAGACGGATGCGCTGGCTCTCACCGCCCGAGAGCGTTGCCGACTGACGGTTGAGTGAGAGGTAGTTGAGACCCACGTCGAGGAGAAACGACACGCGCGATCGCAACTCCTTGATGATCTCACGGGCAATGCGCTTCTTGCCCTCTTCGAGATGATCCTCGACCTGTTCGAGCCAGTCACGCAGCAAGTCGATGTCAAGATTGCTGACCTCACTGATGTCCTTGTCCCAGACGCGATAGGCGAGGGCTTCTTTCTTCAGCCGCTTGCCATGGCAGACGGGGCACTCCTTGTCGGCCAAAAACTGCGATGCCCATTTCTGTCCGGCTGTGCTGTCGTCGCTCTCGATGAGCGTGCGCAGGTATTTCACGATGCCGTCAAAGGCCACGAAGTAGTCCGTGGAGGTGTGCACCCTCTCTTTGTCAATGCGTATCTCTTCGAGCGAGCCGTTCATCAGTTCGTTGACAGCGTCCTCGGGGATGTCCTTGAAAGGTGTCTTGAGGTTGCAGTCGTATTTGCTGAGTATCGACTCAATCTGCCAGAAGATCATCTGGTTCTTGTATTTTCCCAATGGTGCGATGGCTCCTTGGTGAATGGAGAGAGTAGGGTCGGGAACCACCTTTTTCATGTCCACCTCGCTGACCACGCCGAGTCCTTTGCAATGAGGGCAGGCGCCTTCTGGCGAGTTGAACGAGAAGATGTTCGGAGCCGGATCGCCGTAGGAGAGGCCTGTGGCGGGATCCATCAGTCGCTTGGAGAAGTTGCGGCACTCGCCCGTCTCCTTGTCGAGCATCATGATGGCGCCGTCGCCCTGGCGCATGGCCGTGGCGATGGTCTGAGCCAGCCGCTCGCCGTCGTCGGGGCGGACGCGCAGCTTGTCAATGACCACCTCGATGTTATGGTTCTTGTATCGGTCGGTCTTCATGCCGCGGGCGATCTCCTTGATCTCACCGTCGACGCGGACATAGAGATACCCCTTTCGCCGCAGGCTCTCGAAGAGCTCACGGTAGTGACCCTTGCGCTGGCGAACGAGTGGTGCGAGGATATACACCGCCTTGTCGGCATACTCGTGGAGAATCATGTCGACGATTTTCTCCTCGGTGTATTTCACCATCTTTTGTCCGCTGAGATAGCTGTAGGCCGTACCGGCGCGCGCATAAAGCAGACGCAGATAGTCGTAGATCTCCGTCGTGGTGCCTACGGTGGAGCGTGGATTCTTGTTCGTTGTCTTCTGCTCGATGCTGATGACGGGGCTCAGTCCCGTGATCTTGTCGACATCGGGCCGCTGCATGTTGCCCAGGAAGTTGCGGACGTAGGCCGAGAACGTCTCTATGTAGCGGCGCTGGCCCTCGGCGTAGATGGTGTCAAAGGCCAATGACGACTTACCCGACCCCGAGAGTCCGGTGATCACCGTCAGTGAGCCACGCGGTATCTTCACGTCGATGTTTTTCAGATTGTGGACGCGGGCGCCATAGACGTCGATCCATCCGTTCTGAAACTGAGGGTAGAGACTTCTGTCTTTCTTATTCATTGCTGTTGCTTGTCGTTTCTGTGTATCCGCGTAACAGGTTCACGTCACGCTTGATCTGATAGTTCCGCCCGTCGGCACCTTTGGCCTTGACGAGTACGTAATAGACACCCTGCGCCACGTCCTTGCCGTGGAATTTGCCGTCCCATCCTCTTACGGGGTCATCCCAGGAGTATAGTTTCTGTCCCCAGCGGTTGAAGATGGTGGCGTGGAACTCCACGATGCTCTTGTATCCGCTTTTGGCCTTGTAGACGTCGTTAATGCCGTCACCGTTGGGCGAGAAGGCGTTGGGCATTTCCAGTTTGCTCTCCGCAATGGCGATAGAGAGCGGCGTGCCTTCGTTCTGCCAGTAAGCGTCGGCATAGGCGATGGTGTCGTTGCCCTGCACAAAGGTAGCCCAGAGCTCCACGAGATGCGTGCCGGCTTTGGTGAACGTGTATTGCGTGTCGGTCTCGTATCTGACGAGATAGGGATTGGAGCGCTGCCCTTCGAGATAGAAATGCCACTCATAGTGGGCCGTCCACCCTTCGGCGTCGGTGGCATTGGCGTGGAAGGTGGCTGCTAAGGGAGCCTGATCGTCGGCAGAGGTCACAGTTTGCTCGTTGCCTTCGCTGTCGGTGTAGGTAAACGATGGAGCGATGGCTGGTGTTGACTGTGCCATACCAAGCAGCGGGCAGGCCAGCAAGAGTGCGGGGATGATGATGCGAGTGATGTTCATTACGATAATGGGTTGATGCAAAGTTAGTGATTTTTATAGGAAATGAAGTGTAGATACGGATATTTTTTGTATTTTTGCAAGTGATTATTCTAAGAAGTATTCATTCATACGATTATAAAAAAGAAAAGATAGAAATGATTCAGCGTTTTTCATGCAGAGCGTCGCGTTGGTGGCTGCTTCTGCTGTGTCTGTTTTTTGTTGTGGCTGTCCCTGCTTGTGCACAAGACACGACCAGCCATATATATAAGGTGAAGAAGAGCGACACGCTCTATGGTATCGCCCACTATCACGCCATCACCGTTGACCAGCTGATCAATGCCAATCCCGAGATGAAGTTGCCGGGTTATCAGCTTCATAAGGGTGATCACATCTATATCCCCACTCCCCGAAGCGCTGCCGCAATGAATAGCGACGCTTCGACGCCCGTGGCTAAGAGTGCTACAGCCAAACAAGGAAAGGTATTGCGCGTGGGCGTGGCGTTGCCCCTCCACAATGTCGACGGCGACGGCAAGCGTATGGTCGAATACTATCGTGGCATACTTCTGGCCTGCGACAGTCTGAAGCGTGCGGGCTATTCCATTGACATCCACTCTTGGAACCTCGATGCTACGGCCGATCCTACGATCTTGACGCATGATCCCGCAGCCGCCCAGTGCAACATCATCTTCGGTCCGCTCTATTCCACCCAGGTGCATGCGCTCGCTGAATACTGCAAGGCACGCGACATCAAGCTGGTCATCCCGTTCTCAATATCTGGTGACGATGTGACCAGCTATGCCCAGATCTACCAGATTTGGCAGAGCGACGACAAGCTCAACAACAATGCCATTGAGACTTTCCTCAAACGATATAAGGATGCGCGTGTGGTGCTCATTGACTGCAACGACAAGACTTCGAAGAAGGGCAACTTCACCTTTGGACTTCGCAATCGGCTCTCCGCGCGCGGACAGGAATATCGCGTGACGAACCTCAACAGTAGTCTGGAGATGTTTGGAAAAGCCTTTGACCAAAACCGTCTCAACGTGGTGGTGCTCAACACCGGACGCTCACCCGAACTTAATCAGGCGATCGCCAAACTGCGGGCGCTGCGTGCCCAGCAGCACGGACTGAGAGTGACGCTCTTCGGCTATAATGAATGGCTGATGTATGCTCCCGGCAATGTCGACACATTCTGCTCGTTCGATACCTGTGTGCCCTCCTATTATTATTACAATAATGTAGACCCGCGCACTAAACGCTTGGAGACGGAATATCAGAACTGGTTCCACGTGCAGCCAATGTATGCTTATCCCCGTTTCTTCCTCACGGGTTATGACCAAGCACAGTTCTTCCTGCGTGGACTGGCCAAGTACGGCAAGGCTTTCAAGGGTACTGCCGGACAGAGCACTTACCGGCCTTTCCAGACTCCGCTCGTCTTTAAGGAGGTGGGGGACAAAGGCATGCAGAACGATAACTTTCAGCTGATCCATTTCACGACCGGCGGACGCATCGAGTCACTCACTTACTAACATTCGAAATCATTACCCATGAAGCATCTGCTTACCCTATTATTCTTTTCAGCTCTGCCATGGTCGCTCTTCGCGCAGATCGGTGAGCATCGCAACACCTTGTCGGTGGGACCGACGGCCGGATGGAATATCACTAACATCAAATTCACGCCGAAAGTCGAACAGAAAGGCTTCGGCGGATTCTCCGGCGGCGTGGCGCTGAGGTATACTGTCGAGAAGTATTTCTCCACCATCTGCTCCATACAATTGGAGATGAACTACGTGCAGTTGGGTTGGAAAGAGGATATCAAAGACATCAATAACAATCCCGTCATCAACGCTACAACGGGCGTGGCCGAGAACTACAGCCGCACGGTCAACTACATCCAGGTGCCCTTTCTGGCGCATCTGGCTTGGGGTAAGGAGAAGAAAGGACTGAACTTCTTCGTCAATGCCGGGCCGCAGATGGGTGTCTACCTCAGCGAGTCGACGAAGAGTAACTTTGATTTCGACAAGCGCAACACCGCTGACCGCGTGAGCAGCGTCGTGGCACAGGATACGATGAAGGTGGAACACAAGTTTGATTATGGCATTGCAGCCGGTCTCGGCGTGGAATATACGATCCCCAAGGTGGGACACTTCCTGCTTGAGGGTCGCTACTACTATGGTCTCGGCAATATCTACGGCGACTCAAAACGTGACTATTTCGCGTCGAGCAACTATCAGACCATCAGCATCAAATTGAGCTATCTCTTTGATCTGAAGCACTAAAGCAAATCTGGATCTCGTGAATTATTAACTCTATAAATTTAATGCTATGTTTGAAAATCAACCAAAAGGGCTTTATGCCTTAGCTTTGGCCAATACGGGAGAGCGTTTTGGCTACTACACGATGCTGGCCATCTTCGTGCTCTTCCTGCAGGCAAACTTCGGATGGGGCGAGGGTCTGGCCGGTACGGTCTACTCTACATTCCTCATGCTGATCTATTTTCTGCCAATCGTCGGTGGTGCCGTGGCAGACAAGATCGGTTTTGGACGTTGCGTTACGCTCGGCATTCTTGTGATGTTTATTGGATATCTGCTGTTAGCTGTGCCTGCTGGCAGTGGAGCTGCTGCTATCGCGATGATGGCAGTGGCTTTGCTGCTCATCTCTGTTGGTACGTCGCTCTTCAAGGGTAATTTGCAGGTGATGGTCGGTAAACTCTACGACGATCCTGCATATTCCTCCCAGCGCGACAGCGGATTCTCTATTTTCTATATGGCCATCAATATTGGTGCGCTCTTTGCCCCGACGGCGGCCGTGAAGCTCCATCAGTGGGCCATGGACTCGCTCCACGCTTCTGAGGCTTCTGCTTATCACTATGCCTTCGGTGTGGCTTGTGTGTCGCTGATCATCTCCATCCTCATCTACTACGGATTCCGTTGGACTTTCGCTTCCGTAGACAACACGGCTAAGAAAGCTGAGGACAAGGAAGATGTGGCTGAGAAGGCTGTGGCCCATGGGGAAACTCCTGAGGAGAAAGCTGATACACACAGCCGTCTTGTGGCACTCTTCCTGGTCTTTGCTGTGGTCATCTTTTTCTGGATGGCTTTCCATCAGAATGGTTTGACGCTGACCTATTTCGCGCGTGACTTCACGCAGACATCGGCAACGGGTTGGGTAGGATTGCTCTTCGACGTGACCAACTTAGTGGCTGTCATCTTCATCGTCTATGCACTTTTTGGTTTGTTCCAAAGCAAGACCGGACGCGGTAAGATTATTTTCTTGGTCATCATCCTGGCTGCTGTGGCTTATCTCGTTGTTCGCTATACTCATGAGGCAGGCGCCGTGAGCATTGAGGCTCCTATCTTCCAGCAGTTCAACCCAAGCTTCGTCGTGATGCTGACACCCGTGAGCATGGGACTCTTCGGTTGGCTCGCCTCCAAACAAAAGGAGCCCTCTGCACCACGCAAGATCGGTTTCGGTATGCTTGTCGCCGGTTTCGCATATATGATCATGATTTGTGCGTCTGTCGGACTGAGCTATAACCTCAACGACGCGCAGCGTGTGTCACCGTTGTGGCTTGTCTCTACCTATCTCGTGCTGACCTTTGCCGAGCTGTTGCTCTCACCGATGGGCATCTCATTCGTCAGCAAGGTGGCCCCGAAGAAATATCAGGGTCTGATGATGGGCTGCTGGTTTGGTGCCACGGCTATCGGCAATTTCCTCGTACAGATCCCCGCTTATCTGTGGAAAGCTGTACCTTTGACAATGGTTTGGGGCGTGCTGGTCGCCCTCTGTCTTGCCAGCTTCATCTTCATCTTCTCTGTGATGAAGAAACTGGAGAAGGTGTGCTGATAGTCCTGATCCATGATCGATCATACTCACACACTGGCAGCGTAAGGGGTTGTCGGTGTGTGAGATTTTTATAAGCGTAGAAGGTATGGTGTAAGAGGTCGTCTTGCTATTGACTTCACCTAACACCTCAACGGTATTTGAACTGGTAACACGATATTTCAAATCTGTTGTCAAAATAGTGTTACCAATATTCCCTGCGGAGACACCAAGGCTGAATGCTGCCATAACAGACAATAAGAGTAATGATTTCTTCATAAGCGTAATAGTTTTAAAATAAAACGATGTATTTAATTAAATATTCTCTCTAAAATGTGTTGCAAGGTTACAAATATATTTTATTTTCTGCAATAAATTTGGAATAATTTACCGTGCAATCAGCAAAACTGTATATATTTATAGAAAAATATTCAAAGGATAAAGCGGTGGTTTTGAGTATTGTTACAAGTAAGTATGGTGTTTGAGACAAGATGACTTTTTGGATGAAATAAATCCCGGACAACAATGTCGTTGCCCGGGATTTCTGTATAGTGGAATAGGGTAGGGGTCTTTTTAGTTCTTGAACGAGTGGATCGGGGCGGGAATACGCCCGCCACGGTTGACAAGACGCTCGGAAGAGAAGGTGTTGACCGGCATGATAGGAGCGTGACCAAGCAGACCGCCCCATGAGATGCTGTCGCCGACACGCTTGCCGATGACTGGAATGACGCGTACGGCTGTGGTCTTTTGATTCACCATACCGATAGCAGCTTCGTCAGCAATGATACCGGAAATCGTCGTGGCAGGCGTGTCACCGGGGATGGCGATCATGTCGAGTCCTACCGAGCAGACGCAGGTCATCGCCTCGAGTTTCTCGATGTTCAGTGCTCCGGCATTGACTGCATCGATCATTCCCTGGTCCTCACTGACAGGGATGAAAGCGCCGGAGAGACCGCCGACATAAGAGCTGGCCATGATGCCGCCCTTCTTCACCTGGTCGTTGAGCAAGGCCAAGGCAGCGGTGGTACCTGGTGCACCCGGTTGCTCCACGCCGATGCATTTCAAGATGTCGGCTACAGAGTCTCCGACTGCTGGTGTCGGTGCCAGACTGAGATCGATGATGCCAAACTCAGCACTTAAGCGGCGGCTGGCTTCCTGCGCTACATATTGTCCTACACGAGTGATCTTGAATGCTGTCTTCTTGATGGTTTGACAGAGCATCTCGAAGTTTGCCTCCAGTCCGCCATTCTCACGGGCACGGCGGTCCATCTGTTCCAATGCATATTTCACTACGCCGGGACCGGACACGCCGACATTGACAACGGCGTTGCCCTCGCTCACTCCATGGAAAGCACCGGCCATGAACGGGTTGTCGTCAGGAGCATTGCAGAAGACCACGAGTTTGGCAGGCCCGATGCACTGGCGGTCAGCGCTGGCTTCGGCAGCTTGGCGGACGATTTCGCCCATGAGTTTCACGGCATCCATGTTCAGTCCGTTCTTGGTGCTGCCCACGTTGACGCTTGAACAGACAAGGTCGGTCGTGGCCAGAGCCTGGGGGATGGAGCGGATGAGCAACTCGTCGGCGGGTGTCATGCCCTTGCTGACAAGCGCTGAGAAACCACCGAGGAAGTTGACACCCACAGCGGCGGCTGCGCGGTCCAAGGTCTGGGCGATCTTCACGAAGTCGCCTGTGGTGTGGCAGCAAGAGGCACCGATGAGAGAGATGGGCGTCACGCTGATACGCTTATGCACAATGGGGATGCCGATCTCGTGCGAGATTTCTTCACCCGTACGCACCAAGTCGTGAGCCAATGTAGTAATCTTGTTGTATATCTTCTCGCAGCATGCGTCTACGCTGTCATCAGCACAGTCCAGCAGGCTGATGCCCAGGGTGATGGTGCGCACGTCGAGATTTTCCTCTTCGACCATTTTGTTGGTCTCGAGGACTTCTGATAGGTCTATCATCGTCTTATTCCTCCATGATTAGATGCGGTGCATCTGGTTGAAGATTTCTTCCAATTGTATTTTTGTCTGCACGCCGATGCTCTTGCCGATCTCGGTAAGCTCGTTGCTCACCTGCTCGAAGGTCTTCTGTGTGTCTGTCACGTCGACGATCATCATCATGTTGAAGAATCCGTCTACGATGGTCTGCGTGATATCCAAGATGTTCACCTGATTGTCGGCGAGATAGGTGCACACTTTGGCTATGATGCCGACAGCATCCTTGCCCACTACCGTGATAATAGCTTTTGTCATGTCTTACAATATTTTATAGATTACATTTCTCGTTTTGTGATTGTTATATCGTATTACCCCTTTGCCTCCATGGTCTTTGGCTCTTCGATATAGCTGTCTTTGAAGCCGAGGAAGTAGAGCACACCATCGAGACCCAGACTGTTGATACTCTGCCGGGCACCAGCCTGCACACGCGGCTTGGCGTGGAAGGCGATGCCCAGTCCGGCTTCGGTGATCATCGGCAGGTCGTTGGCACCGTCGCCCACAGCGATCGTCTGCGCGAGGTTGACTTTCTCCACCTGCGCGATGAGCTTCAGCAGTTCGGCTTTGCGCTTGCCGTCGACAATATCACCGACATAGTGTCCCGTGAGTTTGCCGTCTTCGCCTATCTCCAACTCGTTGGCATAGACATAGTCAATACCGAATTTGCGCTGGAGATATTCACCGAAATAGGTGAAACCACCGCTGAGTATCGCGATCTTGTAGCCACAACGCTTGAGCACCGTCATCAGTCGGGGCACGCCTTCGGTAATCGGCAGATGCTCGGCAATGTCCTGCATCACGCTCACGTCGAGGCCCTTGAGCAGTGCCACTCGTTCGGTGAAACTCTCCTTGAAGTCGATTTCGCCGCGCATGGCCCGTTCGGTAATCGCTCTGACCTTGTCACCGACGCCAGCGCACTCGGCCAGTTCGTCGATACATTCGGTTTGGATGAGCGTGGAGTCCATATCAAAACAGATGAGACGGCGCATGCGGCGGTACATGTCGTCGTGCTGAAACGAGAAGTCGATGCCCATGCCCTGCGAAAGCTGCATCAGTTCAGCTTGCATGCGTTGCCGGTCTTCGGGAGTACCACGGAGCGAAAACTCGATACAAGCCCGCACGTTGCGCTCGGGGTGCATGATGCTCGGACGACCCGTGAGACGGATGATAGAGTCGATGTTCAGTCCTTGCGCTGCTACGATCTTTGCGGCTCCGGCGATGTCGCGTGCTGAGAGTGAACGGCCGATGACGGTGAGGATATAGCGGTTCTTACCCTGTCGGTTGACCCAATCCTCATACTCTTCATCGGTGACAGGCGAAAAGCCAATGTTCACACCGAGCTCGTTGGCCTTGAAGAGCAGTTCTTTCATCACCTGACCCGACGAGCGGTCGTCGATGCGAATGAGGATGCCCAAGGAGAGCGTGGCGTGGATGTCAGCCTGGCCAATGTCGAGCACCGTAGCGTCGTAGTTGGCAAGGATGTTTGTGATCTGAGCCGTCAGTCCGGGGTGGTCCTGCCCAGTGACACTGATGAGTATTTGTTCCTCCTTGTTGTTAGAATTATGTTCATTGTTGCGAATGTCGTTCTCTGTATTGTCCATGCTCTATTTCATCAAACTGTTATGCTTGTTGCCCAGCGCTCCGTAGACGACTTTCTCTACGAGCGGCTTGCTTGTCTCTTCGGTGAGCCCATGGCCGAGCCGTCCGTAGATAAAAGGCACTTCCAATCCCTTAATACAATAATGAGTGATATCGGCAACAAGATCCACATTGTCAATGTCGAACTCTCCGTCGGCCTTTCCGTCAGCATATACTTTTCGGAAAAGTTCAATCTCGTCCTCGTCGAAATTCTTGCGCACCTTCTCCACCGTCCAGATGTTGCGGAAGAACTCAGCGCGCAGGTTACCGTTGCGCACCACTGTTTCCTTGATCATGCTCAGATGGGTGTAGATGAGCTCTACGATCTTATCTTGTGGACGAATCTTTTTCGCGGCCACTTCGTCGAGCTTGTCACTCAGCCGTTCGAGTTCAGACTCGATGACGGCGTAGTAGACATCCTCCTTGCGGTTGAAGTAAGTATAAAGCGTGCGGCGGCCTTTGCCTGAAGCTACGGCAATGTCATTCATCGTCGTGCCGGCAAGTCCATTCTTGGCGAAGAGTTGTCTCGCCACATCCACTAATTTCTGCCTTGTCTTTGAGATTGACATGTTGTTTCTGCTATTTAGTGCACACTATGTTGCACATTCGTAATCTGTGTGCAAAAATAACTGATTTTTCTGAGATGGCAAAATCATAAGAGCGATTTATTATTCTTTGCCTCATTTTCTTATCATTTTGTTTTTTCACAGTCCTTCTTCCGGCAGAGTTTGCGGCAATATTCCGCAATACCTATATTAAGGCTGTTCTATCCTTTATGATGATGTGTATCACTCTTTAATAATCATGTGCATCTCTTTAATTACTCTATTATATCCGTATTTGTTAATAAGTAATAATTATCAGTAGTTTCTCTCGGAAACATTTGGTAGTTTCGGATAATCCTCGTACCTTTGCAGTCGCAATTGAGAAATAAACATTTTCTCAGTTAGCTTACATCGCGGAGTGGAGCAGTTGGTAGCTCGCCAGGCTCATAACCTGGAGGTCGCACGTTCGAGTCCTGCCTCCGCAACTATAACGTCCGAAGTCGTTGAAAATCAACACTTCGGGCGTTTTATTTGTTTTGTGCGAACGAATATCGGACGATTTTGGTTAAGTTTGAAGTAAATTCACCTGGCCAGATTTGAGTTCCATACTGTTGATGAGTATACCTCCGACAGTCACGCAAATGTAGATAATCTCTATTCTCATATGAACAGTTACGATTCTTGAATGTTGCAGCAAATGTTAGATAAACTGACATTTTAGAGGCCTTTTCCTGCCGTTCTTTGCAAGCAAAAGGTCTCTCGCCCGATTTTTTGCGATTTTTGCGTGTTTTCTTAAGTTGTTGATTAACAACGAGATAAGTTTTTGATCATTTCGGGGCTCTTGTCAAAG
>UQFS01000016.1 GCA_900540375.1 uncultured Prevotella sp.
AATCTTACATTATCTGACTTGGACCAAATAAGGGACTTTTTAAAGTGGACTCATTCTTATAAAGCAACTCCTACATCGCTTTTTCTTTTAAAAAACAGAATATTTTTCATGTAATGGTAACATTTGTGACCAAAGAAACTTAATGTTACTTAAAGTCAGACATGACTTAGCAGGCATAGCACCCACAACACCTATAATTATGAACGTTTGCCTTGCCTGCAAATGTCGCGGTTATTCTATTGTCGCGTTTAGGTCTCAAAGGTTAAACTATCCAAGGAAAGCTGAATGCCCAAAAGGAATACGATAATATTCCATCCCCGTCATATCAGCCAGATAGAACACTATGAAGGTAAAAACAACAGGTTTTTCAAGGCTCTCCGAAGAGATGCAACACAGTGCAAAGTATTGGTTACATAGGATGATACGACATTTAAAATAAATACCTTATCTTTGCAGATACAATCAGAAAAGAAAACCATAACAACTAAAAACATGACACTAAAACACATTCTGGTGGGAGTTCTCTGCCTCTGCACGACAGGCGTGAGCGCACAAAAGCTCCCTTATCAAGACTCCAGTCTCTCTGCCCATCAGCGCGCCGTGGATCTCTGCGGTCGTCTGACATTGGAAGAGAAAGCCCAACTCATGCTCGACGAGAGTCCCGCCATCCCACGGTTGGGCATCAAGAAGTTTTATTGGTGGAGTGAAGCGCTCCACGGCGTGGCCAACCTTGGTGGCGTGACGGTCTTTCCCGAACCGGTCGCCATGGCCTCATCGTTCAATCCCGACCTGCTCTACCGTGTCTTCTCGGCCACCAGCGACGAGATGCGGGCACAATACCACCACCGGCTGGCCATGGGCGGCGACGTGGAGAAGTTCCACAGCCTCTCGGTCTGGACACCGAATGTCAACATCTTCCGCGACCCACGATGGGGCCGTGGTCAGGAGACCTACGGCGAGGATCCGTGGCTGACGAGTGTGATGGGCTGCGCTGTCGTGCGCGGTCTGCAAGGTCCCGACTCTGCGCGCTACCGCAAGCTCTGGGCCTGCGCCAAGCACTATGCCGTGCACAGCGGACCCGAGAGCACACGCCACACGGCCAACATCAACGACGTCTCACCACGCGACCTGTGGGAGACTTATCTGCCCGCGTTTAAGTCGCTCGTCCAGGATGCCGACGTGCGCGAGGTGATGTGCGCCTATCAGCGTCTTGACGACGAGCCGTGCTGCTCCAACACCCGTCTGCTGCAACAGATCCTGCGCGACGAGTGGGGATTCAAACATCTCGTGGTGAGCGACTGCGGTGCCGTCAGCGACATCTGGACAAGCCATAAGGCGTCGAGCGACGCCACCCATGCCTCGGCACGCGCCACGCTCGCCGGCACCGACGTGGAGTGCGGATTCAACTATTCCTACAAGAGTCTGCCCGATGCCGTGCGCCGGGGACTGATCAGCGAAAAGGAGGTTGACAAGCATGTGATCCGGCTGCTCGAAGGCCGTTTCGACCTTGGCGAGATGGACGACCAGAAGCTGGTGTCGTGGAGCCGCATCCCCTTCTCCGTCGTCTCAAGCAAGGAGCATGCACAACTCTCACTCGACATGGCGCGCCAGTCGCTCGTGCTGCTGAAGAACAGCGGCGGCATCCTGCCCCTCGACCCGAAGAGCCATGAGCGCATCGCCGTCGTCGGACCCAACGCCGACAACCGCCCGATGATGTGGGGCAACTACAATGGCACACCGACACACACTATCGACATCCTCGACGGACTGCGCAGCCACTACAAGAATCTGGTTTACATCAAAGGCTGTGACCTCACGGCCGACAAGGTCATCGACCCGCTGTTCACTCAGTGCCGCGCCGGAATGACGACAGGACTCAAAGGTGAGTTCTGGAACAACACCGAGCGCGAGGGTAAGCCGGTCACGACCCAATATTATACAATGCCCATCGCCGTGACCACAGCCGGCATGCACAACTTCGCGCCGGGCGTGAAGATTGAGGATTTCTCGGCCCGCTACTCCACCACGTTCTATCCCAAGCAGAGCGGAGAGGTGGCGCTCGACGTCGAGGGCTGCGGCGACTTCGCCGTATATGTCAACGGTGAGCGCAAGCAGCAGGCACATACGTGGCGCACGCTGCCGACGCATACCGTGCTGAAGGTAGAGGCCGGAAAGAGCTACGATATCCGTGTGGACTTCAACTACGTGAAGACGTGGAATGCTGACCTGAAGATCAACTTCGGCATCGAGAAGCCAGTGGACTACACCGCTACCATCAACCAGCTCAAAGGTATCGACAAGGTGATCTTCGTGGGCGGCATCTCTCCTGCGCTTGAAGGCGAGGAGATGCCTGTCCACATCGAGGGCTTCTCGGGAGGTGACCGCACGAATATCGAGTTGCCGAAAGTGCAGCGTGGTCTCATCGCCGCCCTGCACAACGCCGGCAAGCAGGTGATCATGGTCAACTGCTCGGGCGCTGCCATCGCACTGGCTCCCGAAGCCGACTGCTGCCAGGCGATTCTCCAGGCATGGTACCCAGGTCAGGAGGGCGGTACGGCTGTGGCTGACGTGCTCTTCGGCAAGGTAAATCCTTCGGGCAAGCTCCCCGTGACTTTCTATCGCAGCACTTCTCAGCTGCCGCCTTTCGAGAGCTACGACATGAAGAACCGCACCTATCGTTATTTCAAAGGCGACGCGCTCTACCCCTTCGGCTACGGACTGAGCTACACACAGTTCCGTCTCGGACAGCCACGACTGGAGAAGTCGGGTAAGATCGGCGGCAAGCTCATCGTAGACATCGAGAACACGGGCCAGCGCAGCGGCGACGAGACGGTGCAGGTCTACGTCCGTGACAACGACGACACCGACGGCCCCGTCAAGAGTCTGCGTGCCTTCCAGCGTGTCAGTCTGAAAGCTGGCGAGAAGAAGACGGTCGTCATCCCGCTCGACGAGCGTACCTTCGAGCTCTGGGATGCCTCCACGAATACCATGCGCTGGAATCCCGAGCACCACTATACGATCTACTGCGGCACCAGCTCCATGGAGAAAGACCTGAAGCAAGTGACGATGTAGTGCTATAGACATAACATGCTCAATTAGGTAACAACGTATGGGCGGTCCCTCCGTGGCCGCCCTAATCCCCGAATGGCTTGTATGGATAATTCCCTCGTGACCGCCCTGCAAGATAAAGGATTCCCATAAAGCGGTTTCGGGGGTGAGGCCAGTGGTCATCACCTACTCTTCTTTTGTCCACAAAACTGACAAAAAACAGCGCACGTACGGACGATTTTCTGAACCAACACCCCATTTGCACGCAATTTTGCGATTTTTAGGGCGTTTTTCTAACTGTCAGACTAACAGCCAGTTATGCGCAAAATCATTTTCTAACTCGCAAATACAAACCTTTGGGAGATGACAAAACACTTAGATACGCTCCTCAGAAAGCCTTTCTGATGCTGTCATCACGCCTTTCTGACCTTGTCAGAAAGGCACTTTGACCAGGTCAGAAAGGCACTTTGACAGCATCAAAAAGGTACTTTGACAACGAAACCTCGGTTTTTTGCCGTTTTCTCCCCACCTTTTTTTGATTTCTCTCAAAAGCTCATCTCTAGAATGGTCGCCAGCGACGAACCTCTTTTGTCAATTGGTTTCAAAAGTAAAGACGACATACAGAGCCCATCCAGCTGCTTCTTTCCTCTGATTATCCCAAAAGAAGTTAACCGGTGAAGTGCAAAGATCCAATGTACGGGTGTCTTGAAACATATTACTCCCCTTTCCTTTGGAGAAGGGCACGGGGGTGAGGCTCCTCCTTACCTCATCACCACCCACGCTGCCAGCAAATACGCCTCTGCATTGAGCGAGGCGCGCAGCATGTTGAGGAGGCGCTTCTTTTTCTTCTTCACGCCACTCTCGCTGATATTCAGTTCTCGCGCGATTTCGACGTTCTTCATGCCCTTGACAAAGATCGAGTGACACAGCTGCTGCATGTCCTCTGGCAGTGCACTGACAGCCGCAAGGAGCTGGTCAAGGGTCTCCTGACGGATGAGTTCCATAGAGAAATCATGCTCGAAGTCGTCAGCATTCTGCACGACATACTGGCTGCGACTGTTATCCTTACGTATATAAGAGATGACAATATTGTGAATACATGTGTAGAGAAAAGCCTTCGCCTTGGCCACGCTGCTCATCTCGTCACGATGCGCATAGAGTTGGAAGACAGCGTCCTGCACACAGTCTTCGGCAAGGTAGGCAAGAGGTTCGGTGAGCAACCTGCGCGCGAAGACGACGAGCAAGGGATAGACCATGTCGTAGAATTCCGTGATCTCTCCGTCGATAAACTGCCGATAAGTCTGTTCGTGGCTGTCTTGATGAGTGAGCATAGTGCAAATTTAGCAATTTCTTTCCAATTCGAAAGGAAATTACTATTTTTTCTTTCAATTTTAGTGTCCTTTTCTTCATGGGTTGCGTTAAAGTAAACAAACAATAGACAATAAACAACTATGCAATACGAAGAGCACATCTCACAGTTGATCGTCAGGTCGATACTTGGTACCCTCGACGATCAGGGACGGCAGGAATTAGACACCTGGCTGGCTGCTGACCCACGCCATCGCCGGCTGTTAGAGGAGTTGAGCAGTTCGGCCACACTCGAACAGCACATCGCAGCATTGCAGCGTATAGACCGCCGGAAGGCTCAGGCCATGATGGAGCAGCGCATCAGAAAGGCGGAAGCCCGGCAGCAGGAAAGCACGGAGCCCACACGCCCCCGTCTGTCACTAACACGCACCTACTGGCTGGCTGGCATCGCCGCCATGCTGCTACTCCTCGTTGGCACCTATTATTATATAGACAAAGTAACTATCGAACAAAGACCCGTTGCCACGCATACGGAGAGCAGCCACGCTGTCATCACCCATGGCACGACGCAAGCTCTCCTGCGTCTCAGCGACGGCAAGGTCATACGCCTCGGCGCTGACCAGCAGGCCAACCGCCGCGCCATCGCCATGGCCTGCGGACACGACTATCATGGCAACATCGTGGTGACCACGCCACGGGGCGGCGAGTATCGCCTCACACTTACCGACGGCACCGAGATCAGCCTCAACGCCGGTTCACGTCTGGAATATCCCGCTGCCTTCGACGGCGAGGAGCGACGCGTGAAAGCCGAGGGCGAGGCTTACTTCAAGGTCGCGCACGACAAGGAGCACCCCTTCTACGTCGAGACCGGCGGGCAGGAGCTGCGCGTGGTGGGCACAGAGTTCAACATCAACAGCTACACGCCGGGCACCGTTGTCACCACGCTCATCCACGGCATCGTCGCCATCCACCCACGAGGCGCCCAAGGCGGCGTGCTCACCCTGCACCCCGGCGAGCAGGCAGAGTACAGTGACAAGAGCGGAATAGCGCAGATACGGCAGGCCAACACCGAGGTGGTGGGCAGCTGGACAACGGGCAGCTTTGTCTTTGAAAACCAGACCTTAGAGCAGATCATGGAGGAGCTCAGCCGATGGTATGACTTCGACTACACGTTCCGTAACGCCACGCTGCGGCAGACCGTCTTCATGGGCTCCGTACCACGCTACGGCAATTTCAAGAACGTGCTGCACATCTTAGAGATGAGCGGCGGCATCCATTTCCAAGTAAAGGGAAAGCATGTCTACATCTTCTGACCATAACGTAACATCCATATCAGAGAATAGCTTTTTATTTATCATGAAAAAAGAGAGATTGAGAGTGAGACAGTTATTGGCTGTGCTCGCCTTGTCCATGGTCATGCCTGTGGAGGCACTGGCCCGGCACTTCACGGTCAACTACCGACAGGAACCGGTTGCTGAGGTCATCAAGGACCTGCGGCAGCGCACCGGCTACGACTTTGTCTATCAGAAGCAAGTGCTCGACGGGGTGCCTGCCATCACGTGCAACTGCCAGGGCATGAGCCTTGCCGAGTTGCTCGACTGTGTCTTTCACAGCGTGGCGGGACTGGACTATGAGGTCAGCGGCAAGACCATCGTGCTGCGTGCCGGCAAGGGCCGCAAGATAGTGCAACCCGTGCGGCGCCTCATCAGCGGCACCGTCGTCGACGCGCAGGGCGAGCCCATGCAGTGGGCTACCATCAAGGTGAAGGGCACCAGCACCGGATCGACCACCAACGAAAACGGACTCTTCCAGTTCTATACCGACCGGCAACAGGAGACCTTAGAGGTGAGCTACCTCGGCTTCAACAGCGTCACGCGCACGGTGCAGGCCGGGCGACCCGTGCGCATCGTCATGCACGAGGACAACAAAAGCCTCGACGAGGTCGTCGTCACCGGCTATCAGGTCCTCGACAAGTGCAGCCTGACCTCTGCCGTCACCTCGGCGAAGATGAAAGACTTGGAGCGCACCGACATGAGCTCGCTCGACCAGATGCTTGAGGGCAAGATCCCCGACCTGCTGGTGAGCAACAACTCGTTTGAGGTCGGCGTGGCTCCGAAGATACGCATCCGTGGCACCTCCACGCTCATCGGCAACCGTGAACCGCTGTGGGTGGTGGACGGCATCGTCGTCAAAGACCCTGTGGAGATTGCTCCCGAGGAACTCAACGACCCCGACTATGTCAACCGCATCGGCAACGCCATCGCCGGCATCAACCCGCAGGACATCGAGCGCATCGATGTGCTGAAAGACGCTGCCGCAACAGCCATCTACGGTACCAAAGCCGCCAACGGCGTCATCGTTATCACCACCAAGCGAGGATACGAGGGGAAACCCGTCGTGAGCTATAACTTCTCGATGAACTATAAGCTGCGGCCGCGCTATTCCGACCGATCCGTCGACATGATGAACTCGAAGGAGCGCGTGGAGTTCTCACGCGAACTCGTGCAGGACCACTATCAGTTCCCCTTTAAGATGACGACGGTAGGCTATGAGGACGCACTGACAAAACTCTACAACGGCGAGTACACCTACCAGCAGTTTACCGACGCCGTCAGCGCCGCCGAGACGCGCAACACCGACTGGTTTGACTTGCTCACGCAAAACGCGCTGAGCACACAGCACACGGCCAGCGTCAGCGGCGGCTCGAAGAAGACACGCTACTACGCCTCGCTCGGCTACAACAACGAGCAGGACGTCGTCAAGGCCAACGCCAATGAGCGCTATACCTACTCGCTCAACCTCGACAACACCTTCTCCAAACTGCTCACAGCCTCGTTTTCCTTCACCGGTCATCACCAGCGACGCAGCTACTATCAGGACGGGATAAAGCCGCTGGACTATGCCTACCGCACATCGCGCACCATCCCGGCGTATGAGGACAATAGCGAGTATGCTTACTACAAGAAGTACAGCACCTCTACTTCGACAAGCTACAACTATAATATCCTCAACGAGTTGGCCAACAGCTACAACAAGCAGCAAGTCAACTCCATGACCTTCACCACCAATCTGAAGTTCACCTTCACCAACTGGCTCACAGCCAACGCTATCCTCAGCGTGACCAACCAAAACACCGAAAGGGAGAACTGGTGGGGAGAGCGCACCTGGCATATTGCAACACTGCGCGGCTCTGAGTATGGGCAGTCCATCGACGACCCGGCCTATTCGCTTTGCCCCGTCGGTGGAGAGCTGAACCACATCTCCTACACCAACCGCAGCTACACGGCACGCTTCCAGCTCGATGCCAACAAATACTTCGGCGAGGACGACCGCCACAACATCTACGCCACCTTCGGCGTGGAGGCCAACTCATCGAAATATCGCTCCTACTCCACCTCCAACCGCGGCTACTTCCGCGACCGTGGCGAGACGTTTGTCTCTGACATCGACCCGACGGTCTACACCTCTTATGCCGCGTGGATGGCCGGCAACGTGCCGTCGATCAGCGATGACCTGAGCAACACGCTCTCGACCTACATGTCTGTGACCTACGCCTACCGCCAGCTGTGGCGTATCAATCTCAACGGACGCGTCGACGGAAGTAATAAATTCGGTGACCGCTCCAACGACCGCTTCCTGCCGATATGGTCTGTTTCGGGCAGCTACGACGTAGGCCACTGGATCAAGGCTCACTGGATCGACTACATCACCGCCAAGGCTTCTTACGGTTTCCAAGGCAACATGCTTGACTCGGAAAGCCCCGTGATGACCATCCGAAAGGGAACGATGAGCACCTATTACAACACCAACGTCTCCACCATCATCAGCCATCCCAACCCCGACCTGAAATGGGAAAAGACCAACTCCGTCAACTTAGGACTGGACATGAGCTTCTTTGACCATCGTCTCGAAATGGAGTTGTCGGGATATTGGAAGAAGACGACAGACGCATTCATGAACAAGACGGTGAGCACCGTCAATGGCGTGAACTCGTATGTCATCAATGGCGGCGACGTGACCAACAAGGGCTACAGCGTCGACATCACGGCTACGCCGCTGCGCTCGCGCGACTTCCGCTGGTCGGTGAGCACGTCATTCTCCAAGATCATCAACAGCCTCGACTCACGTCCTGCCGCACAGACTTATGAGTTAGGCAACTTCCTCAACGGCACTGCTCTCGTCAAGGGTAAAGCCGTCAACACATTCTATAGTTACCGCTTCCTCGGACTGAGTCCCGTCGACGGCGGACCGCTCATCGACGACTATTACAACAACCAGGAGGCCTTGCGCGGACTGAGCAAATACGACACCTACACCACTGTGCTCACTGCCTCGGGCAAGCGCGACGCCGACATTCAGGGATCGCTGACCAACACCTTCCGTTACCGCCAATGGCACGCTTCGGTGATGCTCGGCTACAGCCTTGGCGCCAAGACACGACTCTTCGCCATGTATGGCAACAATGCTTCGGGTGGATACGGCAGCAGCATCTACTCGGAATACAACTACAGCCGCGACTACATGAAGCGCTGGCAGAAACCCGGCGACGAGAAACACACTACCTACCCGGCTGTCATCTCCTCCTCAAGCGACGCCTACTATAAGTATTCGCGCGTATGGACAAGCATAAGCGGAATCAACGGTGAAGTGCAGAACATCGGCAGCGACTATTATAATATGTATGACTACAGCGACGCACGAGTGGTCAGTGCTGACTATCTCAAGTTGCAGAGTGTGAGCCTCACCTATGAGTTGCCTGCACAACTACTCGACAAGCTCTATCTCACACGACTGGCGCTGACGCTGTCGGCCTACAACCTCTTCACCATCTGCGACTCTGCTCTGAAGGGTCAGACACCGACCCAAGGTGGCTTCTCTACCATTCAACTATCCGACCGGCCCAGTTTCTCTTTCGGTCTCAACATCCAATTCTAAACCACGCTATAACATGAATATCAGATATTCTTTCCATATTCTCTCCCTGGCGCTGCTGACGCTGCTCACTTCCTGCCAGAGCGACTTCCTCAAGGAGTACTCTCAGGACATGAGCCGCGTGCAGACGCCGACGGACCTCAACGAGTTGATGATGGGCGACTGCCTGCTGCCCTTGGGCTTGGCAAGCATCAGCAACTCTACCTATTATATCGACAATCCCAACTATGCCGTACTGCATTTCATGGGCGATGAACTGCAGGAAAACATCAGCACGCCGGGACGACCCGACTTCCTGAGGGAGTGTGAGACTTACTTTCCCTTCTTCTGTTGGCAGCAGGACACCTACCGCGACTACAAAGGAGCCAGCACGATGACCTCTGACGAGGCTAACTACTGGAACCTGACCTATGAGAAGATTGACCGGTGCAACATGGTGATCAGTGCCGGGAAGGATGTCACCTGCGACAACGATGTCGACCGTACACTGCTGCGCCACGTGATGGGTGAGACTCATTTCCTGCGCGCCACCTATTATTATATGCTCGTCAACCTCTACGGCAAGCCTTACACTCCTCAGACGGTAGCCTCCACGCCCGGCGTGCCCATCAAGGTGAGCGCCAAAGTCGAGGACAAGGAGTTTCAACGCGCGAGTGTCGCTGACGTCTATCAGCAGATTCTCAACGACCTCGACGAGGCAGAGAAAGACCTCAGCGACGTGACCACACCGGGAAACATCTATCATGTGGGACTCGACGCTGTCTACATCTTCCGCAGTCGCATGGCGTTGTATATGCAGGACTGGAACCAGGCTGCAGACTACGCCAACAAGGCGTTGCAGTTGAACAACTACCTACAGACGGTGGCTGGTTGGGCGTCGAATACCGACTATCCTATCAGTTCAGCCAACAAGGAAGTGGTTTTCTCCAACGGTGCCAGCTGCTTTGGCAACCTTGTCTTTGCCTATCCCCAACGCAAGAACAGCTCGTGGGATGACCCTTACTCGCCTGCCTTTGAGGTTTCTGACCATCTCGTAAGTCTCTTCTCCGCCAACGACGGACGGCGCAAAGCCTATATCACCAATGAGGACGACTTAGGCTATCATCGCTGGTCGTATCATAAAATCAACAACAGCAGCAAGCACTTAGGAACTTACAACACCGTCAGCGACGTCTTCTCCCTGCGCACTGCCGAGGCTTATCTCAATCTCGCTGAGGCTGACGCTGAACTCGGCAAAGATGCCGAGGCATGCCAGTATCTCAACAAACTGCGTGACAGCCGCATTCTCAACAACACGGCTGTCAGCCTCTCCGGCAAAGAGCTCATCACCTTCGTACGTGAGGAACGCGAGCGGGAGCTCTGTTTCGAAGGCCACAGATGGTTTGACCTGCGCCGTTACAGCGTCGACACGAAGTATCCGCAGACAACTACCATCGAGCACACGTTCTCGACTTACACGTATGTTGACTATGAGAATAAGCGGCAGGAGACTTATTACTATCGCCTTCTGCCCAACGACGATGCCTACACGCTCGACATCCCGTACAACGTGCGCAACTTCCAGAAGTCCATCGGCAGCAACAGCCGTCCGGCCCGTCAGCCGTTCAAGACGGTGGCGGCCAGCGAGGACGGGGACGCAGGCGACGAAAATTCGGGCAGCGACCGGTAATGACAACGATAAGGTAACGTAAACACTGCAATAAACTATGAGTATCTATAAATATATCTTCCTGGCGCTTCTCGCCCTACCCTTGTTGGCCTCATGCAGCAACGAGGACGACCTTACGCCCAGCAACGCCGACATCAACGGCTTTGCACCGGAAGCCTCGGACAACAGCCAGACGGCACAGATCCGCAACGCATTCTTCAAGGCCACCGGTGCCTACCTGCTCTTCAACGATACGCTCGTCAGCAAGTCCACAAACGGACAGCCGGAACTCTTCGACATCACCTATGCCTTGGTAGGATCCGGCTCGGTCAGCTCGCAGAACTATCATTATGCCTACATCACCGAAGCCACCGAACAGCAGAAAGCTGCCGACGCCTTGCAGAAATATCTGACCCGACGTCTCGGCAAGCAGGTGCCCTTCTCCTTCTTGCTCGTCGACGACATCTATTACACCAACTCCAATGGCCGGACGAAGCGCGTGGCCTATCTGCTCGGTACACGCGGCTACGTCATCAGCACAGGCAACGGAGAGATGTTCGACAATCCGAAGAGCTACTTCAACGACATGCTCCTCAGCATCGTCATCGACCGCTTCAACCGGCAGTCCGCCAGCGTGACAGATGCGTTCTATGCTTTCAGCAAGGACCACTACGGCCAGGCTCTGACCGATGACGACAAGGCTGTCGACAACGTGGAGCGCGTGTATGGCTTCATGGAGAAATTCGACGGATGGAACGAAGGCGACTATTACCTCCCCTATCAAAGCCGAGATGTCAAGGACTATGTCTCTGCCGTGCTGACGATGACGCACGAGGAGTTCGCAGCCCAGTATGGCGACTATGCGCTGATGGTAGAGAAATACGACATGATGCGGTCTATCATCACGGACATGGGATTCAACCTCGATGCGGAGGAGTAAACAAACGGTAAATACTGAGTAAATAGAATCAAAAAGAAAGATGAAAAACGAAAAGAGATATATCCTATTCTGGCTGGTAGCGCTGATAGCGGTCTCCACCTTGTTAGGGTCATGCGGCAGCGACGACAACAGTGTGCCTACTGTCACACCAACTGAGACCGGAACCTTCACCGACGCCGACGGCACTGTCTATCACTGGGTGCGCATCGACACACTCGAATGGATGGTGGAGAACTATCGTGGCGGCACGCCGTGGTATGAGCAGAGCTATGTGTCTAACGGCTTTGAAGAGGAGTTTGATGTCAGCGACACTAAGGCTGAGGATTCGCTCATTGCCCACAATGGCAACTATCTGACTTGGGAGGACGCCAAAGCCCTGGCTCCTAAGGGTTGGAGACTGCCGACAGATGCCGACTACCAAAACTTGGAGCGTGCCTTAGGCATGAGTGCCGCCGACACCTCGAAAGAAGGATGGCGAGACGGAGCCGCCGAGCTGATGATGCAAAGCGGCTCGGGCACGATGCTGGCTTTTCTGCTCAACGGTCAGCTGTCGTCGTGGTCGACAATCCTTGTGGATAAATACCATGTCGGCGACTACGGCTGCTACTGGACGGCAACGCGCGACACGACAAAGACCACCAATGAGTGTGCCTTCATCCGCGTGCTCTGCGCCGACCTCAACCGCGCGCAGCGTGTGTCCTGCCCCACCAAACTGCGGTGGATGAGCGTCAGGTATGTGAGGTAAAAACTCTAAATAATGAAAACAATGAAAGCTCTTTTATTCCCCTCCCTTCTGCTTTGCGCAGCCACTTCAGCGCTGGCGCAGTCCACAGCAACACTTCGTGGGCACATCAGTGGCTTGAACCATAATAATAAGGTGTATCTCGTAGACACCGACACACCCGACCACGCCGTGACGTTGGACAGCGCGGCGATCGCCGACGACGGCAGTTTCTCGCTCCGCCTGCCACTGAAGAGCCCCCGCATGTGCAGCCTCGCCTTCTATCAGCACCTCGACAAGCCCTTGCGCAATGGTGACACGATACAGCGGCTTGCCCGTCTGCCCATCTTCCTCAACGGCAGCGACGACATCACGCTCGCGACCGACACAGCCACCCTCGTGGATGGGCACCGCAGTGATGGAGCCCTTTTGCTTGCTATCAACATCCAAGGTGGAGGCAAAACACTGTCGGACTACATGGCTTACCGCCGTTTCATCACCGCATCCGAGGACAGCGCACAGCAGGCCAACTACGCCGAGGCCGATGCCTACTTCAAGTTTCTTGGTGACAAGAGTAAGTATCGCGACATCATTCTCCGCAAAGAGCAGACGGTCACTCGCCTCGACTCTCTGAAGACGGCATGGCTGGAACAGCACGCCACTACAGCCGTCGCAGCTTTCCTGCTCAGCCGACGCTATTACCAGAACTACACCTACCCGGAGGCACTGATGAACCGGTGGATTGCAGTCTGCACGGCGGATGGTGCGGAAGACACGGCGCGCGCATCATGGCTGAGCCGCAACGCCGACATCGTGCGCAGACAATCCCTCGACATTCCCTTCCACGACTTCGAGGCACAGAAAGCTGACGGCTCTGTAGTCGCCCTCTCTGCCCTACGGCAGCCGGGAAAGTTTACGCTTGTAGACTTCTGGGCATCGTGGTGCGGTCCCTGCCGGGCCGCCATTCCCAAGATCAAGAAGTTCTACGCTGCTCACCGCGACCGTCTGACCGTCGTCAGTGCTTCTGTCGACGAGAAGAAAGACAACTGGGCAAAGGCTGTCAAGCAGGAGGCTATGCCCTGGACACAACTGTGGCTCACGGGCAAGAACATGGAGAAAGCTGCCTACGACTACGTCATCAATTCCATTCCGCGCCTGGTGCTCATTGCGCCCGACGGCAAGGTGGTGAAGGTGACCTTTGATCCCGAAGAAATCTTCAAGGCAATTTTGGCCCAGTAAACCATGAGACAAAACAAGAAACGATTAAGAAGAAGAAATAAACAACAGATGAAATCCTTTATTAAGAACATCGCATTACTGTCATACGGGCTGTTTGCCACAGCAAGTATCCATGCCCAGCAACAAGCCGCTCTGTTTACTATCAAGTCAGACATCCACGGGCTGACCGAAGGGGCTTTGGCTTATGTATTGCCCGCACACTCACGCGACACACTCGCCGTGGGCAAGGTGTCACAAGGCGCTTTCGTATTGCAAGGCCATGTCGACGCACCGCTGTTAGCAGAACTGCACATCAACACCCGGATATATCCGCTGCCGAAAAATGAGTATATGACCGACCGCATCGTCATGCTCTACCTCGACAACGATTCCTACCAAGTGTCGGCAACACGGTTCGACAGCATTCCACTCTCCTACGAGTTGGGATCATCACCCATTCTCCTTGAAAAAAACTACCAAGTAAAAGGCGGACTGGTACAACAACAATATCAGCGATGGCATGATGCACTTTGGCCGATGCGACGAAAATCGGCTTTGGCAAGTTTAGAAGCGTGGCGATATGAATATGGCAGATCAGAATATGGCGGTCCGCAACATTCCGATCAACAAAAAGCACTGCGCCTGGAAGCTGTCGCCGACTCTCTCAAGAAAGCCTGTGAGCAACAGAGCGACAGCTATGCTTGGGCGCATCCCGACGAGCCCTACTCGCTCTACCTCTGGTCACAACACCTCGATGACAGGTTCCGATACACTGCCGCTGAACTCGACACGATGGTGGCGCACTTCAGTGGCAACAAAGATGCAAAGGGCTATGCGGCTTTTCTGAAGGACGTCGCAACCGCACGCCACTATGTCAAAGGCGTACGCTATCAGGACGTCACCCTGCTCACCACCGACGGCAAAGACGTCAGCTTGTCGAAACTTGTCAATCCCGGTGGCTACACACTGCTCGACTTCTGGGCTTCGTGGTGTGGTCCCTGCCGCGCATCCATACCAATGATGAAGAAACTGCATACGGAACGCTCCGCACTGAAAATCATCAGCGTGTCGTGTGATAAGAATCTTGCG
Source organism: uncultured Prevotella sp. (assembly GCA_900540375.1). Taxonomy (GTDB): domain Bacteria; phylum Bacteroidota; class Bacteroidia; order Bacteroidales; family Bacteroidaceae; genus Prevotella. Next base: position 14,905 of record UQFS01000016.1, read on the forward strand.
GACTGGAAATGCGCCATGCTGGAAGAGAAGATGCCGTGGACGCAGGTGGTGCTGTCTCAGGATCCAAAACTCAAAGAGCAGGCTGTCAACGCCTATCATATCCAGTTCATCCCCTCTCTCGTACTCATTGCTCCCGACGGCACCATCGCCTATGCCGCAGGCAGCGCCCAGGAAATCATCTCACAAATAAAAGCTGAATAACAGTCTACTAACAACTTTTTTCTCTCTCTCAATCCTTCTGGTACGTGCCCGTGACGGGTGTGTACCAGTTTTTTATGCGCTTTGCTCTACCCTTCTTCCCGCCGTCAGCCATAAGCCCACGAAGGTCAGGGCACCATTGAGCATGAGCAGCTCGTAGCCGAACTGATAATCGAGATACCGGCGGGCAAGGAGGTCTGCGGCAAGACAGAGGAGCGGGGAGGCCACACAGATGTACGGTACCCAACGGTCGCGTACACCACGACGCGTGAAGAGGCCGTAGGCAAACAAGCCAAGCAGCGGACCATAGGTATAACCGACCAACATCAGCACGGCCTGCAACAGACTGGTGGAGTTGAGACGGGCAAAGACGAGGATAAACGCTATGAAGACCAAGGCGATGAGGACGTGCGTGCGCTTGCGCAACGCCTCATCGTCGGGACGGCGGAACAGGTCGACACACACACTCGTCGTCAATGCGGTCAGCGCCGAATCGGCGGAGGAAAAGCAGGCAGCCACGATGCCGATGGAGAAGAGGACGGTCACCACCGGGCCCAGACGGCCTCCGGCCGTGAAGTCGAGCATCAGCTCATCAGTGTTTTCCGGCAAGGCCATACCCCACCTCTGAGCGAGCATGGCCAACAAGACGCCAAGTGCCAACAGCAGGAGGTTGGCCGGAAGGAAGGCGAAGCCATAGGAGCACAGATCCTTCTGTGCCTCGCGCAATGTGCGGCAGGTGAGATTTTTCTGCATCATATCCTGGTCGAGACCCGTCATCACCACCACGATGAACACGCCGGAGAGGAACTGCTTCCAGAAGTTCTGCGTCGACCGCCAGTCGTCGAAGACGAAAATGCGCGAGCGCGCGTCGTGGGCTACGGCCGAGACAGCCTCGGAGAGCGACATGCCGAGTGCCAGCGTGGCGCTGAGGATGATCAGCACCAGCGTGGCCAGAATGCAAAGCGTCTGAAACGAATCGGTCCACACAAGTGTGCGGATGCCGCCCCGTCGGGTGTAGAGCCAGATGAGAAGAACGAGCGACGACACCGTCACGGCAAACGGCACATGGTAGGCGTCAAGGACAAAACGCTGGAGGATCATGCAGACGACATAGAACTTCACGGCCGAGCCCGTCATCTTGCCGATGAGAAAAAACGACGCGCCGGTGGTGTAGCTCCTTGCGCCCAGCCGCCCTTGCAGATAGGTGTAGATACTCGTCAGCCTGAGACGGTAGTAAACCGGCAGCAGCACGAAGGCCACGGCAAAGTAGCCCAGGATATAGCCCATGCACATCTGCAGGTAGGTCATCTGCACGCTGAGCACCATGCCGGGCACGGAGACAAACGTCACGCCCGAGATGCTGGCACCGATCATGCCAAAGGCTACCATAGGCCATGGTGAGCTATGACGTGCACTGAAGAAATCACGGTTATCGGCCTTGCGGCTGGTCAGCCATGACAATCCGAGTAAACAAAGAAAATAAAGAAGGATGGTCGCAATGATAATCATAGGTGCAAAAGACGGAAGAAAAATAAGAGTAGCCAAAAATAGAAGACATATTTAGTGTTTATTAACCTATAAGTAGCAAAAAACAAGAACCTCTGCATCCTCACGGACACAGAGGTTAGACTCTCTTCAAAGCACAAGGAGAAGGAAGTTACACTTTTCGAAAGGAAAGGAACTCTCATCCATGTGCAATGTCGTTATCGATTGTGTTATTGTCGTTTCATTGACACAGCGAATCCGCCGCCCGGTGCTTCGGTGAATTTCAGTACATCACCACGCCGTACCTTGCGGTGAGTGATGACATAAGCCTTGGGATTGGTCTTATAGTCAGCATTCTTTGCATCGGCATAGATCGTACAGTCGTAGACAGCATGCTTATCAAGGAAGTCGAGTTTCACGCTGCGCTGATGTCCGTCGGCATCGCATTTACCACCGAGATACCAGTCACCGGTCTTCTTTGCCTTACGTGCCACGGTGATGTATTTGGCAGGTTCTGCCTCAAGGTATTTAGTGTCGTCCCAGTCGAGAGGCACGTCTCTGATGAACTGGAAGGCATCATCGTACTTGGCGTAGTTCTCAGGCAGGTCAGCAGCCATGGCCAGTGGACTGTACATGACCATGTAGAGAGCAAGCTGCCCCACGAGTGTGGTATGGACATACATGTTCTTCTTGTTGGGATTCCAAGTGCCGATCTGGGTCTCAAGGATGCCGGGGGTGTAGTCCATGGGGCCACCCTGCAGGCGCGTGAAGGGAAGAATGACCGTATGATAGGGCTCATTGCCTGAGAAAGACTCATATTCCGTGCCGCGTGCGCTCTCGTTGCCCACCAGATTGGGCCACGTACGGCAAAGGCCGGTAGGACGCACGGCTTCATGGGCATTGACCATGATATGGTGCTTGGCTGCCTCGGTGACGCAATAGAGATAGTGGTTGTTGACAGTCTGGCTATAGTGATGCTCGCCACGTGGGATGATGTCGCCGACATATCCACTCTTTACAGCGTCGTAGCCATATTTGTTCATCAAGTCGTATGCAGCCTCGAGATGTCTCTCGTAGTTTTGTGTAGAAGCAGAAGTCTCATGGTGCATCATCAGTTTGACGCCCTTGGAATGGGCATAGTCGTTGAGAGCCCTGATATCAAAATCTGGATATGGTGTGACAAAGTCAAAGACATAGTCCTTGCTGTGTCCGAACCAGTCCTCCCATCCCTCGTTCCATCCTTCGACAAGCACTTCATCGAGATGGTTCTTGGCGGCAAAGTCGATGTATTTTCTCACCTCAGTGTTGTTGGCGCCATGACGGCCGTTGGGCTTCACTTTCGTATAGTCAGTTTCACCGAGCTTCACCGAAGGCAGATCGTCAGTGTAGTTCCAAGTGTTGTTACCGGCAATCATTTCCCACCACACTCCGCAGTATTTCACAGGATGGATCCAGGAAGTATCCTCGATCTTGCAAGGCTCGTTGAGGTTGAGCGTGAGCTTGCAGGCAAGCATGTCACGGGCATCATCGCTGACAAGTACCGTACGCCATGGCGTCTGACAAGGTGTCTGCATATAGCCTTTCATGCCGGTGGCATCAGGAGTAAGCCAGCTCTCAAAGACCATATTCTTATCGTCAAGGTTGAGGTGCATGGTGGGATAATTCACGCAGGCGGCCTCGTGAATGTTGATATAAAGCCCGTCGTGTGTCTTCATCTGTAGCGAGGTTTGCACACCCGTCGGAGAGAATACTGTTTGAGAGGCATTACCGTCGACAGCGGTCTTCAGGCGTTCACGGATGCCGGAGAGTGGCGTGATCTGTGTCTCATATTCTTGTGTGTCGTAGTCGCCCGGGATCCAGTAGGCAGTGTGGTCGCCCGTCATGGCAAACTGTGTGTGCTCTTCCTTAATGATGAAATAGTTGAGATCCGTCTGCTGCGGGAATTCATAGCGCAGTCCCATACCATAGTCGTAGACGCGGAATCGGATGGTGATGTGTCTGTTGGCAGCCTTTTGGTAAAGGTTCACAGCCATCTCGTTATAGTGGTTGCGGATCGCAGAGGTCTCTCCCCATACCGGTTTCCACGTCTCGTCGAATGTTGATTTCCTGCAATCTTCCTCAGTGAAACCATCCATGAGGCTGGTCTCCTGCAGCCCCTTGCTGGCATGCTTGTCCTTGGCCAGTTCCAATCCAAGATGAGAAGGACGTATCACCTCACGCTTCTTATAGGTCATCTCGTATGTAGGTACACCATCTTGCGAGAGAGAGAATTTTACCGCTACGTTGCCATCGGGCGACGTGACGGTCTGGGCCTCAAGACCGCATATTGGCAACATCATGGCGATGGTCAACGTAAATAATGTTTTTCTATAATTCATATTTGCTTTATTCTACAAGTGTTTTGTCTTTTTGTTCGTCTTTCGTTTATTCCATCACCACCATGGTCCAGTATTTCAATGAGGGCAGGGTGAAGGTGATATAGTCACCCTGTTGTTGGAATGGCAACTCCTGGGCGACGCCGCCAAGAGCATCGGGCGAGGCCACCCATACTTTCTTCACATCTTTTGTCTTCACTGCCAAGGGAATGTTGGACAGCGCCTTGGGTTCTGGTTGTGTGCCATCCATGTCGCGCCAACTCAGAGAATTGGCTTGGGAGAAGTTGAGCAGGCTGATGATCTTCTTTCCGTTTACCTCACGGCATACCGTGGTTACCGTCTGCAATTTGGGTGGCCACGAGTTGATGGTCACCTCGCTGCTGTTGGCCACTACAGGGATGGAAAGGTCTGTTCCCCGGTCTCTCAGCAGGTTCTCGTATGCAGTAAGGAAATCGTAGTAGTGAACAATGGTCTTATCGAGTTGCCCGTCCATTTTCAGGTCGCCGTTGGGGAAGTACTCTCTATGGAGCATGTGGTCACCTAATTCCAGATGGCTTGCTCCGATGGCAAACATCACGGCATCAGTGAGCAACACGCCCGGCGTGTTGAACGTTCCTGACTCCTTATTATAATTCATGTAGGCAGCGAAAACCTGAGCCATTGCCGGAGCGGCAGGATCCGTGTTGGCTTCGCTTTGATTATTACGCATGATAGAGAACAGGTCGGCAAACTGGTCTTCACCTCCCCACAGCTCGCTGTAGAGGAAGTCTATGTCGCCCGTGGCAGCCATCTGTTTAGCACCGTAGTTGCTGACGGCATTCATCACCAGTCTCTTCGCAGGATCGGATTTCTTCATTTTAGCAATAAACGAGGCAAATCCCTGGGTGACATTGATCTTACTGCCATAGTAGTCATATTCCGGATCACGGTTTCCCACTTGGTCGATGTGGAAGCCGTCGAAGTCAAACGTATTATAAACGTCGCAGACCTTCCGGGCGAAATAGTTTTGCCAGGCTGTGTTGCCGGGATTGACGAGCGTGATATTGCTCTTCCATCCTGATGGCAAGGTAAGCGCGTCGACAGTGCTGTGGCTCTCATCCTTATACATGTACCATTTGGGACTGACACCATCCTGTGCGGCATCGTCGAGTGCACCGTAGCAGAGGTCATAGAACATGGCCTTCATGCCGTGGGCATGGGCTTGGCTGATATACGCTTTGACGACGCTGGTGTTGACCTTGCGATTGGCGATATCGGCATAGCTGTCCTCTACCTTACCGTCGCGGAGCACTACGGGCTCGTGGTGCTTGTTTTGCCAGTCATAGAACTGCAGGCCGTTGATGTGGCAGCGATTAAGCAGCGCTGTCTCCTGGCTGATCACCTCAGACGTCTTCGTGTCGTCGTAGGTTCCCACGAAGCCATAGCGCGGATACCGTGCCCAGTCGGAAGACACATCAATAGCGATTGTACCGCAGATAGTCTGTTTGCCACTGGCATCAGTAGTGTACACATCAGCGAGGTAGTCAGTGGAGGGCGGTGTCCATGTCCAACTGGTACCGGTGAGAGACTGTTCCTCTATGACGGTGGCACCTTGACGGTAACGCACCTTGGCACCGTCCGGCAGCGGGCTGCCGGACGTGAAGAAGACTTTCTCTCCGGGCGCATATCGGGCCTTGTCGGTGGACAATTGCAGGCTGAGATCGGAGATGAGCGTCGTCGCCGGCTGTGTCGGTTGGATGGTCGACGGGTCTATGGGAGAATCGTTGTCGCTGCTGCAAGCAGCGCACAGCAGAGGTATAGCTAAAAGCAAAGAGTACATTTTCATGAGTATCGTTTTATGTTGTACTGGGATATCTATAAGTATTCTATTGTTTGACGATGGAGACCGTCTCGACGAGTTGGTTAAGCGTGATGGTGTAGGTACCCGACTGCGTTATCTTCCACTTTTGGTCGATGTCGCCTACATTGATGTCGAGATACTGGTTCTTGAGTTCCTCATCGCTTTTATCAATGAAGAGCATCTTTTCGGTCTGTCCGGTAGGCTCCTTGTCGTTGCCTGCAGCACAGAGGAACCAAGCACCATTCCAGTCATTGCGCTTGTCACAAGTAAACTTCAATTCACCAGCGTTGAGCGTGCCGGTCCATGTAAAGACATAAGGGCTTTCGGTGGCCTGCAGGGCTGTGGCATTATCAATTGACCAGCCTGCGGGCGTGGCATCGCCAACCATCCAAATGGTGGTGTAGGGCGTGAACGGTTTCATCAGCATTCGCTCTTGTCCTTTGCGAATATCCACACATATCTTATATGCCTTGCCCGTCTCCTCATCTTTCAAGAACCATTTATGGTCTGGGTCACAGCCACTGACAAACTGCATGTGCGTGTCGGTGTAGGGAGCATTGTCAACCGTCGCCTTGTACATATTCTCCCAGCTGCCTTTGGCTGTGCCGAACTTGAACTCTCCGCCTTTGTCAAACACCCTGCCGGTACGGAAGAGGTATGGGTCAAGGGCATCTGTGCTCATCGTCTCAAAGCCCCAGTCGGTCATATTGCCCACAAAGTAGAGATGATCGAAAGCCGGACGGTTGCCTTCGGCTTGGGTGAATGTTACATCACCCGTGAGCAGATTGGCCTCCACCTTATAATAATGGCTCTCTTCTATCTGCCATTTCTCATCAGGCTCGCTGTCTCCGGTGCGTAGTACGGCCCGGTCATCTGTGCCTTTGTTGTAAGAGGGAAGGAATTGTCCCTTTGTGGTGATGAACTTCAGAGAACCTGTCTTCAGATCACCTTGCCATTCAAATATACCATTGTCAATGCGCTCCATGGCCGTAGCATTGTCGGCGCTCCAGCCATTGGGTGTAGCATCGCCGATGAGATAGAGTGTCGTGGTGACAGGCTGATAAGGTGTGACAGAGAAAGAGAGAGAGTCGGACAGAGTGCTCTCCCATCCAGGAGTCTTGGTCAAGACACGTGCTTCGATATCGCATTTCTGCCCGGGCACACCACCGAACTGGTCGAGAACGAGGTCATTGAGATTTTCCTGGTTCACGCTCCAGGAATAGGTCTGTCCTTCTTGGCAGATGGCTGTATAAGGCTCGGCGAAGTGCGTACCGGCCTTAGCCAGTTGCAGTGTATAGTAGATGCGGTTGCCTGTGCCGCCGTTGTTACCCGTTGTCCAGTTGAGAGTGAGTGCGTTGGCAGCGTGGTTGATCTCCTGTAAGGCATCGGTGCTTTGCTCGGCAGTGAGTGTCAGTGGATCCATGCCGAGGTTGTCTTCCTGGTAATCTTGGTCGTTGCAAGCCGTGAAAGACAGTCCGCAGAACAGCCATACCAAAAGCGAAAATAAATATGTCTTATTCATACTACTTAGCATATTATTGATTAGAAAACAATGTGTGGCTTAATAGCCGGGGTTCTGTGTGATGAGAGGATTGGCGTCTATCTCTGTTTGAGGTATAGGGAAGAGCAGCCGTTCCTTGTTGACATTGTTTTTACCAATGGATTTCAGGAACTTGATGGCATAGTTGCCATGGTCGATTCGAACCATGTCGAACCACCGATGTCCTTCGAACGCAAACTCCATACGCCGCTCATGAATGATTTTCTCCCGCATTTCATCCTGGGTCAGTCCCGTTACGGCGTCTAAGCCAGCCCGCTTACGGACGATATTGAGCGGAACCTCTGCCGCGGTGGTCTGCCCCATTTCGTTAAGAGCCTCAGCTTTCATGAGCAAGATATCAGCATAACGATAGACGACAAAGTTAGCGGGTGAGGTATTGTACTCGGGTGAGACGCTCTTGGAAACGAGGAACTTGCGGACGTTGTAACCTGTGATGGAGTAAGAGCTCTTGTAAGCATGCCCATCATAATCAGGGCAACCTTGGTAGAATACCGTCAGGTCCTTGCGCTTGTCGCCCGGCTCCCATTGGCTCATGAATTCTTTGGTAGGCTGGTTCCAGCCCCATCCGCCGGCAACGAAATCAGAGTTACGCGGTCCCATAAAGGTGGAGAGCCAGCTCGACTGCGGATTGTTGCCCCAGAAATCATAATTGGTGTCACCACTGTACTGTACCTCGAAGATGGACTCCGGTCCATTGTTGATAGTCGCATCAAAGTTATCCTCGAATTTGCACTTGCCGAGGTCATAGCCTAAAGCAGTAACAGAATCACAAAGATTGACCACATGCTGATAGTCAGCCTTGTTGTCCGGCGCAAGTGTGAGATACATGTCGGCCAGCATTGTCAGGGCAGCATCTTGTGTGGCACGGCCCAAATCCTGGCTGCTATAATCCTTCTTTGCAGGCAGCAGATCGATGGCTTTGCGGCAGTCAGAGGCGATCTGGCTATACACCTCTTCCTTGGAAGCACGGGCAATCGCTGTCGGCTGACCGGGCGTGAAAGGCTTCAGGCGAAGGGGTACACCACCATAGAGACGGACTAATACATAATAATAATGTGCACGGAGGAAGTAGGCCTCACCGAGTGAGCGTTTCTGGATATTGTCATTGGCTTTGCCTTCCAAGTCGTTGATGAGAATATTGCATTGCCCAATGCCTACCCAAGGAGAGCGCCACATATACAGGGCCATACCATTGTCACTCAACGTAGTGAAGTTAGCAGCTTGCACAGTCTCCAAACCGTCTGTACCACCGCCGGCACCTACGATGCTGTTGCCGGCCACGATGTCGAGCGTCCATATACGTTGGTTGTACATGTTTGACGATTGCAGGGTACGATAGCAACCATTTGCCATGGCTACTGCCACCGAGTCAGTAACGTCTACTTCGGGGTCAACAGTGTTCTTGGGGGGGGTGTCGAGGAAGTTATCACCGCAGGAAACTAAGGCAAGCGAAGCCAGGGCGATGGCACAATAATGATATATCTTATTCATAGCGGCAATCAGAAATTGAGGTTGATACCAAAGTTGAAAGTACGTGAGATGGGATAGTTGCTAAGGTCTATGCCATTGACACCCACCTCCGGGTCGAAACCTGAGTAACCAGTGATGGTGGCAACATTCTCACAGGAGAAGATGAGGCGTGCTGAAGACAGAGACAGCGCGCGAAGCCATGTGGCAGGCAGGGTATAGGAAAGGGAAATGTTTTTCAAGCGCAAGTAAGAGCCGCTTTCTACATAACGGTCAGAAACGCGGTTGTTGCCATTAGGGTCTCCGTAGACAGCCCGGGGCATAGAGGTACTGGTACCTTCTCCGTGCCAGCGTCCGAGTACATCGGTGAGCTGGTTGTAGGCAGCGGACATTCCCATGAGGTCGATGTTGTTGGCATTGAAGATCTTATTGCCAGCCACACCTTGAAGATACACGCTCAACTCCAAGCCCTTCCAGGAAACCATATTGTTGATAGAGAAGAGGTGAGCCGGATTAGGATTGCCGATGACTGTGCGATCCTTTTCATTGATGACGCCGTCATTGTTGAGGTCACGGAAGCGTATGTCGCCAGGTTCCGCACCCGTCTGCACGGCATGCTCCTCTACCTCTTTCTGGTTCTGGAAGATTCCGTCTGTAACATAACCATAGAACACGTTGATGGGATACCCTTTTGCCAACATAGTGACATACGAGTTGTTGATCTGATTGATGTAGTAGGGTACGCTGCTGTTGAGATTGTCGATCTTATTGCGGTTGTAAGTATAGGAAACACTTGTCTCCCATCCCGGATGAGCCTGACTTTCCTTGAAGTTGATGGTATGGAGGGAGACCTCGATACCCTTGTTCGTCACCTTGCCGGCATTGGTGTATGTCGTGCTGGTGTCCTCAAAACCGGAAGTAATAGGTATGGAGGCTTTGACAAGCATATCAGAAGTTTTCTTCAAATAAGCATCGACGGTGAGCATAACACGTGAGTCGAAGAGGGCGGCATCGAAACCGATGTTGGTCTGTGTCACGGTCTCCCAGTGAATATCAGGATTGGACAATGTGGTGGAGATGAGAGCTGTTTGCTCCACGCCGTCAGTGCCGAAAGGATATACGCTGGTATTGTATGTAGCTAAATAGCCATAGTTGCCCACACTGGCCTGACTACCCGTCTGGCCGTAGCCGGCACGTATCTTAAGGTCAGAAAGGACAGGCTTGGGCTTGTACCATTTTTCTTCGGTAAGACGCCAGGCCAAAGATACCGAGGGGAAGGTGCCCCAACGGTGGCTGCGTCCGAAACGGCTTGAACCGTCACGGCGTATGGTAGCTGTAACTAAATAGCGATTCATGTAGTCATAGTTGACACGCGCCATATAGGAGAAGAGGGACCATTCTGTGGTGTTGCCGCCCATTGACTCCATCTTCTGGCCATTATCCATCTCGTGCACATTCTCAAACGAGAAAATGTTTTTTTGTGCATTGAGATAGTTATAGTTGTTCCATTGAGCTGACGTACCGGCCATAACATTCAGATGATGCTTCCCCAAAAAAGTATGATCGAAGGTGAAGTAGTTGTCCCACAGATATGTAAACGACTTGTTGTTGCTCTGGTAGCGGGAAGCCTGAACAACGGGCGTGGGCTTCCAATTGTAGGCAGGAGTGAAGTTGTCATAATCCCAGAATTTTGCATCAAGTCCGAATGTGGTCTTGAACTTCAGCCATGATGTCAGTGAGGCTTCACCAGAGATGTTGCCCAACAGATTGTATCCCTTAGTTTTGTGGATATCGGTCACCGTGGGACCAACAGGGTTACGTGTAGAACCGTACCACAGGGAGTTACCCTCCGGGCCAGACCAATTGCCGCCGTCGTCTTTAACTGGCAATACAGGCAGTGCACGATAAGTGGATCCAAGGTCATAACTTCCTTGCTCTTTCAGATCGGCACTCATCGAGAGGTTGGTGCTGACCTTCAGCCAGTCGAGTACTTGTGCGTCCAGATTGTCTTGGAAAGTATAGCGTCGGTAGTTAACGCTGCGTACTGTTCCTGTTTGTTTCTGGAAACCTCCGGAAACATAGTAGTTGATCTTGTCAGAACCACCGGAGTAGCTGAGAGTATAGTTTTGGAGATATCCGGTACGGAACATCTCATCAACCCAGTTCGTACCCTCACCGAGTGATACGGGGTTAGTCCAAAGAGGGTTGGCGGCATTGCCGGAGTTGGTCATCATATCGTTGCTGAGAGATGCATATTCTGCAGCGTTGAGCAGGTGAGGCTTCTTTGTAGCGTGCTGGGCAGAGAGATTCATGTTCAGTATCAGGTGTCCGCGACCGTCTTTACCCTTCATCGTAGTAATGAGAATGACGCCGTTGGCACCGCGTGAACCGTAGATGGCCGTAGCGGAAGCATCCTTGAGAACATCGATGCGCTCTATGTCTGCCATGTTGAGATTGTTAAGCCCTAAATCAGTAGGGACTCCATCAATGACAACGAGCGGGTCGCAGTTGTTAATAGAACCCAAACCACGGATTTTAATGGACACGTTATCACCTGGCTTACCGGCATCAATGACTTGCAGGCCTGACACCTTTCCCTGAAGGGCCTGCCCAAGGTTAGCTACGGGCTGGTCTTTTAAGTCTTTGTTGGCTAAGGAACCGACAGCTCCGGTGAGGTCGCGCTTGCGCATGGTACCATAACCAACCACCACGACTTCGCTGAGTTGTTGGTTGTCCTCCACAAGTACAATGTTAACATTGTTCTTGCCATTCAAGGGTACATCCTTTTCTTTGTACCCCATATAAGTAAATGACAGTGTACTGTTGGCGGGTACCGAAAGGGTAAACGCGCCATTGAGATCCGTTACGGTGGCATTCTTCGTACCTTTCTGTACCACGCTTGCCCCAATGATGGTCTCGCCACTTGCGTCCTTGACGACTCCATGTACTTGTATGTTCTGCGCTGTGATGTCGAGAGACAACATCGCGGCAAACAGGCCAAGCACGACTCTTTTGTGAATTGTCATTTTGTGCATATAGAATTAGGTTTTTATGAAAATTAATCTTTGTAAGATTTCGATTGCAAAGTTAGCCGTTATTAGCACAAGATGTAATGACAAGTAAGGGAGAAGTAGATTAATTTAAAATGTTAATATACATAATACACTAATAATGAGTGATATAGAAATATAATAAAAGATAGGAAAAGTAGAATATTATAAGAATAAAAAACGCCTAATATAGGCGTTAGACAGGTAAAAACCGTTACTTAATGACCGTTCCGATCTTCATGACATCCTCTTCAAACGATTCCTTATTGATGGCCCAGTTTTTCACACGTGAACGATAGTTGTAGATGGTTTGTGGAGAATAGAAAAGCACGGAGGCGATCTCGCTACTCTCTTTTACACCGAGCCTGATGAGTGCGTAAATACGCTGCTCGGAAGTAAGAGAGTGATTGTCGGAAGCCACGATACTGTGTGCAGGATCAAGCAATGCGTTGAGCTCAGTAGTGAAAGTCGGATAGAGATCAAGGAACGCCTTGTCGAACCGGTTTCGGAATACCTCTGCCTCCTCTTCTGACAGCCTTGACGAAGAGACGGCGCTAAGCAATTCATTGACTTGATTGGCCTTGATCTTGCGTCGCACAAAGGTCTGATAATGGGCGAGTCGGTCAATAAACTTAGCGCAAAGGTCTATATATAATTTTGCCAGTCGCTCCCGTTTGCGGTTGGTATCAACAAGCATCGTGTTTGCTTTGGCAAGTCTGGAGTTGAGTTCAGTAAGTTTGAAATTGAGTTCCGTAAGTTTAGAGTTGCTTTGCGAAAGCTGATGACGACGGTTGGTGAGCAACTTGTTCTGCCGGAAGATGTAAAGGATAGCCATCAGAGAGCCAAAGACCAAAAGCGAGATGATGACAATAGCCCACTTCAATGTATTATTACGGTTCATCATCTGCTGTTCATAGGACGCCACAATGGTCGGCATTTTCTGTGATATTTCCAAGATACGCAGTCGTGCGTTGAAGAATTTGGCATCCTCCATGGCAATGTTGATATATCTGTCTGCCCTTTCAATGTTGTCATTGTCTTCCCGAAAGAGATATGTGGCCAAATCTTGAAGCGCCAAGTTTTCACGCGTACAGCAGATGGCATCGCTGATGGCAGCCTCTATAAGGTATTGCTCATATCTTTCTTGATCACCATGGGCACTGTAGTTATTGGCGATAGCAAAAGATGCCATCGCATAGTACCTGGAGTGTTTGGAGAGCCTCCGGATGGTACGGAAATAGTAATAGAGGGCTTTTTTATCGTTGCGCTCTACGTAGATATAGTATTCACCATGATAATAATCCCAAAAGGGCATCGAAGGCTCCAGAAAAGGCATAGCTTGCTTGAGAAATTCTCTTGCCCGTGCAGCGTAGATAGGCGAGAATCGGTCGTCGCTGCAATAATTTGCCCAATTGGAGTAAAGAATGAAGTAAGTAAGATAATATTGTAGTTTGAGATCTTTCCCCGAACCTTCTATGTTGATATTGTCAAGCACCTCGATCGCTTCACTATAAAGGCCGCCAATGGCATAGAGTTGTGCCTGCCTGAGAAGATTGAGTTTAATATAATGATCCTTATGGAGTTTTTGAGATAGAAAGAGGGCTATGTCGACATAATAGCGTGCAGAGTCGAATTTGAATACATAATATTCGTCAAAGAGCTGGTCATAGAGACGGAGTTGTTGTTCACTGTCCGGTTGCGCTTTGAGTTGAGCTTTGAGGTAGTTGATATGCTGGAGCTTGTGTTGAGTATAGACAGGACGCTGGTCGAGGACTTCATCAAGCCGTTGCAGATTGCGCTGGTTCGCAGCCTGAATAGTCACCGAAGCGAGTGTCGGCAGCACAAAAGCCACCAGCACTCGCATCAGAGTATAACGGAATAAGCACATCTCTTCAACCGTTAAGTCTGAAGGGAGGCATGACTGCAGCCGTGTAGTACATGCTGCCGTTGAAAGCAGGTCGTGAACCCAAGGCCGTCTTTCCCTTTGAAGCCTTTCCTTTGGCTGGTGCAGGCAGTTTCGGGAAGGCGGCATTATGCTTAAACAACATCAGGGCACGCGTAATGACGGGATCGTCTTGGTTGAGATACTCGTAAAGTGCCTGCTCGTCAAGCATGTTGTAGATGATGCGACCGTTGATGAACTGCTCCAAGAGCGAATGGCTCTTCTTGATAAGCAGGTTGCGGCGCTGCAAGCCGTGCCTGTCGGCATAGTCAGCGAACTGGTCGACGGTATTTTGCTCATTGAGATATTTCGAGAGGTCGAGCATCTGCTTAAACATCTTCATCTTTTGCCGGTTATCGTCGGTGTAAGTGAAGGCGAACTGCAGGATGAGTCCGCTCATGATCGCCTGCTTATAATAAGAGGTGACAAACGTAGTGTCTTCCGGTACAAAGATGTCCGGTGTGATGCCGCCACCACCGTAGACCACACGTCCGATACCCGTATGATAAGCCGGCCCCGTGTGCTTGATGCTGTCCTGCGAGAAGAACTCGCCGTGCTGGTAGCGCTCTATGATGTCCTGAGCATAGGCTTCCTCGTCGCCGTCGACATAAGGCTTCTGGATACAACGGCCCGATGGCGTGTAGTAGCGAGCGATGGTCAGTCGGATCATCGAACCGTCGGGGAACGGAATCTGCTGCTGCACGAGGCCCTTGCCGAAGGAGCGGCGCCCGATGATCGTGGCACGGTCGTTGTCCTGCATGGCGCCGGCGAAGATCTCTGCGGCTGATGCTGTGCCTTCGTTGATAAGCACCACGAGCGGGATGCTCTTGTAAGCGCCGTGTCCGTCGGAACTGTAGTCCTGCCGTGGCGACTTGCGTCCCTCGGTGTAGACGATGAGCTTCTTGGCGGACAGGAATTCGTTGGCAACCTGTACAGCGCTCTGGAGATAGCCACCGGGATTGTCACGCAAGTCGATGATGAGGTTCTGGAAGCCCTGCTGTTGCAGGTTGGCCAAGGCGATGAGCAACTCAGGATAGGTCTTCTCACCAAAGTTCTTGATCTTGATATAGCCCGTATTGTCATCGAGCATATAGGCTGCCGTGATCGTCTTCGTCGGTATCTCAGCGCGCGTGATGTCAAAGAAGAGCACCTTCGGGTGGCCGAAACGCAGCACGCCGACACGTACCTTGGAGCCCTGCGGACCCTTGAGACGGTGCATGGCCTCCTCTTGTGTGACCTGCTTGCCAACGAATTTCTTACCGTCAACCATCACGATTTTGTCACCAGCGATGATACCGGCCTTCTCGGCGGGGCCGTTTTTGATGACGTTCTCGACGTGGATGGTATCCTGACGGATGGTGAACTCGATGCCCACGCCGGAGAACGAGCCCTTGAGATCATCCTCAGACTGCTGCACGTCCTTGGCACTGATATACACCGAGTGCGGGTCAAGCTCACCGAGGATAAGCGGCATAGCCTTCTCCACGAGCGAGTCAATGTTCACGTCGTCGACGTATTGGTCATCAATGATACGCAATAGGTTGCTGAGCTTGTTGCCGCCATTGTTGATCACCGTCAGTCTGCTGCCCGAGAAATGGTTGGCATAGAAGGTGCCAATGAGAATACCGAGAATCATGCTCACCGCCATGAGCAGTGGCATAAACCGGTTCTTCTTGTCGTATTTCATATTCATATCTTATTGCTTTTTCATTGTCCTTGCCGACATCGGCTTGCTTTATTGATGCAAGCCACTGCCGTGTCACTCCTCTTTGGGCTGCTGCTTCTCAAGTTCATTCATATCAAGGAAGTCCACCTCCACACCGGCGCGCTGCAACAGCCGAATGCCGTCGTCGAGTCGGTATTTCTCGCCATAGACCACGCGGCAGATGCCCGCCTGGATGATCAGCTTGGCACATTCGATGCAGGGCGAGGCTGTGACATAGAGCGTAGAGCCGTCACTGTTGTTGCCGGAGCGGGCGAGTTTGGTGATCGCGTTGGCCTCGGCATGCAGAACATAAGGCTTGGTGATGCTGTTCTCATCTTCACAGATATTCTCGAAACCACTGGGGGTGCCGTTATACCCATCGCTGATGATCATCTTGTCCTTGACGACGAGAGCTCCCACCTTGCGGCGTATGCAGTAAGAGTTCTCGGCCCAGATATGCGCCATGCGCAGATAGCGGCCGTCGAGCAAGTGTTGCTTTTGTGCTTTACGTGCTTTTTCTTCCTCTTCTTTCATAACGATACTTACGTAAGAATACTTATATATAAATAAAATGTGTAGATCATGCTTTGCGAATGCCGTCGCGCACGAGCAGTGCGTCGATCGTCGGTTCCTGGCCCCGGAAGCGCTTGTAGAGCGTCATCGGGTTTTCCGTACCACCCTTCGAGAGGATGCAGTCACGGAAGCGCCGGGCGGTAGCCTGATCGAAGATGCCGTTGCGCTTGAACACGCTGAAAGCGTCGGCGTCGAGCACCTCGGCCCATTTATAGCTATAGTATCCGGCGGCATATCCTCCGGCCATGATGTGCGAGAACTGTGTTGTCATGCACGTGTTGGGAAGCTGCGGCAAGAGGATCGCGTCCTTCCACGCCTCTTTCTCAAAGGGCTGGACGTCGGAAGTGAACGGCTCGCGCTGGGTGTAGTAAGCCATGTCAAGCAGTCCGAAGCTCACCTGACGCAGACAGCCGTAGGCCACATTGAAATTGCGTGAGCGCACGATGCGGTCGACAAGTTCGTCGGGAATCGGTTCGCCCGTCTGGTAATGAAAGGCAAAGGTGCGCAGGTATTCCTTCTCTACCGCATAGTTCTCCATGAACTGCGACGGCATCTCCACAAAGTCCCACCATACATTCGTGCCGGAAAGGCTGGCGAAACGGGTGTTGGCAAACATGCCGTGAAGAGAGTGGCCAAACTCATGCAGGAAGGTCTCCACCTCGTTGAGCGTGAGCAGTGCCGGCTTCTCCGGCGTGGGCTTCGTGAAGTTCATCACCACGCTCACGTGCGGACGGATGTTCTCACCCCTGTGGTTGATATGCTGTCCCTGGAACTCAGTCATCCACGCACCATCGTGTTTGCCCTTACGAGGATAGAAGTCGGCGTAGAAGACAGCGAGATAGCTGCCGTCTTTGTCAAAGACCTCATAGGCTTTGACGTCGGGATGATAGACGGGGATGTCCTTGTCTTCCTTGAACGTGATGCCATAGAGGCGACGGGCCAGACCAAAGACACCATCGATGACCTTGTCGAGTTGAAAGTAAGGTCGCAGCATCTCCGCGTCGAGATTGTAATTTTCCATCTTCAGCTTATGAGCATAGTAGGAGAAATCCCAAGGCTCAAGTTGGAAGTCTTCGCCTTCAAGTTTGCGGGCTTCCTCGCGAATGGCCTCCACCTCCTTCTCTGCAGTAGGCTTGTAGGCATCAATGAGATCGTTGAGAAGCTTGTAGACATGCTTCACGCTGCCTGCCATGCGGTTTTTCATCACATAGTCGGCAAAGGTGTCGTTGCCCAAGAGCTGTGCCTCCTCACGCCGGTTGTTGACGAGTGCGCGGCAGATGTCGCGGTTGTCGTTCCCATCGCCATGAGTGCAGAGTGTGTTGCGGGCCATATACATCTGTCGCCTCAGCTCACGGTTGTCGGCATGCAACATAAATGGTGAGTAGCTGGGATAGTCGAGCGTGAACAGCCAGCCTTCCTTGCCCTGCTCCTTGGCAGCGTTGGCGGCAGTCTCCACGGCCGTGTCGGGAAGTCCGGCAAGGTCACTCTTGTCGGTGATGAGCAGTGTGAATGCCTTAGTATCCTTCAACAGATTCTGTGAGAACTGCAAGGCAAGGAGCGATCCTTTCTCATCGAGCTCACGCAGACGCTGCTTGCCTGCCTCATCGAGGAGGGCGCCATTGCGCACAAAACCGTCGTAGGTTCTGTCGAGCATCATCTGCTCTTCCGGGGTAAGCTCACGGTGATGTTCATAGACCGCCTTGACGCGGGCGAAAGCCTTCGGATTGAGCAGGAAGTCGTTCTCGTGCTTGGTAAGGATCGGGGCGAGTTTCTGCGCCAGCGCCTCCATGCGATCGTCGGTCTCAGCGCTCATCAGGCAGAAGAACACCGTAGACACGCGGTCGAGGAGATCGTAATAGTGCGGTCCTTTGCTGTCGTTGTGGTAAGCGATCGTATTGTCAAAGGTCGGCTCCTCAGGATTGTTGAGCATGATCTCAATATCCTCGTCGTCGCGCCGAATACCCTCCATGAAGGCAGGCTCAAAATCCCCAAAGCATATTTTGTCGAAGGGTACCGTGTCATGGGGCGTATTGTAGGGCTCCATGAAAGGGTTCTTTCTTTCTGTTGTTTCGTTCATCACTTTCTCTATAAATCTTCTCTAAACAGAGGAGTCATTCCTCACCTATTATTATGCAAAGATACGAAAAGTATTGCATGACGATATATAATACGGAGTGGAATTATAATTATTTATAAAAGTGAGAAAGATAATCGCGTTGCATTTGCTTTATTCTTGCTTTTTTCGTATAAAACCACTATATTTGCGAAAAACCTATGAAAGGACTACGCACAGGCTTAGTACTGTTAATGATTGTCTGTATGACTATAAAAACGACAAAGTGTTTTTCCGGCAATGTGCGCCCAGCCGCTGTTGCCGGACAGTTCTATCCAGCTGACAGGCAGGAGCTGGAGACTGATGTGAAGCAATATCTCTCTGCCGCGACAAAGGCGGGACTTCATACTCCCGTCAGGGCTGTCATCGTGCCGCACGCCGGTTATGTCTTCTCCGGACAGACGGCGGCTGAGGTTTTCGCCCAACTCAATCCGAAGGTTTACTACGACCATATCTTCCTTCTGGGACCGTCGCATCATATCGGTCTGGATGGTGCTTCCGTGGCTACCGCTTGGGAGGGGTATCAGACGCCATTGGGTACGGTGAAGGTCGACACAGCACTCTGCCAACGGCTTGTCGATGAGAACAAAGTGCTGACCTTTGAACCACGTGCCCACAACAGGGAGCATTGCTTGGAAGTGCAGCTGCCTTTCCTGCAAGTGCAGTTGGGCGAAGTTCCGCCGATCGTTCCGGTCATCATCGGTACGGAAGACTACTATACGCTTCTGGACATCGCACGCGCACTCGCTCCTTACTTCAATCCGCGCAACCTCTTCGTCATCAGCAGCGACTTCTCGCACTATCCTTGCTACGACGATGCAGAGCGGGTGGACAAGCGTACGGGCGACGCCGTGGCATCGGGTAGCCTTCGTGCTTTTCTGCGTGCGCTGTCTGACAATGCCGACGAACATGTCCGCAACCTCGCCACGAGCGCCTGTGGGCAGGCTGCCATCGCCGTATTGCTGATAATGGCGGAAAAGGAGAAGGGACTGAAGATGCACCATCTCGCCTACTGCAACTCGGGCGACTCGCCCTACAGCGGTCACGACCAAGTCGTGGGCTACCACGCCTTCGTGATGACGGAGACAGATTCAAACAAAGAAAAGGCAGAACAGAAAGAGGCGGCAACCAAAGGGCAGCAGCAGGCAACGACAAAAAGTGACGCGGCCGAGGACAAGATGCCGGATGAGGCCTTTGTGCTGAGCGACAGCACCCGACAGCAGTTGCTCGACATCGCGTGGAAGAGCATCCGCCATCAACAGGTTGCATCGCCCTTCAACCCAGAGCTGTTGCGCAACGGCGGTGCCTTCGTGACGCTGACCGAGAACGGCCGTCTGCGCGGTTGCATCGGACACTTCGGTGAGGATGTGCCGTTGTGGCAGGTGGTGGTGGCTATGGCGCACGATGCCGCCTACTGTGATCCTCGCTTCCAACCCGTCACGCCCGATGAGTGGGGTCATCTGTCTATTGAGATCAGCGTGCTCTCGCCGCTGAAGCGCATCCACAACATCAGTGAGTTCCACTATGGCCAGGAGGGTATCTACATCAAGAAAGGATGGCACTCGGGCACGTTCCTGCCCCAAGTAGCCGAGGAAGTGAACTGGACCAAAGAGGAGTTTCTCGGACATTGCGCGCAGGACAAGGCCGGCCTGCCGTGGGACGGTTGGAAGGATGCAGAGCTGTATACGTATAAGGTGGAAATAGTGAGGCCTCAATGAAGCAAGCATCATATTATCATCTTGAAAAGATTACAGCATTGGGACAAGAAGCAGACGTTGAGCTTGCCGCCCGTTGCGATCTCTGTCCCCATGCCTGTCTGATCCGTGAAGGACATGCCGGGCGATGCCGCTCACGCGTGTTCCATGACGGCAAGCTGTGGGCGATGAGCTATGCTGAGCCCTGCGCTCTCGCCGTGGATCCGGTGGAGAAGAAGCCACTCAACCACTTCCATCCGGGCACACAATGTCTGTCGGTAGCCTGCACGGGCTGCAACCTGCGCTGCCTGAACTGTCAGAACAGCGACATCTCGCAAGTAAGACCGGAGGACGTCGAGCACGCAACGTGGCAACCGGAAGACCTCGTGGGCGTATGCCTGCAACAGCATCTGCCGTCCATCGCCTACACCTACACCGAACCGCTGACGTGGATCGAGTATATGCTCGATACGGCACGGTCGGCTCATAGGCATGGCATCTACAACATCCTCGTGTCTGCGGGATATGTCAACGAACAGCCGCTACGCGACCTGTTGCCCTATCTCGATGCGGCGAACATCGACTTGAAGAGTATCAGCGATGATGTCTATCACCGCCTCAACGGTGCCTCGCTGGATCCAGTCCAGCGCACGCTGCGTATCATCCATGAGGCGGGCATAGAACTGGAAGTTACAAATTTGCTCGTAGACGGATGGAATACGAGTGAGGAGATGGTACGCAGTCTCTGTCGTTGGCTTGTCGGCAACGGCATGTCTGATGTTCCCTTGCATCTGAGCCGCTGTTTCCCCTCCTATCGCATGCCCGACCTGAAGCCCACGCCGATCCCAGACATGCTACGTGCCCGAGATATTGCAAAAGAAGAAGGCATACGGTGGGTGCATCTCGGAAATGTGTGATGGGGCCTCTATGTGAATGATGGGCTTTCTATCAAAAACTCATTATCTTCAATAAATCTTCATTTCGCATTATAATTTCATCATCATTCTAATATTGCGTCAAATTTCCCATTAATTTTCACATTATTACCTTGTAGAGTATAGACACCACGGCATCTCAACCCATCATTATATATCTCCGTAATATAAAATTCACCACCATAACTTCGGAAGTGCTCTCCCTGCTTCCTTGCAATAGCAGTTCCTTCTATGTTGCACTTTTTGAGTTCAGCTAATATTTGCCTACTTGATACAGTAAGGTAATCATCAGCATCTACCAAATTAGCTATGTCTGCATTAGGATATAATTTATAATTCACATTAGTATTTCCTTTTGCGTGACAACGTTGCATATAAAAGCAGATTTCATAAGAAGTTCTTTGTGGTTGACCGTTATTGCTTCCAGAAGTCAATTTTACTTGATAAGTGACGAGACTGTCAGACGAGCGAAGGCCTGTTACAGCCGAAGGTGAAAATACATATTTAGAACCTATTTGATAGTAATTACTGTCATTGATTGTTGCAGACCCAAGTTCTGTATCGGAATATCCCTCAAAAGTAAAGACATGATCACAGCCTTCAAATAGAAATATACAAGGCAGTAATAAAATATATAGCATGTATTTCATATCATTTCTATTTATTTGTTGTATATATAATGGTAGATGACAAAGTACCAAAGAGATACCTGCTCTTCATAAGAATAATCCAGACTGTAGAACTTTTATATCTCCTTGGTGAGCCATAATAGCGGCCCACGTTTTATTTGTCTTCTTGACTTCTTCTTGCTTATTATTATTATTCGTCTCCATAGCTACTTATTTTTTGCAAATATACAATAAGTTCTTGAATATTCCAAGGAAAATGAAGATTTTATCTCACCCGTACGTACCAAACTCGCGATAACTCCAAATAGCAACAACTATAGCGATTTGGCGTGAGTTAGTTGTTATTGTTGGTTAGAAAATATTCTTTCAAGATAGAAAAACATAAAAAATGAAAGAAATGTGGGACAAAAAGTACAACGTCTCACTTTTTTTCGTATATTCGCAGAATAAAAAACATTGTATAATAACCAAAACCAAAGAACTATGAACACAAGAAACAAACAACTTACAGCCAAGGAACGCCTGTACACAGGCAAGCACCACGGACGCCATATCGATGAGGACTTTGAGCACGACTGCCTCGATGGAGACAGTGGCGAGATAGACAGCTATGACACCTTCGATGACAGCAATGCCAAAAAAAACGATTAAGCCTCACCCCCTGCCCCTCTCCAAGGGGAGAGGGGGGAGTAATTACCGCCAAGGGTGATGATTCACTCACAAAGACGCTAAGGTCGCAAAGATTCCGCAAAGAAAGGAGACGGGAAGATCTCGCAGCAACGCAAAGGAAGCAAAGGAAGGAGCGAGACGTATGGGAGTGCGTCAGCCCTTTGCGATCTTTGTGGCTTTGCGAGAAAAAGAAGCCCTTCCCTAACCCTCCCCAAGGGGAGGGAATTGCGATACCCAAACATTGCTGTAACATACGAATATTAGACTTAGAGTTTAACTCTCCACTACGCGGAATAAAGAATATAACCGAACATCAAGAAAACAAATTCTCGATATTCGATAATCAAACAGTCTCACCCCTTGGAAGTGATCACTCCCCTCTCCCTTTGGAGAGGGGGATGGGGGTGAGGCTGCAGGCTTGGGGGTGAGGCTTTACCCGCGCAGCCGACTTAGCGTATGCGCCATGACGGGAACGGTCAACAAGAAGGAGCAGACATCGCTGACGGCCTGGCACATCTCCACGCCCATCAGTCCGAAGAAATGCGGAAGGATGAGGATGAGCGGGATGAAGAAAAGGCCACTGCGTGCCGAGGCCAGCAGGTTCGCGGCCACCGGCATGCGACACGTCTGCGTGAGCATGTTGCTCGTCATGATCATACTGTTGAGTGGCAACGAGCAGAGCTGCCAGCGCAGGGCGACGATACCCACGGCAATCACCTCTGCGTCGTTGCGGAAGATCCCGATGAGATGATCGCTGAGGAGCCAGCCGACAACCGTGCAAACGATGAGGAAAGTCGTGCCCACAGCGATCGTGAACCAATAGGCACGCTTCAGACGCGGAATGAGACGGGCGCCGAAGCAGAAGCCACAAAGTGGTTGGAAGCCTTGTCCCAAGCCGATGACGACAGCCATGACCATCATCGTGATACGGTTGACAATGCTCATGGCGGCAATGGCTGCGTCGCCGTAGTTGCCTGCGGCATGGTTAAGCATCGTCGTGGCCAGACAGAGCAGTCCTTGACGACACAGCGACGGGCTGCCTCCAAAGAAGATCTCCTTAAAGGCGGACCACGAGGGAGAGAAGAGCCGGAAGCGGATGGCGATGTTTTCTCCACGGCGCGTCATGAAGAAAAGAATAAGGAAGCTCACCACCTGACCGGTCACCGTGGCGAGAGCCGCACCGGCTACGCCCCAATGACACACAAAGATGAAGAGCGGGTCGAGCCCTACGTTGAGGATGGCACCCGTGACGATGCCAACCATGGCAAAGGAGGCGTTGCCCTGCAGACGCAACTGATTGTTGAGTGTCAGCGAGCCGGTCAGAAAAGGCGCACCGAAGAGCACGATGCCGAGATATTGCCGTGTGTGAGGCAGGATCGTCGGGGTGGCACCCAACAGCAATGACAAAGGGTTGAGAAAGATCCAACCCAGCACAGCGATCAGCGTACCTGCCAAAAGTGAGAAACAGAAGCCTGTCGCTGCCATACGGGCGGCGTTGTCGTGGCGGCGTGCGCCCAACTCGCGCGAGATATAGTTGCCGGAACCGTGACCAAAGAAGAAGCCGATGGCCTGCACAAAGAACATCATCGAGAACACTACACCCACGGCAGCCGTAGACTGTGTGTCGAGCTTACCCACGAAAAACGTGTCCGCCATATTGTATAGGGCGGTGACAAGCATACTGATGATCGTCGGGATGGCCATCGTCGGTATGACACGACGAATCGGTGCGGTGGTGAGATAGGTGTAGTTGTCTGTTCCTGCGTGCATAACGTTATTTCAGTTGCAGCTCCACGGGGCAGTGGTCACTGCCGAAGACCTCGTTGTGGATTTCGGCCGCCGTGATGCGCGGCTGCAAGCTGTCGGACGTGAGGAAGTAGTCGATGCGCCACCCTGCGTTTTTCTCTCTCGCACGGAAGCGGTAGCTCCACCACGAATATTTCACCTCGTCGGGGTGCAGCAGGCGGAAGGTGTCAGTGAAACCGCTGTTGAGCAGCACCGTCATCTTCTCGCGCTCCTCGTCGGTGAAGCCCGCGTTGTGGCGGTTGGTCTTTGGATTCTTGATGTCGATCTCCTCGTGTGCCACGTTCATATCACCGCAGACGATGACCGGCTTCCTATCGTTGAGCGCCAAGAGGAAGTTGCGGAAATCGTCTTCCCACTTCATGCGATAGTCGAGACGGCGCAGCCCGTCCTGCGAGTTTGGTGTGTAGACACAGACGAGATAGAAGTCTGCGTATTCGAGCGTAATGACACGTCCCTCATGGTCGTGATCATTGATGCCCATGCCATAGGCCACACTCAGCGGTTCCTGCCGCGCGAAGATTGCCGTACCGCTGTAGCCTTTCTTGTCGGCATAGTTCCAATAAGACGTATATCCGGGGAATTGCAGGTCGAGCTGTCCGGCCTGCATCTTGGTTTCTTGCAGACAGAAAAAGTCAGCATCCAAGTCTTTGAAGTAAGCCTCAAAACCTTTGCTGATGACTTTATCGTCGTCGGTCTTCGGCTTCATGCAAGCGCGAAGGCCGTTGACATTCCAGGAGATGAATTTCATGCGTTTGTGATTAAAGGGTGCTATATTTAATATGGTGTAGCCATCGGAATGATGCACCTGCTATATATATAATAAGGTGTAGGCAACTGTTATTTCACTTTCAGCAGGCTGAGGAACTCCATTCTCGTCTTTGCCGACTCGAAGACGCCACTGTAGGCACTTGTCGTCGTCATGGAGTTCTGCTTCTCCACGCCGCGCATCTGCATACAGAGGTGGCGGGCCTCCAACACGACCATCACACCTTGCGGCTTGAGCGTCTCACGGATGCACTGTTCGATCTGCTCTGTCAACCGTTCCTGCACTTGCAGTCGGTGGGAGAAGATGTCGATGACACGGGCGATCTTGCTCAGTCCGGTGATGTAGCCATTGGGGATATACGCCACGTGCGCCTTACCGAAGAACGGCAGCATGTGGTGCTCGCACATCGAGAAGAAGTCGATGTCCTTGACGATGACCATCTGATTGTATTTCTCCTCAAAGAGTGCGTCGGTGAGCACCTTCTTCGGATCCTGTGTGTAGCCGCGGGTGAGTGTCTGCATCGCCTTTGCCACGCGCATCGGCGTCTTGACGAGTCCCTCACGTTCCGTGTCTTCTCCCAGCAAAGTCAGTATGTCTTTATAGTGATTGGCCAGATCGTCGAGTCCCGGCCGAAATTCTGTTTCTGGATTCATTTATGCAGTGTAAAATGTTGAATGAATTACAATGTTAAGCGTTGAATGATGAATGTTGAATGAAGAGCGTTGAGTGATGAATGACAGCCACCCTTATGGTGCACTAATTTATTCATTATACACTATACATTACACATTCATACATTTATTTAGTTCACCGTGATCTTTCCCTTGACGATGGTAGCGGCCTTATAGCCCATCTTTCTGACAGCGTGCAGCATCTTCTCAGCCTCACCGAGCGAGCGGTAGTTGCCCACGCGGCAGATCCATCGGGGAGAATAGAAGTGAACATATATCGGTTGGTCAGGGAAACGCATCTTGATGTCGTTGCCTGCCTGTTGAGCTTTCATCTTATCGGCGCGAGTGTTGCCGCCAGCGAAGGCCTGCACACGATAGCCGGTGACCTTGCGGCTGCCACGCATCACCTTCTTGCGCATGTCGACCGTCGGGATCGACATCTCGTCATCGTCCTGATGACGTACCTGACTCTTGCGCTCACTCTCTAATTTCCTTTTATAGGCCTCGGCTTCGCGTACCCATTGTGCTCTTTTCTCAGCCTCAGCACTCTCAGCCCTGGCCTTCGCCTCCTCGGCAGCCTCCTGGCGTGCCAAAGCCTCAGCCTCTTGCTTCGCCTTGGCGTCAGCTTCCTGTCGCCGCATCTCGGCGAGTTGTTCTTCTTTCTTTGCTGCCTCTGCTGCAGCCTCAGCCTTTTTCTGTTCAGCTACTGCGGCGGCACGGCGGGCAGCCTCAGTGTTTCTGTTGGTTTGGGTGGAAGACTTCTTGTCCAGCGTCATGGCAGCCTTGCGCTCTGCCTCCTTGGCTTTGTCGAAAGTGCTCTGCTGTTGCGCTACTACCGTCTTACTTCCCACGGTCTTTGCCTGAGCACTTGTCTTCGCGCTCGGCGTATTGTTGTTTTGTGTGGTCGTGTTCTTTTCCGGGGACGAAAGTGCGCTGCCGTTGACGAGATCCGTGATCGCCTTGCTCTGCGTCACCGTGATCTTACCCTCGCCTTGCTTCTGTTGTTGCAGATGTCCAAGGAAGGTCTGTGCGTGCATCGGGACGATGCCCAATGTCAGCATACCGATAATCCCCAAGATCAGTCTCTTCATAATCGTCGTGATAAAAGTCAGGAATTAGAGAAGCGGCGCGATGCCACCACAGAGCAGTGGAGCGTATCCCGCCCCGACTCTCTAATTCCTGACAGATGATGGATAATTACTTCCAA
Organism: uncultured Prevotella sp.; assembly: GCA_900540375.1. GTDB lineage: Bacteria > Bacteroidota > Bacteroidia > Bacteroidales > Bacteroidaceae > Prevotella. Next base: position 41,591 of record UQFS01000016.1, read on the forward strand.
GCGTCGATGATAGCCTTGAAGTCAGCAGCCTTCAGAGAAGCGCCGCCGATCAGACCGCCGTCGATGTCAGGCTTAGCGAAGAGCTCCTTAGCGTTGCTGGGCTTGCAGCTACCGCCGTAGAGGATAGTAGTGTCCTCAGCAGCCTCTTTGCCGTACTTCTCAGCAACGATGCTACGGATGTAAGCGAGCATCTCCTCTGCCTGGTCGCTGGTAGCCGTCTTACCTGTGCCAATAGCCCAGATCGGCTCATAAGCCAGTACGATGTTCTTCCACTCCTCAGCAGAGAGGTTGAAGACGCTGCCGTCGAGCTCAGCCTTGACGACCTCGTTCTGCTTGTTAGCCTCGCGCTCCTCGAGAGTCTCGCCGCAGCAGAAGATCACCTTCAGTCCGTTGGCCAAAGCCAGCTGAACCTTCTCCTTCAGGATCTCAGCAGTCTCGTGATAGTACTGACGGCGCTCGCTGTGACCCAGGATGACATACTGTGCACCGGTAGACTTCACCATAGCGGCAGAAACCTCACCTGTGTAAGCGCCCTTCTCCTTGTCAGCGCAGTTCTCAGCACCGAGAGCCACTACATTCTGATCCAGGATCTCAGCGACCTTAGCCAAGTGGATGAACGGAGTGCAGACGATGACACCACAGTTTGGTTTGTCAGCAGCACAAGCCTCGTTGATCTCTTTTGCCAGGGCGATGCCCTCCTGCAGGTTCTCGTTCATTTTCCAGTTGCCTGCAACGATTTTCTTTCTCATTTTACTTTTCCTTTCTATTAATGATAAGTTAAACAATTGTTGTTGTATCTGATTTTCTTTTTTCTTCTGCCAAGCTCTGAGCCATTTCGTCCAAGCCCACAGTCTGTCGGCGAGCGTGAGGAGGAACAGCGGCAAGATAAACCAGAGGGCCACCTTTGCCATCGTACCTGCGACGGTATGGCCGTCGGGCTGTCCGATCGGCAGCTTGCTAATGTCACCATGGAGGTCGGATGCGTCGGGCAGATCATTGTGGCTCCACTTGCGCAGAATGGTGCCGTTCTTGATGAGCATCAGTCCGGGATTGCTGCGTATCATCGTCTTGAGTGTGGTGCCGTCGGTAACCATGAAGGGATATTCCGCGCCCGTGATGTCCTCCCAGTGTTTGATGTCCTTATTGCTCGAAGCCGTCAGACAGTAGAACGGGATATGCTTGTCAATGCAATATTCATAGAGCTGGTCGATGGCACCAAAGTTGCCGTCGTCGGCAGTGCTCAGGTCCGGGGCGACGAGCAGGAAGGTATATCCGCGGCGGTCGAGGACGCTGTCGGTAAGGTCGTCACCCGAGCGCGTCTGTATGGAAAAGTCGTGGATCGGCGGCACATAGCCCTCGGCGGTCTGCACAGTCTTGGAGTCGATAAACTTCCACGTCGAGTCGGGATAGTTGTCGAGGGTGAACTCTTTCTTCACGCCGTTCTTTTCCAAGATAAAGGTCGTCTCGAATTTGGGCTGCGGCGCACCGGGCGGAATCTCCATGCCTTTCTTGATGTTCACGCCTACATGATAGGGACGGAAGTCAAAGACCGGCAGTTTATAGAGACAGTAGGTGCTCGTGACGATGATGAAGACGACGGTGTAGTTGACGGCAATCCACTGGTTGGTCTTCGAGATGAAGCGGTACATGCTGAGCGGCTTCCGCCACAACAGCACGGCGCAAGCCGTAAGCGCGATATTCTTCAGCAGCGATTCGGTGTTGGTGAGGTGGATGGCATCGCCGAAACAGCCGCAGTCCTTGACGGGATTGGCAATGACGAGCCACAGCGTGATCAGTGTCATCACCGACATGAAGACGAGGATAACCCTTGACGCCAGGCGCCGGTGGATGGCAAAGACCATGAAGATACCCAGACAAAACTCCAGGCCGGCGAGCAACACTGCCGCCGAGATGAGCAGATAATCGGGCAGAGCGCCTGCCAAGCCGACAGCCTCAAGATAGTCCTGCATCTTGTAGAGCGTACCCAGCGGGTCGATGGCTTTGACATAGCCGGAAAAGATGAAGGTCAGTCCAACTACAAAGCGGGCTATGTTGACGAGGATCGTCGTCAACATCGTTTGCCAGCGGGGCGTGGTGCGGGCTTGTATTTGGGACTGTATGTTATCTTCTTTGTCGGTCATGACCAAGTGTTGCGTAAAAAATGCGAATGTAGGATCTTATCAAGCAGTGGCGGAAGCGCCTGACTACTCTTTCTCTGCGGGTCGTTTCGTGCGTATCGCACCGAAGACCGCATAGTTGATGATATCGTAGTAATTGCTGTCAATGCCTTCTGAGACAAGCGCCTTGCCCTCGTTCTCTTCGAGCTCTTTGACGCGCTCTATCTTTGTGAGGATGAAATCGGTATAGCTCGTTACGCGCATGTCTCTCCAAGCCTCGCCATAGTCGTGGTTCTTTCGTTTCATCAACTCGAAAGCTTCGTGAGCATAGTGGTCATAGAGTTTCAGCGCCTCGTCCGGTGTGGTGTCAATGGTGTCGGCAAAGCCCTCCTTGAGCTGTATGAGCCCAATGATGCCATAGTTGATCAGCGCGATAAACTCCGGCCGGATGCCCTCACCGACAAGACTTTCTCCCGTGATCTCGAGCGTGCGGATGCGCTTGGCTTTGATAAAAAGCTGGTCAGTAAGCGAAGAAGGACGTAGCATACGCCATGAGGCGCCATAGTCATGGAGCTTCTTGGCAAAGAGCTGTCTGCACTCTGCCATGACGTTCTGGAACTGTTTCTCGGTTTCTTGCACGTTTGTACTCATTATTATATATAGAGCTTAGTTTCTGCAAAGTTACAGAATTAAATCGACCTGTACGAATGAAAGTCGCTAAATCATGAGATTTTTTTAATGTTATGGTCTTATTTCTAATTAAATCGAGAAACGGAAATAAAATAAGGAAGCCTCACCCCCGCACCCATCTCCAAAGGAAGAGGGATACGGGGGGGGGAGGTTGTTAAGGTTGTTACTTACACAGCACCACGTCTACATCCTGCAGGGTGACGAGGATGCCCTTGGGCTGGGACTCGAGCGTGAGAAGGATCTTGTCGAGAAACGAGCGGAGCTTTTCCTCGTCGTCGATGATCTCCACGACGATAGGATATTTGACGTTGAGCTCCCAAACCTTGTTGGAGCGGAGCTTGCTGGCCTTGCCGTAGCCCATGATGCCCTGCAGCACGGTGGCACCGGCCAGACCCTCACGCTGTGCCGCGCGCGCAATCTCCTCATAGAGCGAGACATGGCGCAGCGTGTCGGTATTGCTGAGATAGAAACGGAGTATCTTTTTCATGTTGATATATATATATACGTTATGCGAGGTTAGGACAATCACGGAGAGCCGCCCCTACACATCCACCGCTCTCACCTCTTGGCGGTAATCACTCCCCTCTCCCTTTGGAGAGGGGTTGGGGGTGAGGCTATTAAATCATCTTGGCGCAGGCGTTGCCGACGACGACGGCGAGGAATCCCAAAGCCACGCTCAGCCCTAAGTAAAGGGCAAGATAGAGGTAGTTGCCATCACGCATGAGGGCCGTGCTCTCGTTCATAAAGGTGGAGAAGGTGGTGAAGCCGCCACAGAAGCCCGTGGTCAGGATGAGCTTCACCGACGGCGACATCCAGCCTCCAGCCCAGTTGAGACCTGACAGGAAGCCGATGATCAGACAACCGAGAATGTTGACCGCAAACGTACCGAAAGGAAAACTCAGCGGTGCCCACGCCAGGATGATCTTCGACAGGACAAAACGCGAGCCGCCGCCAAGGAAACTGCCCATGCCTACAAGCAAGAAACCTCTCAGCATCTTCCCTCCTCTTCCGTTTGGTTGTGCTGTAGCTCATATCTCTCCTCGTAGATCATCTCCAGCAGGTGCAGTCCGGTCTTCGTCTTGAAGATGTTCTTCCGTGCCGCCTCGATGCCGTGCTCCGAGATATGGTCTTCGTAGAGGTTGACAAGGAAGTCGGCCTCCACAAGGATCTGATAGTCCGGTGCGTCTATGTTCTTATAGGTATGGTGATGAGCGATGAGCCAGCAGATGCGCTCAATATCGGCTTCGGCGTAGTGCATCGATTCCAGGATGGCGCGAGCCGGTGCGGGACCCTCCTGTTCTTGGTATTTTCCATTGCTACTGCCGTATTTAGCCTCAGCAGGATGGATGCCGATGTCGTGAAGTACAGCTGTTGACTCCAAGACAAAGAGTGTGTGGGCGTCCAGTCCTTCGGCGCGGCCGATGAGTTGCGCGAAGCGGTGTACCTTCAACAGATGTTGTATGCGCATGGGATCACCCTTATCAAAAGAGATGATGCGGAGAGTGAGTTCATCGATAATTTTTTGCGTCTCTTCCATATTTCTCAAATTAATTTATCAAACTGATCTATGATTTGTTCCGCCCCTGCCTCTTCCAGTTCTTCGCACGAGCTATTGCCATAGGTCACGCCACAGGTGTGGGCTCCTGCATTGCGACCCATGAGAATGTCGAAGTGGGTGTCGCCGATGACGAGGGTCTCCTCAGGCTTACAGCCGGTGGCCTGCAGGATCACGTTGACAGGCTCGGCGTCGGGTTTGGCATGCGCCACGTCGTCAGCACCAATGAGGGCACAGAGCCAATCGGTGATGCCATACTCCTCGGCAAAACCTTGCAGCGACTCATGACAACGGCTGCTGGCCAAAGCGATGAGCCGACCGTGTTCATGGAGTGTGCGGAGCGTGTCAATGACACCGGGGAAAGGAGGCACGGAACCCGGGCAGTTGTTACGTCGGAAGATGTCGCGGTAGACAGCAGCGCAATGGTCTGCCGTGTCGTCATCGATATGACAGGCCACGGCAAAGCATTTCTCCAGTGGCAGTCCGATGGTGGCGGCGCAAGCATCCTCCGTCGGTAAGTCCATGTTCAGTTCACGGCATGTATCCTGTATGGTCTTGACGATGAGATGCTTGGAGTCACCGAGTGTACCGTCGAAGTCGCAGATGTAAAGGGCGTATTGTCTTGTCATATCATCTATCGGTTGCGTCTACTTCTTTACTTTGACCTCATACAGATCGGTGCGTCGGTCGAGCAGGTTGCGCACAGAGCCGTAGGTATGAAGCTGGCTGAGACTGTTGAGGTCTACGTCGGCCACAAGGATCATCTCCGTGTTTGGTGTAGCCTCGGCACGACGCCCATCGTTGGGGAACGGGAAGTCGCAAGGCGTGAAGACAGCGCTCTGAGCATACTGGATGTCCATGTTGTGAACACGCGGCAGGTTCCCCACACTGCCCGCGATGACCACATAGCACTCGTTTTCGATGGCACGCGCCTGGGCACAGATGCGCACACGGGCATAAGCGTTCTGCGTGTCTGTCATAAACGGCACGAAGAGAATCTGCATGCCCTGAGCGGCGAGCAGACGGGAGAGCTCCGGGAACTCTACGTCGTAGCAGATCACCACACCAATCTTACCGCAGTCGGTGTCAAAGGTACGGATGGTGCTGCCACCGTTCAGACCCCAGCACTTCATCTCGTCGGGCGTGACATGGATCTTCTCGTACATCTCGTCGGTGCCGTCGCGACGGATGAGGAAGCCTACGTTGTAGAGGCTGCCGTCCCCCTTGACATAAGGCATGGAACCCGTGATGATGTTGATGTTATAGCTGATGGCGAGCTCGCGGAAACGGTCCCGGATCTTGTCGGTATACTTTGCCAGCGCGCGTATAGACTCCGCCTCACCAAGATTGTTGTAGCGGGCCATGAGCGGCGCGTTGAAATATTCAGGGAAGAGGATGAAGTCGCTCTTATAGTCCGACACCGAGTCGATGAAGAACTCCACCTGTTCGAAGAGTTCATCAATGCTGTTGTAGGGTCGCATCTGCCACTGCACCATGCCGATGCGCACAGTAGGCTTGCGCTCCACCTTCTGGTCGCGCTTGGGCTCATAGTAGATATTGTCCCACTGGAGCAGGCAGGCGTTGTGCTTCGACTCCTCGTCGTTGGGCAGATAGTTGCGGATGATACGGCGCACGTGGAAGTCGTTGCTCAGCTGGAAGTTCAGCACGGGGTCATAGATCTCGCGCGAGCGCACCTTCTCGATATACTCTTTCGGACGCATCGTGTCGGCGTATTTGTGATAGTTGGGGATACGTCCGCCAAACATGATCGCCTTGAGGTTGAGCTTCTCACAGAGTTCCTTACGGTATTCATACATGCGTCGGCCGAGTCTGAGACCACGGTAGTCGGGATGGATAAACACCTCGATGCCATAGAGGATATTGCCGTTGGGATTGTGGGTATTGAAGGTCTCGTTGCCTGTCACCTGCGCGTAGGTATGATCACCCTTGACCATGTCATAGTCTACGATGATGCTCAGCGCGCAGCCTACGATCTTTCCGTCGGCGATGACCACCACCTGTCCTTCTGGGAAAATCGTAATGAGTTTCTTGATCTGAGCGTGTGTCCAAAACTCGTCGCTGTCGCCATAGATGCGCTTGAAGGAGCCTGCAAGCTGGTCATAGTCTTCCATGCGCAGCGTGCGGAGCTCTACTTTGTTGATTTGATGTGTCGTTTCCATTGTTTTTGACGGTTAGGACGACGGTGCCGTCCCATAATCCTTTCACCTTGATTATGCGTGCAAAGATAACCAATATAATTAAGACCACAAAATCAGAACGACGAAATTACAAACGTCACAAGCAAGACAGAAAATAGCATCTTTGGTTGACACTGTCTTTTTTTAAATAAGGTTGACACGTAAAGTCAACCTTATTTAAAAAAAGACAACGGGTTGGTAACAACGTCACTATCCTTTGTTCATCAGTACAAAGCCTCATCACTCTTCCTTTTTGTACTTACTCGGCGGCATACCGAAATGCTTCTTAAACACCGTACTGAAGTATTTGGAGTTCGGGAAACCGCAGCGGGTGGCCACGTCAAGGACGGGCACGCCTTTCCGCAACAACGCGGCAGCCTGCTCCAATCGGATGAGACGCATGAACTCCTGCGGCGCTTTGCCGGTGAGTGTCTTCAGGCGGCCATAGAACAACGTACGGCTCATGGCCATCTCGCGACAAAGATGGTTCACATCAAAGTTTTCCTCGCTCAGATGGTCAAGCACCGTCTGCGTGGCTTTATCAACAAAAACCTGATCATCAGCATTGAGTACCTCAGGCTTAACCTCTGCCTGCTGTTCGTTGCTATCGTCTTGCTGTACAGCAAGAGGAGAGTCGGCTGACAAAGCCGATATTGTCTTCTCTTGCGGAGAGGGTATAACCGGTTCTTCACCGCCATGAGCCAATTGCAGGGCACGGCGCAGATAGTATTTGCTCAACCGGCGTCGGTTGTCAATGACGTTGCGGATCTTCTTAGCCAAGATATCCGTGTCGAAAGGCTTGGCGATGTAGTCGTCGGCACCCTTGTCCAAGCCTTCGATCATGAAGTCCTTACCGACCTTAGCCGTAAGCAGAATGACCGGCAACCACGCCGTATCGGCATTTTCCTTCAGCCGTCGGCAAAGCTCATTACCATCCATGCCGCCCATCATCACGTCGGAAACCACGATGTCACAGGTACCGCCACGCAGATAGTCCAAAGCCTCTTCCGCGCTCTCCTTCGTAATAATATGGTAGTCGCCGGAGAAGGACATGCGCAGGTATCGCAGCAGCTCGATATTGTCGTCAACAAAGAGGATGGTATCCTTGCCGTTCTCATCGTCTTCCTCATCCTGCGGCAGGTTTACTTCTGCTTCCATCTTTGGCTTGTCCACTGTAAGATCGCCTTTCAGCGTATTTTCATTTGCAGAGTCGGGACGAGCATCTATGACAGAATCTTTGAGCGACAAACCTGTTGCTCCGACAGCGTCTTCCCTACCCTGCTGCTCATCCTGCTCCGTCGCCTCCGGGAAATAGCGGCTGCCGTCAGCAGGGAGATGTACAAAGAAGGTCGTCCCCACCTGCTCCTTGCTGATAAACGTCAGCTTGCCGTGGTGCAGCTCCACCAGTCTGCGACAGAGCATCAGCCCCAGTCCGCTTCCCATCTGCTTGGAGTTAATGCCATTGGAAGCACGGTAGAAGCTGCGGAAGATATGCCTTTGATCGCTTTCGGGGATGCCCATCCCATCGTCGGCCACGCTGATGACGGTCTCACCACGCTGTTGCCATGACCTGAGATGGATGTGCCCTCCCTCACCCGTGTATTTGATGGCATTGGAGATGAGGTTGTCGAAGAGTTTGTCGGCCATCATTGGGTCGAGCCAGACCAAGGCTTCACTCGGGCAATCATCGAGCGCAAGCGTGATCTTCTTTTCCTGGGCAAGCAAGGCAAAGCGCGCAACCTGCTGCTCGAGCAGAGGCTCCAGCACCATCCTCCTGACACTCGGCTCACTGCTCTGCTGGTCGATCTTTTGGAAATCGAGCAAGCCCGTAATCATCTTCAACAGCTTGGCGCCATTGCGGCGCGCGATGGAGAGATAGCGGACAGACGGCTCGCTGAGCGTATTGTCCTTGGCCATGTCGTCAAGAGGGGCCAGCACAAGGCTGAGCGGCGTGCGAATGTCGTGTGCCGTATTGACAAAGAACGAGATCTTCTCGTTGTAGTATCTCGACTCCAGTCGGTCGCGGTACCAGCGCCAAGCCAGATAGACGAGCGACAAAACGATGAGCAGATAGACGGTCCAAGCGAAGAAGGAGTTCCACCAGGGCCGCTGGATGACGAGCGGAATATCCTTAGCGTCGACGACGCGACCATCGGTACGACTGAGCGCGCGGATATGCAGCGTGTAACTTCCCGACGGCACATTGGTGTATCTGAGGCTTTGCAGGCGCTGCATCATGATCCATTGCTTGTCATAGCCCTCAAGGAAATATTCGTATCGGATGTCGTGCTGAAAGCGATAGTTGATGCACTCAAAGTCTACCGCGAAGGAATTTTGAGCATAGGGCAAACTGACCTCGCCCTCGCGCAGCATGTCGAAGATACGTCGGCGCACATCGCTGTCCTCTGCCTGCTTAGTGTCGAGCGGCAGAATCGAGATCACTCTGAGCTGTGCCGTATAGTGAGAAGGCAGCACGGCAGCAGGCGAGAGCAGCACACCGCCGTCGTTACCGCCGAACAACAGCTTACCATCGGGCAGTTGCCAACAGGCCATGCGGTTGTATTCCTGATCCAGTCCCTCATAGGTGCTGAGTTGCCGTACTCGCCGTGTCCGGCCGTCGAAGCTACAGAGTCCGCGGTCGGTGCTGACCATCAACAGCCCCCGGGCACCATGACAGATGCCCGCGATGGTGTTTGACGGCAGGCCTTGGCGTGCGGAGATCTGCCAATATTTCTTGGTAAGCGTATCGTAGTGATAGATGCCACCACCGTCGGTTCCCAGCCAGAAAGCACCGATGCCATCGGCAATGATGGAGTTGATGAAGCAACAGATGTCTTTGTCACCGAAGTCGCCGGGATTGAAATAGTGCTCGAAGTGCCACGTACGGACATCGACAACACAGAAGCCTGCCGTTGTGCCCACCGCCATCTTGTCGCCAATCGTCGTGAGGCATTCTGCTTCCCGGATGGGCAGATCGTGGCCCCTGCCATTGACAATGCAGGACAGAGGGCCGTCGATAGCTCCCACCCACAACCGTCCGAGGTGGTCGCAAGCCAAACTGGTGATACACTCCGACGACAGATTACCCAAAGACCGGGCATAAGCGGCCTTGGTCGTTCCCGTCGCGCTGACCGCAAAGACGCCGTTGCCATAGGTACCCGCCCACACGCCGCCATTGCCTGACGGGCACAAAGCCAGCACTACACGCCCTTGCAGACTGTGAGTCCAGCGCCCGGAGATGGGATGATAAGCCGACAATCCGAGGTTGGTACCAAACCACAGCGTGCCGTCAGCAGTCGCACAGACAGCATTCACGCCGTTGTCGAGCAGGGAGTTGGCGTCCTTATACTCATGTCGGAACAGCTGATAGCCCGACCAGCGGGGCATAGCCAAGTCCACGCCACCCGTGTAGCTGCCCATCCAAATGTTGTGTTGCCGGTCCACGGTGATGGTGTAGATGCCGTTACCGCTCAGTGCGTTGCGCGTATCATCTGATACGTTGAACAGCAGCCGCCCTTGTTGTCCTTGGCGGTCAAAAGCATAGACGCCCTCTCCGTCGACACCCACAAGCACCGTCGTTCCCCCCAAAAGCGTGATGGCTCTGACGGGATGCTGTATCTGAGGTTGCGTTGATACCACGCCAACACGATGGTCCTTGAGGTCGTAGACGCGGATGCCCTGCACCAATGAGCCCACCCACAGCCGCTGCGAGGGCGCGTCGAAATAGAGCGACTGCGCTTCAAGTCCTTCCAGCCCTGACAATGTTTCCCATCTCTTTCCATGCTGGGCAAACACTTCCGTAGCGGTAGCGATGAAAAGTCGGCCACGGTTGTCGGCCGTGATCACGTTGACTTCCTGTGTGGGTCCGGCCAAAGTCATCTTGCCATGGTCATAGCAATAAAGTCCGTTGCGCGCGGCCAGCCATAGTCTGTGGCGCCGGTCGATATACAGATCATTGAGTTTGAGATAACCACGAAACCATTTGCTCAGACTCACTACATGCTCAAAGCGGTCCAAAGCCGGACTATATCTATATATATTACCCTTGTTGTCGTAGGCATAGAGCGTGTCGCCGTCTTGTCGTAACGAAAAGATGCGGCCGGCGGCATTGCTGTAGACACGGTCGCTGCTGAGCCGGTAGACTTTCACCACGCAGCCGTTGTAGCGGTTGATGCCGTTCTTTGTTGCGATCCATATCACGTCGTCGCGATCCTGCAGAATAGAGAACACACGCATGTTGTCCAACCCTCCGGTCAACCCTATGTGACGAACCTGATAGGCGGGAGTCGACATTCGTGTACTCCGTGCTGCTAAGGATGACAGCAGAAGACACAGTAATAATAATAGGTGTCGCAATGGTTTCATGCGGCAAATTTAATAAATAAGCGTTAATCTTGTACCTTTTCCTGGCAAAAATGTCAGAAAAGAAACTTTTTTTGGCGGTACTCTGTATCAGATCTATGAATATCATCGTAACTTTGCCAGCGTTATCACAACATCAGCAATGCATATCTTTATCAATTCATACCTATGACAAGAAGCAAAGACATACTGTTATTACTGGCCTGCTGGCTGTGTTCAGCATGGCTCGCAATACCCGCCGGAGCCACGACAACGGCCGAAGAGATGAACATCGATGCCAAGACTTGGGCTTCGTCGGTCGTGCTCGGCTGGAACCTCGGCAACAGTCTCGAAAGCAAAGGCAACGACGAGACTGCATGGGGCAACCCGATGACAACGCGTGACATAATCAAGGCCGTGAAGGCACAGGGCTTCAACTGCGTGCGCATCCCCGTACAATGGGGCTGCCATCTCTCTGACGAGAAAACGATGACCATCGACAGCAAGTGGATGGACCGCGTGGAGGAGGTGGTCAACTACTGTTTGGACGAGAAGATGAAAGTCATCATCAACACGCACCACGAGGTGTGGTTGGAGCAGCATCCCTTCTATGCGCAGCAGAAAGAGAACAACGAGAAGCTCGCCGCACTGTGGAAACAGATCGCCGCACGCTTCAAGGACTATGGTCCGGACTTGGCTTTTGCCGGTATCAACGAGACGCAGGTCAACTGGCAGGCGCCGACTCCGGAGCAGGCCGACGTGGTGAACAGCTACAACCAAACGTTTATCAACACCGTACGCGCCACGGGCGGCAACAATGCCGAGCGCGTGCTCATCGTGCAAACTTACTCCTGCAATCCCGACTACGGCTTTCAGTATTTCGTCATCCCCAACGATCCGGCCAAAGGCCGCCTGTGCGTCGAGTTTCACTACTACAATCCCTACAATTATTGTGGCGGCAAGGAGGGAAGCTACTACTATTGGGGACAGGCCTTCAAAGACAAAGGCAAGATTTCTCCCGACGACGAGAGCCTGTTGATAAAGACCTTCGACAAGGCCAAGACACTGTGGGCTGACAAGGGACTCGGCGTGATCGTCGGCGAGTTGGGCGTCTCTGTTCACTTCACCACCGACGACCGCGCTACCCAACTCGACAATGAGAAATACTATCTCCAGCAGGTCGTCAAGGAGACCCGCAGCCGTGGCTTCGCGCCCATCGTCTGGGACAATAACACGTTTGGCAACGGCAGTGAGATGTATGGCATCTTCAACCGTAATAATCATATGAGTGTCGACGCGCCTTGGCTGTTGCAGGGACTGCAACTCGGAGCCGGACTGGAGCCCTATAAGGAAAAGACCGAGACCGGAGTCTTCTGGGAAGGCGACGCGTTGCTCAACTGGGGCGAGGGTCTGCAACTGAAGATCCCGGCAAATAAGTTCAACAGCTTCACCACCAAGGGACGGCTGATGCTGACCATTGAGCAGGTGCCTTCAGCCGACTATGAGCAGTTGCAACTGATGTATGGCGACTGGAGCGGTAAGGTTAACTTCAAGATAGACGGAAAGAACTATAAGGGCAGTTATGACCCCAAGGCGGCCCAGGGCACCAACGACGGAACCTATTCGCTGAGTCTGAGCTTCGACGCTGCCACGCTGGCAAAGCTACAGACCAAGGGCCTCATCATGCAGGGCTACGGCGTAAGACTGAAGAATGTGATCATCATGCCGCAGGGCATGACCACCGCCATCTTCTATCTGGCTATGACCGACAACGGTCCGCAGAGATGCTACGACCTCACAGGAAGATCTGTTCCCGAAAGCTATCGTGGTCTGATCATCAAGAACCGTCAGCTCTGTCTCGCAAGATAATATTGCATTGTTCTAGGACTGATACCTATAATAGGCTTCTTTGTTTTTAGGATAACCGTTCATCCCTCCTGCTCCCAGCGTGTCTCACGCCATAGAGTCAAGAGGGATGATTGCGTTATAACAATAGGCAAATCAGCAGGTTTGTCAGCTGCCAAACCTTCATTGTCAGTATTCTAACCTCTGAGAAACATATAAAACCTAACTTTGCAACCAGCTTAATAACACCGAAAATAAGTAAAACCTAAGTATACAGACAATGAAGAAAAGTAATCGGAATCTTCTGTGCATGACCAGCGTCTGTGCCGCTCTTCTTGCTCTCGACGTCCAGCCCGCTTTCAGTGCTGAGACTCCGGGCGTGAGCACGACGCAACAGAGCCATGCCATCCAGGGTACCGTCACCGACGGCAACGAACCCATCATCGGCGCCAGCGTGATGGTGAAAGGTAAAAACCAAGGTGCTGTCACCGACATGGACGGGCACTTCACCCTCGACGTAGCGCCCGGCACGGAACTCGTCATCTCTTATCTTGGTTATCAACCCAAGACCGTGAAAGCCACAGCAGGCATGAAGGTCACCCTCAGCGAGGACAGCAAAAACCTCAAGGAGGTTGTCGTCACCGCGCTTGGCATCAAGCGCGACCGCAAGGCACTGGGCTACGGCCTCAGTGAGATCAAAGGCGAAGAACTCACCAAAGCCAAAGAGACCAATGTCATCAACTCGCTCGCCGGTAAGGTCGCCGGGCTCGTGGTGCAGAACACGGCCGGTGGTGCCAGCGGTTCCACACGCGTGCTGCTCCGTGGTAACACCGAGATGACGGGCAACAACCAACCGCTCTACGTCGTCGACGGCGTGCCTTTGGACAACACCAACTTTGGCAGCGCGGGACAAGCAGGCGGTTATGACCTCGGCGACGGCATCTCGGCCATCAACCCCGATGACATCGAGACGATGACTGTCCTCAAGGGTCCTGCTGCTTCCGCCCTCTATGGTAGCCGTGCCTCCCACGGTGTGATCCTCATCACCACCAAGAAAGCCGCCAAGGACAGGGTCAGCGTGGAATACAACGGAAGCTTCACTATGGATAAGCAGTTGGCAAAATGGGACAACGTACAGCAGATCTATGGTATGGGCAACGGCGGACAGTATCTCGACACGACCACTTCCGGTACCAACATGAGCTGGGGACCGAAGGCCGACGACTACCTCGTGAAGTACTTCGACGGACAGAAACGTCCCTTCCAGATCTGGCCGGACAACACCTCGAACTTCTTCCGCACAGGTCTCACCGCACAAAACACGGCCGTGCTCTCCGTCAGTTCAGGCAAGACGGGCGTGCGCTTCTCCATGACCGACATGCGCAACAAGGACATCCTGCCCAACACCCACATGAGCCGCGACAACTTCAACCTGCGCGCCACCACTTCAGCCGGCCCCGTAGACTTTGACTTTACCGCCAACTACACACGCGAGAATGTGAAGAACCGCCCGGCACTCGGCGACTCACAGAGCAATGTCGGTAAGAACCTGATGACGCTCGCTTCTACCTACAACCAGGCGTGGCTGCGCACCTATCAAAACGCCGACGGCACCTATGCCAACTGGAACGGACTCGACCAATACAACAAGAACCCGTACTGGGATCTCTATAAGAACAAGAACACTTCCGCCAAGGATGTCTTCCGCTTCACCGGTAAGGCCATCTGGAACATTGCTGAAGGACTGAAACTCCAGGGAACTGTGGGTACCGACATCAACAACATGACCTTCGACGACTTTGTGGCAAAGACCACGCCGGGCCAGGCCGCCGGTTCACTGACCAACCAGGTGTTTCACAACCGCACGCTCAACGCCGAACTCCTCATGCTCTACAACCACAGCTGGGGCGACTTTGACCTCAACGCCACCTTTGGCGGCAACATCTTCAAGGTCGACAACAAGACCTACACCATGAAGGGTCTCAACCAGCAGATGATGAACTTGGAGACGATCATGAACTACTCCGAGCAGCACGTACAGCAAGATACTTATAAGAAGCAGATCAACTCGCTCTACGGCAGTGCCTCGCTGGGCTACAAACACACCTATTATATCGAGGGCACGCTGCGCGGTGACAAGAGTTCGACCCTGCCTCTGAACCATAACACCTACGTCTATCCTTCTGTATCGGGCAGCATGGTGTTTTCGGAATTCATCAAGAACAAGCGCATCATCAGCTTTGGTAAGCTGCGCGCCTCTTGGGCAAAGGTAGGTAGCGACACCGATCCTTATCAGCTCGCGCTGAACTACGCTACGGCAAAGTACAGCTATCCGGGCTTTACCATCGGCATGATCAACAACTATACCCAGCCCAACAAGGACCTCAAGCCTACGATGACCAGCTCCTATGAGCTCGGTTTGGAGATGAAGTTCTTCAACTATCGCATGGGACTCGATATCACTTACTACAATCAGAACTCGCGAGATCAGATCATCCGGCTGGCTTCTTCTTCCACCAGCGGCTATGCCAACCGACTCATCAACGCCGGTGAGATTCAGAACCAAGGCGTAGAGATTGCCCTCAACGGACGTGCCCTGCAACTCAAGGACTTCGCTTGGGACTTGGGCGTGAACTTCTCCAAGAATAATAATAAGGTGAAGAAGCTCGTCGACGGCATGGACTATTTCGAGCTCGAAAAGGCTACCTGGTGCGGCGTGAGCGTCGGCGCTGAGGTCGGTCAGAACTACGGCTCCATCGTCGGCAAGGACTTCAAACGCAATGCCGACGGTCAGGTCATCATCAACTCTGAGACGGGTATGCCGATCGTCGACGACAAGACTCACGTGCTCGGCAATGCTTCTTGGGACTGGACAGGCGGTTGGTACACCACCTTCTCCTACAAGAACTTCCGTCTCTCGGCTTCCTTCGACGTGAAGGTCGGCGCTGATCTCTTCTCCATGTCCATGCGCTCGGCCTACCAGACCGGCAAGGCCAAGGAGACGCTCGCCGGACGCGAGGAGTGGTACCAGTCAGAGGAAGCTCGCCTCGCCGCCGGAAAGACCATCGCTGAATGGCGCGCAGAGGGCAAGGCCCGCGGCTATGTTATTCCCGGTGTCATCGAGCAGGCCGACGGAAGCTTCAAGCCCAACGACATCCCCGTCAACCCCGAGGCTTACTGGAAGAGTGCCGCCGACAACGCTCCTTCGATGTTTATCTATGACAACTCCTACGTCAAGTGCCGCGAGATCACCTTCGGCTACACCTTCCCCGAGAAGATGCTTGGCAACTTTGTCAAAGGACTCACTGTCAGCTTCGTGGCCCGCAACCCATTCATCGTGTGGAAAAACATCCCCAACATCGACCCGGACTCCGGATACAACACCTCCGGACTCGGACTGGAATATGGCTCTCTGCCCTCCCGCCGCAGCTACGGTCTCAACGTCAACGTGAAGTTCTAAACAACGAATGGCAGTAACAATCACTCCATTCATAAAATATCAAGCAATCATGAAATCACTCATCAAGAAATATACAGCTAAGGGTCTGCTCTCTCTGGCCTTCGCATTGCCTTTGGCTTGCGGCGTGATGGCATCGTGCTCCGACGACCACATGGCCGAGGTCAACACCGATGACAGCAAGAGCGAGACCATCGACCCCAACAACCAGCTGACCACGGTGCTGCTCCAGACTTATGGCGACTTCAGCCTCATGGACACCTACCGCAGCTATATCACCGGTTTCACACAGCACTTCGCCGGTGCCTGGAACGTGACCAACTATGCCGGAAGTGTACACGCCAACGACGACCAGAGCCGTCTGCTCTGGGATCGCTACTACTCCGTGGCCATCAAGAACCTCGTCGATGCCATCAACACCACGCAGGAAAGCCAGCCCGCCCTCAACGCTGCGCTGCGCATCCACCGCGTCTATTTGATGTCGGTGCTCACCGACACCTATGGCGACATTCCTTACTCCGAAGCCGGACTAGGATATATCAAGGGCATCTCCAACCCGGTCTATGACAAGCAGGAGGACATCTACAACGCTTTCTTCACAGAACTCAAGGCATGCGTAGACCAACTCGACAATGCCAACGACCGCATCACGGGCGACGTGACCAGCCTCAAGGGTGACCGCCAGGCTTGGCAGCGCTACGCCAACAGTCTGCGCCTGCGCTTCGCCATGCGCATCTCCGACATCAACCCCGAGAAGGCTCAGAAGGAGTTCGAGGCTGCCCTCAACGATCCGCACGGCTACATCATCGATGCCTCGCAAAACGCTTATGTCATCTATGCCAACGAGCCCTTCACGCTCTATAAGGGTGCTGAGGAATATGACTTCCGCGTCAATGCGCTCGGCGAGATCCTCTACGGCCAAGATCCTACATCCCCGACGTTCATCAGTTCTACTTTCTTCGACCTGATGCAGCAGACCGGCGACCCGCGTCTGTACCGTATCTGCCGCCACTACATCAACACGAAGCGCTCCGAGATCACACCCGACCGAGAGGGCAACCACGACCTCACCGACGAGGTGGTTGCTTATCTCAAGCGCAGCAACACCGCAGAGGCGCCCTGTGACCCGGGGGCTGCCTGGTGGAACAACTGGATCAACGCGCCGGCCAACTCCGAGATTCCTACTTTGGACAAGATGATCAAGGACGATCCTGCTGCCGGATACGACCAGAGCAACTTCAACGCACGCATGATGCGACCGGCCCTGAACATCGACTTCGAGATGCCTGACCGTCCCGGTATTCTCATCACGTCGGCTGAGGTGGACTTCCTAAAGGCGGAGGCTAAGACCAAAGGATGGAATGTCAGCAGCGATGCCGAACAGCTCTACGAAGACGGAGTGCGTGCTTCGATGAAGATGCTCAACGACTACTATCTCACCACATCGGAGAAGATCTCCGACGAAGAGATCAGCAAGTTCATAGCCGCCAACCCGCTTGGCAACAATCCTAAGGAAAATATCAACACGCAAGCCTGGATTCTGCACATGATGAACCCCGCCGAGGCTTGGGCCAACCTGCGCCGCAGCGACTATCCGGTGCTCAAGGACCGCTCAAAGTTGGCTAAATTTGAGAGTGACTTCACCTACGACGACAAGAACCTCACCACGCCGGTACGCCTGAAGTACCCGATACTCGAGTCGAAATACAACAGCAAGCACTACGACGAGGCGCTCCAGCGCATGGGAGGCGACGACGACTGGCACCACCGCCTGTGGTGGGACACCAAGGACATCAACGTCAAGTAGACTTCATCGACCTGGCCCGCCAGTGCAAAACAGTCTGTCGGGCCAATAGAACAACAAACAATTCAAGACAACGACAACCATGAAAACAATCAAGCATATCGCTCTGCGCGCTTTCGGACTGCTGATGATAGCCTGTGCCGCCACAGCATTCACGGCCTGCTCTTCCGACGATGATCCGTTCTTCACAGCTGAGGAGACCGATGCGCCGCGCATCCTCAACACCAACATCCCGGAGTGGAAGGATGGTCAGCCCCAGGCCCTCATCACGCAAAGCCGCACCAGTAACTTCGTATTTAACATCATCGCTACACCACGCGACTACACGACGATATCGTGGTACATCGACGGACAGCTCATCCACGAGGGCGACTCCATCGACCAGCCACTGCTCGCCGGCGACCATGAACTGAAGATTGTGGCCACCACGACAAAGGGGCTCTCCACCTCGCGCACGACACGCGTGGTGATCACGCCCGCCGACGGCGATCCTGTGCTCGGCACAAAGGCTAAAGATCTGTGGGTGGCGCCGGGCGCAAAGACCACGATCCACGGATGCTCCAACCTCGACGAGGTGGCCAAAGTGTTCATCGGTGGTAAAGAGGCTACCGTCGTCAGTGCAGAAAACGGCAATCTGACGCTCGCCATTCCGGCTGATTTGGCAGAGGGTGACTACTCCGTCTTGCTGCAAGACGCAGCCGGACAGCAGTATGGCGGCGGTAAGATCAAGGTGACAAATGAGCCTTATCCCGACCAGAGCGAGACGCTGTGGGAGGGCAGCTTCAACGTCACGTGGGGCACGCCGTTCGACGCGCTCAAGGACGGCTTCATCAACCATGTTCACGCCGGCACGATCCTGAAGGTATATGTCAGCGGTGATGGTCAGGGTACGGCAACCACAGCATGGTGGAACAACCTGCTCACGGGCAAAGGCGATCCCGAGCGTGGTGACATCACCATCAGTGGCAGTCAGATACTCGAATACGAACTCACCGACCTCTCCATCCAACTCCTCAAGAACCAGAACGGTTTCCTGATGGTCGGCAACGGATACACCATCTCCAAGGTGACGGTGGAATAGTCCTACAAAAAAACACCGAGATCCCTCACAACCGCCATAGTTGTGAGGGATTTTTGTACTCATTTTTCTGTATAACATTCCTGACTTGCAAACCACAACGGATACCTTTTGCCACTGATTTGAGACAAAAATCGCAGTCACTTACCCATGATCTAAAACAAAACCGACCAAGTTCTGCCACTGATTTAGATGTCAGAACTGAATCAAGCCACACGGATCTAACACACTACTTGCTATTGTTTTTGCCAATTGAACAGAGCTTAGAATTCGGAAAAGCCATCTAACTTTCTTGACAAAACACCCTCCGCGTTTACTCGCAATATAGAGAGCGCTGAATCGGCATCCCATCATCAAGCCCACACAAAACTGACTTTTTCCATCGAATTTTGCGCTCTTTAATGCTCAGAAAGGCACTTTGATACTGTCATCTCGCTTAAATGACAAGGTCAGAAAGGCGAGATGACATGGTCAGATAAGCGAGATGACAGCATCAAAATACCTTTTTGACCAAAAATTATCTAGAGAATTTTGCAAGAAAAAAAACGAGTTGATACGCACAAAATGCACTCGTATTCATAATATATTGTCTATCAGTAACTTACAAAAACATGCTGATTTTCACGAAAATCAGAGCAAAGTAGGTCTTCGTGGAAAAGAATCGATTCTCAGTGCCCGTTTTTTGTCAGAAAAGCGAACAAACGGATAAGGAAGATAGAAAACGACAGATAAGAATGATAGACAGAAAGACAGAAAGACAGAAAGAACAGATTTTATTCTGTCTAAAACCTAAAAAACTTCCTAAGTCTCTTGCTTATTTGATGCTTTTTTCCGATATTTGCAGAGAGTAATCATTTAGACACAGACGATGATGGATGCAACGGACACCAACTACACAGAGAGATACATCAATCCGCTGACCGACTTCGGCTTCAAGCGTATCTTCGGCACACCCTTCAACAAGGCTCTGCTTATAGACTTTCTCAACGCACTGCTTGAGGGGGAGCGCGAGGTGAGTGATGTCACCTACCGAAACAGCGAGCAACTCGGAACGAACATCGAGGAGCGACGTGCTGTGTTTGACGTCTATTGCCAGGCAAAAGACGGCTCACGCTTTATCGTTGAGATGCAGAACGTCTATCAGGAATTCTACAAGGACAGATCCATATACTACTCCACATTCCCCATAGCTGAGCAGAGCAAGCGCGGCGACTGGGACTACAAACTCAGTCCAGTTTATACCATAGGCATCCTCAACTTCACCTTCCCCGAGGACAAGCAGAGCGACAGCGGGGTGTATAAGGAGGTGAAACTCATGGATATACATTCTAAAAAGGTGTTCTATGACAAGCTCACCTACATTTATGTTGAGTTGGCTTGCTTTCATAAGGAGTTGGGAGAACTAAAGACCACTCTTGACAAATGGCTTTTTGCCTTGAAGAATATGCAGCGTCTCTTCGCGCGCCCGGCCGAGTTGCAAGGGCGCGTCTTTGAGCAGCTTTTCTCCACAGCTGAAATCTCCAAGTTCAACACTAATGAACTGCGTGACTACGAACTCAGCAGCAATGCCTACCGTGACATCAAGAACGGCATGGACACTGCTAAAGAGGAAGGCAGAAAAGAAGGCAGGGAAGAAGGCAGGGAAGAAGGCAGAAAAGAAGGCAGGAAGGAAGGAATACGAGATGCAACTATCAACCACGCAAAAGCCATGAAATCTGCCGGCATAGCCACAGACCTTATTGCCAAGATTACCGGATTGTCAGAAGAAGAGATAAAGCGACTTTAAGGACATAAGCCTCCCCCCTGCCCTTCTTCAAGAAAGTAACATGATCACTTTCAATGACGCTACTGGTTGGAATGAGGGAAATAAAGAAATTATGGCGCAGCGGATATATCCTGTGATTGGCGCGCTTTCTTATAAACAGTTCAGGTGCAGAAGTCAGCGGCGGGGTAAGACATGGCGACAGCGCAGGGACGGTTCCTCCGTGGCCGCCCTAACACCCTTGGCGGTAAAAGTCAAGCAACATGGTCCACATGAACTACCTAAAAAAAACATATTTTCCACTACCCTCTTCCTCGTAATCGTTGTCTGCAAGGGAAAAGACAACGATGAAGCAACTTGACCCACACATAGAAGACCTGATCATTGCATATCTCAGTGGAGACATTTCCACGGAAGACGAACGTCAGCTCAAAAGCTGGCTTGAGGAAGACTCCGCCAACAAGGATATCATACTGCGTTGCCGCGAGATATGGATGACAACAAAGGCCGAACACCAAGCAGACAATTACAGCTGGCAAGCAGGCTATGCTAAATTCCAGCAACGCGAGCTCGAACAGCAGCATTCTGCAGAGGCAAAGAGTCCACGTCGCATTTTCAGCTTTGTCCGCTATGCGGCAGCGCTGATTTTCGCAGTGTCACTGACAGCAGTGCTTTGTTACCGCCAAGGCATAAAGTCATGGACAGGACAGCTGGCAAACGTAGAAATGAATGTTCCCAAGGGCTCCACCATGTCTCTTCGCCTTCCAGACGGCACACAGGTCTGTCTCAATGGTGGATCTAAGCTCTGCTATCCACAAAGTTTCGGATTGAAAGAACGCAAAATCAATCTCACTGGTGAAGCCTATTTCTCTATCGTCCATCACAGCGACAAGCCCGTAGAGATCCTCACTGCAAAAATGACCATCCGCGATGTCGGCACGAAACTCAATATTACCAACTATCCTGAAGACGATCAGGCTAAAGTCGTCATAGACGAAGGTAGCATAGAGTTGAAAACCGGAAACGACACACAGGCTAGTATCATCGTGGCAGGACAGGAAGCCGTCATCGACAAGCGGACAGGACACATTGCCATAGCCAGCAAACAATCTGACGGCATTGCATGGAGTCAAGGTGTGCTGATCTTCCACAACACCACAGTTGCCGACATCTCAAAGAGGTTGGAACGTACCTACAACATTGACATCAGCATCCACCACACGGCCACGGCCAACAAGAGATTCTACGGCACTTTCTCAACACACGAGCAAAGCTACACAGATATTCTGCAAGCACTCAAAGAGACGGGTACTCTGAGATACACCATCAAAGGGAAACATATAGACATCTACTAAGCGCGCCACTTGGCTATCCTACCTGATTCGACCTATTATCAACATACATTAAATCTATTTATCTAACTAAACAGCTATGACTATGCTAAACAAGAAGATCATGCTGGCTTCACTCCTGTTATTGGGAACCAGCATCAGCGGACAGGCTCAGAAGGTGAAACTGAAGTTACACTCAGCCACCATCGCTCAAGCCATGACAGCCCTGCGACAGCAAACTGGCTACTCGTTTGTTTTCAACGCAGACGCCATTGCCACTGACAGAAAAGTGAATGTACATGCCACCACGCTTTCACAGGCTATCGACCAAATCATCAGTGGCAGCAATCTCGAGTACGAGATCCGTGACAAGAACATCATTTTGCACAAGAAGGAGGCTGCAGCTCCCGTACAGCTGCAAAGCGGTGCTCAGACAAAAGGCCATGTCGTGAAAGGACGCATTACTGATGAAAAGGGAGAACCCATCATCGGCGCAACCATCATGGAGAAAGGTTCCACCAACGGCACAGTGAGTGATCTTGACGGAAACTTCACGATCAACGTACCAGCAGGTAGCACGCTGCAAGTATCATATATTGGATTCACTAACAAGGACGTCGTCGTGGGCAACAAGCGCAGCCTGCAAATCAGTTTACAGGAAGACAACAAGGTGCTCAACGAAGTGGTCGTCATCGGTTACGGAACACAGCGCAAGGGCGACGTAACCAGTTCCGTGGGAAGCGTAAAAAGCGAAGACTTCACTGTCGGCGCTGTCAACGATGCCGGCCAGCTCATCCAAGGGAAAATTGCAGGCCTGTCTATCACCAACCCCACGGGCAACCCCGTTGGAGGAACGGAAGTGGCTTTACGTGGCAACACCACCATCTTGGGTGCGACAACCAAACCACTTATTCTCATCGACGGAATACCAGGCGACTTCAATACCGTGGCACCAGAAGACATTGAAAGCATCGACGTGCTCAAGGACGGATCCGCCGCTGCTATTTATGGATCACGCGGCACCAATGGCGTTGTGATGATTACAACAAAGAAAGCAAAAGGCGACGGCATCAACGAAGTGCAGTACAGCGGCTACCTCTCTCTGTCGAATATCGTCAGGAAGCCGGATTTCTGTACGGCTGATGACTACCGGCAGCAGATCAAGGACGGACTGCGTGGAGCTTCATGGGACATGGGTTATAACACCAACTGGATCGACGAGATTCTGCGAACAGGTGTAAGTCATGTTCACAACCTCATGTTCAAGGGCGGAACTAACAAGACCAACTATGTCGTGAACATGAACTACCGCAACCTACAAGGTATCTTCCACAAGTCTGACAAGGAAGAATTCCAGGGCCGTGCCGAGGTCAACCACAGCATGTTCGACGACAAGGTCAACATCAAACTGCAGCTTCTCGCCAATAAGACTGGTTACACCTCAACCACAGATGGCGGCAGCTACGACACCTACAGCTGGCGGCAGGCCATGATCCACAACCCTACGGAGCCTATCAAAAACGCAGATGGCACGTGGTACGAGAATACGGGTATCTTCAATTACGACAACCCGTTGGCACGTATCTATGAGTCCGACGGCCAGCAAGACCTGCAACAGATACGTATCAGTGGCAACGTGGCCTATCGGCCCATCAAGGATCTGACACTCAACGCGCTGCTGTCCTACGACCGTATCAGCCAGACAGGCGGATACTACGAGACGAAACACCACATCTCCACCATTCGCGACGGACGCAACGGCTATGCCAGCACTGGTTCTGCCAATAACATGACCAAACTCATCGAGCTGACCGCACAGTACCATAAGACCTTTGACGGACACACGATCCAGGCTTTGGCCGGATACAGCTATCAGCAGATGAACTACAACCGACAGTACGAGCAGAACTATGACTTCCCGACCGACCTCTTCAGTTGGCATAATATCGGAGTGGGACAGGCCTTGAAGAAAGGACTCGCTACGGAATACAGCTACTGGCTCGACACCAACCTCATCGGCTTCTTCGGGCGCATCAATTACAACTATCGCGACCGCTATCTGTTGATGGCCGCCTTAAGACACGAGGCTGCCAGCCAGTTGGAAGGTACCAAACATCCTTGGGGCAACTTTCCTTCCATCTCTATAGGATGGCGAGTAACCAATGAACCTTTCATGAGCAAGCAAAAAGTGTTCAACGACCTCAAGTTGCGCGCCGGATACGGTGTCACCGGTTCACAACCCAGCGACTCTTTCTTAGGGAAGTCGTTGTTGGGCTATGGCGATTACTACCTCTATAACGGCAAATGGATCCGTGCCCTGCAGCCTACACAAAACGCCAACAGCACGCTGAAATGGGAAGAGAAACACGAAGTGGACCTTGGCATGGACTTCAGTATCCTTGACTATCGTATCAACGGAACCATCGATTACTACTATCGACTCATCAAGGGACTGCTCTATGACTATGCCGTGCCCTCACCGCCAAACCTTTATACTACCACACGCGCCAACGTGGGCGAGATGAGCAACCACGGACTTGAAGTGATGATCAATGCCATTCCAGTGAAGACCCACGACCTTACCTGGTCAAGCACCGTCACTTTCTCAACAAACACTAATAAGCTCAAGAGCCTGTCAAACGACCTGTACAAAACATCGTCGGACTACTTCATGACAGGTTGGATCGAGGAACCGGTGAAGACTGAATCACATATTGTCAGGATCGGGCACCGCGTAGGAGACATCTACGGATTCAAAGTGGTGGGCGTTGACGACAACGGCAAGTGGATCTATCGCAACCACGAAGGTAAGGAGGTCGGCTATGATGACTTCACACACTCCTTTGAAGATAAGCAGATCATCGGCAACGGTGTACCTAAGTGGTACTTAGGATTCAACAACCAAGTGAAATACAAAAACTGGGATCTCGCCGTGAACATGCGCGGAGCCTTCGGCTTCCAGATCATCAACGGCGTCAGGATGTTCTATGAGAACCGTAGCCGACAAGACTGGAACCGCCTGCGCTCTGCCTACGACAAGGTGTTCGGAAAGGCCGTGCTCAACACACTGTGCTCTGAGGAATTCAACAGCTACTATGTCGAAGACGGAGACTATTGGAAGATCGACAACATCACGTTGGGTTACAACTTCAAGAAGATCGGCAAGTACATCAAGGCTTTGCGCCTGTACGCTACGGTCAACAACGTCATCACCATCACCGGTTATAAAGGCATAGATCCCGAGGTGACGACAGCCGGACTGAATCCTGGCTACGACAACCGCGACATCTATCCTCATACCCGTTCGTTTACCTTCGGCACTGTGGTCACCTTCTAATCGTCATCTAAAATACTTTTATCATGAAATTCAATCTTATCAATATATGTGTGGCCGCTTTGGCTGCCTGCACGATGATGTCTTCATGCACCGATCTCAAAGACACCAGTTACAACAGTGTGATTGCCGACGGCTTCAAGCCCACGGATGAGGACGTGGCCTCACTGCTTTCCTCGGCCTATGTCTCTTGGCGCAAAACCATGCTCCTGTGGAATGGTGTGGCAAGAGCGGAGATGCTCTGCACCGACGAGGATGTGATTCCAGCAAGGCCCAACGGGTGGGTCGACGGAGGTGTGTATAAGCGTATGCACCAACACAAGTGGACAAGCGAGGACGAAATACCGCTCAACAGCTGGGTGCGCACCTACGACGGCATCAATGCCTGCAACCGTGTGCTCTATCAGATAGAGTCCGGACAGGTGGAGCTCGGTGACAGCAAGGAAAGCGTCATGGCAGAGCTGAAAGTGCTGCGTGCCTCATACTATTACCTTCTCGACGATCTCTTTGGCAATGTGCCCATCATCACCAAGTTCGACGTTCCGGAAGGGTTCCTGCCCGAGCAGAGCACACGACAGCAAGTCTATGAGTTTATCGTGAAAGAACTGGAAGAAAATATTCCGCTACTCTCCGACAAGGTGAATAGTGAATACTATGGCCGGTTCAACCAATGGGCTGGATACACGTTGCTCGCCAAGATGTATCTCAACTCGGAAGTATTCTCCAACGGCACCCACAAAGACTACGACAAATGCATAGAGATGTGTGACAAGGTCATCAACAGCGGTCACTATTCCCTTGACGCCACGCGCAAGAATGTCTTTGCCACCAACAACGAGAACTCCAAGGAAATTATCTTTGCCCTGCCCTTCGACGAGACGTATATCACAGATTGGAACGCCTTCGACTTCCACATGTACACCTTGCAACCGGAAAATCAGGCGACCTATAATTTCCAGGCTACTCCGTGGGGCGGCGTTTGCGTCATGCCACAGTATATAAACACCTTTGACAAGGATGATCAACGACTGACCGATGACTTCATCTCTGGCACCCAGTATTCTGCCGACGGCGAAGTGCTCAAATGCACTATGGGTGGCATGGTCGGCAAGCCACTGGTATATGTCAATGAGGTCAACAGCATCGATGGCTCGGAAGAGAACCAGGGACTCCGCTGGGGCAAATTTGAATATGCCAAGAACAGCACCAACCGACTGAGCAACGACTTCCCGCTGTTGCGCTATGCCGACGTGCTAATGATGAAAGCAGAGGCGCTGCTCCGAACCGGTCATGCTGATGAAGCTGCGAAACTGGTCACCGAGGTGCGTCAACGCAACTTCAAGAGTCATCCTGAGAAAGCCATTGTCACCGGTGAACAACTTATGGGTAACAGTTGCTACGACTATGGTCGATGCGACATCACCAAAACCACTCACGACAACGCAACCATCACCTATGGAAGAATGCTCGATGAACTCGGATGGGAATTCTCGCAGGAGGGACGACGTCGCCAGGATATGATCCGCTTCGGTGTCTTCACTACCCGCTCATGGTTCTCACACGATGCCGGCGACGCAACGAAGAACCTCTTCCCGATTCCCAATAAGCAACTACTCACCAACGGCAACCTGAAACAAAATCCAGGTTATTCAGGAAATTGATCTGACTACGGACGAATCATCCACTCAGAAAGATCTACTAAACACAAACTGACAGCGGTGCTCAGACGGAAGTCTTAGCTGAGTCTGTGCCCGCTGCCTATAATCCTCTATTCTCCAAGCTCTCTCACAAGGCAAAGGCTTCTCTGTGTGTCCATAACCCTGTGTGAGAGTTTTAGGAAAAGAGCGACATGAGATTCGTTCACTATTCCCGGCTTTTCTTTTGCACATTGAAGAAAATGTCTTATCTTTGCGAGTGAGAAAGGCTATACCTAAACAAATCAATGATATGACAAAACAAAAGACGATCCTGTTGGTACTCTTGCTGGCACTGTTGCTGCCGCTACATGCTGCCAAACGTAAAAATCTTACCGGCATCTGCCGCGTTGTCGACGGACACGCCACCGAGTTGAGCTTCTGCTCACCATCGATCGTGCGCGTGAGAGTGTTTCCCGGTACGGACACAAACATCCGGAAAAAGAGCTACTCGGTGCTGCTGAAACCAGGACAGAACGTCACGGAGCCCATCACCGAGGAAGAGCGTGACGGAAAGATCACGCTTCGCTCGTCGATGATATCCGCCACCCTTGACCTTCAGACAGGCTACATCACCTTTTCCGACAACAAAGGCACAGAACTGTTGCAGGCTACCGGGCATCACTTCTCACCATGCAGTCACGACGTGGACCACGGAAAGTATCAGGTCAGCCAATGTTTCCGGCTGACCAGCGACGAGGCCGTCTATGGACTCGGACAGCTGCGTGACACGCTCATGAGCCACCGCGGACAGAAGGTGGAGATGTGGAATCACAACACCTACATCTCCATTCCTTTCTTTCTCAGCGGCAAAGGCTACGGACTCTATTGGGACAACGCCGGACGATCGCTGTTCGACGACACGGCCGCAGAGACAATGATGAGCAGTGAGGTGGCGCCGTTTGTCGATTATTACTTCCTCTATCGCGACGGTACAGCCGACGGCGTCATCGCCTCCGTACGTGAACTCTCGGGACAGGCTACGCTGCCGCCACTGTGGGCCATGGGCTTCTGGCAGTGCCGCGAACGCTATAAGACCAGCGACGAACTGGTCGGCGTGCTCGACAAATACCGTGAACTGAAGATACCAGTAGACGCGATGGTGCAGGACTGGCAATATTGGGGATGCGACTCCAACTGGAATGCGATGCGCTTCATGAACCCTTACTATATAAATAAGGTGGGAGATCCTGCCTGGCAACGCTACCTGCCCGGCGACATGAAAAACCTCAAACCGCAGCAGCCGCGCATCAAGAGTCCGCAGGAGATGGTAGACTATGTCCATCGCAACAACGGTCATCTGATGATTTCTATCTGGGCTAACTTCGGACCATGGACCGATCAATATAAAGAGCTCAACGCCATCGGAGCCCTCTATCCCTTCGACACGTGGCCGAGAAACCAAGGTGTGAAGGTCTACGATGCCTTTAACCCCAAGGCTCGTAACATCTATTGGAAGTATCTGACCAACTTGCAGAAGATGGGCTTTGACGCATGGTGGACCGACTCCTCAGAGCCCGACCACTTCGAAAAGCCCGGTGACGACGACTGGATGACGGCCGACGGCTCATGGAGAAGCGTGAAGAATGCTTTTCCGCTCGTGCACAACAAGGGCATCTACGACCATCAGCGTGCCACGAAAGAGGGCAACGCTAAGCGTGCGCTGATGATGACGCGTAGCGCGGCCTTCGGCATTCAGCACTACGGCACATTCTCTTGGAGCGGCGACATTCTTGCCTCGTGGCAGGAGATGAAGCAGCAGATCCCATCAGGACTGAACTATTCGCTCTGCGGCATTCCCTACTGGAACACCGACCTCGGTGGTTTCTTCTACTGGGAGTTTGAGCAGGATCCCCACAATCCCGCCCTGCAAGAACTGCAAACACGTTGGATGGAATGGGGAGCCTTCATGCCGCTGATGCGCAACCACTGCTCGTCGCCGATGGTTAGCGAGCTCTATCGTTTCGGCAAAGAAGGCGACTGGTGCTACGACGCCATCGTGAAGTACATCCGTCTGCGCTACCGCCTGCTGCCCTATACCTATAGTTCAGCTGCCGATTGCGTGCTCAACAGCGGAACAATGATGCGTGCGCTGGTCATGGACTTTGCCAACGACCGTCATGCCGCAACGCTGAACAGCGAATATCTCTTCGGCCGCAACCTGCTCGTCAAACCGGTCACTGACCCCATGTACACGTGGAAGGACAGCAAGAAGCGTGGGCATCTGATCTATCCCGACGTCAGCAAGGCCGCAGCGCCAACGACTGTCTATCTGCCAAAAGGCACACTGTGGTATGACTTCTGGGACGACCAGCCACACGCCGGCGGTCAAACCATTCAGCGCCTCTGCCCGATTGACATCATGCCGGTATATGTCAAGGCCGGAGCCATCCTGCCTTTCGGTCCCGACGTTCAATACAGCACGGAGAAGCCTTGGGACGATCTGGAGGTGAAAGTCTACTGTGGTGCCAACGGCCACTTTGAACTCTATGAGGACGAGGGCAACAACTACAACTATGAGCACGGCCACTACACGCTCATTCCCTTTGACTATGACGAGACCACGCACACGCTGACCATCGACAACCGCAAGGGTGCCTACAAGGGTATGCTTGCCCGCCGCCACTTCCACATCACCGCCGTGGACAGCAACGGCAAGAAGACTGAGCAGACCGTGGAATACACGGGAAAGAAATGTGAAGTAAAGATCTGAGAAGAAGACCCTCTCTAGCTCTCCCTAAAAGGGAGAGAAAAACCTCATCCTAACAGCCTCACCCCCCAGCCTCTCTCCAAACAGCCTAATCCTTGGTACCTTCCTATGGTAGTTTGGTATAGCCAGAGTAATCACTCCCCTCTCCTTTGGAGAGGGGTACGGGGGTACGGGGGTGAGGCTGGTGAGGCCTCTTCCACTCTTTCTGTCTCCTACGTATATCGAGGAAAGTCTTAACGCCCCACCAGATCATGATGATGGTCAGGAGAAACAAAACAGCGATGATAATGTATAATTCTGTTTTCATAAAAATATCAGTTTAGAACAGTGATACTTAGGCATTGATCACGCCATTGTCGCTACAAAATTAAAAAAGAAAATCGACAAACAATGATGTTTTCACGATAGTTTGTCGATTTTCTGCGTTTTCTTTGGTTATCGCCTCAGCACGGGCTTGCCGTCCTCGAAGCGGATTGGAATCCACAGATGACCGCTGTTGCCGAGCTCTTTCGGCTTCCACACGTCGACCATGAACAGATATTCGGCACCGCCGAACTGCTTGCGGATCTTCGCATCTACCACCTTATAGATATAAGCACCCTGACTGCCGAACGTCGTCTCGGCACCCTCACCCTTGCAGGGATTGGGCAGCTGCGTCCACGGTCCGAAGATATTCTTGGCTTTAAAGAGGCGGGCAGCGTTAGGCACCCAACCGGTACAGCCACTGGTGATCATCCAGTAAGTACCATCCTGCTTGAAGATTGTCGGTGCCTCGTTCTGTCCGCCGGCAGCCACACGCACGAACGAACCATTATGACCGAGATAGTCATCCGTGAGCTGCGCAATGTCCAGCGTCATGTTATCCTCGGACGAGAAGATGTGATAAGCCTTGCCGTCGTCGTCGACAAACACCGTCTGATCACGCGCCATCTGTCCGCCTTGCAGGTCACGCATGAAGAACATGCCGCGCTCAATCTGTTTCCGCCATTCCGGTGTCCACCATGTCTGCAACTCAGGGAAGAGCAGATGATGGCGCAAGTCCGTCGTGTCAGGCATGCAGAAGCCTATCGGATAGCAGCCCGCGTTGACACGTTCCGACCGCACAAAGCGGAAAGGCCCCGTAGGATTGTCGCTGACCGCCACCGCAGCACGGGCAGCAGCATAGCCCTGCCCTTTCAGCTCAAGATGAAACCACATCACGAATTGTTTCGTCCGAGCGTTGTACACCACCTTTGGCCGCTCGATGATGCATCCCTTCTGTATGTCGCTGTTGGTGTCGTCACTCACGCGGAGCACAAAGCCACGTGAAGTCCAGTCGCGAAGATTCTCGGAAGTGTAGCAGCTCACGCCGAGCGAGCAGACCGGTCCGCCGTTGCTGCGCGTCTCACCATACCAATAATATGTGCCGCGATACTGGAGGATGTTTCCTCCATGCGCGTTGATATGCTTTCCGCCCGTGTCTTTCCACAGTCCTCCCTCCATCGGTTTCTGTCCCACGGCGGAGAGAGAGAAGAAGAAGAAAAGACAAATGGCAAGCAAAAACGTTTGTCGATAGTTTCTCATCTTTTTCTGTGATCTATAGATAATATCGTTATCTGTGTTCTATATATAATAATGTGTAGCTATATATATAATAATGAGTAGCTCTCTTTCTCCTTACCGCAATTGTTCAAGAGAAAGAAAAAGGGGATATGCCAAAGCCGATCGACATATCCCCCTCATCAACTTACTTTATATTAAATGAATATCCGCAATCATCCAAATTAGCAAAGTTTACACTGTCTGGACAATCCTTGGTATAAAAATTGTGGGCTTATATTTGACTATTGGAAAGGAA
>UQFS01000017.1 GCA_900540375.1 uncultured Prevotella sp.
ATGAATTGCTAATTTGTTTTTGCACCACTAAGTTAAGTGATTTTTTTGACATGGCAAAATCCTGAACAACTTTTTGTTGCTCAGAATGTTATAAAATATCAGAGACTATTGTGGTGCGGATATAAGGATAAAGAAGAAAACCGCTGAACAAATTGTATATTTGAACAACCACAAACAAATATCGTTTACTATATATGTCACATCAAGATATTGATGCAGCCAAACTACCCAATTTACTTCAGTTAGTTGATATTTTGAAGCGAAAGAGCTGTGAAATCATTGCTAAAAGAGATGCTAACGGCCACATTGATTCAAATATGGAAGAGAGTTGGCATTCTATAAATATGGAATACTACAACCACGCTGACGAGGATAAATTCATCGTCGTACAAACTCAAAAACGTAGACATACATTGAAACCGAATTTGCGTAATTGTGGTTTTATTTATAGAGGACAAAGAAAGGAGTACCCTCACATTCTCTCATCATTTGCCAGAGACGAGTATGATAGTCAGGGAAATCCTCTCGTTCTGAAACAATTTCGTCCTAAACATTTGAGGTCAAATCTGTTAAGTGAAGATTTCATAGCTCTTCTTTTGACAAATCCTCTGTCGATGATGTTTGACAGAGGAATTATTTTAGAGCCAGAAAAGCGTCCATTTTTTATTAATATGAATTATTATGGTCTTGCTCAACATTATGGCTTCAAAACCGGCGTGGTGGATTTTACTACAGATATAAACGTAGCAGCATTCTTTGCATCGACGATTAGTGTTGGATATGATAAATACCGACCTCTCACAGATGAGAATATCAAAGCGAATCCCGTTGGTGTTATTTACGTCCATCCAATAATTCCTGATTTGACATTCAAGCCTATTTTTCCTTTCACGACAATAGGTTTACAAATATATCCTCGAAGCGGGGCACAAAAGGGAATATTGTTCAATGAGGGTACCGTCCCAATTGAAGAATGTGTTCTACCTTTCCGTTTCCGACAAGAAGTTGGAATCTCAAAGTTTATTTTTGAAAGGATGCATGAAGGCAGTGATTTGTTCCCGAAAGATTCAATATGTATGTATGCAAAAGAGATTTTGGAAGGGAATGATGTGAGCGGATTGACATTTGCTCAGAATATGTATTCAAATCAGGATAATCTGGATGAAAATCTTTCTGATTTGAAACAAGAGAACATTCATGTCAACTGGCGCAAGCGAATGTATTTTACTCACAATATGCTCCATGATTTTGATCAAGACTTAAAGAATGGAATGTGGGAACAGTTCTGTAATCAAATCTATTTTGGTGATTCTCAAGTGGGAAAGAAGATGCACGAGTCTCTCTTGAATCTCCCGAAAAACCCTGCATATCAAGTATATTTCAATATCAATGAATATTCTCGACTAACATATTATTGGCACTCAATGGACGTCAGGGCTAAACGTAATGAGGTCAACAAAATGTCTATTTCCTAATTTATATACTTAGTGGAAAAAATCTCTTCCAATAAGACCATTGCCAAGAACACATTGTTCCTGTATGGGAGAATGTTGTTTAATCTCGTAGTTTCGCTCTACACTTCAAGGGTTGTCCTGCAGGTTCTTGGGGTCGAAGATTTGGGAGTATATCAGGTGGTTGCAGGAATCGTTGCAATGTTTACATTTGTCAATGGCTCGTTGGCTGGTGCAACCTCACGTTTTTTAGCTTTCGAACTTGGCAGAAACGATTCACAGCGTTTGGCCCGTACGTTTGCGGCAACGCTCAATGTACATATTGTAACGGCAGCTATATTTTTTGTGGTATGCGAAACCATCGGACTTTGGCTGGCAAACTATAAGCTCAATATTCCCACGGGGCGAGAGGTTGCTGCCAATGTGGTCTATCAAGCCTCCATCCTGATGACGATGCTGTCGCTGGTTCAGAGTCCATACAATGCTGCCATCATAGCCCATGAGCGAATGAAGGTTTTTGCTTATGTTGGTATTCTCGATACGCTTTTCAAGCTTTTAGCATGCTATGTGCTCTATATCACACCGTATGACAGACTGATGGTTTATGGAGCGGCGCTGTTAACTTTCACGGTGGTCATTAATCTGATATACTATATTTACTGCAGGCGCTCATTCACGGAGTGCCGTTTCCGATGGTCAGCAGACTGGAGTATTTCCAAACCGATACTTGTTTTCTCCGGATGGGAACTAATCGGAGATTTCAGTTTGATAGCAAAAAATCAGGGCGTGAACATTCTGTTGAATATATTCTATGGTGTAGCAGTCAACGCTGCTTGCGGCTTTGCCAACACAGTTTATGGAGCTATTTCTGGCTTTTCTAATAACTTTATGGTATCAGTTCGTCCTGCCATAACAAAGTCGTACTCTATGAATGATTTTGGACGTCTCAACGATTTAATAAATCAAGCGTCTAAGTTCTCTTTTGCATTAATATTATTATTGACAGTACCCGTAATATTTGATGGCAATTACATATTTTATCTTTGGCTGAAAAATCCACCTGAATATACTGTTATTTTTAGCAGATTTACGCTTTTGACATTGATAATCGCTGTATTATTCTCTCCAATTGCTTACGCAATAAATGCCACCGGGAAGAATAAATACATATCGTTATTGCATGGGCCAGCCTTGCTTTGTATTTTGCCTATCACATACTTTGCTTTGAAAGGTAATGGTCGCCCGTATACTCCTTTTCTAATAACTCTTGTTGTAGAGCTTGTGTGCTTTAATATTTTTCCGTTTTTGTTGAAAATAGTTCTTGCCGAGTTTCAGTTAGGGCACTACTATCGCAAGACCATCCTACCTTGTTGTGTGGTCATATCGTTAGTATTTGCTGCTGTATTCTTAGCAAATAAATTTATCTTGTTTGGCAATCCGTTTTTACAATTACTGTTTGTGATAATTATATCTTCAATGTGTATATGTTTGTTCTCCTATAGATTACTGTTGTCGGCGGAAGAACGCAAAATCATATTACAAAAGTTAGTTTCATTAAAACGCAGGTAGATTGATGAGAAAATTATATGCAGTGAACTTCTTTTCTCCAGGTCCTCGAGGAGAAGGAGAAATATATAGAAAAGTTAGAGATTATAATACAAAGACAGCCTATACAAGGGGAAAGGTAGATCGTGTTTTTGAATACGAGGACCGGGATATTACTCCATTAAAGGAAGAATGCCCTGAAATTATGGGTATTTCACGTGGAGCAGGTCTGTGGCTATGGAAGCCATATATTATTTATGATGCCCTAACTAAAATAGAAGAAGGAGATTACCTGTTTTATTGCGATGCCGGCTCTATTTATTGGAATGATGTACATCAGTTGGTAAAGGTAATGGTAAGAGATAATATCTCTATTATGCCATTTGAATTGCCATTGATAGCAAGGTGTTGGACAAAGCATGAAACATTTGTACAAATGGGCTGCACTGACTTTGACCACAACCAGTGCCAAGCTACATTCCTGCTCATGAAGAATAGTTTAGAAGCACGAAGTTTTATAAAAGAATGGCTTGAGCATAGCAAGGACATAAAAAAACTTAGCGGAAAGCACTTTTTCAGTGAGATACAAGAGTTTCCAGAATATATCTCGCACCGAGAAGACCAATCAATATTAGATATTTTGGTGAGAAAGCATAATCTCCAAACATATAGGGAACCATCAGACCATGGATATATTAAAACCTGGTATAAGGGTTATGGTAATGCGTTTAATTTAAGAAAATTCAAAAATTCGCCATACGGTATTATCGTTCTAAATCCCCGAAAAAGTGATCCATTTCTTTACGAGAGGAATACTCGGCGTTTTCTCTTAAAAAAGAAATTTGGCTTGGAGAGCGAGTTTATGATAAAAATTAAAGGAAGAATTTTCGCGTTGTTAAACAAGAAGGTAGTAAATAAATGATTTGCAACTATTTTTCGGGGCGCACCGGTAATCAGATGTTTCAATATGCTTTTGCACGAAAGCTGATGGAACTTCGGAATAATAAAGACGAAATGGTGTTTAATTTCAGCCTTTTGTCGCAGCATAAGGCTGGCGAAAAGGACTACAAGGACACCTTTGAGGATTTTTGTGTCGTGCCATATCGTGTGGACAACGGAAATTTAACCATGAAATATGGCTCTTTCCAGCAGAAGTCTATTTATCTTTTATTCCAATTGTCAAGTAGATTCTTCGGTAATCATATAAGCAAAACAGAATGGTTTCGTAGGTTCAGGAAGAGGGGTTTGTTGTTTTCTGAATACAACAACCATAACTACTCTGAGTTTGCAGAGATAGTAGAGAAGTCAGAAGAAATGAGCAATCTGGTGATGTACGGGAAGTTTGAGAATCCCGACTTCTTTCAGGGTATCAAGCCCATTCTCCAGCAGGAATTTACTCCCAAGCATGCTCCTCTTGATACAAACAGGGAGCTTTATGATACAATTACACAGAACAATACGGTTTGCGTGCACATAAGACGGGGTGACTTCTTAAGTGAAGAATTTAGAAATGATTTTTATGTGTGTGATGAGGATTACTATCGCAAAGCTATAAATTTAATTCTGGAGAGGGTAGACACCCCCGTGTTTTTCTTCTGCTCAAATGATATAGAGTGGGTAAAGCAAACGCTTAAGATAGACGCACCGTGCTATTATGAGCCGGAGACGAATCCCCTGTGGGAAACTTTCAGAATGATGTATAGTTGTAAGCATTTCATAATATCTAACAGTACGCTAAGCTGGTGGGCACAGTACCTGTCAAGAAATGAAGATAAAATAGTGGTATCACCCGATAGATGGTATAACAATCCGGAGATGAATGCAAACGCCAGGCTCCTGCAAGATGACTTTATAAGGATAAATACTAAGTGCCTATAACGAAGTTATTATACTTATATTTGAGGACCAATAAGGTGCTTATTCATTAATGTTATATTACAGAGGGGAACTAATTAAGGTGTCATCATTTTGTCTAATGCTGTGTGTAGAGGTAATTAACAATTTGTCAAACTCTGGTTAAATACTTAAGTTGCAATTATGAATATTGATTTTGTTATATATTGGGTAGATGGTTCGGATGTGGAATGGCAGAAGAAAAAGGCTTTTTACAAAGGCTCTGCTTATCAGAATAGTGCTGCCAGATATCGTGACTGGGATTTTCTGCGTTATTGGTTTAGAGCTGTGGAACAGTATGCACCTTGGGTGAATCATATATATTTTGTAGCCGATAATCAGAAACCGGAGTGGATAAACTGGGCTTTGTCCAAAGTAACCTATGTTGATCATCGCGATTTTATCCCGCAAGAGTTTTTACCAACCTTCCAAGCCAACACAATAGAGGACAATCTACATCGGATAAGTGGCCTTAGTGAACATTTTGTAGTGTTTAATGATGATATGTTTATTAATAGGCCAATTAAACCTGACTATTATTTTAAAGAAGGTTTGCCATGCGATGCAACGTTGGAGCATCTTTTTATTAGTGCCAGTTATAGTAAAAAAGGAAAATGGGGAATCAGTATTATGGAGTTTTGCGACGTACAGTTGCTAAATGCCCATTTTAACAGGAAGGTAGTTACAAAAAGTAATCCCAAGGCATGGTATGGAAGTTATTTAGGTTGGAAATATAGATTGCAGGCTTATATTATTCGGCTTTTTGGGCGAAAAGAGTTCTGCCATTTTTACACACCTCATAATGAAAAGGCTTTTTTAAAAACTGTTTATAATGAGGTATGGGAGAAGGAGCCGGAAGTGTTAGCCAAGAGTTGTTCAAAATTTAGAGAAGATGTTAGCATCAATAATTATTTTTTTAGATATTGGCAATTGGCTTCAAATCGTTTTTATCCAACTAAATTAAATGGAAAGCGTATTATTCCAATCTGTGAGGAGAATATGGATATGATACGCCAAGCCATGTTCGACCCTGATATCAAGTCATTATGCCTGAATGATTCTTCTTTCTGTACAGACGAATATTTCGAGACGGCAAAGGGTTTGCTCATCGATTGGTTTGAAGAAAAGTTTCCCCAAAAGTCATCTTTTGAACTATAACTTATGCAGGTTACCACATTTTTAGACTTTCTCAAAGGAGTCGCGATTATCGCGGTAATTCTCTTTCATGCGGGAATCTTTACATACGGCTACTTAGGTGTAGAGATCTTTCTGGTTGTCGCGGGTTATCTCACTACTAAAAGCATTGTCCGCTCATTAGAACGAGGTGACTTTGGCTACTGGAGATTCATTTTCGGTCGAATGACTCGTTTGTGGCCATTGGTGGTAGTGGTCTGCGCGGTATCGTTGTCGCTTGGCTACTTCCTGATGTTACCAGACAGCTATAAGAACACAGCGGAGACTGCTTTGGGCAGCCTGTTGTTTTCAAACAACTTCGTTCAATATATTACAGCGGGCGACTATTGGGATGTCTCCAACGATTTCAAGCCGCTAATGCACACTTGGTATGTGGGTTTGTTGGTACAGTTTTATGTAGTCTTTCCGTTGATCTTGATGTTGGCTCATCGTTTCGCATCGAGAGGGCATAAGTCGTCTTTGATGGTGTTGCTTGTCATAGGCTTGATCTCGCTTATCATCTATTTGCTGCCACAGATTCCAACTGCCGTTCATTTTTATATGTTGCCCAGCAGGTTGTTTGAATTTATGTGCGGAGGTTGTGTTGCTCTGTTACCTTGCAGGACGGAGGTGAAGCATAAAGACTACTTGCTGAAAAGGATTGGCCTATTGTTACTTTACTCCATCGGGGAAGTTGATTAGCCATGATGGCCTGCATCTCACACGGGCAGGTGCTCAATATTACGCAAACCTATATGATGTCACAAAATATTTTATAATTCACAATGGTGAAAAAAACTAACGATTTAGGTCTAATATCTAAGTATAGAGGGGAATTGATGGGGGTGGCAATCCTGCTGGTATTGACATTTCATGCCTTTCTGTATACCTCCGCCCCAGATTTACTAAAGACTATCACTGGAACCGGGAAAATAGGAGTAGATATTTTTCTTATCTTATCAGCGGTTGGATTGTATTTCTCTATAAAAAAGAAACCCAGGTTAATTTCTTTTTATAAAAAAAGAGTTATCAGAATTCTGCCTACTTATTTCTTATTAGCTTTTCCTTATTTTCTTTATACAGCCTATACCAAACATACAGGGCTTGCGGGTTTTTGTGCAGATATAACATTCTATACTTCATGGTTAGGGGGAGATAATCCTTACTATTTTATAGAGTTAATTTTGATATGTTATATCATTATGCCTTTACTTTACCATTTATCAGAGTATAAATGGGGTTTGGCCTTTATTATGCTGCTCTGCTGCCTGTGTTATTATTTGAGTGCACATGTAGGGAGGAATGAAGTTGTTGTAAATAGAATACCTATTTTCGCTATAAGTGTAGTTGGAGCAAAATGGGTATACCGTAAAGTTCATATACCATATTTGGAATTTGGTTCTCTTTTCTTGATGATTTCTATCATATTTATAGCCAACATGTTTACTTTTTCCTGCATCATGGTAGATAGAATCATTTATTCTATATTCTCAATTCCATTCTTGATAACTATCGCCATTTTACTTGATTCATACAAGTTGGATAAACTAAAGAAGATGTTACGTTTTTGTGGGACTATCACTTTAGAGATTTATATGATTAATTTTCCGGTGATAGCATTGTTGACAAGAATGTTTGATAATGTCTATTTGATAGCGTGCCTAACCTTTGTTATTACTATAGGCCTGTCATATTTTGCACATCAGGTGATTGATAAAAGTTTAAGTAGAGTTGGTTTGATAACATGATGTTGAATTTGATATTTGTTTTATTAGCACTTTCTTATTTAAAGACTATTCTTGTTGCTTTGATTTATCCTTGGCAATCGTTTACTTATCATGCATGGAAGAGAAACGGCTCGTTATTGAGAATTTTATCTATTCCATATAAGGGCGTTCTTAGTTTGACCTATTCAGGTTGGGAAAAATTCTCTATGGTTTATATCTCTAAATTACCCTCCAAGCATTTGCGTAAATGGGCATATTCTGGGTTGGGAGCAGAGCTGGGTAAGAATGTTGTGCTAAGATACCAGACCGAGATTTGGTGTCCCTATAAACTGAAAATAGGTAGAGGTTCTATAGTTGGGTATAACAATCTGTTGGATGCCCGAAATGGAATCGAGATTGGTGAACATGTGAATTTTTCGGCTAACGTATCTGTCTATACGGAGCAGCATGACTATCGGGATATCGATTTTGCCTGTTCAAAGACTGAGAAGAAGATGGTAAGGATTGGCACACGAGCATGGATTGGTCCAAACGTCATCATCCTACCAGGTGTGACAATAGGCGAAGGGGCAGTCTGTGCTGCAGGATGTGTTGTTACCAAAGACGTAGAGCCATTTACAGTGGTAGCCGGCGTGCCGGCAAAGAAGGTGAATGACCGGCCAACGAATTTAAGATATGAGTTTGACGGACGCGAGAGTCGAATTTATTAAACAGAACGAACATGAAGAAAGTTTTGATTACGATATGCACGCCTACACGCAATAACTATCGAGCTGCCTCTGCATTGCCTTTTCATCTGATATTGGGTGATTTGCATAATGCGAAATCGGATGAAGCTAAGGTCGATTACACCATTTATTCATTTAATTCCAATCGGCTTTCATCTGAGCAGATACGTGGGGTAGAATGTGAGTTGGGTGCAAGAATCGTCATTATAGAGAAACCCAAGTGGCTGCAATGGATGTTCAGACTACATTTGGTGTTCTTAAGGATTCTGTTTCGTTATCCTTTGATGGCTTATCTGTCATTACCAGATAGTACGATAGATGAGATAAAAGCATCAATGCCAGATACGGTTTGGATTTATGGGGAAGAAATATCTGGTGTTGCATCAGAATTTAAGGGCTTAAATACTATTATAACGATGCCCGACTGTGAGTCGTTGTTCTATTACAGAATGCTTTCTAAAAGGTTTGTAATGCGAAATATTCTGTCGGTGATAAAAAACGGATATGCCTATTATCAGTATTTGTGTTTAGAGAGGGATAAATTTTGTCAGGGAGTGAAGTACCACTTTGTGGGTTTGGCAGATAGAGACTTCTACAAGAGTATTAATCCTGCAGTTAAGGCTGTATTCTTAAATCACCCACTTTATGACTCGATAGCGTGTGAGAGGTTGAAAGAACATTTCTCCTCCCCTATTAAGCTGTTAATTGCAGGAAGATACGATTTCTATATGCAAGAGGCAAGCGATGAAACTTTGAAAATGATGGTAGCCTGTGCAGATGAGATTAAGCAATACTATGCCATTACTTTTTTGGGAAAAGGCTGGGAAGATTGGAATGGTAGGTTGCTTCAGGCTGGTTTTTTGTCGGAGACAAAGAGCTGGGTAGAGAATTATGCTGAAGAAGTGGGTTCGCATGACATACAGCTTACACCAATATCTGTAGGTACTGGCACAAAGGGTAAAGTATTGGACGCTATTTCCAACGGATTGTTGGAAATAGGCACTGAAGGGGCATTGGAAAATATAGATGTAACCAACGGGGAATCTTGTGTTATATATTCTTCTGTGGATGAACTGTTGGCAGTCTTGAAAGAGATTCCATTTTGCAAAAGCAAATATGAATTGATAAGAAAAAAGGGATATGCTCAAGTAAGCAGTAGCCATGATAAGTGCAGGATTGCAAGTTTATTGTTTGCTGAATAAATAATCATTAATCTAATATCAGTGAATTTAGCTTATGTTTATATATCTATTCGTATTTTTAGTGGCATTGCTGTTCTACTTTGTCTCGCCCAAGTCAAAGTCTGATTTCTTATTGGCAGGTTTGTTCTGCTATATGGCAGTGTTCGTTGGCTTAGGCGATATGATAGGAGGGTATGACCGCTATATCTATGGAGATTCATTTGATACAATAGCAAACAATCTTCGCGGGATAGGAAAATTGCAAGACTCTCTTTACCTTGTCAGTGGGTCTGAATATGGCTATTTCTTATGGGAGGTTATCGTAGCTTGTTTTACTCCCAACAGATATATCTTTATACTGATAACTACACTGCTTGTTTATGCTCTCTATTATAGAGCTTTCATAAAGTATATGGAAACCTATCCTTTGCCATGCATCCTGTTTGTTGGTTTCCTGTTTTTCTTCACCATGACTTATTTACGGGCTGTTATTGCAGTAGGAATCCTTTGGCAGGGAGTTAAATATATCTGGGAACGGAAGTTGCTGAAATTCAGTCTGGTATTACTTTTGGCCTATTCGTTTCATTCATCAGCAATGATTGTACTTCCATTGTATTTTATGCCTCAAAAGAAGCTGTCTAAAAGTGTTGTATTAAAAATGCTTGCTGTTTCGTTGTTAATAGGACTTACGCCGATTCCTGTGTCTCTACTCTCGAGTGCTGGGGAGGTAAGTGGGAAATTGGATAGTGGTTTAAGTTATGCATCGCAAGACCAGGGATTTAGAATAGAATATGTTTTTGAAGTCTTGTTTATTATTTGGTTTATATTTAAAAACTACAAATACATTAAACTTGATCCCAAAACACTTACTTTCCTTAACATGTCTTTTATACTTTGCTGCGTACTTCTCGTATTCATGAGGTTCGGGCAGGGAGGGAGATTTACATGGCCTTTCTTTTTAGGAATATTTTATTTACTCCCAACTTTAGCATTAAATAATAGCGGGATGAAATATAAGAAACCAATCCTTATATTTGTCAGTTTCACTTTGTTTTATCGACTCGTGGTTGCTTGGGCTCCATTGAATATTCCCTATAAGACTTTTTTAGTTGATGGCGAACCTTCTGGTGATGGAAGTGTATATCAATATTATGAATACGATGTGATGTATAGCAAAGATAAATTTTATCGACCGGCTTTTGAGCCTATTCTGTTAAAAAAATAAGGGGGTCTACCATTTTTAGATATATTATGATAGCGATCACTATATTTACTCCGACATATAACAGGGCTTCTCTACTACCTCGTTTGTTTGAAAGCATCATGCAACAGAACGTGCGCGATATTGAATGGATTATTGTTGATGATGGAAGTACTGATAATACAGAAATGGTAGTTAAGGGCTTTCTTGCGCCAGAGTTAGCCACCTTTCCTATAAAATATTACAGAAAGACAAACGGGGGAAAGCACACGGCTATCAATTATGGTGTAAACAAGGCTCAGGGAGAATTATTTTTCATTGTAGACTCTGACGATATTTTGCCTGCCGGAGCAATTCGGACTGTAAGAAATGTTTGGGATGAAGTAAAACATCAGCCAGAGTATGGTGGAGTATGTGGGTTAGATGGAAATATGAAGACAGGAACTATCATTGGTTCCGGCATCCCGAATGATTCGCAATCATCTACAATGAGTTTGGCAGATGGCAGCCATATAAGATATATTGATGGCAATAATATGGCTATTAGATTTGGCAGGGGAGTGGCAGGCGATATGAAGGAAATATATAGGACTTCTGTGCTAAAGGAATTTCCATTCCCGGAAATTCCCAATGAGCGGTTCTGCCCGGAAGTTCTTGTATGGAATAGGATAGGAACAAAGTATAAACTGCGATACTTTCATCACGTAATATATCTTGCGGAGTACCAGGTGAATGGTGTCACCGCTGGTATAACTAAAGCCAGGAGGAATAGTCCTATTGCCACGATGATGACTTATCAAGAGATGACAGAGTATGATATTCCGTTTAAATGGAAGGTTCGGTCGGCTATTAATTATTGGAGATTTGGGGTATGCGCATTTAAAAGGTTAAAATTTAAAATCGGTAGTCCTACTATTCATGCTAAATGGTTTATATTTATTCCTGTTGGTATAATCTATTATTTCATAGATACATATCGCTTAAGAGGTAAATGAGAAGAAATATGGAGAAAGTATCTGTTATAGTACCTGTTTTTAATGCTAAGCCATATTT
This sequence comes from uncultured Prevotella sp., assembly GCA_900540375.1. Taxonomy (GTDB): domain Bacteria; phylum Bacteroidota; class Bacteroidia; order Bacteroidales; family Bacteroidaceae; genus Prevotella. The sequence continues at coordinate 11,953 of UQFS01000017.1, forward strand.
AAATGACTGTATAGAAAGTATAAAGAGGCAGACTTATCAGAATTTAGAAATTATACTTGTAGACGATGGCAGTAGCGATGGCTCTGGTGAACTTGCAGAAGAGTTGAGTAATGGCAGTCAGAACATTAAGACTGTTCGTAAACCCAATGGCGGTGTTGTTTCCGCAAGAAGGTTAGGTTTGCATCATGCCACAGGGCAATGGGTGTCTTTTGTAGATGCAGATGACACACTTCCCGATGATTCTATTAGTAGCCTAATGGAATGCACAGATGGAACGGAAATGGTTGTAGGTTGTTTTACAACGCCTGGCCAATTAAAGTCTTTGAGTTTAGAAGAGTCGAAGCATGCGGTCCTTACAGGGAAAGGTATAGAACCAAGTCCATGGGGAAAGCTTTTTAAACGGTCTATTTTAGATGATCGTGTATTTGATATACCCCGCCATATAAAGTATGGTGAGGATATGTTGATGAATATAAGAATCGTATTCTCTCTTACACAACCACCTCGATTTGTCAACAAAATCGTTTATAATTATCAGTGTCATAATTTCAGCGTCTCTCACGTCACGGCTAAGAATCTGGATTACGAGTATGAATATGATAGGCATCGGATTATATCTATATCTCCAAATGAGATAGACAAATATATGGGAGATATTTTGTGGATCAGGATAAATGGGATTGCGGGAATTGCTATTTCTTGTGCTTCTGAAATTGCAAGAAAAGCACATCCTTATTTTAAGATAGTTCAAGCAGATATGGATAAGTATCAGTATAAAATGAACCTAAAGGAACGTATTATCATGCAATCGCATAATACCTTTATTATCAAAATACTGGGTTACTTCCTTACTTTGAGAAACGGGATTATTTATAGAATGAAAGAGTTTCATATAATTTGATTGATGAATAATGATTGCTATAGATCCAAGATCCAGATATAACTATACAGGCTATTATATTCTGGGTTTAAGAAAATTATTTCCACGCGCTGTGATAAAATTTGATATAAGACCTTTCCCTAAGGACATGTTATCTCACTATCGTGATAATAATAGTTGCTTGGCAATTATGATTGATGGATTTAAGTTTTTTATCGATGCGGATGATAAACTGAAGATAGATAGTTCTGCATACCAATGGTGTGATGTTTATGGGAAAATCAATGTTACATCTAAAGAATTGGTAGAATTCCCCAAGATGGTTTCCATAGGTCCAAGCTTTGGAGTGACAATTGATTCACGGTTCTGCATTATATTAGCTTGTATTCGTAATTTTATAAGTCTTAGGCATTATTCGGACCTTACATTTAAAGCCTATTTGAAAGATTATATTTATAGTTTTGTTAGAAGAAGGCCTGTCACATTATATGAAAGAAAGATAGCAGTAAAGCATAATTACATATTTCATGCAAGCACATTGTGGTATGGTGACTTTACAGCGGAAAATACGAACATGTTTCGTGGAGAATTCCTGAAGGCATGCCAAAAGGCGGGATTGATTATAGAAGGAGGCTTGTTTTATGTAGAGGGGCCTGCTGTATTGGCTGAAATGCCAGACTATCCCAAGTATAAGGAGATTTACAAAGATTTTATCTACGACAAGAGGTTGTCGATGGACTATTATATTCGCAAGACCAAAGAGAGTGTACTGGTATTCAATACGCCCAGTGTATGCGAATGTCACGGATGGAAGCTGGCAGAATATCTGTGCATGGGCAAAGCGATTATTTCTACACCGTTGACTCGCGTGATGCCCGGTGAGGGATTGATTCATGGGGTTAATGTACATTTCGTGAAAACGCCAGAGGAGATATACGATGCCGTTGTAAAGATCAATACTGATGAAAGCTATCGCAAGAAACTAGAGAAAGGGGCCAGGGAATATTACGAGAAATGGCTGGCACCCGAGGTGGTAACCAAAAGGATTCTTGATAGAGCCTTTGAATATGGTAACGTGGAATAGTTTAGTAGTGATTTGTTTACTGTCAATAAATAAAATCGGTTGGATTTGTTTGCCGGCAATAAATAAGTCGAAAATATATTAGACGATTATGAAGATTCTTCAGGTGATAACATCGTTGTGCACGGGCGGAGCAGAGAGTCTGCTTTCTGACCTTGTACCCTTGATGAATAGGGATGGAAATCAGGTTGATGTGCTGGTATTTGACGGAGAGGAGACTCCCTTCATGCATAAGCTGCAAGAGAGGGGCGTGCGCGTGATGAGCCTCAGTGAGAATACCAATGTCTATCGGTTGGGTAATATCCGGAAGCTGATGCCGATCATCAAGCAATACGATATTGTGCATACCCACAACACTGCTTGTCAAATGTATGTGGCTTTAGCCAAGAAACTGTCGGGGGCGCAGTGCAAGCTGGCGACCACGGAGCATAGTACAGATAACAGGCGTCGGCATCTGTGGTGGTTCAAACTGTTGGACTTGTGGATGTATCGTCAATATCAAGCTATCATTGCCATCTCTGAAGAGGCCAAAGTACTGTTGGAGGACTATACCAACCGCCAATTTCCAGTCACGGCCATAGCCAATGGTATCAACGTGGATACCTTCTTCTCTGCCGCTCCTTATGAGGAGATGAAGAGCGAGGGACAGAAAGTAATTATCATGGTGGCCGCTTTCCGGCCAGGGAAAGAGCAGGATACGCTTATCAGATGCATGAAAATTTTACCTCAAGACTATCAACTCTGGCTTGTGGGTGACGGCGTCCGCAGGCAGGAGTGTGAGCAACTGGCCCGTCAGCTTGGTGTGGACGAGCGAGTGAAGTTTTGGGGTGTTCGTACCGATGTGCCCCGTTTGCTGAAGACCGCCGACGTGGTGGTGATGTCCACCCATTATGAGGGAATGTCACTCTCTAATATTGAGGGTATGGCTTCCGGAAATCCGTTCTTGGCAAGCAATGTGAAAGGCATTAGGGAAATCACAAAGGGAGCAGGTGTGATGTTCGAAGAAGATAGCGACAAGCAGTTGGCAGAGATTATCCTGCAGCTGATGATCGATAAGGCTTATCGCGATAAGGTCGTGAACAGATGTCTTAACCGTGCGAAAGAATATGATGTGAGTAAGACGGCCGAGAGGTATCTAACTGTCTACCACTCGCTCTGAAAATATTTATGGAGAAAAAAGAGAATGACGGCAACATAAACACGAGATGAAAAAGAAGAAACTTATCAAGGTATCCACTGTTCCCATGTCGTTGGATAGCTTCTGCCGTGGCCAGTTGCAGATGCTTTCACAATATTATGATGTAGTGGCGGTGTCGTCGCCTGAACCGGAACTGAAGATGATCGCCGAGAGGGAAGGGGTGCGGACCATAGCTGTGCCGATGGAGCGCCATATCTCCCTCTTCAAGGATTTGCGCTCGCTATGGCAGATGGTGCGTGTGTTTCGCAGGGAGAAACCTGATATCGTGCATTCCATGACCCCCAAGGCCGGGCTCATCTCCATGATTGCAGCCTGGATATGCCGTGTGCCGGTGAGGATGCACACCTATACGGGTCTCGTGTTCCCCACGGCCACCGGACTGATGAAGCAGATTCTCATCCTCACCGATCGTATTCTCTGCTTCTGTGCCACGGACATCAATCCCGAAAGTTTGGGTGTGAAAGAGGATTTGCAACGATACCATATCACCAAGAAACCCCTGCGGCTGATAGCCAACGGCAACGTCCGAGGTGTGGACATGAGCTACTACGATTGCACACCGGAGGTGATGGCCAAGGCTGGGCCGCTTCGCAAGTCCGATGTCTTCACCTTCTGCTTTGTGGGGCGTCTCGTGGGTGACAAGGGTATCAATGAACTCGTAGAGGCTTTCGACCGCCTGTATCGGGAGATTCCTGCTACACGGCTGTTGCTTGTGGGACCTTACGAGAACGCCCTCGACCCGCTGAAGGCAGAGACTGATGAGCGAATCCGAAAGGGAGATGGCATCGAGACTGTGGGCAGTCAGAAGGACCCGCGGCCTTACTATGCCACCTCCGACGCCTTAGCTTTCCCGTCCTATCGGGAAGGAATGCCCAACGTGGTGCTCGAAGCCGGTGCCTTAGGCCTGCCCTCTATAGTGACGGATATCAATGGCAGCCGCGAGATTATCCGCCAGGGCTATAACGGAGTGATTATCCCACCGCATGACGCTAACGCTTTGTATCAGGCCATGCACGACTTTACTGTTAATAGGGATGAAACCGCAAGACTGGCCGCTAATGCCCGCAAGAACATTGCCGACCGCTATGAGCAGCAGATGATCTGGCAGGCACTGCTGGCAGAATACAGAAGATTGGAGAAATAGCCAAGAGTAAATAGTCTACGTATACTTTTAGCCAAGTTCCTGTTTACGGGAAAAATCTGTGGGGTAATAAAAAAGAAAAGATGATTCTAATCTTATAGAAATTTAATTGACAAAGATATGAGTAAAAAAGTAGTAGTAGGTGCGACTGGAAATTTAGGCGCGCCTGTCAGTGTAAAGCTGAAGGCCGATGGCTATGATGTAGTAGCTGTAGGTGGAAGAAAGAATGACAAAGGATTTTTTCAGGAGAGAGGGATAAGCTATTATTCTGTCAATATCAAGGACAAGGACTCCATCTATGCCATTGCGAAGAATGCTGCTGTAGACCTGATAGAGCATTGTCATGCCACATATGGTTTCCAGCGTTTTATCCTTCGCTTTTTCACCATCTATGAGTATCATCCCAATCCCTACCATTATGCCAACTTTAAGCGTCGTATGATGTCTTTCCGGATGTTGATGGACAGAGCGATGAAAAATCTGCCGATAGAAATTTGGGGCGACTGCACGAAGAGAAAGGAAATGGTGTATATCAAGGATTTCGTACAGCTTGTGTCCAACTGTGTGGCTTCTGGTATCGAGGGCGGTACCTATAATGTAGGAAATGGCTGGCAATTATCACTTGATGAGCAAATCAAGGGTATTGTGGAAGTGTTCTCACCTAAAGACAATCCGTCTAAGATCATTTATATGAAGGACAAGCCCGATCCATTGGAGAATGCCTTTGATGCATCCAAGACATTTAAGGAGTTGAACTGGCAGCCCAAATATTCCTATTTGGATCAACTGCGTGATTTCAAGAAAGAGATGGCAGAGAACCCTTATGAGAAGTTGTGGGGTAAGCCCGAGGACTATCATCTAAGTGACAAACGATAGTATGTATCAGCATTTCTTTAAAAGGTTATTAGACATCGTGCTTTCGTTGGCGGCAATCATCGCTCTGTCACCCGTACTGATCGTTGTCTTTCTTCTCCTTTATTTTGCCAATGAGGGAGCGGGCGTGTTCTTCCTTCAGCCACGACCAGGATATAAGGGTAAGATTTTCAAGGTTATCAAGTTTAAGACCATGAACGACCGGAAAGATCCCAACGGAAAGTTGCTATTGGACACACTGAGGATAACCCCTGTTGGACGGTTTATTCGAAATACTTCTTTGGATGAATTACCACAGCTCTTCAATGTTCTCAAGGGTGACATGAGTCTGGTTGGTCCACGCCCTTTATTGGTGAAGTATTTGCCACTCTATTCCAAGGAACAGATGCGGCGGCACGATGTACGACCCGGCATTACAGGTTGGGCTCAATGTCATGGCAGAAACACCATAGCGTGGCAGAAGAAGTTTGAACTGGATGTGTGGTATGTCGATCATCTCTCTTTCCTTACCGACCTGACGGTGATTTTGGAAACCATCAAGACTGTCGTGAAGCGGGAAGGAATCAATACGGACAATGTGGCAACGGCTGCAACGATGGATGAATTTAATGGACACAACTAAACAGGAACTGCAAACGCCTTGCTTCATTCTTGATGAAGAAGAGCTCGTGAGGAATATCAACGAATTTCAGGCTGCACTGGAATCTCGATTCAAAAGTCCAGTTATAGGTTATTCCGCAAAGACCAACTCTCTTCCTGCCGTGTTGAGGCTGGCGAAGGAGCATGGCTGCTACGCTGAGGTGGTTTCGTATCATGAGTACCGCTTGGCCTTGAAGGTGGGCTTCGATAGACGACATGTCATCTACAACGGACCGCTCAAATCCAAGGAAACCTTTCTTCAAGCCATACGAGATGGAGCCATGGTGAATGTGGAATGTTGGCGTGAGATAGAATGGTTGCGCGATTTGCCCCAAGACCAACACTTTGGAGTAGGCGTTCGTCTAAACATCAATATCTCCAAGGTCTCGCCCGAGGATGAAGCCAATTCAGATGATGACAGCCGCTTCGGTTTTGCATATGAGTCGGGAGATTTCGGTCGAGCCATCGACGAGATTTTAGCCATTGAGAATGTTGGCATCGTAGGCATTCACACCCATCGGGAACCTAAGACGCGGAGTGTAGGCTTTTATCAGCGGGTGATAGCATACGTTTCAGATATCATTATCCGTTCCAGGTTGAAGTTGGAATACTGGGACTTGGGTGGCGGATTCTTTGGAATCATGTCGGGGAAGCCATCTTATCAGCAATATGTTGATGGTTTCTTCGAAGCGTTGCCTGAAGGGTTGCGGCATTTAAAGATTGTTGTCGAACCTGGAAACGCTGTTGTCGCTTCAGCCTTTGACTATCTGATGCAGGTGATCGACGTGAAATCGCATGACGGACGTATTTATGTCTGCACCGACGGAACAAGAAACGATGTGGATCCCTTCTTTCATAAATCCGATTATTTCAAGGATTTCTTATGGAAAGATTCAGAAGAACGGTCATTGGCCGACGAAGTTCAGGTTGTCAGCGGATTGTCGTGCCTGGAATACGACAGACTTTTCGAGCTGTCCAAGGGGGATCCCGAATTGAAATGCGGTGACAGAATCCTTTTTCATCGGGTAGGGGCTTATACGATGTCACTGTCTCCTCTTTTTATCCACTACTTTCCTAATGTGTATCTGCTGCGGGATGGACAGTACTCGCTGATCAGAGAAGAATGGGATGTAGATCAATTTATAGCTAATAATAAATATTAAATAGATGAGTAACATACTTTTTTGTAGTGCCGGAAGAAGAAACTCTTTGCTTCAGAACGTTAGAAAATCGTTGAACGGTTCTTATGGTATCATCGCAACTGATTTGAGTCCAGTGGCACCTGCGCTTTTTGAGGCAGACAAGGCCTTTCTTGTACCAAGAATAGACGCTCCTGATTATTTTAAGACGATTCTTAAGATATGCAAGGAGAATGACGTGAAGGCCATCACAACCTTGATCGACCCCGAGATAGAGTTGCTTGCCGGTCATCGTGAGGAGCTTCTGGATAAGGGTGTGCTTCCGCTCTGCCCCTCTAAGGATACCGCGCATCTGTGTTTCAATAAGTATGAGATGTTCCGCCACCTCTCCAAAAATCATGTACGTACGATGCTGACCTACGACAGTCTGGAGAGTTTAAAAGAGGGATTAGACAAAGGAGAGATTGCCTTCCCTGTGTTTATGAAACCTATTTCCGGTAGCGGTAGCGTGGGCATAGGAAAGGTGAACAACTGGGAGGAGGCTGTGGAGAAGTTCAACGACCACCGCTTCACCTACATCATCCAGGAGCTGATGACGGGTGGCGACTGCGATGCCGATGTATACGTTGACTGCTACTCCCACAAGCCCGTGGTCATCTTCTCCAAGCGCAAGATCGAGAGCCGTATTGGTGGGGCCAGCAAAACCATCTCTTTCAAAGATCCGAAGCTCTTTACCTTTGTAGAGGAGGTATGCAGTGTGTTGGAACTGAATGGTCCCTGTGACATGGACTTCTTTATGAAGGATGGCGAATACTATCTTTCTGAAATCAACCCGAGATTTGGCGGTGCCTATCTACATGCTTACGGTGCGGGAGTGGATTTCGTTAAACTGATTGTGAACAACATTCTGGGTAAAGAAAACGACTCCATCATTGGCAACTACGATGAGGACGTGATTATGATGATGTATGATGCCGTTGTGATCACAACGAAAAAGCAGTTGCTTTCCGACCACTTCGACCTGTTATAATAGATGAGAAAATGATTATCTATTGATAGAAGGCAATCATAATCCCGACTACGAACTTCTTGAGTTCTTTGGAAGCCGTGGTTACTATGAGATTATCAAAAGTATATCTAATAAATCAATAGCTATTGTGGCTATTATTTCTGTAAATACATAGAAATTTCGTTCTCGAAGCTAAGATAATGCATTTTCTGCTTTATTATTTTAAACTTTAGAGTTAATTTTGCATAGGAAATTTATAGAACAATGCAACGTAACAGAATTTTTCTGTGTCTTGCTCATATGAGCGGCAATGAGATGAAATATATTCAGGAAGCATTTGATAGCAATTGGGTGGTGCCTTTAGGGCCTAATGTGAATGCTTTTGAGGCGGAGCTCAAGCACTTTGCCACATCACGCTATGTGGCTCCCAACTGGCTGAAAGAAGCTTATCCTCAATGCATAGAGGCACATGAGAGCGATCCCGATGCCCTGTGGAATGCAGACTACGACGACCTTCAGGACAAGCAGGTCGTGGCGCTGGCCTCGGGAACCTCTGCCGTACATTTGGCCTTGGTGGCACTGGGCGTTGGTCCCGGCGATGAGGTCATCTGTCAGAGTTTTACGTTCTGTGCCTCTTCCCATCCCGTCTGTTATCAGGGAGCTACTCCCGTCTTCGTAGATTCAGAAACGGAGACATGGAACATGGATCCTCAACTGCTTGAGACAGCAATACAAGACCGTATCAGCAAGACGGGAAGGAAACCAAAGGCTATCATTGTGGTCTATCTCTACGGTATGCCGGCGAAGATAGACGAGATTAAGGACGTGGCTGATAAATACGATATTCCTTTGATAGAGGATGCTGCTGAAGGACTGGGTTCACGTTATAAAGGTCGCGTCTGCGGTACGTTCGGACAATTTGGCGTGCTGAGCTTCAATGGCAATAAGATGATCACTACCTCCGGTGGTGGTGCACTTATCTGTTCTGATGCTGAGACGCGTGACCGCGTGATGTTCTACGCTACCCAAGCTCGCGAGGGCTATCCCTATTATCAGCATGAGAAGATCGGATACAACTATCGGTTGAGTAATGTCTGCGCGGGTATCGGCCGTGGACAGCTTACCGTGCTCGACGAGCATGTCGCTTGGCACCGTCATCTCGCACATCGCTATGCTGAGGCGTTTAAGGCTATCGATGGCTTCACTTTCCATGAGGAGCAGAGTGCAGACAGCCAGAGCAACTACTGGCTCAATACCGTCACCATCAACCCACAGGTGCGCATCAAAGGACAGGACAAGGTGTATCAGGCCACGGTGAAAGGTGCTGTCGGCGGTGCTGCAGGTGTCATCCATCAGGCCAGTTCGGCCCGTACTGACTGTCAGCCCAACGACAATGTGGAAGCCTTGCGCGTGTGGCTCGACGGTAAGGGTTTTGAAAGCCGTCCATTGTGGAAGCCGATGCATAAGCAACCGGTCTATCAGAAAGTTCCAGCCTATGTCAATGGTGTGAGTGAGTCGCTTTTCGAGACAGGACTGTGCCTGCCCAGTGGACCGCTGGTGACAGATGAGGACATCGACCGGCTGATAGCAGCCATAAAGGAGGCTGTGGAGTAATGGGCTGAGGATACCGATAAGAAGATGGATGTTGAATCACAAACTCATAAAATGAAATTGCGACTTCTTTCTAAACTTGCCAGCTGGTATTTCACGCGTCGTGCGTTGCCCTATTGGATGGTGCTCCTGATCGACTGCCTGATATGCTATTTTTCCGGGATCTTTGTGTTCTGGCTCTACTATCGTGGGGCTGTGACGTTGGGCAATATCCTCATACTGTCGAAGACTATACTCATGTATATGGTCTTCAACCTGATTGGCTTCCGCATTTTCCATACCTACTCCGGCATTATCCGCTACTCATCGTTTGTCGATCTGATGCATGTGGCGATGGCGCAGGGTGTGTCGCTCTTCATTGCGGAGGTGATGCACTATGTTGTGTACAGTTGGCAGTTGCAGTTTGTCAGACTGGAGGGGCGTCAGATCGTCGCCATGTATGTGGTGGCGACGATCGGTATGATGATCTTCCGCGTGCTGGTCAAGACGGTCTATGATGTGGTCTTCGCCTCTGATACGGGACAGCGCACCCTCATCTATGGTGTACGCGACGGCGGTGCCGCTTTGGCCAAGGCCATCCGCGATGAGAAGCCGACGCGTTTCCTGCTCAAGGGCTTTATCTCGCACGACAAGAAGTACGACAAGCACCGGCTGATGGGTGTGAGTGTCTATCCCGCTGACGAGAGGTTAGGGGCGATCATCGAGTCACAGCATATCAAGGCCACGCTCGTTTCCCCTCTGCAGGTGGAGCACTTCCGCAACGATACCAAGTTGCAGGATCTGCTCATCGATCATGGCGTACATATCTATATGGAGGAGCCTGCCCACCGTTTCTGGAAAAACAGCAGTCAGGGATCTACTGAGGCTTTGAAGGAGGTGAATGTCGAGGATCTGTTGCCTCGTGACCCGATCACAGTAGACATGCAGGCCATCGGTGCCATGCTGAAGGACAAGGTCATCATGATCACTGGTTCTGCAGGCAGCATTGGTTCGGAGATGGTGCGTCAGATTGCCATCTATCATCCCAAGAACCTTGTGCTCATCGACCAGGCCGAGACGCCGCAGCACGACATCCGCCTGATGATGCACTTCGATTATCCCGACGTGCCGGCGGAGACCATTGTGACGAGTATTGCCAAGGAGGGCCGCATGGAAGCCATCTTCCGCAAGTACCGTCCGCAGTATGTCTTCCATGCCGCTGCCTACAAGCATGTGCCGATGATGGAGGACAACCCGGCAGAGAGCGTACAGAACAATATCAAGGGTACCAAGGTCATCGCTGATCTCTGTGTGAAATATGGCGTGAGCAAGATGGTGATGATCTCTACTGACAAGGCGGTGAATCCTACCAATGTCATGGGATGCTCGAAGCGCATCTGTGAGATCTATTGTCAGAGTCTCAACCGCGCTGTCGCTGAGGAAAATGTGAAGCAAGAGAATGGCGAGACGGCTATCACCCAGTTCGTGACCACCCGCTTCGGCAATGTATTAGGCAGTAATGGCAGCGTGATCCCATTGTTCCGCAAACAGATCGCACTGGGAGGTCCTGTCACTGTGACCGATCCTCACATCATCCGTTTCTTCATGCTCATCCCCGAGGCTTGTAAGCTCGTGCTGGAGGCAGGTACGCATGGTCACGGCGGGGAGATCTTTGTCTTCGACATGGGCAAACCAGTGCGCATCGCCGACTTGGCCAAGCGCATGATCATGCTGTCGGGACACAAAGACGTGAAAATCGAGTACGTGGGTCTGAGGGCTGGTGAGAAGCTCTATGAGGAGGTGTTGTCCAACACAGAGAATACACTGCCCTCCTTCCACCCCAAGATACGTATTGCAAAGGTGCGGGAATACGACTACGCACAGGTGGAGCACGATATCAAGGAGCTGATAGAGGTGGCTTCCAGCTATGACCCGATGGCGATCGTCAAGAAGATGAAGGAGATGGTGCCGGAGTTTGTGTCGAACAACAGTGTGTACAGTATATTAGACAACAAATAAGTTTCCCTCGTATGAAACCTGTGGAGAAGAAACTGATCGCTGTACTTCGTCTGGCGTTGTGGGACAAAGCATTGCCGCTCAAAACACTGTCAACGGAGCCATTTCAGCAACTCTGTGAGATAGCTTCTAAACAAGCGTGTGTTGGCCTTGTGTGCAAGGCATTCCTGGACAGTGGGGTGGAGCTCAACAAATACGATGCAGCCTTTCTGTTGATGACCCTGGGAAAGGTGGACGAGAGCAACAGAAAGGTGACACATGGGCTATTTCGCTTGGTGGAGTTACTTGACAGCCACGGGATTCCTTTCTTTGTAGTGAAAGGACAGTTGGTGGGTACAAGTTATCTGCATCCTGAATGCCGGATGTCCGGTGATGTCGACTTCTATGTGCCGCCCTCGCATTTCGATCATGCCCGTCAACTCATTGCTGATGAGTGGAAGGTCGATTATGATGAGGGAGACAGCGACGAAGAGCAGCATATTGCTTTCACTAAAGATGGCGTGGCCTTTGAAATGCATTATACGCTGTTGAAATTCTACAATTCAGGCAATCGTGACAAATTGGAGTGCTTGCTGGCAGAGGATATGCATCAGCTGCAGAGCTATACTGTCGTTGATAAGCAGGTGCCGGGGTTGCCATATGTAGATAATCTCTTCTATACATTCCTTCATCTCTTCCATCATCTGACAGAATTGGGCGTAGGCCTCCGGCAGTTCTGTGATATAGCTTATCTGTTGTATCAACACGAGTGGAGTGATGCTGAACGTTTGCGGCTTCAGTCCTTGCTCCAGGCTTTTGATTTCTATAAGGGCTTTCAGGCTGTTTGTGCCGTGTGTGTGGATATGTTGGACTTGGACGAAGCATATCTGCCCTTTTCTTTGAAGGAACAGGATCATCGCTATGTCGCTCCTATTATGAGGGTCGTCTTTGAGGGCGGAAATTTTGGATTTTATGCTGTAAAGAGTAAAGTGCGGTCTGGATGGCGGTATAATTTGGAGGCGCTGAAGGGTAAACTTCGTCGCTACCGTATGTTCTACCATCTTGCTCCAAAGGAAATTCGCTCCTGCTTTTTCCTTGAGCTGCCTGCGAAGATGAAGTTGGTGCTGAGGAGGTATTAAGGGGGGAGAGGATCGCGGCGAGTTATAACTCGCCGAACGGAACGATGGTGACAGAAAAAAACATATTGTGGTTCGTGGAAGATATGTATGGCTTGTTAAGCAATATTAAATATTAGCATATTTTTGCGGACACCCTTCCCTGTTTGACGGAAAAAGCGTAACTTTGCACCCGCATTTGCGAAAACAGATGCGATTGACATGGGCAAGTCTCTTACGGTCAGCTCCCTTGGAATCCCCCAGGACGGGAACGTAGCAAGGGTACTTGGTTGTAGCGACGCGATAAGAACCGCTTGCCCACCTGCCTCTTTAGCTCAGTTGGCCAGAGCACGTGATTTGTAATCTCGGGGTCGTTGGTTCGAATCCGACAAGAGGCTCATTTAAGATCCTTCCTCACGGGGAAGGATTCTTTGTTTCTACACCTTATTTATATAGAGCATATCTGTTCCGTTTACCTTTGGCATATGAACATTCTCAATACTTTCCATTCTTTCTTCCAGCGCTTCAAGAAGCCTTCCATGGATGTAGCCCTCGTGCTTGGTGGCGGTGGTGCACGTGGCTTTGCACATATTGGAGCCATTGAAGCTTTGCAGGCTCATGGCTATCATATCACGTCGGTGGCGGGTACGTCGATGGGAGCGCTGGTCGGTGGGCTTTTCGTCGCGGGGAAGATAGAGGAGCTCAAGGCCATCGCGCACCGCCTGACCAAGATGCAGATGCTGAAGATGATGGATGTCTCACCAGGCTTGGACCATCTGGCCAGTGGTGAGCGTCTGCTCAAAAAATTACGTCAGCTCGTGGGAGAGGTGTGCATCGAGGAACTTCCGATACCCTTTGCCTGCGTAGCCTCGGACGTCATCAGTGGGAAAGCGCATGTGTTCCGTGAGGGAGAGCTGGCGCAGGCCATTCGTGCCTCGGTGTCCATTCCTTGTTTTTTCAAACCTGTGGAGATTGAAGGTGCGCTCTATGTCGACGGCAGTGTGCACGATACGCTGCCCCTGGACGTAGTGAGCAGAAAGAAAGGTGATCTGCTTGTTGCCGTCAACGCGAGTGCGCCCGATGAGCATCCGCTGAGCAATGCGGTACCAACGACGATGTATGAGAACGGCAGCTTCTGGATGCGGTGGATACCCGCTATGAGGTCAGGATTGTCAAGTAATTATGTCAATATGGCTGTGCGGGTGGCCTGTCTGTCTGTTCAGAACAACACGGTGATGGCTGAACAGCTGACGCCCCCCGATATCCTTGCCGACGTCCCGATGGATGCCTTCGGTCTCTTCGACTTCACCAGAGCCGACGAGATCATCACCTATGGGCGACAGGCTATGGAGAAAGCATTGATAGAGAAAAACTTGAAGTAAGGCTAACAGCCTGTTTGGCATATACTTTGCTGATGGCGGGGTAGAAACAAAGTTCGTTATGCAATGAAGCAGAATAAGTTGAACAATAACAATAAGCCCCAATCCTCTATCGGTTGGAGTGGTATTTTTGTGGGACTGCTGGTCTTGGTTTTACTCAACAGTCTCCTTTTCCCCTACGTTGGAAAACAACCTGTGAAGGATGCTGACTACAATACCTTTATCGCGGCTGTTGATAAAGGCACGGTTAAGAGTGTCAACATCAAGGAAGGCAGCATCTATTATGAAGTGGCCGGAAAGAAGGGCAACCAGTATTTCCGTACCACAGAGGTCAACGATCCTCAACTTGTCGAGCGTCTGCTCAAGGCGAAGAGTCCGGCCAAGGGCGGACACATCGTTTTCACTAAGCAACTGCCACAAAAGAATTCCCCCATTGTCGACTTCTTCCTTTGGTGGATCCTGCCGGGTCTGATCTTCTATTGGATCTGGCGTGCGGGTGCCAATAAGATGATGAAGGGCACCAACGGCGGCTTTCTCTCTTTGGGGAACTCCGGTGCAAAAGTCTATGCTGAGAGTGACGTGAAGACGCGCTTCGCCGATGTCGCCGGGCAGGACGAGGCCAAGGAGACACTCAAGGAACTCGTCGACTTCCTGCACAATCCGCGGAAGTATACATCTTTGGGTGCCCGCTTGCCTAAGGGTGCGTTGCTCGTCGGCCCTCCTGGAACGGGTAAGACGCTGATCGCACGTGCTGTGGCCGGTGAGGCTCACGTGCCCTTCTTCTCGATTTCCGGTTCCGAGTTCGTACAGATGTTTGTCGGTATGGGTGCCGCCAAGGTGCGTGATCTGTTTCGTCAGGCCGCGCAGAAAGCCCCGTGTATCATCTTCATTGATGAGATCGACGCCATCGGCAAGAGTCGTGACCAGGCCATGGGCAACGACGAACGTGAGCAGACGCTCAACCAGCTGCTCACCGAGATGGATGGCTTTGATGCCACAAAAGGCGTGGTGATCCTCGCTGCTACCAACCGGCCTGAGAGCTTGGACAAGGCACTGCTGCGTCCGGGACGTTTCGACCGCCGTATCATCATGGAGTTGCCCGACCTGGAAGGACGCAAAGCTATCTTTAAGGTACATCTGAAGAATGTAAAGCATGGAGACATCGACTTGGATGTGGTCAGTCGCGCTACCGCCGGATCCAGTGGTGCCGACATCGCCAACATCGTCAACGAGGCAGCCTTGCGGGCTGTGAGACTCGGTAAGAACGAGGTGGAGACCGACGATATCGAGGAGAGTGTGGAGACCGTGATTGCCGGTGAACAGAAGAAGGGCGCCGTCATCTCACCCGAAGAGAAGCGCATCATATCCTATCACGAACTCGGCCATGCTATGGTGGCCGCCATGCAGACCCATTCCGCACCGGTGCAGAAGATCACCATCGTACCGCGTACCAGTGGCGCACTGGGCTACACCATGCAGGTTGAAAGCGGTGAGAAGCACCTGATGAG
Source organism: uncultured Prevotella sp. (assembly GCA_900540375.1). GTDB lineage: Bacteria > Bacteroidota > Bacteroidia > Bacteroidales > Bacteroidaceae > Prevotella. The sequence continues at coordinate 27,500 of UQFS01000017.1, forward strand.
CAAGGCCGAGATGCTCAACCAGATCGCCACGCTCACCGGAGGCCGCGCCGCCGAGGAGGTGATGTGCCACACGTGTACGACAGGCGCTTCCAACGACATCGAGAAAGCCACGCAGCTGGCCCGCGCCATGATCACCACTTATGGCATGAGCGACACGTTTGGCATGATGCAACTCGAACAGCAACGATACAAGTATCTCGGTGGGGCCAGCAGTCTGACTTGTTCACAGGAGACAGCCAAGGACATCGACACCGAGGTGCGCGACATCATCCGGCAAGCCCATGACAAGGCCGTCGGCATCATCAAGGCACATGAATCCGAGATGAATGCCGCCGCAGAGATCTTGCTGCGCAAGGAGACGATCACGGGCGATGAGTTCATGGGGGTAATAAAAACAAATCAGATTAACAATCATACGAAAAGACAATGACAAGAAACAAGAAGAGAATGATCATCCAGGGACTGTGTGCCCTGATGATGATGCTGTCACCATTGACTTCCCGGCAAGCCTTCGCTCAGCAGCAAGAATCGCGGCACAACGCAGTGATGATGATGCCTCAGGATTTCGACAGTAAGTATGCCACGGACTTGGTGAAGGCGGGCAGTGAAGCTTCTGACTTCAAGATGAAGACGGTGGACGGTAAGACTTTCAAGCTTTCCAAGTTGCGCGGTAAATATGTTGTGCTTGACTTCTGGGCTTCGTGGTGTCCCGATTGTCGCCGCGACATTCCCGAGATGCTCAGGATGTATGACCATTTCCGTGGCAAGGGCGTGGAGTTTGTCGGCGTGTCATTTGATACCGATGCACAGAAATGGGAGGATGCCTTACAGAAGTATGGCATTCGCTGGACGCAGGTCAGCGAACTTGTGAAGTTCCATGATACTCAGATCTCCAAGACCTATGGTGTGAAGTGGATACCCTCGATGGTGCTCATCGACCCCAAAGGTAAGGTAGTGCTGAGTACCGTGCTGTGGCCGAAGTTGGAGCGGATGCTGACCGAACTCTTTCCAGAGAGCAAGGCAAAGGCCGTGGAGGAGAAGCTCACCATTCCGGGCAGCAAAGGTCTGCTGTCCGCTATCGTCAGCCGTCCGGAAGGTGCGACGGGTCGGATACCGACCGCCATCATCATGCATGGCTTCAGTAGTAACAAAAATACTCAGCTGATGACTTTGCTCTCAGATTCCTTGCTTCGTCATGGCATCGCTACCGTACGTTTCGACTTTAACGGACATGGCGAGAGCGAAGGGAAGTTTGAGGAGATGACCGTGCCCAACGAGATAGAGGATGCGAAGAAGGTATACGCCTATGTCTGTTCGCAGCCTTGGGCCGACAGCACGCGTGTGGCGCTGATCGGCCATTCCCAAGGTGGTGTGGTGGCCAGCATGACGGCAGGTGAGCTTGGAGAGAAACGTGTCGCCGCCGTGGCGCTGTTGGCTCCCGCAGCTGTGTTGCGCGAGGATGCCATACGCGGCAACACCTTTGGTGCAACTTACGATCCGCTTGATCCTCCGGCTGTGATTCCATTGATGGGCGGTCACTTGAAGTTGGGCGGCGACTATGTGCGCACGGCGTTCCGCCTGCCGATCTACGAGACTGCCGCCGGCTATCATGGGCCGGCCTGCATCGTCCATGGTACTGGTGACCGCGTCGTGCCCTATACCTATGGCGAGCGCTATCACAATCTGTGGCAGGGAAGTGAGTATGACGAGCTTCCGGGATTCGACCACGGCTTCTTCCAGGATCCTTACCGTGCGGTGGAACTGGTCAGCGAGTATGTAGCCAAGAATATCAATAGAAAATAAAATATAAAAAAATAGGAGAAGAGGCAAGCTCTTCTCCTATTTCTATATAGAACGTATTCTTAGTTCAAAAATTAGAGGATCTAAGAATTACGACAGACCTACGATGTTGCCCTCGACGATGTCGATGTGGTTTGCCTGCGGATCTTTGGGCAGTCCCGGCATACGCATCATGCTACCGGCTACAGGCACGAGCATCTCAGCACCATTGTTGATGACGATGTCGTCTATTTCCATCGTGAAGCCGTCGGTGGGGCCGTAGGCTTTTGCGTCGGTAGAGAAGCTGTATTGCGTCTTGGCAATGCAGACCGGATAGCGACCGATGCCCAACTGGCCGATCAGTTGCAGCTGCTGTTTGGCCTTTTTGCTGTAGACGATCTTACCGGCACCGTAGATCTTCTTGGCTACGGCTGCTATTTTGTTTTCCACGCTGTCCTCGTCTTTATAGAGCAACTGCAAAGTTTTGGAAGGCTCTTTCTCTACAGCGCCGACAACCATGCGGGCTAGTGCTGCTGCACCTTTTTCACCCTCAGCGTAAGCGTCGTTGACCGCAAACATCACGTGCAGGTCCTCTTCGCAGTGGCGGCGCACGGCCTCCATCTCCTCATAGGAGTCGTCGGCATAGCGGTTGAAGGCTACGACAACAGTCTGACCGAAGCGGCGCAGGTTCTCTACGTGCTTGTCGAGGTTCCACATGCCCTTCTTCACAGCGTCGATGTTGCTCTCGTTGATCTTGTCGTAGCTGGCACCACCGTGCATCTTCAGCGCCTTGAGCGTCACCACGAGTACGGTGAGATCCGGTTGCAGTCCTGCCTTGCGGCATTTGATGTCGTAGAACTTCTCTGCACCTAAGTCAGCACCGAAGCCAGCCTCCGTGATGGCGTAGTCGCCGTAGGTCAGTGCACAACGTGTGGCTACCACAGAGTTGCAGCCGTGGGCAATGTTGGCGAAAGGTCCGCAGTGCACCATGGCCGGTGTGCCTTCTGTCGTCTGCACGAGGTTGGGGTTGAGTGCATCCTTGAGCAGTACGGTGATGCCACCTTCCACACCCATGTCCTTGACATAGAATGGAGTGCCGTCATATTGTATGCCGAGCAGGATGTTGCCGATGCGGCGGCGGAGATCCTCCACGCTTGTGGCGAAGCACATGATCGCCATGATCTCGGAGGCCGGTGTGATGTCGAAGCCCGTCTCAGCAATCATGCCGTTGGTGCGGGGCCCCAGTCCGGTGACGATATGTCGGAGTGCACGGTCGTTGACATCGAGGACACGCTTCCACAGCACCTCTTTCAGTGCGAAACCGTCAGCAGCATGCTGATAGATGTAATTGTCGAGCAGTGCGGCGATCATGTTGTTGGCCGAGGTGATCGCATGGAAATCGCCTGTGAAGTGAAGGTTGATCTTGTCCATCGGCAGCACCTGAGCGTAACCGCCACCTGCGGCACCACCTTTCTGCCCGAAGCAGGGACCGAGTGAAGGCTCACGCAGTGCCACGACAGCATTCCTGCCGATGGCGTTCATGCCGAGTGCCAGACCCACGCTGACGGTTGTCTTGCCGATGCCGGCCTTGGTAGGACTGATGGCAGTTACGAGGATGAGGTGGTGCTTGCGCACGGCTTCTTCCTGGATGGCGTTGATGTCCACCTTGGCGATGTATTTACCATAGCCTTCAGTCTTCTCCGGATCGATGCCCAGCTGCTGAATGATGTCGCTGATGGGACGGAGAACTGTCGACTGTGCAATTTCGATATCCGATTTCATCTTTTTACTGTAAAACGTTTAACGTATGAGGATCCCTGATGGGACTTTTGGTATTTTAATTGCAAAGTTACTTGTTTTTTCTCTTTTTTATTCATTATTAGCCTTCGAATTGAAGGCAAAAAACCAAAAAAGCCCTAACTTTGCCGAAAACAATTTCATATCATGAAGAAAAGAACATTCGCGGCTTTGGCGCTGGGACTTCTGTTGGGTCTGTCGGCACAGGCGCAGGAAGATCGCAAGGCTTTGCGTGACAGCCTGAAGCAGGCGATGGAGGAGTTGTCGTATCATCCTGACTCGGTGGAGCTTCGGCTTCGCAAGGCTGCGTGGAATATGCAGTTGGGCGAGTGGCAATATGCCAAGGACGAATACGACTGGGTGATCAGCCATCATCCCGACAACTTGGCTGCAAGATACTATCGCGCCTATGCCAACACACAGCTGCGGCGGTACAACTTCGCGCGTCTCGACTACGAGAATGTGTTGCGCGTGGTGCCCGGGAACTTCGACGCCCGGCTGGGACTGGCTCTGCTCAATCAGAAGGACCATCACTATACCGAGGCGATGGATGGCGTGAATCTGCTCGTCTCTTCTTATCCCGACTCTGCCACAGCTTGGGCGGCACGGGCCGGCATCGAGAAGGAGCGCGACATGAAGGAGCTGGCGGTCTATGACTATGGCGAGGCTCTGCGCCGGGAGCCCGACAACCGTGACTGGCTGCTGGCACGCGCCGATTTGCTCATCGCTCTGCGCCGATATGAGGAAGCCAGAAAGGATCTCGACCGGCTGGTCGAGATCGGCGTGGCGAGGGGAGAGCTGCGGGAGATGTATAGGAAAGCTAAGGGGTAGGAGCCCCTCCCTAACCCTCCCTAAGGGGAGGCTGTGGCGCCCTCTCCCTAAGGGGAGGGGAAAGATATAGCGGCGGGTTATAACTCGCCGAACGGAACTACAGGAAACGAAAATACACAAGGACGCTTGGAAACGAAAATACCCCAAGGATTCACTTGCGTGAACCCTTGGGGTATCTTATGATCACTCATAGCTTCGCATCAGCTTTGTGGTGTGAAGCCAGAGAGGCTTTCTCTTTTTACTGTGGAGATCCTTAATTAGGCGCAGCCGTAGGATCCGCCCTTCATCAGGGCATCTCCGTAAGCGTTCATGCACTCCAAGTAATTCTCCCAAACTTTCTTCAAAGTCATCTTAATGTTATCCATAAACTTTTTCATCTTTTTTTCCTTTCTTACTTAAAAGGTTACACAATCTGTTAACTAACTCTCGTGTCGGGAGCCTCACGGTTCCCATTCTTTTGCTGTTATCCTGTATCTTAATACCTGACTGATACCTATGTTATCCTGTATCTTGATACCTGTTTATCTTAAACCTTTATCTTGTTTTCATCTTATGACACTGCAAAGTTACGACCATTTCTCCATACTCGCAACGAAAAAGCGTGGAAAATCGCTTTTTGAGGGCGCATTTTGACGTGGGTCAAATGTTGTCAGTCAATCTCTTGACGCAGGTCAAATGTTGTCAGTAGAGTCTCTACTATATTGACAATATTTGTTCTGTTTGTAACATAAATGCAATATATGCTTGTCTCTTTTTCCTATTTTGCAGTTCCCTTCCCTTTTGAGAGCACCAAGAGGATGACGGCGGAGAGGATGAGGACGATGCCGATGACCAGGCGCAACGTGAAGCTCTCTCCAAAGATGAACACGCCGATGCACACGGCGGTGACGGGCTCCACGGCTCCCATGACGGCGGTCGGCGTGCTGCCGATGTGCTCGATGGCAATGTTGATGAAGTAGAGACTCAACACGGTAGGGAGCAGGGCGAGCTGAAGGGCCGACGCCCATTCCAGCGGTGTACGCAGCGGTTCGAGGGGCTCACCTATAAATAAAGTGTAGACGAGCAGGGCGATGAAGCTGAAAAAGACGATCCAGAAGGTGAATTTCACGGGTGAGAGCTTCGTATGGGTTTGGTTGACGCCGATGATGTAGAAGGCGTAGAGCAGTGAGGAGAGGATGACGAGTGACACGCCGACCGTACTGAGCGTCACGCCGCCCTTGCCGTGGTAGAGTAGGGCGATGCCGCTGACGGCCATAAGGATGCACAGCGTGGTGCTCCATGTCATGTGCTCGTGGTAGAAGACGACCATCAGCACGGCCACCATGATCGGATAGCTGAAGAGAATCGTGCTCGCCACACCGGCATCCATATAGCGGAAGCTCAGGTATAGCGTGGCGGAGGACATCGACATCAGCGTGCCGAGGATGGCCAAATGGATGGCTGTGCCCCACTTGATGGTCAGTGCCTCACGTTTGGCGGCCATCCAGATGAGAAACATCAGGGTGGCGAAAGCATAACGGTAGACGAGTACCGACGAGGGGTTCATCCCGTCAGCATAGAGTTGCAGGGTACCCAAGGGGTTGGTACCGTAGAAGATGGCGGCTAACAGAGCTGCCGCAAAGCCTTTTAGTTTCATTATTGAATGATGAATGATGAGTGATGAATGGAGAGGGGGCAGGGGGTGAGGCTCCCCCTACACGTGCATCAGGTCGCTCATGACCGTGTTGCTCAGCAGGATGCCCTGGCGGGTGAGATGGATGTGATGGCCGGTGATGGCCAGCATCTGCTTGTCGAGATAAGGCTGGGCTTGGGCGAGGAGATAGGAGCGGTAGGGAGGCGAGAGCTTGTCGAGGTCGAGACCCTCCCGCGTGCGCAGAGCCGTGGTGATGAGATCGTCGTAGTGTGTGCTCTCGTCGATGGACTCCTCGGTGTAGGGCAAACGGCCGGACTCGATGCTCGTAATGTACTGCTTGAGATCGGCGACGGCCCAGTGGCGGGAATGACCGTCGTAGCTGTGGGCCGCCGCGCCGAGTCCGATGTACGGGATGTCGTGCCAGTAGCTGCTGTTGTGGCGGCTGCGATAGGACGAGAGTCGGTGCCGGGCTTTGTCGTCGTCTGTCAGTTTGGCAAAGTTACTGATCTCGTAGTGCTCGTAGCCTGCCGCCGTGAGACGGTCAATGAGCGTGTCATACATGCTGATGCTCAGTTCCTCGTCGATCTCGCGGACCTTGCCCTGCTCCAGCATCCGGTAGAGTGGCGTTCCCTCCTCGTACATCAGTCCGTAGGCAGAGATATGCTCTGGCTGTAGGCTTAGAGCGTGGTCGATGTCGTGTTGCCAGTCGTCCATCGTCTCATTCGGGAAGCCGAACATCAGGTCGAGGCTGATGTTGCAGATGCCGTCAGTGCGCAGAATGCTGAAGGCATGATCCACCTCCTCAGTCGTATGGCGGCGGTGAAGCAGACGCAGGCGAGTCTCGTCGAAAGTCTGAGCGCCCATGCTCACCCGATTGACGGGCAGGTCGCGGAACATCGAAGGGCGGATGTCGTCGGGATTGCACTCCATGGTCACCTCCGCGTCGCCGGCAACGGGGTACACCTTATATATATAGGTGAACAGCCGGAGCAGGTTGTCGTGGCTTAGCTGGCTGGGCGTGCCGCCACCGAGATAGATCGTCTCTATGGGCAGATGGGCCTTTTGCAGGCTGATCTCACGGCACAATGCATCGACATAGCGCGACCGCAACTCCAGCAGTGTCGTGGAGTAGAAGCCGCAGTAGATGCACCGCGAGGCACAGAAAGGAATGTGAACATATAGTCCCGCCATGATACTCTATTGGTTATTAACGACTGCAAAATTACTAATAAGTTTTAAAAAACAGTACTTAAATAGTAGTTTGATTTGCAACCTATTGTTTTTTTCCCTATCTTTAACCGCAAATAAGCGGGGCGTGCTCCGTTTACCTTGACCGAGACATATATCTAACAACTTTAAACCCTTTTGATATGAGAGTATATCAGACAGACGAAATCAAGAACATTGCCCTGCTGGGCAGTGCGGGAAGCGGCAAGACCACCCTTGCCGAGAGTATGCTTTATGAAGCCGGCGTCATCAAGCGGCGTGGTACAGTGGAAGGGAAGAACACTGTGAGCGATTACTTCCCTGTAGAGCTTGAATATGGTTACTCCGTCTTCCCCACCGTGTTCCATGTGGAGTGGAACAACAAGAAACTCAATATCATCGACTGCCCGGGTAGTGACGACTTCATCGGCGGAGCCATCACTTCGCTCAATGTCACCGACCAGGCCGTGATCCTCATCAACGGACAGTTCGGCCCCGAGGTGGGTACCCAGAACAATTTCCGTTATACCGAAAAGCTGAAGAAGCCTGTCATCTTCCTGATCAACCAGCTCGACTCCGAGAAATGCGACTATGACAACATCATCGAGCAGATGAAGGAGATCTATGGCGGCAAGTGCGTAGAGATACAATATCCTTTGGAGACAGGACCTAACTTCCACAGCCTGATCGACGTACTCATCATGAAAAAACTCTCTTGGGGTCCCGATGGTGGAGAGCCCAAGCGTGAGGAGATTCCTGCTGAGGAAATGGATAAGGCCATGGAATTGCACAAAGCACTTGTCGAGGCCGCTGCCGAGAACGACGACCAGCTTATGGAGAAGTTTTTCGACACTGAGACGCTGACCGAGGACGAGATGCGTGAGGGTATCCGCAAGGGACTCGTCACGCGCAGCATCTTCCCCGTGTTCTGCGTCGATGCGCATAAGGATATGGGTGTACAGCGACTCATGGAGTTCTTAGGCAATGTGGTGCCGTTCGTCAGCGAGATGCCGAAGGTGCGCAACACGCGCGGTGAAGAGGTGACACCCGACAGCAACGGTCCGGAGAGTCTCTACTTTTTCAAGAGTGGTATGGAGCCGCACATCGGCGAGGTTTCCTACTTCAAGGTCATGAGTGGCAGCGTTAAGCCTGGCGATGACCTTTTCAATGCCGACCGTGGCTCGAAGGAGCGCATGGGACAGATCTATGTCTGTGCCGGTGCCAACCGCATCCCCGTGGATCAGCTCAACGCCGGTGATATCGGTTGTACTGTGAAGCTGAAAGACGTGAAGACCGGCAACACGCTTGACGGTAAGGGTACGGAGGAGCGCTTCGACTTCATCAAATATCCTAATCCGAAATACAGCCGTGCTGTCAAGGCCAACACCCCGCAAGATACGGAGAAGATGATGGCAGCCTTGCTGAAGATGCGCCAGGAAGACCCGACATGGGTGGTGGAGCAGAGCAAGGAACTGCGGCAGACCATTGTTCACGGTCAGGGTGAGTTCCACCTGCGCACGCTGAAATGGCGCTTGGAGAACAATGAGAAGATTCCTGTGACCTTTGAAGAGCCGAAGATCCCATATCGTGAGACGATCACCAAGAAGGCAAAGGCTGAGTATCGTCATAAAAAACAGAGCGGTGGTGCCGGACAGTTCGGTGAGGTGCATCTCATCGTCGAGCCTTATGCTGAGGGAATGCCTGATCCGGTAAGCTATAACTTCGGAGGCCAGGAGTTCAAGATGAACATCAAGCAGAAGGAAGAGCGCGACTTGCCCTGGGGTGGAAAGCTGGTATTCATCAACTCCGTCGTCGGTGGTGCCATTGACCAGCGTTTCATGCCCGCCATCCTCAAAGGTGTGATGGACTGCATGGAGCATGGTCCGTTGACAGGCAGCTATGCGCGCGACGTGCGTGTGGTCGTCTACGATGGTAAGATGCACCCGGTGGACTCCAACGAGCTCAGCTTCACGTTGGCGGCGCGTCATGCTTTCTCGATGGCCTTCAAGGAGGCCGGCCCGAAGATTCTTGAGCCGATCTATGACTTGGAGGTTTATGTGCCGATCGACTACATGGGTGATGTGATGAGCGACCTGCAAGGCCGTCGTGCCATCATCATGGGTATGGACGCTGAGGCAGGCTACCAGAAACTCAGTGCCAAGATACCTTTGAAGGAATTGTCCAACTATAGTGTGGCACTCAGCTCACTGACCGGTGGCCGCGCCAGCTTTACCACGAAGTTCGCCAGCTACGAGCTCGTGCCGAACGACATCCAACAGAAGCTCATCGCCGCTCATGAGGCAGAGGCTGATGCTGAGGAATAGTTTACTTTTTCCATTTGAAGTTAATATACAAGAGAGAGGGTTCCAAGCCGTTGATGGCTTGGGGCCTTTTTTGTGTCTTACCCGATGCTGGCCTTATAGGAAGAGCGGACGAGTGGACCGCAGACAGCGGAGCGGAATCCCATCCGCAGGGCTTGGTCGTGATACCAACGGAATTTGTCGGGGGTGATGTAGGCCTCGACGGGAAGGTGCCGGGCCGTGGGCTGGAGATACTGTCCGATCGTCACGCGCTCCACACCGCAGTCGCGCAGGTCGCGCAGGGTCTGGAGCACTTCCTCCTCCGTTTCTCCCAGCCCGAGCATGAGGCCGCTCTTTGTGACGAACCCGCTGTCATGGATATGCTTGAGCACATGCAGGCTGACATCGTAGGTGGCTACGCTGCGCACCGACGGTGTCAGGCGTCGCACCGTCTCGATATTATGTGCCACCACGTCAGGATGACTCTGCAACACGATGTCTATCAGATCATCGCGCCCTTGGAAGTCGGGTAAGAGTACCTCTATCTTTGTCTGGCTTTTCTGCCGCACAGCTTCTACGGTCCAGCGCCAGTGCTCTGCGCCCATGTCGGGCAGGTCGTCGCGGTCTACCGAGGTGAGGACGACATATCTCAGATTCATCTCTTTCACTGATTCCGCCACACGTTGCGGCTCGTCGGGATCGAGTGGGAGAGGGCGTCCGCTCTGCGTGTTGCAGAAACGGCAATGGCGGGTACAGATGTCGCCGCCAATCATCAGCGTGGCAGTACCCAGTCGCCAGCACTCGGCACGGTTGGGACATAGACCACTCTCGCATATCGTGTGAAGGCGGTTGCCATGGATGATCTCGGAGGTGTTCTCGCTTTGCTTGTCAGAACTGAGGTCTATCTTCAGCCATTCGGGTTTCATCACGTGAGGCTTACGGCCGAAGAGCACACGCAGCAGGCCGTCGGTGGTCAGTCCGCGGATGATGTTGTCCAAGTCGAGCCCCTGCAATGCCTGCTCCACAGCCTCACGCGTGAAGGCCACATCGCGCAGACGCGGCAAGAGCTCCTCGTCGAGGTCGCCGGTGAGGAAGTAGTCGCCGAAGAGGTCGATGTCGTGGATATGGTTGTCTTTGATTTCCAGGCAGGCTTCTATCGTCCCTACGCTGGGGAGTCGATGCTTTTTTGTGAGTTTGAAGAGCGGTTGTTTGCCATAGATGAAGTCGTCGGCGGCAAAGGCCTTTTGCAGTTCTCTGATCTCCGGCATCATCTCCTCCGTGATCGTGATGGCCTTGTCACCGCACATGGCATGGCGGAAGGAGGCTTTGAGCTCCGGCAGTGTCATGGAGGTGTAGTCACTGATGTTTGCCACATGCTGGCGCACACTCTGTACACCTTTGCTCTGCAGTTTTGCTTTGTCAGGTGTGATGACATGCTCCAACATGCTGAGGTCAGAATTGACGAGCAGCGTGTTGTGCATAATGCTGCGGTCACCGGTACGGTAGAAGGCGGCACCGGAGACCTTCTTGCCGTCGAGCAGGATATCGTTGCGTCCCGAGATCGTCACGGGAATGCCGATGCGATGCAGTGCGTCGGCGGCAAGGTGCATGCAGTTGGCAAACATATTTTGTACGTTCGGCTCACGGCTGATGAAGGAGAACATGATATTTCCCTCATCGGAGTAGACACAGCCGCCCCCGCTCTTGCGGCGCGAGATGAACACACCGTGCTCGCGGCAGTAGTCCATGTTCACCTCGTTTTGCAGCAGTTGGTTTCGTCCGAGGATGACAGTAGGCTTGGTCTGCCAGATGAAGAAATAGTCGTCGTTGCGGAAGTGACGGGCCACATACGCCTCGACGGCAAAGTCGTAGGTGATAGGGGGCAGCGTCTGCTGCTCGGGTAGAACTACGTAAGTCATGTGTTTTTCAGTTTCGTATCAGTGGGTCAAGATACCTTGTCTTCAAGGCTTTCCGTATTATCTTTTGGCAAGCGTACTTTGCGCTTGGGATTTTCCTGCGCGCCGTATTTCAGGAGTTTATTGGCAGCTGTGGCAATGCCCATGCCGGTAGGTGCTGTCGTCGTCTTCACGTCGTCAAAGGCCTTGCGCGTGCGGTCAAGCATCTGGTCGGCCGTCTGGAAACGCTCATAGAAGAGTTGCACACGGTTGATGATCTCATCAGCGGCCTTGAGCATGGCATCCTGGTTCTCGGCTTGTCGCACCTGGCGCCACGTCATCTCCAGCACACGCAGCATCATATAGAGGTTTTGCGATCCGGAGATGATCACGCCCTGATCATAGGCGTCTTTCCACAGAGCCGGGTCGTGGGTGAGCGCCAGTTGCAGGGCACTCTCACTGTAGACATACATCACCACGAAGTCAAGCTGTACCTTGCCGTTGGCGGCATATTTGGCGTATTTCTTCCGTGCGAGCTCCTTGACATGGCTTCGCACCGAGGTGAGATGGCGCTGCAGAGCCTCGTCGCACTCTGTGTCTGTCGTAGCATTGTGGTAGTCCTCGAAAGCCTTCAGCGACATCTTTGCGTCGATGATTACGTCGCGGTTGTCAGGGAAGTGGAGGATGACATCGGGGATCATCTTGTGTCCGTCCTCTTCGTGAACCGTACGTCCCTGCTCGTCTTTGAGCGTTACCTGCTCTTCGAACTGCACGCCCTCTTCGAGTCCCATCTGTTCCAAGAGTGTGCGCAGGCGCAGCTCGCCGAAGTTGCCTTGCGTCTTATTCTCGCCGGTGAGTGCCTCCGCCAACTTATCTGCACGTTGTCCGACCTCGTGTGCCTGCTTCAAGTTTTCCTGAATGCTGGCATCGAGGCGCGACATCAGCACCGTCTGGTCATGGTCGCTCTTCTCCACGGCTTCCTTCATCTGCTTCAGGTTTTCATGGAGGGGACTGAGCAGAGCCGACATCTGTTGCTGATTGACATTGTTGAGGTCGGCGGCCCGCCGCTTGAGGATCTCTTCCGACGCCGTGTTGATCTGCTCTTTAAGGAGAGAGGACTGTTGTTGTAGCTGGTCGGTCTGTTGCTGTCGCATGGTTTGCAGTTGCTCAGCCTGCTGTTGTCTCAGCGATTGAAGTTGCTCAGCTTGTTGTTGCCGCAGTGTTTGCAGTTGCTCAGCCTGTTGCTGTTTCAGAGCCTGCAGCTGCTCAGCCTGTTGCTGTCGCAAAGTCTGCTGTTGCTCGGCCTGTTGCTGTCGCTGATCTTGCAACTGCTGCTGGTAGTTGGCTTGCAGTTCTTCTTTCTGCTTGTTCGAGTCCTCTTCCAATTTAGCGATTTGTTGTGTCAGCATGGTCACGCGTGTCTCCGCTGCCGCATTCTTACTGTGCGCCACGAGATATCCGATAACGATACCGATCAACAATCCGATAATGATGCTTATCACGTCCATTTCATCTGAGTTACGATTATGCTTGCAAAGATAGTAAAAACATTCGAATAGGACAAATAAAAAAGGAGTATGGGGGACCCCATACTCCTATTATATATATGAAAGACTATATGTCTACATCATTAGAACTCGAGGCGGAAGCCCACCTGTGCGTGCCAACGGCTGCCAGTATCGCTTGCCACGGGCTTGCTATTGGTGTTGAACTGGTAGACACCGACACCGTTCTCAATCTTTGTCAGCGTCAGCGGGCTGAGGTTGTAAGCATTGCTGTAGTGAGCACCCCAGTGCTTGTTGAGCATGTTGGCGAAGTTCATCACGTCGAAGGTGATTTGGAACTTACCAACACCCTTGATATTGTAGATATTCTGAGCAAAGTGCAGGTTAACCTCGTTCTCCCACGGAGTAAGGTTTGAGTTACGCTTAGCATACTGTCCACGGTGGTCCTTGGCATAGTCATCATTCTCAATCCACTCTTCGAATGCCTGACGGCTCTGCTCAGCAGTCATGTTCTTTGTGCTTGCGAAGTTCATCTTTGCCAACTCATCCTTCGTTGGAATATAAAGCAGGTTGTTACCGCGGAAACCATCGTTGTTATAGTCGGCCTTCTCGTTCATCGTCAGCGAGTAGCGGCCGCCACTGAAACCGTTGTAGTTAATGGCTACCTCAGTGTTCATCCAACCGTTCCAGTACTTAGGAGAGTTGTAAGACACCTGGATGCGAACTTGATGAGGAATGTCGAACTTTGACCAGCTCATCTCGTTCTTGTCGTTGGTGTTGCGGCTGTAGTTGTACTTCCAGTTAGAGTAAGCAACAGAAGAAGTACCATCATTGACACTGTAAGAGTGGCCGAAGATGTAGCTTGCCATGACATCAAGACCGAAGTCGAAGGATTTCTCTGCTTTCACAGACACATTATAAGAATAGCCCTTATTGGTATTCTTCAGATTGATGATGCTGTAGTAAGGCAGGTTTTTCTCAATCTTGCTGTAAGAAGTGACGGCAGAAGCCTCTACACCGGGAACAGCATAGACCTTGTCGCCCTTGTCCTCATAGGAAAGGTTCTCAAAGAACACGTTGTTGAGATTCTTGGAGTACAAGCCCTCGAGAGTCATTTTCACGTCGCCGGGGAGCATCTGCTCCAGAGCGAGGTTGGCACGGAATACCTGTGGGAAGCGGAAATTCTTAGCCACCGTCACGATGTCTGGAGACAGGCCGGCAGATGAGGTCTTGGCTGCTGCCATGGGATCCTTGGCATACTGACTAAGAGAAGGAGCCGTATTGTCCTTTGTATTGATAGTGGTACCCTTGGCCTCAATGCCATTATTGACGAAGGCGTTGGAGAGCCAAACGTATGGAGCACGGCCGGAGAAGATACCTACACCGCCACGGAGCAATGTACGATGGCTGGCATCCGTGTACCAGTTGAAACCTGCACGGGGAGATACGAGGAGCTTGGCACTTGGCATCTTGCCCACTTCAACACCGAGGTTATGCTCGGAAGCGAAGGTGTTGAAAGTGTCATTGGTTGTAGGAGAGTTCAATGTAGCGTTGATGTCAAAGCGTACACCATAGGTGACATTGAGCAGTGGGGTGATATCCCACTTATCTTGTACATACAGGCCAAATAGCCCGAATTTCATATTCGGTGCCCACTTGGTGTCGCCACCCGTCAGTTCAGGGTCGGTATACTTATAAGTGAACTTGTAAGGAGTATCAGCAAGGAAGTTATCGAGGTCGCTATAGTACCAAGCACCGTTTGCTCCTTGGATGAAGAGGTTCTTCATCTTATAGAACTCATTATGTGTACCGAAGGTGATAGTGTGGTCGCCTTTGTACCAAGAGAGGTTGTCCTCTGCTGTCCATATGTCCTGATTAAGGTAGTTGGCAGCACTGCTGAATTCAGTACCGATATTGACAGTATTCATAGAGGTACCGTCACCACCGGCAACGCTGCCGATCTGAACACATGGACCCTGGTAGGCCACATCGCGGCTGTCACGGATGAAGCTTGCAGAAACTCGAGCCTCGTTGTAGAGAACAGGGCTGATGTGAGAGTTCAACTCAGCGACGAAAGAATTCGTCTTGTTGTTCATGCGGTAGCTGGAGTTGTTGAAAGTATAGGTGTTGTTGCTCAGTCCGTCTTTGTCGTCGTAGGAGTCGTTGTGCTGGTAGCGGAAAGCCAAATGGTTGTTCACGTCAATGTTCCAGTCCAAACGAGCCAGCAAGCCGAAGGACTTTGTGTCCTGCTCACCTTTTCCATAAGATTCCTGAAACCCTGTCAAATCGTTGAACTTGTCAGCAATCTGCTTCAGTGTGGCCTCAGTGACATACTTGTTGATATATCCGGGATAGATCGTGGCGGGAGCCTCTGTCTTCTTATATTCTGCACTGGCAAAGAAGAAGAGCTTGTCTTTGATGATCGGACCACCGAAGGTCGCACCATAGGTTTTGGTGGAGCGCTGCGAAAGCTTGTCCTCAGCATAATTCTGCAGACGGTTGTACTTGCAGTACATGTCCTGATTGGTGTAGTACATGTAAGCACTGCCGTGGAACTGGTTGGTACCGCTCTTGGTAATGGCGTTAATGGCACCGCCAGTGAAACCGCTCTGACGGACATCAAACGGAGCAACGCTCACCTGCAACTCCTGGATAGCGTCCATGGAGATAGGATTGGCATTGGTCTGACCGCCATTGGTACCGCTGCCGGCGAGTCCGAAGACATCGTTGCTCACCGTACCGTCGATTTGGAAAGAGTTGTAGCGATTGTTGATACCAGAGATAGACACACCGCCTAAACGCGAATTGGAGACCAGTGGAGACAGCTTAGCCACATCGTAGAGGTTACGGCTGATGGTCGGCGTGTTCTCAATGCGCTGCTGATTGAAGTTAGCGGCAGCACCACCACTGTTGCGTCCACTCTTGCCAAGTACGGTGACCTCACCAATTTGCTGAGCATCCTCCTTCATGTCGATGTTCAGCGTACGAGGCTGTCCCAGCGAAAGTTGGATGTTGTCAATGACCTCATCCTTGTAGCCGATGTAGTTGACGGTAACCTTGTAAGGACCGCCGACACGCATACCCTGGATGGTAAAGCGTCCGCTTTCGTTAGTAACTGCATTGTAACGAGTACCGGAAGGCTCGTGAATGGCGATGATTGTTGCGCCGATGACGTTTTCACCACCTGCCACCACTTTACCGTTGAGGCCAGAAGTGGTGATCTGTGCCATCATGGTTGATGAAATCATCAACAGAAGCATGACGAGCATAAAATGCAATCTTCTTTGCATACCTTTAATAATGAATAATTAATACCTGAGGGCTAAAGCCCCTGCTTAACGAATTCACTGCAAAATTAAACAAAATTTTCCATAATACTGTTGCAAAGTCACTACAATTTTTTATTTTCAACGCAAAATTGGCAAATTAAGGTAATATTTAGGTTGAAGATAATGAATAACAAAAGCAGCGGGGCTGTTACACAACGTTTTTTTGCACAAAAAAGTCTTTTTCTGAAGGAAAAGTTTCATAGTTATGCTTTTTTTGTTAACTTTGTGACTAGATATAGATTTAAAAACAGAAAAGCATTATGATTATCGATTTCGACAAGATACCCGAAGTACATATCGATGGCTTCAAAGGTGGAAAAGGAAGACTCGACACACGCAACTACGACGATGGTAAGGCAAAGATCATGTATTCCACGCTTCGCCCGGGCGCATCCTCGGGATCGCATGTCCATGAAGGCAACTGTGAGATTGTCTTCGTCATCAGCGGTATTGCTACTTTCCACTACGATGATCAGGTGGAAGAGTGCCGTGCCGGTCAGTGCCACTATTGCCCCGAGGGACATAGTCACTACATGGAGAACCTGACCGACCATGACCTGGTCTACTTTGCCGTGGTGAAATAGTTCGTTTGCCATTTCCGTATTTGTTGCAGACATCCTTCAGCTGACAGCCGTAGCAGCGGCCGTGGGCATGGCGGAAGGCATAGACGATGCGGTAAGTGACATAGGCGACGCACAAGGCGACGACGCACAGTACAATGATGTGTTGTGTCATGGATCAATCTTTTTCTTTTAGTGATACCTTATTATATATATAACGCATAGACAAACCATTTCAATATATGGCTCAACAAAATAATCATCTTGTCATCATGGCAGGCGGCATCGGCAGCCGTTTCTGGCCGATGAGTACTGAGGAGCGACCCAAGCAGTTCATCGATGTGTTAGGAGTGGGTCACACGCTGATACAGATGACATTAGACCGCTTCCGGGGGGTATGCCCGATGGAGAACGTATGGGTCGTCACCAACGAACGTTACGCCGACTTGGTTCACGAGCAGCTGCCCGATGTGCCCGTTGATCATATCCTGCAAGAACCGTGCCGCAGAAACACGGCGCCCTGCATCGCCTACGTCAGCTGGCGCATCAAGATGACAGACCCGAAGGCCAATGTCGTCGTCTCGCCATCAGACCATATTGTCACCAACGTCGACGAGTTCCGTCGTGTCATCACCTCCTGTTTGAAGTTCGCTGGTGAGACCGACGCTGTACTCACCTTGGGCATGAAGCCGACACGTCCGGAGACGGGCTACGGCTATATTCAGGCAGACCTCACCTCCAACTCGCCGCGCAACCGCGAGATCTACCGTGTGGACCAGTTCAAGGAGAAGCCTGATCTGGAGACTGCTAAGCACTATATCAGTGAGCATAACTTTTTCTGGAATGCCGGTATCTTTGTCTGGAGCGTGGAGACCATCGTCAATGCCCTGCGTGTGTATGCACCGCGTATCAACAATATCTTTGAGCGCATGCAGAATGTCATGGGCACGCCACAAGAGCAAGAGACGATTAATAAGGTGTATCCCGACTGCGACAATATCTCCATTGACTATGCCGTGATGGAGAATGCCGAGGAGATCTTTGTCTTCCCGGCAGACTTCGGTTGGAGCGACCTCGGCACATGGGGTTCACTGCTGCTGCAAAGCCAGCGCGATATGTACGGCAACGGACTCATTGGCAAGAACATCCACACCTTTGAGTGCCGCAATTGCATTGTACACACTACCCAGGAGAAGAAGGTGATCCTGCAAGGCCTCGACGGATATATCGTAGCTGAGCACGACGACACCTTGCTGATCTGTAAGCTCTCGGAAGAGCAGCGCATCAAGCAGTTCCAAAACAATTAATCGGTTGTGCCCTTTACCAAAGATAACTTTAAACACATCATACTATGCTGACCTTTCCTTGTGCCAAGATCAATCTTGGATTGAATATTGTCGCTGAGCGCCCAGATGGCTGTCACGACATACAGACGGTGTTTTATCCCATCCCGCTCACCGATGCCTTGGAGATCAAACACATGGATCCGGCTTTCCCCTCAGATCATCCTTGTGATCTGAAGGTCACAGGCAATGCCGTAGACTGTGATGAGCGCAGCAACCTTGTGGTGAAGGCCTACGACCTCCTTGCTGCTGATTTTGAGTTGCCGCCGATCCATGCACATCTCTTCAAGCGCATCCCCTCGCAGGCGGGACTGGGAGGCGGCAGTTCTGATGGTGCCTTCATGATTCGCCTGCTCGACGAGCGTTTCCGGCTGAACATCGGCATTGCCGAGATGGAGCGCTATGCGGCTAAGTTGGGTTCCGACTGTGCGTTCTTCATCACCGCCGAACCGTCGTATGCCACCGGGCGTGGTGAGATCCTTGAGCCGGCTGATGGTCCCAAGGGCAATCTCCACGGCTATTCGATTGTAGTGGTGAAGCCCGACGTGGCAGTGTCTACACGTGATGCCTATGCGCAGATCGTCTGTCACATGCCCCGCAAGTCGTGCCGCGACATCGTACGTCAACCGATTGCCGCCTGGCGCGATGAGCTGACCAACGATTTCGAAGGCCCGGTCTTCAAGGCACATCCCGAGTTGGTACGTATCAAGCAGAGCCTCTACGACATGGGTGCGCTCTATGCTCAGATGAGCGGTAGTGGCAGTGCCCTCTATGGCATCTTTCGTGAGATACCGCAAGGAGTGGAGGATTGGTTCAAAGGTTGCTTCGTGGCGTCAGCAGCGCTGTAGACAGAACGGGAGTTAATTACCGTCAAATAGGGTAAAGAGTCCCTGAAAGGAATATGCTATATTATATTCCCGGCAATATAATCTTTTGATACTCGTTCTCGAAGTTCGGCGTGAACACACCTTTACCTATGTTGTCCTTGATCTCTGCAGGACTCCAGAAACGGCCACCGGCGAGTTCGTCTTTGCTGGGACATACCTTGCCGTCGTAGACTGTGGTGAAGACCCATACCAGTTCCTTCTCACGCTGACTCTCAAAGACATAGTGCTTGATGAAGCATGGCGTGTAGTCGGTGATGCCAAGCTCCTCACTCACCTCGCGGTACAGTGCCTGTTCGACCGTCTCGCCGTAGTCGACATGACCGCCGCATGCCGTGTCCCATTTGTCGGGCTGGATATCTTTCCAGTGCGGACGCTGCTGCAGGTAGAGGCCGCCACAGCTGTTGAACACATGCAGGTGCACTACCGGATGGAGCACCTTACTGCCGTCGTGGGCTTTTCCGCGTGAGATTTTGCCGAGCACGCGGCCGTCTTCATCGACGACGGGAAAGAGTTCTTCTTTGTTATCCATATTCATTCCGAGTCTGTTTAGCTTTTATTTTCCGTTTTATTTTGTTATCTCAAATCTTCTTGCTATCTTTACAGAAGAAAGAGAAAGATAAATGAATCATATCCTATGGAAGTAAATCTCGACTTGATGTCTTTTATCGAAACGAGCATTCTGCCTCGCTACACAGCCTTTGGCCGCTCCCATGACCTGAGTCATGTGCAGCGTGTCATCGCCAATTCGCTGGAGCTGGCGCGCCGCACGGGGGCGGATATTAATATGGTGTATACTGTGGCAGCTTACCATGACCTTGGCATGAGCGGTCCGCGTGCCATCCACCATATCACAGGCGGAAAGATTCTTGCAGCGGATGCCCGGCTGAGGAAATGGTTCTCGCCCGGGCAGATCACCATCATGAAGGAAGCAGTAGAGGATCATCGCGCTTCAGCTTCACACGAACCGCGGAGCATCTACGGCAAGATCGTCGCTGAGGCTGACCGCGACCTCGATCCAAAGGTGGTATTTCGTCGTGCCGTGGAGTTCGGTTTGGAGCGTGATCCCGACAAGGACCGTGAGTGGCAGTGGCAGCGTTTCGACCGCCATATGGAGGAGAAGTACAGCGCCCGAGGCTATATCCGTCTTTGGATTCCCAACTCGCCCAATGAGGAAAAACTCAAACAGGTACGCGACATCATCGCTGACAAGGTTCGCCTACGCGAGGCCTTCAATCGTCTGTTTGATGAGGAGAGCTCGTCAAGGCGTTGAATGTCTTCTTCCCTTTGACATAGTATTGCCAGATAACACTAAAAGGAAGCTGCTCAGGTACCGTTTTGAGTTTCCTGCTCTTCTTGATGGCATCGCGGTCAGCGTCGAAGTCGTGTCGCCATTTATAGAAAGCACGCCGCGCCCGCAGAATAGCGATGAAGTCATGCCAGTTGCGGTTGACGATCAGCGTTTCCAGTGCGGCGATGTGGTCGAGCAGCCAGCGCATGTGCATCACGGGGCGGAGCTCCTCGTCGGACAGGTTTTTATAGAGCATCGTCAGGTTGTTGCGGAAGTTGAGGAAAGTCTTCATCGGGTTGCCCTGCGGCAGTGTGCCACCGCCAACATGGTATACTTCGCTTTCTGGAATGCATACCACGCGCCGTCCACACAGTCGCAGTCGCCAGCAGAGGTCTATCTCCTCGTTGTGGGCAAAGAAGCGGGCGTCGAGTGCTCCTGCCTCCCAATAGTCTTTGGCACGGATCATCAGACAGGCTCCCGTAGCCCACAGCACATCCATCTTATAGTCATACTGTCCATTGTCACGCTCCACGGTGTCGAAGACCCGGCCGCGGCACAGCGGATAGCCGAAGCGGTCGAGGAAGCCGCCGGAGGCACCGGCATACTCAAAGCTGTCTTTGTCGGCTTCACTGAGCAACTTAGGCTGGCAGGCCGCCACGTCGTCGTGGGTGTCCATATACTCTTGCAGGGGCGTGAGCCAGTGGTGCGTCACCTCCACGTCGGAGTTGAGCAGCACATAGTAGTCGGCCTCTATCTGCCGCAGCGCACGGTTGTAGCCGTCGGCAAAGCCATAGTTGCGGTCGAGCACAAGTGTCTTCACTTCCGGGAACTTCTGCGCGAGCATCTCCATTGAGCCGTCGGTGGAGGCATTGTCAGCCACCCATACCTCAGCGTCGTCGCGTGAGTATTTCAGCACGGTGGGCAGGAAGCGTTCCATCATCTTCCGTCCGTTCCAGTTCAATATGACGATAGCTGTCTTCATCGTTTTTCCTGTTTTTATTTCTCTATGTTGGGCTTTGCCAACAGCGTATCTTCTTTTCCATTCTTTCTGAAGTCACCGAGTGTCACGTTGAGAATCTCATTGTCGTACTCCTCGCGAGCCTCACCGGCAGGCAGGGTGACGCGGATGTAGTTGTCGGTGAAACCGTGCATGGCGTGTCCGGCGGGTGCTTTCTCGAAGAGCACGTGTCGTGTCTGTCCGATATAGTGGGCATAGAAGTCGTGCGTCTTCTTGTCGGAGAGTTCCAGGAGTCGTCTTGAGCGCTCCTTCTTGTCCTTGTCGCTGACCACGTAGGGGATGGCGAGTGCCGACGTGCCCGGTCGCTCGGAGTAGGGGAAGACGTGGAGCTGGGTCACGGGCAGACCGTCGAGAAAGTCGTAGCAGTCCTCGAAGTACTCCGGCCGCTCGCCACGGCAGCCTACCATCACGTCGACACCGATGAACGCATCGGGCATAAGTTCCTTGATGAGGTGGATCTTATGGGCGAAGACATCACGCGTGTAGCGGCGGTGCATGAGTTTGAGCACCTCGTCATTGCCGCTCTGCAAGGGGATGTGGAAATGCGGCATGAAGGCGCGCGAGTGGGCACAGTACTCGATGAGCTCGTCGTCGATGAGGTCTGGTTCCAGCGAGCTGATGCGATAGCGCTGGATGCCCTCCACGCCGTCGAGGGCTTTGACCAGGTCGAGGAAGGTCTCGCCGGTGGTCTTGCCAAACTCTCCGATGTTCACACCGGTGAGCACGATCTCCTTGCCGCCTTCGTGTGCCGCCTGTTCGGCCTGCTCCACGAGCGAGGCGATGGTGGGGTTGCGAGAGAAGCCACGGGCGTAGGGGATAGTGCAGTAAGTGCAGAAATAGTCACATCCGTCCTGTACTTTCAGGAAGTAACGCGTGCGGTTACCGCGTGAGCACGACGGTTGGAAAGTCTTGATGTCCTTGGTCTTCTCGTGGTGGAGGGCGTGGAGGTGACCTTCACGCGGTTGTGTCCATGCGTCGGAGAGATATTGTATGAGGTCGGCTTTCTCGTTGGAGCCGAGTACGAGGTCCACGCCGTCGATGGCGCTCACCGTCTCGGGCTCCAGCTGGGCATAGCATCCCGTGACCACAACAAAGGCGCCGGGGTTCTCACGCACCATACGGTGGATGGCCTGACGGCATTTGTGGTCGGCCACCTCCGTCACCGAGCAGGTGTTGATCAGGCAGATGTCGGCGTGCTCACCCTCGTGAGCGGTCGTGACGCCCATCTCGCTGAGCAGCTTGCCAAAGGTGGAAGTTTCGGAGAAGTTGAGCTTGCAGCCCAGCGTGTAGTAGGCTGCTTTCTTGCCTTGGAAGGCACTGGTATTGATCATGCTTCTTTTCTTTTTATGCAAAGGTACTGTTTTCCCGTGACAATCTCACTGTAGAAGCAGGGAAAAGTGAAGTTTCTCTCCTTTTGGCAGACTTTTGTTGCATCGACCATAGACAAACGTCTGATTGCAAAAATCAACACGTGTTTTCTTTGTCATGTGGAGATAAATGCTTAATTTTGCGATGACGATGCTAAACATCGTACTTACAACTACATAGGCACTAATCTTTAAATATACACCTATTTACTATTACTGATTACTGTTTGGAGTCACATCTCCATGCAACAAAAGTAGAACTTATGAAGAAAATACTGTTACTCTCCGCCATGGCAGCCTTTGCCGCTATTTCAATAGCACAGACTCTGCATGACGGGCCCACCATGGGATGGAGCTCGTGGAACACCTTCGCTTCCAAAATCAATGCGCAACTCATCGAAAGCCAGGCCAAGGCCATGGCCGACAAAGGCTTGAAGTCTGCGGGATATACCTACGTCAATATCGACGACGGCTTTCAGGGCGGACGTGACAAGACGACGGGGCAGCTCGTCATCAACCAAGACCGTTTCCCCGGCGGACTGAAACCCGTCGTGGACTGTATCCACGGGCTCGGTCTGAAGGCGGGCATCTACTCCGATGCCGGACACAACACCTGCGCCGGATACTACGGCGGGGAGAAGCAGGAAGACGGCACGGGACTCTATGAGCACGACCAGCAGGACTGTGACTACTTCTTCAAAGACCTGCATTTCGACTTCATCAAGGTCGACTACTGCGGTGGCGATGCCGGTCAGAACAGTGAACGGCTCGGGCTCAACGAGCAGGAACGCTATACAGCCATCAGCAAGGCCATCAAGAATACCGGACGTGAGGTGCGGTTCAACGTGTGCCGATGGAACTATCCCGGCACGTGGGTGAGCAACATGGCTACTTCATGGCGTACGACCACCGACATCGCTGATGCCTGGAGTTCGGTGCGGCGTATCATCGGCGAGAACCTTCCGCTGGCCGCTTACAGCCATCGTGGGCACTACAACGACATGGATATGCTTGAGGTGGGACGCAGCATGACGGCAGAGGAGGACAAGACCCACTTCGGTATGTGGTGTGCGATGAACTCGCCGTTGCTCATCGGCTGCGACATGACACGCATCAAGGACCACACGCTGAAGCTCTTGACCAACCGTGATCTTATTGCCATCAACCAGGATCCCGTCGGCGAGCAAGCCTATGTGGTCAAGTTTGTCAACGGCTGTTACGTACTCGTGCGTGATGTAGACCGTGCGCAGGGTACCCACCGCGTGCTCGTGGTCTACAACCCGTCGGATGCTGAGCATCAGGTCAACGCCAATTTCCGTGATCTCTGTTTAAGCGGACGGGTAAGTATGCGCGACCTTTTCGAGCAGAAAGACCTTGGCCGTTTCAGCGCTTCCTATACCGTCGACGTACCAGCCCATGGCTGTCGCATCTATAAGCTGCAAGGTCAGAAGCGACGGGAGCAAATCCGCTACGAGGCAGAGACAGCCTACATCAGCGACTATCAGGAGATCTACAACAACCAGGCACTCAAGACAGGTATCTACCAGACTGCCGACGGACTCAGCGGACATTTCAAGGCTTCGTGGATCGGCAGCAGCGCAAAGAACGACCTCCGCTTCCGCAAGGTCTACAGTCAGCGTGGCGGCGACTACCGTCTCACCATTGCTTATCTCTGTGGTGAGAACCGCAGCATGGATGTAGAAGTCAACGGTAAACTCGTGAAGACGCTCACCGTCAACTCCGGCAACGCTTCCACGGTGAGGACATCTGCTCCCATCAACGTACATCTCAAGAAAGGCTACAACGAGATCCGCCTCTCAAATACAAAGAACTGGATGCCCGACATCGACTACATCGAGGTGGCGAAGGTGAAATAAGGAAGCACAGCTTTAGCTTACAAGGAATTGGTTGAAAATAATGCCACATCATATACTTTAAGTTGATTTGTGCGTGCGGTTTTTGTACCAGTTCGGCGAATATCTTTCACACAGCGACACGGGGAGGCACACCTAAATTTTTTATGTGTAGGGGCGAGGGTTCTCCCGAGAGATTTGTTGTCGGGAGGTCCGCTGCCCTCAGCGGACGAAGCAATTTGAATGCACTCTGCATTATTGTCCGCTGGGGGGCAGCGGACCTCCCGGAAACTGACTCCCAATTGACCAAATCCTAAAAAGCGATGTAGTAGATCCATGTCATTGTTTAGAAAACTGACAAAAAACGGGCAAAATACAGGCGATTTTCTGCACGAAGGTGTACTTTGCTCTCAATTTTGCGAATTTTGGGTGCTTTTTTATAAATAGCTAATTATTAGGATGTTATGAGTGTACTGGCATTTTGCGAGCATGAAAAACGTTGATGTTGGTCGTCAAAGTGCCGTTTTCTTGCAAAATTCTCTAGAGAATTTCTCATCATTACGGTGGTTTGTATGCATCATCTAAGCGTGATGCTCCGGTCAACACGCTTAGATGATGCTATGATCTCGCCTTTTTCTCAGGTACAAAGTGCCTTTCTGATGACCAAACGCCGGTTTTCTGACTTTTTCATTCTCTAGATTGCAAGTTCCCGCGGAGGCACTTTTGTCGGAATAATTCTGAGTTGTGGTTATCTTGCTCAGACTATATGCCCTGCTCGCCTGACATACTTGGATTTTTCTGAGCGACTGTTTGCCGGTATTTCTTTGGCGATACACCGACGATCTTGGTAAACAGTCGCGAGAAATAATAGCAGTCGTCGATGCCTACCATCGTGCATATCTGGTTGATCTTGAGATCAGTGGTCTCCAAGAGCTGGCAGGCCCGGTTCACCTTGAGCCGGTTGAAATAGTTGAGCGGCGACTGTCCGATGCTTTTATGGAAGATAAGAGAGAACTGCGAGACCGAGTATCCGATGTAGTCGCACAGTTGTTGGAGTGTCAGCTGCTTCTCGATGTTCTCCTTCATATACCTTACCGCCATGGTGACGATGTCCGTGGTGTCGATGCGTTCTTGCTGAGGGTTGTAGTGCCTGAACTGTTTCAGATAGCAGAGCGAGGCCAGGAAGGCGTAGAGCAGTGAAGAGGCATATCGCAGATTTTCGAGGCTGTAGTTGTCGCTGATCGTCAGGAAAATATCTTCAAAGATGTCGTTTCGCAGGTTGATACGGGAGTTCGTGCCCGGCGCAATCTCTTTAGGTTCCAGCTGTCCCTCGCCGAAGCAGTGTGCCATCTGACCGGTGAAATGCATCCAATAGATTGTCCATGGATCTTGGTTGTTCGACGCATAGACGTGCGGCATACTCCGCGGGATGATGACAAGCTGATTGCTGCGGATGACGTGTCGCTTTCCCGCTACTTCGTACCATCCACTGCCTTTCATGCAGTAGATGAGAATATATTGTGCCACACCCTCAGGCCGCTCACGATAGTGGTACATGGCGTGGGGGTAATAGCCGATGTCGGTGATGTAGAGCTGACGGAGGAACTCGTCGTTTTCGCAAATATGTCTGATCATGTTTGGTAAGACGATGGAGCGCTCACCGGAAAAACCGTTTTTGATTCTTAGCATGTAGGTTCGCAAATTAGTCGGTTGCAAAGATAAGGAAACTTTGTCACTTATCGTAATATTATCCATCTTTTCCTTGTTATAATCTATTTCCAACTTGAAATCTTTACAGTAACTTTGCACTATCAATCAAAATATCAAATCGAATTCTATCTAAACAGTCCATTTATGAGTAAGAATGCATATACATACTTTATATGTATGGTAGGAGCCTTCGGCGGTCTGCTCTTCGGTTATGACTGGGTAGTCATCGGAGGAGCGAAGCCTTTCTATGAGGCTTATTTCGGAATTGGCTCATCACCGGGCCATCAAGGCCTTGCCATGACCGTGGCTTTGATCGGTTGCATGTTCGGAGCGCTGACCGTAGGATGGCTGGCCGACCGGATGGGTCGAAAGAAGCTGCTGACCCTATCCTCCATTGTTTTTCTGCTGTCGGCTTTGGCCACGGGTGCGGTACTTAGTTTCAATACCTTTCTCATCGCCCGCTTCTTTGGAGGTGTCGGCATCGGCCTGGCCTCGGGACTCTCTCCCATGTATATCGCAGAAGTCGCTCCGGCTTCTATCCGTGGCCGCATGGTATCGCTCAACCAGATGATGATCGTCATCGGTATCCTTGCCGCCCAGATTGTCAACTGGCTCATTGCCCAGCCTATGCCGGCGGGGATGACCGAGGCCGCTATCGCCCAATCTTGGAATGGACAGATGGCTTGGCGCTGGATGTTTTGGGTGCCGATGCTCCCTTCCGCCATCTTCTTTGTTCTCAGCCTGTTCATTCCCGAGAGTCCGAGATGGTTGCAGATGCGTGGACATAAAGGCGACGCCACGGCTACACAGGACAGAGGCAGTCTTTCGGCCTTGTTTTCCCGGCGCTACGCTGCCGTCCTGCTTCTTGGCATCTTCATCGCTGTCTTCCAACAGTGGTGTGGCACGAATGTCATCTTCAACTATGCCCAGGAGATCTTCCAGCAGGCTGGCTATGAGATTGGCGACGTGCTCTTTAACATCGTGGTCACCGGCATCGCCAACCTTGTGTTCACCTTCGTCGCCCTTCACACCGTCGACAAGTTGGGCCGTAAGCCCCTCATGCTGCTTGGAGCCGGCGGACTGTGTCTGATCTATGCCATTCTCGGCACCTGCTACTATCTGCAAGTCACCGGCGTGGGCATGATCGTGCTGGTGGTGCTGGCCATTGGCTGTTATGCCATGACCCTTGGCCCCTGCACCTGGGTGCTGATCTCAGAGATCTTCCCCGACAAGGTTCGGTCAGTGGGCGTGTCGACGTGTACCTTTGCCTTGTGGATCGGCTCCTCCACGCTCACCTACACCTTCCCCTTCCTCAACCGCTCGTTGGGCAGTTACGGTACGTTTTGGATCTATGCCGCCGTCTGTGCCGTTGGCTTCATCGTCTTCGCCACCAAGCTGATGGAGACAAAAGGCACGTCGCTAAAGTAATATTCATTATTTAAAATTTATACACTATCCATTATACATAACTATGGTAAAAGCATGGAAAGAGGACGTCGTCATCCCTACTTATGAGATCGGGCAACCCGACAAGAACCCTATGTATCTTGAGAAACGAGTCTACCAAGGCTCCAGTGGCGTGGTATATCCATATCCCGTCATCGAGAAGATCAGTGATCAGCCTGTAGCTCACACCTGGCACGCCATATATATCGAGAACGAATACATCAAAGTGATGGTGCTGCCGGAACTCGGTGGCCGCATACAGATGGCCTACGACAAGGTGAAGGGTCGTCACTTCGTCTACTACAATCATGTCATCAAGCCTGCTCTCGTGGGATTGACGGGCCCCTGGATCAGTGGCGGCATCGAGTTTAACTGGCCTCAGCACCACCGCCCGTCCACCTTTCTGCCCGTGGACGCTACGATCGAAGAGAACGCCGACGGCTCCGTGAGCGTGTGGGTCAACGAATATGAGCGTATGTTCCATCAGAAAGGAGCCGCAGGCTTTACGCTTCGTCCCGGTAAGGCTTACCTTGAAATTAGAGGCCACCTCTATAATGGCACACCGCTGCCGCAGACCTTCCTGTGGTGGGCCAACCCTGCCGTGGCTGTCAACGACTATTATCAGAGCGTCTTCCCGCAGGACATCAACGCCGTCTTCGACCACGGCAAGCGTGCCGTCAGCTCGTTCCCGATCGCTACAGGCACCTATTACAAGATGGACTACTCCGCAGGTGTGGACATCTCCAACTATAAGAACATCAAGGTGCCGACATCCTATATGGGTATCAACTCGAAATACAACTTTGAAGGCGGCTATGAGAATGACTCTCATGGCGGTATGCTCCACGTGGCCAGCCACCATGTCTCGCCGGGTAAGAAGCAGTGGACATGGGGCAATGGTGACTTCGGACGTGCCTGGGACCGCAATCTCACCGACCACGACGGTCCGTATATCGAGCTCATGGCAGGTGTGTTCACAGAGAACCAGCCCGACTTCACGTGGCTCATGCCTTACGAGGAGAAGCGCTTCACACAATATTTCATGCCCTATCAGGAGGTAGGTATCGTGAAGAATGCCTCTAAGGATCTTGTCTTCAACATCGACAAGAACGAGGATGGCACCATTTGGTTCAAACTTTATGCGACCGGCAAACAGCACGTGCATGTCGTTCTGAAGAATGACGACGGTACGATATATTATAATAAGGAGGTGGACCTGAGCCCTGAGCAAATGCTCGTAGAGCAGCGCATAGACGTCAATGACTCGCCATTAAGTACATTGTCATTCTATGCCAACGATCTGCAATGGCATGCCGAGCCCGACGAGATCCGTCCTATCCCCGACGCCGCCGAGGCTGCGCTGTCGCCCCAGGACACCAAGGCCAACGACCAGCTCTATCTCACCGGCTTGCATCTGGAGCAGTATCGTCATGCCACATGGAATCCTACTGACTATTACGAGGAAGCCCTGCGCCGAGACCCTAACGACTATCGCGGCCTCAATCAGATGGGCTTGTGGTATCTGCGACGGGGTCGCTTCGACAAGGCAGAGCCTTATCTGCGCCATGCCCAGAAAGTTCTCTATAAGCGCAATCCCAATCCTTACGACGGTGAGCCGCTCTACAATCTGGCTTTGACGCTACGCTGTCAGGGCAGGCGGCACGAGGCTTACGAGTGGTTTTGGAAAGCAGCGTGGAGCTACGCCTGGCGGAGCGCTGCCCTCTATCAGGCTGCCTGCATCTCTGCAAAGGAAGGCCGGCTCAACGATGCCTTGGATGAAATCGACAGCAGTCTGGCTTGCAACAGCCGCAACCATAAGGCACTGGCATTGAGAGCCACGGTGCTTCGCTTGGCCGGACGCAAGGACGAAGCGCTGAGCGTCTGCCAGGAGAGCAAGCAAATAGACCTCTTCAACTACGGCTGCCGTTATGAAGAATATTTGCTCACCGGCGACAAGGACGTGCTCGACGAACTCATCGCGCTGATGCACGGACAGCCCAACAACTACGACGAACTCGGACTGGACTATTGGCGTTGCGGACAGGACGAGGTGGCCGCTGCCATCTGGCAACTTGCCGTTGACAATGGTGCCACAACGGCTATGACCTATTACTATATGGGGCTCGCCGGAAAGAAGGAAGGCTTTGACTTCGGTGCCCAGGCTTGCAGCGACTACTGCTTCCCCAACCGCCTTGAGGCAATCCTCGCCCTGCAGGCTGCCATCGACTATAATGCCGGGGACGCTAAGGCGCACTACTATCTCGGCACGCTCTACTATGGTGCACGTCAGTACGATGTTGCCCGTCTCCACTGGAACCGTTCTGCAGAGCTCGACCCGACATTCCCCACTGTGTGGCGCAACCTCGCTTTGGAAGAGTTCAACAAGGAGAACAATCCTGAGCAGGCCGTGGCCGATATGGAGAAGGCTTTCAGCCTCAATACCCGCGACAGCAGAATACTCATGGAGCTCGACCAGCTCTATAAGCGACTCGGCTACGACCATGACATGTGGTTGAAACATCTTGAGCAATACCCCGAGCTCATTGCCCAGCGCGACGACCTGCTGTTGGAGGAGATCACCTTGCTCAATCTCACCGGCCACTATGAGCAGGCCAAGGAGAAACTCGATGCCCATCAGTTCCATCCTTGGGAAGGCGGTGAGGGCAAGGTCAGCGGACAATATCAGCTCTCACGTGTGGAGCTTGCCAGACAGGCCTTGGACCGTAAAGACTTTGATGCGGCCATTCAGCTCCTCAATGAGTGCCTCGTCTATCCGCCTCATCTCGGTGAGGACAAGCTCTACGGCGCCCAGGAGAACGACTTCTACTATCTCCTTGGTTGTGCTTACGACGCCAAGGGAGAGAACGCAAAAGCTGTGGACTGCTGGGAGAAAGCCACACTTGGACCCACAGAGCCGGCGGCAGCCATGTACTACAACGATGCCAAGCCCGACAAGATATTCTACCAGGGCATGGCCCTGCTGAAGCTCGGCAGGACCGACGAGGCGCACGGACGCTTCTACAGGCTCGTCAACTATGGCAAGAACCACCTCTTCGACAACGTCGTCATGGACTACTTCGCCGTCTCGCTGCCCGACCTACAGATATGGGAAGGCAACCTTAACCTCGCCAACCGCGTGCACTGCAACTATATGCTGGCACTCGGATACTACGGGCTGCACGACGAGACACACAGCATGAAACACCTTGTCTTGGCTACTCAGTTGGATCCCAATCACTTGGGAATCTATCAGTTCAGAACTTTTATCAATCCATCTGTGATATAAAATGAACAATATGCAATCTGTTATGAAATGTCTTTTGAAATCTTTCGTATTATTGGCCCTCTTGCTGACCTTGCATCCACAAGCGTGGGCACAGCCGAAGATTACCTGGGACTCCAAGAGTCTCCTGGTCGACGGGCGACGTGTGGTGCCGGTCATGGGAGAGATACACTATTCGCGTCTTCCGGAAGACGAGTGGGAGAGTGCTGTTAAGAATATGAAGGCTGGTGGCGTGACGATGATTGCCACCTATGTCTTCTGGAACCATGTGGAGGAACAGGAAGGCCAGTGGGACTGGAGCGGACGGCGCAACCTCCGCCACTTCCTGGAAATCTGCAAGCAAGAGCAGATGCCGGTCGTCCTTCGTCTGGGTCCTTTCTGCCACGGCGAGGTGCGCAATGGCGGCATCCCCGACTGGTTCTTCACCAAAGGCATCAAGAGTCGCAGTGAGGATCCTCGCTTCTTAGCCCTTGTCGAGAAGCTCTACCGGCAAATCTTCACCCAGGTGCAAGGCTTGCAATGGAAAGACGGCGGCCCGGTCATCGCCTGTCAGTTCGACAACGAATACCACGGGAAGGGCTCGTACCTCATGGCACTGAAGCAGGTGGCACAGCGCATCGGCTTCGACCTGCCCTTCTACACACGCACCGGCTGGCCCAACCTCGCCACACCCGTGCCCTACGGCGAGATACTGCCCCTCTATGGCGACTATGCCGACGGCTTTTGGGAGCGAAGCATAGCACCGACCGCCGGTAACTACTATAAAGCATTCTTCTTCCAGCCTAATCGTGTCAATGACAATATAGCTACCGAACAGATCAAGTATGACAGTGTGTCTTCCTCCTCTGCTGGAAAGGGCCGGGGCGGTGCTTCTTATCCTTATTTCACTTGTGAGCTTGGTGGCGGCATGATGACCTCGTATCACCGTCGCGTCTACATGTATCCCAACGATGCCTATGCCATGGCCGTGGTGAAGCTTGGCAGTGGCAGCAACCTGTTGGGCTATTATATGTATCATGGTGGTACCAACCCCGAGGGCAAGTGCGCTTATCTCAATGAGACGCAGCGCACGATGGCTACCAACTACAATGACTTGCCGGTGAAGACCTATGATTTTCAGGCTCCTCTTGGCGAGTTTGGGCAGGCGAACTCTGTCTTCTTCCGCCTGCGTCCCCTTCACCGTTTCATGCACGACTTCCAAGAGACGCTGGCACCGATGGAGGCACACTTCCCCAACACGGCGCAGGCACGCAAGGGCGACGATTCTTATCTGCGGTGGAGCTATCGCAGCGACGGACATTCAGCGTTTGTCTTCTTCAACAACTATGAGCGCCTGCAGCATCTCACGGCAAAGAAAGGCGTGCAGTTCCATGTCGGTGACGTAACATTCCCCTCGCGCCCGATGGTCATTCCCGCTGACGCTATCGGCATCTTCCCCGTTGGTGTGGCGGGCATCCGCCATGCCACGGCACAGGTCGTTGGCAAGGAAGGCAGCAAAGTCTATCTCATGCAGGTGAAAGGTGTTCCTGTGGAGATCGCTTTTGAGGATGGGAAGGTTATCAGAAACGCTAAGCCGCGCGGAACGGGCAAGCCCATCTATAAGCACTATTACCTGCTGACCACCGAAGAGGCAGAGCAGATGGGCAAGACCGTGAAGCCTTTCTCGCATACGGTGATGGAGAAGGTGCCTTTTGAAAGAAAGCGTGAGGCTGGACCGCTGCGAACGATTACCATCGGAGTGAACAAGGTTGCTGAGGAACCGACAGACGCTGACTTCAACCAAGCAGCAGTCTACACGATCAGTCTGCCCGACAGCCTTTCTCCTGATGCGCTCCTCGACATCAACTACCACGGCGACTGCGCACGACTCTATGCCAATGGCAAGCTGATTGACGACAACTTCTACAACGGCCGGCACTTCCAGTATGGTTTGTGGCGACTGCCTAAGAACACCCAAAAGCTTGAGCTTCGCATTCTGCCCATGCAGAAAGATGAGCCCGTATACTTCCCTCAAGAAGCTGACACCGCACCGGGCGAAGGCATTAACAGCATAAAGATCCTCAGCCGATGAAATATTTTGGCATTCTCATTTTCTCTCTGCTCTCTGTCCTGTCTGTGGAAGCTGGAAACGTCATCGACCTCAGCGGCAACTGGCAGGCTCAGCTGCACGGCAACCCATCGCAGTACGCGGTCAGGCTGCCGGGCTCTCTGCTGACAAACCATCTCGGTGACGACCTTTCGGTTAACACCCGGTGGACGGGCTCGCTCTACGACTCCTCGTTCTACTACAATCCCTACATGGCTCCGTACCGCCGGAAGGGTCACATGAAGTTCCCCTTCTTTCTCACTCCCAACAAACACTATGTGGGTGAGGTGGTCTACACACGTGCCATCTTTGTGCCGAAAGCGTGGAAAGGCAGGAAGGTGACACTTTTCCTCGAACGACCGCACATCGAGACCACGGTAACGGTCAACGGTAAAGTGGTGGGGCATCAGATGAGTCTCAATACCCCACATGTCTACGATGTGACGTCGGCTATTGTGCCTGGAAAGGAAAACGCCATTGTCATCAAAGTGTACAATGGTATTGAGAACGTTTGCGTGGGACAAGACTCGCACAGCGTCACCGACCAAACGCAGGGCAACTGGAATGGCCTTGTCGGCCGAATGGAACTGCAATGCCACGGAAGACACGCTGTCGGCAACGTACAGGTGTACCCTCATATAAATAATGAGTCGGCCACAGTTGTCGTCAGTGGCACAAAAGAGAAGCTGACGTTTCTCTTAGACGGCAAAAGTGTTGACGCCAAGCGGCAGAACGATTCCACCTATCTGTTGGCCGTGAAGAACGCACGGCAGTGGTCCGAGGCTTCACCCTCTGCCTATCAGTTAGTCGTGTGCTCGCACGATGATACCTGTCGCACGACCTTCGGAATGCGTGAGATCAGCATCCGTGGCACACAGTTCTATCTCAACGGCCATCCCATTTGGATTCGCGGCACGGTAGAAAATTGCGACTTTCCGCTTACGGGCTTCCCGCCTACCGACGTGGCGAGTTGGAAGCGCATCTTTGTCAAGTGCAAACAGTATGGCCTCAACGCCATGCGTTTCCACAGCTACTGTCCGCCTGAGGCTGCGTTCACAGCGGCCGATGAGGTAGGCTTCTATCTGGCTCCCGAGGGACCGAGCTGGCCCAACCATGGTGTGAAGATGAACTGCGGCATGGCCATCGATCGTTATCTCATGGACGAGACGCAGCGTATGGTGCGATGCTATGGCAATCATCCCTCGTTCCTGATGATGTCGGCCGGCAACGAACCGGCTGGTGATTGGGTCACTTGGAGCAACCGCTGGGTGGCTTATTGGAAGCAAACGGATCCCCGACGTGTCTATTGCAGCTTTAACGTAGGTGGCGGATGGGCGTGGGACAATGGCTCGGAATATCACGTGAAAGGTGGGGGACGCGGGCTCGACTGGAATCATGCGGCTCCACAAAGCATGGACAACTACGACAAAGACCTGCACTTCCCGCGCAACTACAAGGACAGCGTGCCCAACCACTCGCCCATCATCGCCCATGAGCAGGGACAGTGGTGCGCGTTTCCCGACCTGAGGGAGCGCAGCCAGTACACGGGAGTCTACAAGGCTTACAACTTCGACATCTTCGCCGATCTGTTGCGTGACAATGGCATGGCGACGATGGCCGGGAAGTTTCTCCATGCCAGTGGCAAACTGCAATCGCTGTGCTATCGCTTGGAGATGGAGCGCAACTTGCGCACAAAAGATTACGCCGGCTTCATGCTTCTCGGTCTCAACGACTATAGTGGTCAGGGTACGGCTCTGGTCGGACCTCTGAATGTCTTTTGGCGTGAAAAGGGTTATGTCGACAGCACCGAGTGGCGGCAGTCGTGCAACAACCTCGTCGTCATGGCTGAGTTCCCCAAGTTTGTCTTTGCCTCAGGAGAGACATGTGATGTCTCCGTCGATGTCTACAATGCAGTCTATGGCAAGGATAGTCTTCGGACCCAGCTGTCTTATGCCATCTCGCCATCAGTTGGAAATACGATCGTGGGTACATTTGACATCTCCAGTGGCAAGCGTCTGCATGTAGCGCGCATACCTCTTTTCACTAATGCTGTTCAGCCCGGCAAGTACACGCTCACGCTGAGACTGCAAGCTGACGGCCGGACCGTCACGAATCAATACGACTATTGGGTCTATCCGCCTTTGTCTTCTCTGGATGGCGAGCCTCACGACCGGGATCTCTACATCACCGACTCGTTAGACAGCCGTGCGCTCACCCTGTTGCGTCGTGGCGGCAAGGTGCTCATCACGGCAGCTGGCAAGGTACGCTACGGCAGCGATGTGAAGCAGACCTACCTGCCCGTCTTCTGGAATACGAGTTGGTTTAAGATGCGTCCGCCGCATACCACGGGCTTGACCATTGCTACGCAGCACCCGCTGTTCCGTGAGTTTCCCACCGACGACTGGAGCAATCTCAACTGGTGGGAACTGGTCAACAACGCCCAGGTGATGAACCTCGCAGCGTTGCCCCGTGACTATCAGTCGCCGATACAGCCTATCGACACCTGGCACGTGAGCCGTAAGCTCGGCATGCTGATAGAGGCCAACGTGCTCAACGGCAAGCTGCTGATGACCACAATGGACATCAGCAACCACCTCGACTACCGTCTGGTGGCGCGGCAGATGCGCAAGGCACTCATCGACTATATGGAGAGTGACAACTTCCAACCAGGTCTGACGTTGCCCATATCGGTCATCGCCGACCTCTTCACCAAAACGGCTCCGCCCGTCAACATGTACACCAAGGACTCTCCGGATGAGCTGAAACCGAAAGTGAAATAGAGGGGCGGAAACAAGGCAAGATATCTCATTTCGTAATAATGTCCATCAAAATAGATGGCTTTGTCCATTTTCTGGATACTTTATATATCTTAATTTTGCACTTAGAACAGGATTTATATCCGCATCATGATATCTAACTCAAATACTAAAAACTAACAAGATGATGAGAAGCAACCTTATCTATGTATCTTGCCTTGCTCTGTCGCTATGCGGTACAGTCGGAGCCTATGCTCGGCCAAGTACAGCCCCCGCTCATCCAGAGACAGGCCAAACCTCCAAATCTATTCCTGTTGTCAAAGGCACTGTGCTCGATCAAGACGGGCAGCCAGTGATTGGCGCCACCGTAATCGTCAAAGGCACCAGTAACGGTACGGTTACAGACTTTGATGGAAACTATGTGCTTCGGAATGTCCCTAAAGGAGCGACTGTAGAGATCTCCTTTATCGGCTATGTCAGTCAACAGATGACGGTACAGGGGGCAGCCATGGGTGCCACAAAACTGAAAGAAGACAACAAAACGCTCAATGAACTTGTTGTTATCGGCTATGGCACACAAAGAAAAGCCGACCTGACGGGTTCCGTGGCTAACGTAGATGCAAGCAAACTCAACACACAGAGTAATGCTACTATTGGACAGGCCTTGCAAGGAAAGATTGCAGGTGTTGACATTGTCTCACAAGGCGGTTATCCAGGTAGTGGCACACGCGTCATGGTACGTGGTATTGGTACTCTCAACAATGCCACACCTCTTTATATTGTAGATGGCATGTATATGTCGAGCATCGATCAAATCAACCCTTCCGACATTGAAAGTATTGATGTGTTGAAGGATGCTTCCTCGTCGGCTATCTACGGTTCCAGGGCTGCCAACGGCGTGGTCATCGTCACTACCAAGAGCGGCTCCAACACGGATGGCGTTCCTAACATCAATGCAACGGCCAGCATCGGAGTGAATGCACCCTCGAAGTACCTCGACCTCCTCAATGCGTCACAATGGGCACAGGTAACTACAGAGAGTCGGGCTGCCGCAGGTTTGGTACCGCTCGTGATGGCACAGAACTTAGATCAGCGGGAAGACAACGACTGGCAAGACATCATGCTGTCTCCGGCACTCATGCAGAACTATAATCTCTCGGTTTCTGGCGGTGGAAAATACACGAAGTACTATGATAGCTTTGGGTATACCAACCAGGATGGTACGATGAAAAATACCAGTTTCAAGCGCTACACCATGCAGAGCAAGCTTGATTTTGAGAAGGGTATTGTCAACCTTGGCACCAATGTCATCTTGTCCTATGATGAGAACAAGCCTATGCTCAGTGATATCAGAGGTGGCATGATTGGCCAGAGCCTTCTCTCGGTACCAACGCTGTCACGCTATGACAACACGAAGGTAGGAGGGTATGGCGCCACAGAGGGCGACGTCCTCAATTTGCGAAACCCACTGGGCATGGCTGACAACAGCCTGATATGCAACCGCGAGAACAACACGAAGATATATGCCAATGTCTATGTGAGCGTAGAACCTATCAAGGGATTGAAATACAAGTTCAGTTTTACCCCCGACTTCCAGTTCTACCGTTACAACACCTTTACTGGACTTTTCGATTTTGGCGGCGACAAGAATACCATCACTACCAATTCAGAGACACAGACACGTACGCGCAACCTCTTGTTGGAGAATCTGCTTACCTTCGACCGTACCTTTGGCAAACATAAGGTGTCGGCCTTGGCAGGCTTCTCTTTCCAAGACAACCGCTATCGCTACTTACTTGGCTCCGGCCAGAATCTTCCCGAAGGATTGAGAGAGCTCGACGCTGCCACAAGTGGACTCACGTCAAGCGGCAACAGCTGGCACTCTACCTTGACTTCCATTCTCGGCCGTGCGTTCTATTCTTATGACAACCGTTATCTCATCCAGGCAACCATCCGTAGAGACGGCTCTTCCAAGTTCGGCCCCGGCCATCATTGGGGAAACTTCCCATCGGTTTCAGCTGGCTGGAACATTGGTGAGGAGAACTTCGTGAAAAAGAATGTGAATTGGATTGACCAATTGAAACTGCGTCTCGGCTATGGTGAGCTCGGCAACCAAGAGATATCGAACTACATGTATTCGGCTGTCGTCAGCTCCGGTATCAACTATCCCTATGTGGGCAATGGTGTTTACACAGGTGCATTCCCCAAGAATTTCGCCAATCCAGACATCAAGTGGGAGTCAACGTCTATGACCAATGTGGGTATTGACTTTATGGCCTTCAACAGCAGGCTGAGCCTCACCTTAGACTACTATGTAAAGAACACTAAGGACATTCTCCTTCAGGTGCCAATACCTCTTTCGACAGGATCGGCCTCGAATCCTGTGAGAAATGCAGGAAAGATACGTAACAGAGGTTTTGAGTTCAATATCGGCTGGAACGACCATATAGGAAAAGACTGGAATTACAGTGCCAGTTTCAATGGTTCTTTCAACAAGAACAAGGTTATCAGCATGGGTACTGACAGCCAGTTCATCACCGGCGGCACAGTTCATGGTGGAACATGGACGACGAAGACCTTGGCCGGCTATCCTATTGCAGGATTCTGGCTGATTCCCACTGACGGCTATTTCAACAGTAAAGAAGAAGTGCAGGCCTACAACAAGGATGGAAAGCTCATTCAGCCCAGTGCTGAGCCTGGTGACATACGTTTCAAGGATGTCAATGGCGATGGCACCATCAACGATGACGACCGTGTCTATAGCGGAAGTCCATTCCCTGATCTCACCTATGCTTTCAACGGGAACGTCAGCTATAAGAGCTTCGACTTGAGCTTTACCCTTCAGGGCGTCGTGGGCAACAAGATCTATAACGCCACACGTCAGGAACTGGAGAACGTGACATATGGCAGCAACTACCTGGCTACTGTACTGGACCACTGGACAGAGCAGAACCACAATGCCGCTACTCCTCGCCTCGTGTGGAACGACCCCAACCGCAACGCCCGCACGGAGAGCACACGCTTTTTGGAAAGTGGCACCTACCTGCGGCTTCGCTCCGTACAACTGGGTTACAATCTTCCCAAGAACTTCCTTGGCATCTTCAAGTCTGCCCGGGCATATATTGAATTAGACAATCTCTTCACTATCACGCCTTATAGCGGCTATAGTCCGGATGTCAATGCCAGCAGCGTTTATCAGCGTGGATTCGACGAGTTCATCTACCCCAACAACCGCACCTATATGGCCGGTATCAATCTCACATTCTAAACCTTTTACTATTCTACAACTATGAAAAGACTTCATGTCTATATACTAAGTGCAGTCTTGGGCACGGTCATGGTCAGTACTTCATGTAGTGACCAACTTGACCAGGTCAATCCCAACGCACAAACAGAGAGCACTTTCTGGAAGACCCAGTCGGATTTCGACAAAGCGCTTGTGGCCTGCTATTCCCCACTCAAGGAGGGCATTAACGGTGGTTATTATGGTACTCGTGGCGTGATGATGCGCATTGCCAGAGCTGACGAGGTGGAGTTCCGAAACGACATCAGCGACATCTTCTCGGCTTGCTACTTCACCAACTCCAATGGCAATGCTGTGGCACAATCCATATTCTATCAGTTCTACAGCGGCATCTTCAGATGCAACAGTGTGTTGCAGCACATTGAAGATGCAAGCCAGGGACTGCTCAGTGATGATTTCTCGAAAGAAGCCCGTGGTGAAGCTTCGTTCCTCCGTGCGCTGTATCTCTTCAACTTGGGAAAAGAGTTCAAGGATGCCCCATTGCGACTGAAGGCTTCTGAAAAATCTGCCGACTTCCCGTTGGCAAAGTCATCACAGAAGGAGATATGGGATCAGGCCATCTCTGACTTGGAGACAGCTGTCTCCTGTCTTCCTGTAAAAGCCATTGCTCTCGGCAAACCCTCAAAAGGGGCCGCCTATGCGCTCATGGGGAAAATCTATCTTTACGAAAAAGAGTATGACAAAGCTATTGATGTGCTGGAGCCGCTTACCAAATCACCTTACAGCTATTCGCTC
Source organism: uncultured Prevotella sp. (assembly GCA_900540375.1). Lineage (GTDB taxonomy): Bacteria > Bacteroidota > Bacteroidia > Bacteroidales > Bacteroidaceae > Prevotella. Next base: position 67,411 of record UQFS01000017.1, read on the forward strand.
TGCCAAGATTTCCGTTGGAATGTTGACGAAGCACATGAATTCAATAGTGAGAGCATCTTTGAAGCACCAATGGAGGATGTTGGCGGAACGAATGTGTGGAGTAACGGCGAAACCAACAATACCAGCCAGACTACATCCAGAGCAATGGAGTACGCTGCTTCTGTCGTTGGCGGATGGTTTGAGGCGCAGCCCACAAAGCAAATCATGAACATCATGACACAGGAGAAAGACAAGAATGGCAACTATGACTACCGGGCACGTGTATCTGTAGCTTGGGATTATGACGGATGTATGTACTATAAGGAGCCGTTCCGTCAGAAATTTCCAAAGAGTCAATGGGACACCTATTGGATTCTTCGCTATGAGAATTGGGACAAAGATGTCAACGAAGATGCATCGTGTAAATCGACGATCAACGAGCGAGTATTGCGGTACGACGGCGTCATCCTGAATCTGGCAGAATGTTATCTCTTTAGCATGGCTCACAAAGACCTCCAAAAATCGGTTTCGTATATCAACATGATTCGTGAGCGTGCCAACCTGAACGATTACAAAGGCAGCATGACTGAGGCGGATATCTTCCGTGACCTGGAGCACCAGAGAGCCATTGAATTCTTTGTTGATGGAGAACGTTTCTACGACCTTCGCCGCTGGGGACTGCTCGATGAGCGCATAAAGACCTGCAACGCCGTACGATACAAGCAGTTGGAAACCGGAAAGGTGGGCAACACCAATAAGTATTATTATCTGCCTATCCCGTCGGCAGAACTGGAGACCAACCAGCTCTGTACACCCAGCGAGGGATGGTAGCCAGATTCAATGACGAGAAAGAGTACATTATTTGTATATTCACTATGGGGGGCTTCGGTGCCGTGTTAGGCTCTACATGATTGTGAGTTCACGGCTCCGAAGACACCTATGGAGATTGAATAGAAGAGAGCCAACTCAATATGAGGGAAGCTCTGGCTCAGGTGCGGAAGTCCGTGGCTGGTCACCACGAAGACCGAACGTCAAGTTCTGAAAGCAGTTGATGCCGACGAGCAGGTCAATGCGTGGAACTTGATTTTGTTGCCTGACAAACAAGCGTTCGCTGCGTAGAAAAAGATCATTCTCTACGTAGCGAACGATCTTTTTCTATAGGATTACAATATTGGGAACATTGTTTCAACCTCATACGAACACAGTTTCGACCCCGCGAGAACACTGTTTTGATACCATAAGAACACCGTTTGTCATCAACGACATTGGAATCGCGATTGTCTTCGGGCCTGTATTGCATGTACTATACATTGCCCTTCATCTTTTGAATATATTCCGAGGGGATCATGCCGTAGGCATCCTTGAAGCAGCGGCGGAAGTAAGCCGGACTGCTCATGCCTACCATGAAGCTGACTTCGCTGATGGAGTAGCGCCCAGTGAGCAACAAGTGCTCGGCATATTGCATCTTGTACTTACGGATATACTCGTTGGTGGAGATGCCCGTGAGAGTCTTCATCTTGCGGTAGAGCGTGCTCACGCTGACGTGCAGCTGCTCGGCGAGGTAGCTCACATCCACATCGCCGGAGATGCTCTCCTCGATGAGATGGTCGAGCTGTTGGAAGAACTGCCGGTCGATGTCCTGCAACGATGCTTGCAGTTGTTTACGCTTCATACTGAAGTCTGGTTCTGTGTGTGCGATGCTGTCGTTCAACTGTTGTCGTTGCCTGATCAGGTTGTCTACACGTGCGTGGAGCAGTCCCGCTGTGAAAGGCTTGGTGAGATAAGAGTCAGCTCCTGCATTGTATCCCTCTGTCTTGTCGGCATCGGTGCCCTTTGCGGTCAGCAAGATGACGGGGATATGTGACGTGCGTACATCGCTTTTGAGTTTTCGGCACAGCGTGTTGCCGTCCATCTTGGGCATCATGATGTCGCTGATGATGATGTCGGGCATTGTCTCCTGGGCTATCTTCCAACCTTCTTCACCATCTTTGGCCTGTCTGACCTCGAAAGCCTTGGTAAATACCGAAGCGATAAACTCCCTGATGCCTTGGTCATCCTCGACGACAAGGAGGAGAAGCCCCTCTCTAGCTCCCCCCGAAAGGGGGAGAGGTGCTTGTCCGGAACCTTCGGAAGCAGGCGATTGTTGAAGATGGTTTATTATGGCTTCGGTAGTCTCACTATTTTCTTTTGGTGACGCGTTTGAGGCTAACTTCTCTGAGGCTTCTCCGCAGATGACCACTCTAAATACACTTCCTTTTCCGGGCTCACTGTCTACGGTGATCGTGCCATGGTGCAAGGCTACGAGATTCTTCACCAGTGCCAGTCCTATGCCAGTACCTGATACCTGATGTGGTCCTTGCTCCTGATAGAAGCGTTCGAAGATATGTGGTAAGGCTTCTGACGAGATGCCACGGCCGGTGTCTGTCACCGTCAATACTGCCTGACGCTGCCCTTTACGATCCTCACCGCTAACCTCAATGGTGATCTGCCCCTTTTCTGTGTATTTCACTGCGTTGGAGATGAGATTGTCCAAGATGATCGTAACCAAATCCTTGTCGTAGTTCATCATGATCTCCGGCTGTGATGCCTTCATGGTGATGGCGACATTCGGATTGCGGTTCAGTTCCTCATATTTCAGACTGACATCGCGGACACAGTCCACCAGATTGCCGTATTGTGGTTGCAACTTTCTGTTTGCTGTCTCTGTCTTTCGGAATTCCAGCAGTTTGTCGATGAGCTCCTTGAGTCTTTGTGCACTATGGTAGACCACTGCCAACGTGTGTTTAGCATCGCGTGGAATGTCGGAATGGTGAGCGATGTCGTCCAGCGGGCCAAGGATGAGCGTCAGCGGCGTACGCAGTTCGTGAGCGATGTTGGTGAAGAATTGTAGTCGTTCCTCTGTGATCTTTTGTTGCAACTGGTGCTCGCGCTTCTCTGAAGTGTAGAGATATTCCAGCCGCACCTTACGCAGGTAGAGTCGGATAGCCGCAATGACGATGGCTACAGCCATGAGCGCATAGAGCGTCTTTGCCCACCAAGAAAGCCAGAAGGGAGGTTGCATGGTGAGCTCCATCACGGTCGGAGCCGACCACTGCTGATTGCGCAGTCGACAACGCACTAAGAGTTTATAGTGACCGTGGGGCAGGTCGTGGAGCGAGACCTCGCCATCGTCGAGCAGAGCCCACTGGCTGTGCAGGCCTTCCAACCGGTAAGCGTACTCCACTGATCCTGAAAGGGCGTAGTCCTGTACACTGAAACGAATGGTGAACGTGGTGTGATGGTGGTCGATGGTAATCTGTCTCTTGCCGATGATGCTCACAGTGCTGTCCTTGCCCATGCCATCAGGCGACGAGAGTACCATCCCCGTGATGGACACCTTGGGCGGTCGCTGCTGTGCAAGCACCTTGCGAGGCTGAAAAGCCACGAGACCGTCGGTGCTGCCAAAGAACAGCGTGCCGTCGGAACGGGCGCAGACACTGCCGTCGTTGAAGTTGCTTTTGGGCAGGTTGTCTCTCCAAGAGTAGTTGATGAACTTATTGGCTTTGTGCTTGAGGCAGCTGATACCTTTGTTAGTGCTCACCCAGAGGTTACCGTCGCTGTCAATAATGGTGGCACGTGCGTGGCTGTTTTCCATGCCGTCGCGGGTGTCATACACTTTGAATTCGTGCGTCCGGCTGTTGGTCAGGCAGACAACACCTTCGTCTGTAGCCACCCAGACGTGTCCGCTGCGGTCGCCCTGTATGTGGTTGATGTTGCTTGAAGGAAATCCGTTTGATTCGTTCATCTCTCTCAGGATGCGCATCGAGGGAGAGCAGATCAAGAGCCCATTGCCAAAGGTTCCTAACCACACATAGCCTTTGTCATCGACAAATACCGACCGCAACAGATAGCTTTTCACCGGCCAGTATGCTTCGACGCGGCTCGCATCCTTTGCCGTACGGTAGAGACCTGTCGATGTAGCAATCCACATGTGTCCGTCATGGTCTTGGAAGTAGTTGCGCACATCGGCGTGAGCGGGCAAACCATCTATCTGCCGGATCGCTCCCGACTTGTCGCGCAGCCAACCACCATCGGTGTAGGATCCTGTCCACAGCTGCCCTTGTCGGTCGAAATAAGTTGTTTGAATGCAGCGTCCCATGGCAGTGGGGATGTCACCAATCCTTTCTCCCTCCTTATTAAATATGTTGATACCCGAGCCGTCAGTGCCTGCCCACAGTGTACCATCCTTAGCAACAGCCACACCGAAGACGCTCTTATTGGTCAGCTGGCGTGTTTGAGGAAACGGCGAAAAGGTCACGTGGGCAAAGGTCGGCAGTTCCTGCGTGATCATGTTCACTCCTGACCCATAGAGTCCTACCCACACATTACCATAGGTGTCAGGGCAGAGACAACGAATGCCACTGCCGGTCAGTTGCGAGGTGGAAGAGCCTTCGGTGATCGTACCGGCGATCATCGAGGCAGGCAACGTGCCTGTCATGTTCGGCATCGTGGAATGAGCCTTTCCGGCCATGCTTGAGATGTTGAGAATGACGATACCTTGAAGCTAGAGTGTCAAGTTTTTGACTACAAATCATTAAGCTTTTCGGAGGATATCCCTTC
>UQFS01000018.1 GCA_900540375.1 uncultured Prevotella sp.
GCTATTGCGGTGGGGTTCCACCTCTTCCCATTCCGAACAGAGAAGTTAAGCCCACTTGCGCCGATGGTACTGCAATGCAATGCGGGAGAGTAGGAGGCCGCCCTCTTTCAAATACCAGAGCCCTTGAAGACAGCAATGTTTTCAAGGGCTTTTTCTTATGTATAGGCTGGCACTTATCCAAAGCCCTTTGGAGGGTTAGGGAAGGGCCTATAATAATTCGCATTTCATTTCGTTATCCTTATTGCTATGCAATGGACGGATAGAATCAGACAGGTAAAGATCATTCTTGTGGTGATGGCAATTGTGATTGCCGTGGCCTCCCTTGTCGTGTCCCATAGCATGACGCATGACTTAGAAGCGCAGGAACGAAGCCGCATGGAAGTGTGGGCAGAGGCCATGCGCTCGCTCAACCAGGCTGACGGGAATACAGATCTGAATCTTGTGCTGAAAGTGATTAACGACAATAATACGATCCCCGTCATCGTGCTCGATCGTAGGGGGCAGGTGACGGACTTCCGCAATCTTTCTATCAATGCCTCTTCCCGTGCTGACAGTTTAAGGAGGGTCACTGAGAAGGGGCTTGAGCTTTTGGCAATGAACCGCAATATACGTATCTTCCTCGACGAGCGGCATCGCGATTATATTGATGTGTGCTATGATGAGTCGTTGATGCTGAAGCGTCTTTCCTGGTATCCCTATGTACAGTTGGGAGTGGTTCTTCTCTTTGTGGTGGTGGCCATCTTTGCTTTACTCACTTCTAAGCGTGCCGAACAGAATAAGGTGTGGGTGGGACTGTCGAAGGAGACTGCCCATCAGTTAGGAACACCGATCTCCAGTTTGATAGCTTGGATAGAGATTCTGAAGGAAACGTATCCCGACGATACGTTGATTCCGGAGATGGACAAAGATGTTAAGCGCCTGCAACTCATCGCAGACCGCTTCTCTAAGATCGGTTCTGTTCCGGCACCAGTCCCTACCAATCTCTTGGAGTTGTTGGGACATGTTGTCGACTATATGGACCGCCGTACCAGTAAGAAAGTGATGATGCTTACCGATTTCCCAGTGCATCAGGTGATCGTGGATCTCAACGGTTCTCTCTTTGAGTGGGTGATAGAAAATCTATGCAAGAATGCTGTGGATGCCATGGGCGGCGAGCAAGGAATTATCACGCTGAAGGTAGAGGAGTCCGACACGTGGGTATACTTAGATGTGAGTGACACGGGTAAAGGTATTCGCAAACGTAATATAAATAATGTGTTCCGTCCTGGCTTCACCACAAAGAAGCGAGGGTGGGGATTGGGACTCAGCCTTGCCAAGCGCATCGTGGAGGAATATCATCATGGGCGCATCTATGTCAAGGAGTCGGAGGTAGGCAAGGGGACGACTTTCCGGATAGAGTTGCGTAAGTGTCATGCATAGCCGTTGTTATCATTCCTCTTTTAAGAAAGTTTTTGCAGATTAATTTGACACTATCAAAAAAAAGTAGTAACTTTGCACACCAAATGTGATATGTCTGTTTGTGATATGTCTAATTTAGAGCAGTTTAAGATAGACTTGAAAGGCTTGTCGGAAGGTGACAATGTCTTTGACTTCGATTTGAGCGACCCCTACTTTGAGGCTATTCAGGCCCCGGCAGTAAAGCATGGTCGTGTGCATTCCTCGTTGACAATACGTCGTACGGGGGACGTGTTCTATTTGGATTTTCACACAGACGGCTTTGTCATTGTACCTTGCGATCTCTGCCTGGAAGATATGGAACAGCCCATTGAGAGCGACGACCATCTGGTGGCAAAGTTTGGAGAAGACGATTCGGAGGATGACGACCTCGTCACGGTCAGAGAAGACAACGCTATTCTCGACGTGTCGTGGTTCATCTATGAATTTATCGAGCTCAGTATTCCGCTCAGGCATGTGCATGCACCTGGAAAATGCGACCCTGCCATGATGAAGATTCTGAAAGAACATTCGGCCGCCCGAAGCGGTGATGAGGATACGGAGCCTATGGATTCCCGATGGGCAGCATTGAAAAAGATAAAAGATAAAAATTAAAGATTAAAAAATTATGGCACATCCTAAAAGAAGACAGTCTAAGACTCGTACACTCAAGCGTAGAACTCACGATAAGGCAGTAGCCCCCACATTGGCAGTATGCCCTAACTGCGGCGCTTACTATGTCTATCATACCGTTTGCCCGACATGCGGTTACTATCGTGGCAAGGTCGCTATCGTTAAGGAAGCAGCTGAGTAATGGGAAAGATTAACGCGATAATCACAGGTGTTGGCGGCTACGTGCCCGACTATGTCCTTACCAACGAGGAACTGTCGCGCATGGTAGATACCAGCGATGAGTGGATTACTACGCGTGTCGGCATCAAAGAGCGCCGTATCCTCACTGAGGAAGGCCTCGGATCAAGCTATATGGGGCGCAAGGCTGCCAAGCAGCTGCTCCGTAAAACAGGCGTGGATCCGGATACCATTGATGCACTCATCGTCTCGACAACGACTCCTGACTATCCTTTCCCCTCTACGGCAAGCATCATCTTGGGTAAACTGGGACTGAAAAACGCTTTCGCCTTTGATATGTCCTGCGCCTGCTGTGGCTTTATCTATGCCCTTGAGCAGGCTTGCTCGATGATTCAGAGCGGCCGTTACCAAAAGATCATTGTAGTATCTGCCGAGAAGATGTCGTCGATTGTCGACTACACCGACCGACAGACCTGTGTGCTCTTTGGTGATGGTGCCGGCGCTGTGCTCGTGGAGGCAACTGAGGAAGAGGGTGTCGGCTTCCAGGAATCGTTCTTGCGTACCGACGGTGCAGGCCTGCCCTTTCTTCACATGAAGGCCGGTGGCAGCGTATGCCCTCCCTCGCATTTCACAGTGGACCATCGTCTGCACTATATCTATCAGGAGGGACGCAACGTGTTCCGCTATGCCGTGACGGATATGAGCGATGATGTGGACCACATCATGAAGCACAATGGTCTGACGGCTGATGACGTGGACTGGGTGATCCCGCACGAGGCAAATCTGCGTATCATCGATGCAGTGGCCAAGCGCGCTGATCTGCCGATTGAAAAGGTGATGATCAATATCGACCACTACGGCAATACCAGTTCCGCTACCATTCCTTTGGCTATGTGGGACAACGAGGCTAAACTGAAGAAGGGCGATAACGTCATCCTTACAGCTTTCGGAGCCGGATTTGTTCATGGAGCTATGTATCTGAAATGGGCTTACGATGGTGCTGCCGTGGCAGCGGACAAAAAGTAAATCGTGAGATCCTTCATTCATAACAACAGAAAAACGCATCCTTCTTGTTATAGTAAGAATGCGTTTTTTTGTTTGTTGATTATGTTTAATTAAAAGTACTTATGCATAAAGCCGGTTTTGTAAATATCGTAGGAAACCCCAATGTCGGTAAGTCCACACTGATGAATCAACTTGTCGGTGAGAAGATCAGTATCGCTACGTTTAAAGCGCAGACGACCCGTCATCGCATCATGGGCATCGTCAATAAGCCCAACATGCAGATTGTCTTCTCTGACACGCCCGGTGTGTTGAAACCTAATTATAAGATGCAGGAGATGATGCTGGCATTCTCGGAGTCTGCCTTGGCAGATGCCGACATCCTGCTCTATGTCACAGATGTGGTGGAGAGCCCGGAAAAGAATCTCGACTTCCTGGAAAAAGTCAGGGAGATGAAGATCCCTGTGTTGTTGCTGATCAACAAGATCGACGAGACCGACCAACAGCATCTCGGAGACATTGTGGAGAAATGGCATGGTCTGTTGCCCAATGCTGAAATTCTGCCGATCTCGGCTCAGAACAAGTTCGGCATCGACATGCTCATGAAACGTATCGAAGAGCTGTTGCCCGAGAGCCCTGCTTATTTCGACAAGGACCAGCTGACCGACAAGCCGGCAAAGTTCTTTGTCTCTGAGATCATCCGCGAGAAGATCCTGCGCTATTATGACAAGGAGATCCCTTATTCCGTGGAGGTTGTCGTGGAGCGCTTCAAGGAAGACGAGCATCACATCCATATCAATGTGGTCATTTATGTGGAGCGTGACTCGCAGAAAGGCATCATCATCGGACATCAGGGCGCTGCCTTGAAGAAGGTGTCGTCGGAAGCTCGCAAGAGCCTTGAGAAGTTCTTTGGAAAGGCGATCTACTTGGAGACCTTCGTCAAAGTCGACAAGGACTGGCGCAACTCTCAACGGGAGCTCGACCACTTCGGGTACAACCCGCAATAAGAATGTTGAGCGTAGAAAGTTGAGTTAAGTCAACATTCAATTTTCATCATTCAACACTGCAAAAATCCCCCTGACTGTATGGCAGGGTGCACTCTCCTTCGGGAGGGCCGAAGAATGTTAAACTTCAGAAATCAAACAACGAAATGGCAAATTTAGTAGCTATCGTAGGACGCCCTAATGTGGGAAAGTCCACGCTTTTTAATCGTATGACCCAAAGCCGCAGGGCTATTGTAAGTGATGTGGCCGGTACCACGCGTGACCGTCAGTACGGCAAGTGCAGTTGGAACGGCAAAGAGTTTTCCGTCGTAGATACGGGCGGATGGGTTGTGAAATCAGATGATATCTTTGAGGATGCCATCCGCCAGCAGGTGAAGGTCGCCACAGAGGAGGCTGACCTGGTACTCTTCCTGGTGGATGTGGAGACAGGCGTAACAGACTGGGATGAGGATGTAGCCATGATCCTGCGCCGTGCCAAGCTGCCGGTCATCCTTGTGGCAAATAAGGTTGACAATAGCGGCAACGCTTACGAGGCCGCTGAGTTCTATCGACTCGGATTGGGAGATCCCGTCTGCGTCAGTGCGGCCACGGGTGGCGGTACGGGTGATCTGCTCGACTTGATACTGACCAAACTGCCAAACAATGTCGATGAAGCACCCGAGGAGAATATCCCGCGCTTCGCTGTCGTCGGTCGCCCTAATGCCGGTAAGTCGAGCTTGATCAATGCCTTTATCGGTGAGGAGCGCAATATCGTCACAGATATCGCCGGTACCACGCGTGACAGCATCTATACACGTTATACCAAATTTGGCTTCGACTTCTATCTCGTCGACACCGCCGGCATACGCCGTAAGAATAAGGTAAGCGAAGACTTGGAGTTCTATAGCGTCATGCGCAGCATCCGTGCTATCGAGAACAGTGATGTCTGTATCCTGATGATTGATGCCACACGAGGCATTGAGGCACAGGACATGAACATCTTCCAGTTGATACAAAAGAACAACAAGAGCCTGGTCGTAGTGGTCAACAAGTGGGACTTGGTGGAGAACAAGAGTCAGAAGGCCATCGATACCTTCAAGAATGCCATTCACAACCGTATGGCTCCCTTCGTTGATTTCCCCATCATCTTTGCTTCCGCACTGACCAAACAGCGTATCTTCAAGGTGTTGGAAACCGCTAAGCAAGTCTATCTCAACCGTGAGACACGCATTGGTACGACCAAGCTCAACGAGGTGATGCTGCCGATCATCGAGCAGACACCGCCACCTTCTACAAAGGGAAAGTATATCAAGATCAAGTATTGCTCACAGCTGCCCAACACGCAGATACCCTCTTTCGTGTTCTATGCCAACCTCCCGCAATATATCAAGGAGCCCTATCGTCGTTTCCTGGAGAATAAGATCCGTGAGAACTGGTCGATGCATGGTTGTCCGATCAATGTGTTTATCCGTCAGAAGTAAGATGCAGAGAATATGGCGATATGCGGCGTTGGCCGCTATCTTGTCCTTGCCTATGGCATGCAAGAAAGCTCCGACGCCCTCCGAGATAGCCGCACATGCTGCTAAGGGCTATTACGACCAGCTGTTGGCTGGGAAGTATGAGGATTTTGTGGCTGGCACATACATGCCCTATAAGATTCCGGACAGCTATCGCAGACAATTGGTGGACAATGCCCGGATGTTTGTGGCGCAGCAGGAACAAGAGCATCGTGGCATCAAGAAGGTGGAGATTCTCGATGCCAAGGCAGATACGCTCAGGCATGTGGCAAATGTGTATTTGATATTTGAATACGGAGACAGCACGCACGAAGAAGTGTGCGTGCCGATGGTGGAGAAGAAAGGCGTATGGTATACGCGCTGACGTTACCCGATCATATAGGAAAATATAAGAATGATAAACGCTTCCTCTCATACCGGAGGGGAAGCGTTTTATGTTGCGGGTGTCTACGAATTCTCTTCTTGCATTTCCACTTTCTTCACTTTGCGGAACAGATCGCTGGCAAAGACCAGGTCGTTGAGCTTCTTATTGGTGGAGTTGATGACTTGGTCATTGTCTCCCTGCCACTCCTTGTGTCCTTTGTAGATGAAGACGATGTTCTCGCCGATGCCCATGACCGAGTTCATGTCATGGGTGTTGATGATCGTTGTCATCTGATAGTCTTTGGTAATCTCTGACAGTAGCTTGTCGATGACCAAAGAGGTCTTTGGGTCCAAGCCTGAGTTGGGTTCGTCGCAGAAGAGATACTTCGGGTTGAGCACGATGGCGCGCGCAATGGCCACACGCTTCTGCATGCCACCGGAGATCTCGTCAGGGTATTTGTTGCGGGCATCAAGAAGGTTGACACGCTCCAGGCACTCCTGTGCTCTTTTGGCACGCTCACGGGAGGTCATGTTGGAGAACATGTCCAAAGGAAACTGCACGTTCTCTTGTACAGTCAAAGAGTCGAAGAGGGCAGCTCCTTGGAAGATCATTCCCATCTCGCGCCGCATCAGCACTTTTTCTTTCTTCGTCATCGCCGTGAAGTCGCGCCCGTCGTAGAGGATTTGGCCTTGTGTCGGCTCAAGCAGTCCTACGATATTTTTCATCAGCACCGTCTTTCCGGAACCACTCTGTCCGATGATGAGATTGGTCTTGCCCGTCTCAAAGACTGCGCTGATGTTGTCGAGAACGGTCTTGTCCTCAAAGCGTTTCGTTAGATTTTTGACTTCTATCATGGCTTAACTCAGTAATTGCGTAAGGAAGACGTCGGAGAAGAGGATGAGCACGCTGCTGCATACGACGGCATCGGTGGAGGCCTTGCCCACCTCGACAGAGCCTCCTTCTACCGTGTAGCCGAAATAAGACGACACGCTGGAGATGATGAAGGCGAAGAACAGGCTCTTGATAATACTCATCCACATAAACCAGGGATTGAAAGCGTGGTGCATGCCGGCGGTGAGATCGTCGGGCGACATCATGTGTCCGATGAATGCTGTGGCGTAAGCACCCATGATGCCCATGGCTGAAGAGAAGATCACCAAGAAGGGCATGATGGTAACCAGCCCGAGAATCTTCGGCAAGATCAGATAGTTGGCCGAGTTCACTCCCATGATATCCAGAGCGTCGATTTGTTGTGTGACACGCATGGTGCCCAACTCTGAGGCAATGTTGGAACCTACTTTGCCGGAGAGGATCAGACACATGATGGAGGAGGAGAACTCCAGAAGCATGATCTCACGCGTGGTGTAGCCGGTTGTCCAATGCGGCATCCACGGGCTGGAGATGTTTACCTTCATCTGGATACAGATGACTGCACCGATGAAGAAACTGATCAACAACACGATGACGATGGAGTCGACACCCAACTGGGACATCTCTTTTACATAGCGCTTCATAAACATGCGCATGCGTTCCGGACGTGCAAAGGTGTGCCCCATCAGGATGAGGTAACGTCCGAAAGTGGTGAGATAACGATGAAGCAACTTCAATAAAAGCATGGGCTATAACCTATTTGATGATGCAAAAGTAACCAAAATCCCATAAAAAACTGCAATAAAAAGAAGAGTTTTTGCTTTTATCAATGTTATTAGGTGTTTTTTTAGTATTTTTGCATTCAAAACTATTATCATGGACGAAACATTACAAGTACCTGCACAGCAGGAGACGGAAGTTCAGCAACCATTGAAGACTGTCGAGGAAACAACGGCCGAAGAGGTTGCTCAGCCTGAGACACGCCCCGATGTGGAGCACATGACTCCCGAGGAAGTGGATAAGTTGCTCCTGAGCAAGTTGAAACATAAGGAGCTGCATGCTGAAGGTCTGGTCAAGCGCTATGGCAAACGTACTGTGGCAGATCATGTCACGTTTAATGTCAAACAGGGTGAGATCGTAGGATTGCTTGGACCTAACGGTGCGGGTAAGACGACCTCTTTCTATATGACGACGGGATTGGTCGTGCCCAACGAAGGGCATGTCTTCATCGATGATAAGGAAATCACGAAGTATCCTGTCTATAAGCGCGCCCGCGCCGGTATCGGATACTTGCCGCAGGAGGCCAGTGTGTTCAGAAAGCTGAGCGTGGAAGACAATATCATGGCTGTGCTGGAGATGACGAAACTGTCACACCAGGAGCAACTCGACAAATTGGAAAGTTTGATCAACGAATTCAGACTCAATAAAGTGAGGAAAAACAGGGGTGACCGTCTCTCCGGAGGTGAGCGCCGACGTACAGAGATCGCCCGCTGTCTGGCTATCGACCCGAAGTTCATTATGCTCGATGAGCCTTTTGCCGGTGTTGACCCAATTGCCGTTGAAGACATCCAGCATATCGTGTGGCGATTGAAATACCGCAATATTGGCATTCTCATTACTGACCACAATGTGCAGGAGACCTTGTCCATCACCGACCGTGCCTATTTGCTCTTTGAGGGACGCATCCTCTTCCAAGGATTGCCCGAGGAATTGGCAGCTAACAAAGTCGTGAGAAAGAACTATCTGAGTGACAACTTTGTCTACCGCAAGTTCCAGTCCAATGAGGAGGACAGAGCCTTTGCCGCCCAATCCCGAAAGTCTTTGCTTGCAGAAGTTTATGGCGGATAGATGATGGTTAAAAAAACAAATTTTTCCATCTTAATATTAGGTAGATTGGTAAAATATGCGTAATTTTGCCGATCAATATGGCTTTTGTCGCTTGACGGGCGATAAGAGTCTGCCGTTTCCTTACGGAGATAAGTCACAAAATCCTTACGGAGATAAATCATAAACAATATAAACCAAAGATGAAAGTTTCATTTGAAAATCCCGACAAGGTCAACGGACTGTTGACCATCACTGTCGAAGAAGATGACTACAAAAACGATGTCGAGAAGGAGCTCAAGGAGTACCGCAAAAGAGCTAATATCCCCGGCTTCCGCCCTGGAAAGGCTCCTATGGGCATGATCAAGCGTCAGTTTGAGCCCGGCGCCAAGATGGATGCTATCAACAAGGTGCTCAACGATGAACTTCAGAAGTATATTGCTGACAATAAGATTCAGATGCTCGGTGAGCCTCTGGCCTCTGACAAGCAGGAGCCTCAGGATCTGGAGAAACCGGCTCCTTATACTTTCATGTTCGACATCGCCGTCGCTCCTGAGTTCAATATCGAGCTGAGCGACAAGGATACTGTCGACTATTACGAGATCACTGTTGACGATGCTCTTGTTGACAAGCAAGTGGATATGTTTGCCAACCGTCTTGGCGGATACGTCGACGTCGAGGACTATCAGGAAAACGATATGCTCAAGGGTGATATCCGCGAGCTCGACGAGAATGGCAATACCAAGGAAGGTGGTCTGACCGTCGAGGGTGCTGTGCTGATGCCTAACTATCTGAAAAACGACGACCAGAGAAAACTCTTCGAGGGTGCTAAGAACGGTGATGTAATCACTTTCAATCCTTCTAAGGCATACGATGGCAATGAGGTGCAGATCTCTTCTCTGTTGAAGATCAAGAAGGATCAGGTTGCCAACTACAAGGGTGACTTCAGCTTCCAGGTGATTGGTATTCAGCGCTTCCAGAAGCACGCTGTGGATCAGGAACTCTTCGACCAGACCTTCGGAAAGGATGCTGTTAAGGACGAGAAGGAGTTCCGTGACAAGATCAGCGGGGGACTCAAGGAGCAACTCGTTCGCGACAGCGATTATAAGTTTCTGCTCGACGTCCGCAAGTATGCTGAGGACAAGATCGGTCAGCTGGCCTATCCCGATGCTCTTCTGAAGCGTGTCATGAAGCAGGGCAGCAAGGAGAAGGACGAGAAGAAGCTCAACGAGATGATCGACAAGAACTATGAGGCAAGTCTTAAGGAGCTCAACTGGAGTCTGATTCGCAACAAACTCTCTGAGCAGACTGGCATCAAGGTAGATGATGACGATGTCAAGGAGGCTGCCCGTGAGACTGCTCGTATCCAGTTCGCTCAGTATGGCATGAGTAACGTTCCTGAAGAGTACATCAACAACTACGCGGATGAGCTCCTCAAGAAGCGTGAGAATGCACAGAGCTTTGTGGATCGTGCCATCGACGTGAAGCTCTCTGACGCTTTGAAGAAAGTCGTCAAACTGAACAAGAAAGAGGTCAGCCTTGATGATTTCAACAAGATGATGGGCGAGTAAAATAAGATTTTAATAAAAAATAATCTCTTGATTGAAGAGGTTACCAGCTTTTTTTATTATCTTTGTGTAATCAACACGAAGAATAGGTTTGAAACCGGTAAAAAGAGCTGATAACCTCTTTTCTCGTATTTGACTATTAACATTGAATATATTAAGGAAATCGAATGAACAACGACTTTAGAAAATTTGCCACGGGACATTTAGGCATGAACGGGCTGGCCTTGGATGATGTGATCAAGGCGCAACAACAATATCTCAATCCGTATATCCTCGAAGAGCGTCAACTCAATGTCACGCAGATGGATGTCTTTTCGCGACTGATGATGGACCGCATCATCTTCTTGGGAACAGAGATCGACGACTATACGGCCAATACGCTTCAGGCTCAGTTGCTCTACCTCGACTCTGTTGACAATGGCAAGGATATCTCCATCTATGTCAACTCTCCCGGTGGTAGCGTGACAGCAGGACTGGGTATCTACGACACCATGCAGTTCATCTCCAGCGATGTGGCAACGATCTGTACGGGTATGGCTGCCTCTATGGCCGCTGTGTTGCTTGTTTCCGGTACAGAAGGCAAGCGCTCTGCACTGCCTCATAGCCGTGTGATGATCCATCAGCCTCTGGGTGGTGTGCAAGGACAGGCTTCGGATATCGAGATCGAGGCCCGTGAGATCCAAAAGTTCAAGAAAGAACTCTATACCATCATCTCCAATCACTCTCACCAGCCTTACGAGAAGGTGTGGAAAGACAGTGACCGTAATTATTGGATGACCGCCGAGGAGGCTAAGGAGTATGGTATGATCGATGCGGTGTTAACAAGAAAGCAATAATCTTAGTAGTCAGGAGGAATAAGAAAACATGCCGAAAAAAGTATGTAGCTTCTGTGGTCGTGACGAATCACAGGTAAAATTGCTCATCACAGGACTCAACGGTTATATCTGTGAGGATTGTGCTGTGCAGGCTTACAAGATAGTTAAGGATACCGGCGTACTCGGCAACGTGGACGAGGAGGCTAGCGCAAAGTCTAATGAGACTTTCCGCAAGAAAGCTCGTATCCCTAAGCCAAAAGAGATCAAGAAATATCTCGACGAGTATGTCATTGGACAAGACGAAGCCAAACGCTATCTGTCTGTGGCTGTGTATAATCACTACAAGCGTCTGCTCCAGCCGTCGGATGATGATGGCGTGGAGATTGAGAAGAGCAATATTATCATGGTAGGCTCTACGGGTACGGGTAAGACTTTGTTGGCCCGCACCATTGCCAAGCTGCTCGATGTGCC
This sequence comes from uncultured Prevotella sp., assembly GCA_900540375.1. GTDB lineage: Bacteria > Bacteroidota > Bacteroidia > Bacteroidales > Bacteroidaceae > Prevotella. The sequence goes on from UQFS01000018.1 coordinate 11,659, forward strand.
TTTCACCATTGTCGATGCTACGGTGTTTACCGAGGCCGGTTACGTCGGTGAGGATGTGGAGAGCATTCTGAGCCGTCTGCTTCAGGTGGCCAACTATGATGTGGCTGCTGCTGAGCGGGGTATCGTCTTCATCGATGAGATTGACAAGATTGCTCGCAAAGGCGACAACCCCAGCATCACACGTGATGTCAGTGGCGAGGGTGTGCAGCAGAGCTTGCTGAAGCTCTTGGAAGGAACTATGGTCAACGTACCTCCAAAGGGTGGACGTAAGCATCCTGATCAGGACTATGTGCATGTCAACACCAAGAACATTCTATTTGTCTGTGGTGGTGCCTTCGACGGCATTGAGCGCAAGGTCGCTCAGCGACTCAACACGCATACGGTAGGATACAATTCTGTACAGAACGCCCGCCATATCGACCGCGACGATCTGATGAAGTATATCCTTCCACAGGACTTAAAGTCGTTTGGCTTGATACCAGAGTTGATCGGTCGTCTGCCGGTACTGACCTATCTCAATCCTTTGGATCGTGATGCTCTGCGTCGTATCTTGGTAGAACCGAAGAACTCTATTGTCAAGCAGTATATCAAACTGTTTGAGATGGATCACATCACGCTGACCTTCACAGAGGAAGCTCTTGACTTCATCGTGAACAAGGCCGTGGAGTATAAGCTTGGTGCCCGTGGCTTGCGTTCTATCGTTGAAGAGGTGATGATGGATGCAATGTTTGACGTACCGTCAAGACGCATCAAGAAGTTCGAGGTGACGCTTGACTATGCCAAACAACAATTGGATAAGGCTCATCTGCAGCGGCTCGAATCGGCTTAACCGGCTTGCAGAGGCGTAGAAAATAATGGTAGAGACCGTGGATGCGGCTCTCTGCATATCCCATTATGAAAAAGAATCATCTAAGGAGCATGCAATGACTAAAGAAGTGGACTTGACTCAAGCATTGAAGAAGTACTTCGGCTTTGATCATTTCAAGGGAGACCAAGAAGCGATCATCCGTAATCTCATGGCGGGAAACAACACTTTTGTGTTGATGCCTACCGGTGGGGGCAAGAGTCTGTGCTATCAGCTGCCGTCGCTAATCATGGATGGAACGGCTATTGTCGTGTCGCCTCTGATCGCGTTGATGAAAAATCAGGTCGATGTCATCAATGGCCTGACTGAGGAAGATGGTCTGGCTCACTTTCTTAACTCTTCGCTCAACCGTGCAGCCATCAACCGTGTGATGGATGACGTGCACAGCGGACTCACGAAGTTGTTGTATGTGGCTCCTGAATCTCTTAATAAAGAGGAGAACCTCGAGTTCTTCTCTTCTTTCCATATTTCTTTCTATGCTATCGATGAGGCTCACTGTATCTCGGAGTGGGGACATGACTTCCGTCCCGAGTACCGCAATATACGGCCTACCATCAATCGCATTGCCGAGATACAGCATGTTGCCTCGGTACCCGTCATCGCATTGACGGCAACAGCTACGGACAAGGTGCGGTCGGACATCAAGAAGAGTCTCGGCATTCTCGATGCGGAGGAGTTCCGCAGTTCCTTCAACCGTTCTAACCTCTACTATGAGGTGCGGCAGAAGATCAGCGAGGAAGATACCGACAGCCAGATCATCCGGTTTATCAAGCAGCATCCCGGCAAGAGCGGCATCATCTATTGTCTCTCGCGTAAGAAGGTGGAGGAGTTGGCCAAGAAACTTCAGATCAATGGCTTCAAGGCGGCACCTTACCATGCAGGCCTGGACTCAGAGTTGCGCACAAAGACGCAGGACGACTTCTTGAAGGAAGAGATCGATATCATCGTGGCGACCATAGCCTTTGGGATGGGTATTGACAAGCCCGATGTGCGCTTTGTCATCCATTATGACATTCCCAAGAGTCTTGAAGGCTATTATCAGGAAACGGGTAGAGCCGGGCGTGACGGCGGTGAGGGCATCTGCATCGCTTTTTATTCTCCTAAGGACTTGAAGAAACTCGAGAAGTTCATGGAGAACAAAGATGTCAATGAAAAAGAGATTGGCTATCAGCTCCTCCAGGAGACCAAAGCCTACGCTGAGTCTTCGGTATGCCGCCGCAAGATGTTGCTGCACTATTTCGGTGAGGAATATCAGCAGGACAACTGTGGCAATTGCGACAACTGCCTGCATCCGCAGAAACAGTTCGAGGCTACTGATGCATTGCTCATCGTCCTCAATGCCATCAAGGCAGTGAAGGAAAACTTCGATCAGGCTTATATCACTGACTTCGTCAAAGGTCGCGCTACGGACAACATTGTGCGGCATGGCCACAACAAACTGCCGGAGTTCGGTACTGGGGCCAAGCTCAATGAGGAGGATTCTACCATTTGGAATCCTGTCATCCGTCAGGCAATGATCTCACATTATATTCGTAAGGATGTGGAGAACTTTGGGCTGTTGAAACTGACTCCTGAGGGCAGGATGTTTATCAAGAGTCCGAAACCGTTCTTTGCTGTTCATGACCGGGAGTACGACGACGTGGAGGAGAATGCCGAAGGAGGTGTGAGCGCACTCGACCAGGAGTTGCTCGGCTTGCTGAAGGGGCTGCGCAAGGATGTGGCTCGCAGGCATAATCTCCCGCCTTATGTAATCTTCCAGGATATCTCTCTTTCTCAGATGGCGACGAGCTATCCCGTCAGCTTGGAAGAACTGCAACAGATACAAGGCGTAGGGCAGGGCAAGGCACATAAATATGGTAAGCCCTTCGTGGATCTTATCAAGAAATATTGTAGGGACAACGACATCCAGCGGGTGGACATGATGCGTGTCATCAGCCTGCCCAAGAAGTCGATGAAGAAGTTAAAGATCATCGAGCTCATCGACCGTCGTGTACCGTTGGATGAGATCGCCTCGATGCAGGGGGGCGGTTTCGATGATCTGATCGATGATATCGAGTCTATTGTCAATAGCGGCATGAAGGTAGACATCAGCTATTACCTCGATGACGAGGATCTCATTGACCCTGATGAGGTGGATGACATCTATGACTATTTCCGCAATAGTGACAGCGATGATGTCAACACAGCTATTGATGAATGTGAAATTTATGACGATGACGGAGGCCTTACCGCAGAGGAGAAAGTGCGCTTAGTATTGATCAAATTTCTTTCCGAGCAGGCCAACTGATCTCCTTGTTGCTGTTAAATAGCATTAAAGGCTAAAGAAATGGAGCCGCTCATCCTCTTCAATCGGAAAAAAATGAGTATATTTGCACGCAATAAATTTCTAAAATTCGTTTTATGTCATCATTTGTTGCAGATAAGATTGTGATGGACGGACTCACATTTGATGATGTCCTGCTGATTCCTGCTTATTCAGAAGTGCTTCCTAAGGAAGTGTCGTTGAGAACCAAGTTTTCACGTCACATAGAACTCAACGTTCCGTTTGTCACGGCCGCTATGGATACGGTGACCGAGTCGTCGATGGCCATTGCCATCGCGCGTGAGGGCGGTATCGGTGTTATCCATAAGAATATGTCTATTGAGGAGCAGGCTCGTCAGGTAGCTATCGTCAAACGTGCTGAGAATGGTATGATCTATGATCCGATTACCATTCGCCGCGGGCGTACTGTCAAGGATGCTTTGGATATGATGCATGACTATCATATCGGTGGCATTCCTGTGGTTGATGAGGAAAACCATCTTGTGGGTATCGTCACTAACCGTGACCTTCGTTTCGAGCGTCACATGGATAAGCTTGTCGACGATGTGATGACATCAGAGAATCTGGTTACCACACATCAGCGCACAGACCTGTCTGCTGCAGCGCAGATTCTTCAGGAAAACAAAATCGAGAAACTCCCAGTGGTTGACAATGCCAACCATCTCGTGGGCTTGATCACTTATAAAGATATTACGAAAGCCAAGGATAAGCCGATGGCCTGCAAGGATGACAAGGGCCGTCTGCGCGTTGCTGCCGGTGTCGGTGTCACTGTTGATACGCTCGACCGTGCGCAGGCCTTGGTAGAGGCAGGCGTCGATGCCATTGTCATCGATACCGCTCATGGTCACTCAAGGGGTGTGGTTGGCAAGCTCCATGACGTGAAGGCTGCCTTCCCCAACTTGGATGTTATCGTCGGCAATATCGCTACCGGCGAGGCTGCCAAGTATCTTGTCGACAACGGCGCTGACGCTGTCAAGGTGGGTATCGGCCCTGGATCTATCTGCACCACGCGTGTCGTTGCCGGTGTCGGTGTACCTCAGTTGAGTGCTGTCTATGATGTCTACTCTGCATTGAAGGGTACTGATGTGCCTTTGATTGCTGACGGTGGTCTGCGCTATTCCGGTGACATCGTCAAGGCATTGGCTGCCGGTGGCAGTAGCGTCATGATTGGTTCACTCGTTGCAGGTACCGAGGAGAGTCCGGGTGAGACCATCATCTTCAACGGACGCAAGTTCAAGAGTTACCGCGGTATGGGTTCTTTGGAAGCTATGGAGCAGAAGAACGGTTCACGTGACCGTTATTTCCAAAACGATGTCCGTGATGCCAAGAAGCTTGTGCCGGAGGGTATCGCCGGCCGTGTACCTTACAAGGGTACCGTTCAGGAGGTTATCTACCAGCTCGTCGGTGGTCTGCGCTCTGGCATGGGCTATTGCGGTGCTGCTGACATTGAACGTCTGCACGACGCTAAGTTCACCCGCATCACCAATGCAGGCGTACTCGAGAGCCATCCACACGATATTACGATCACAAGTGAAGCTCCGAACTACTCGCGCCCCGAGTAATCATTTCTTTGCATGAACAAATTATTCTATAGGAAACATGTGATAGTGGGCGCCATGCTTTTGTGTGGCACCCTCTCTTTTGCTCAGAGCGACGATCCTGTCATCATGACCATCAATGGTCATCCGGTTCTACGCTCTGAGTTTGCGTATTCTTATAAAAAAAACAATACCAATGGTGTCCTCGACCGTAAGAGCGTACGCGACTACGTGCCGCTGTTTATCAACTATAAGTTGAAGGTGGAGGCCGCCAAGGATGCGCATCTCGACACGCTGTCGTCCTACAAGAAGGAGTTTGCAGGTTATCGCGACCAGCAGATCCGTCCGGCAATGATCGACAGTGCGGACATTGAAACTGAGGCCAGAAAGATCTATGAGGAGACACGTCAGCGCATAGACGATAATGGCGGCATGGTGCGCGTCTCGCATATCCTTATCGCCATGAAGCAAAAGGCTACACCCGATGAGGAGAAGGCTGCCAAGCAACGTATCGACTCAGTTTATATCGCTTTGCAGCATGGAGCGGGCTTCGCTGCGTTGGCCCGTGAAGTGTCTCAAGATCCGGGTTCCGCCAGTGAGGGAGGGCAGTTGCCCTGGATAGTCAAGGGTCAGACCTTTCCGGAATTCGAGAATCAGGTGTGGAGTCTGAAAGACGGGCAGCTGAGCAAGCCTTTCCTTTCGCCAGCCGGTTGGCATATTGTCTTAAGACAAGGTCATCAGAACTTTTATTCTTACGACAGTCAGCGGTCGGATATTCTGCGATTCATCGACCAGCGTAACCTGCGTGAGCAGATCATAGATCAGAAACTCGACACACTGGCTAAGCAACGCCATACCTCTCCCGATACTGTGTTGGCTGCTAAGCGGGAAGAGATGGAGAAACAAGATCCCAACCTGAAGTATCTCATCCAAGAATACCATGATGGGTTGCTGCTCTTCGCCATCGCCGACAGTACGGTATGGGAGAAAGCTAAGAATAACGAAGCCGGTTTGGAGCAGTATTTTCGCAAGAATCGTAAGCGTTACCGTTGGGATGCGCCTCGCTTCAAGGGCATTGCCTATTGTACGCGTGCGCAGGAAGATATTGACAAAGTGAAGAAGGCAGTGAAGAATTTGCCGTTCAGTCTGTGGGCAGAGAAGCTTCGCGCCACTTTCAATGCCGACTCCGTGCTTCGCACCCGTGTGGAGAAGGGAATCTTCCGCATGGGCGACAACGCTTTAGTGGACAAAGAAATCTTTGGCAAGGACACAATTGCCCAACCTGTCAAGGACTATCCCTATATGGCTGTCTACGGCAAGAAACTCAAAGCACCCAAAGAGATGGACGACGTGCGTGAACTCGTGGTGGCTGATTACCAGGATGCCTTGGAAAAGGAGTGGGTAGAACAGTTGCGCCGCAAGTACCCCGTCACCGTCAATGAGGCTGTCGTCGACACGGTCAAGTAAGAAACAGATTAGAAATAGCAACATGAAAATAAGCAATAAGCGTCATATCCCCTTTGTCGCAGCACTCTTGTTGGCTGCGGCCTCTCTTTCGGCCATGACTACTGTTCCCGGCTTGCCGGGTTCTGTTAGTCGTGTGGCTTCAGATTCTACGTCACATGACAGTACAGCCAAGGAAGAGGCTCCGATTCCCGAGAGCAGTGTCATCGATGAAGTCGTGTGGGTGGTGGGCGACGAGCCCATCCTTAAGTCCGATGTAGAGATGATGCGTATGCAGGGACAGCAGGAAGGTATGACGTGGGGCGGAAATCCTGACTGTGCCATTCCCGAACAACTCGCCGTGCAGAAGCTCTTCCTCCACCAGGCAGAGATAGACTCCATTGATGTCAGTGAGTCTGAGATCGCTGCTGGTGTGCAGCAGCAGCTCAACCGCTGGATAGAGATCGCAGGCAGTCAGGAGAAACTCGAAGAGTATCGCAAGGAGTCCATCAACGAGATCCGCAACGACATGCACGATGAGTTCAAGAACCAGCAGCTCATCCAGAAGATGAAACAGAAACTTGTCGAGGACGTGAAGGTCTCACCGGCCGACGTGCGTAGCTATTTCCGCAACGTCCCAAAGGACAGCTTGCCTTACGTGCCTACTGAGGTAGAGGTAGAGGTGATACAGGTTTCTCCGAAGATCAAGCAGAGCGAGATCAACCGAGTTAAGGACGAGCTTCGCGGATTTACCGAGCGTGTCAACAATGGTGAAACGAGTTTTTCCACGCTGGCGCGTCTCTATTCCGAGGATCCGGGTTCAGCCCGTCAGGGCGGTGAGCTGGGCTTCATGGGTCGTGGTATGCTGGATCCCGCCTTCGCTCAGGTGGCTTTCAACCTGACCGATCCTAAAAAGGTGTCTAAGATCGTGGAGTCGGAATTCGGCTATCATATCATTCAGCTCATTGACAAACGCGGTGATAAGATCAATGTGCGCCACATTCTGCTCAGACCTAAAGTGTCGCAAGACGAGATCGAAGCAGCTGAGCAGCGTCTTGACTCTATCCGCAACGACATCCTTGCCAACAAGTTCACCTTCGAGTCCGGTGCCTCTTATATCTCTGATGATAAAGACACCAAGAACAATCAGGGTCTTATGTCTAATAGCACCGCCGACGGCATGACCTCGCGTTTCCAGATGAAGGAGCTGCCCACAGAGATCGCAAGAGTCGTCGACACGATGAAGGTGGGAGAGATCTCCGCGCCCTTCACACGTATCAATAATAAGAACAAGACGGTCGCTTGCATCATCAAGCTCAAGAGCCGGGTGGAAGGACATCGTGCTGCCATCACGGAGGATTTCCAGGTGATGAAGGATGTCGTCCTGGCCAAGGAGCGAGAGAAGGTGCTCAATGGCTGGGTCGTCGACAAGATCAAGCATACCTATGTCAGGGTCAACGACCGCTATAAAGATTGTAAATTTCAGTATCAGGGATGGATCAGATGACGTTCCGCAGATTTTTCCAACACTTATCATATAGGCATGGAACCGTTTTCTTTACGGCTCTATGCCTCTTTGCACTTTGTATGCTGACTGCTTTCGCTGCTCCCCGCAAGCGCAAGGCAGTGGACAATAGGGTCTATCTCGTACATGCCGATGAGTTGAAGTTCGACATGTATGGGCCTAACCCCGACGCTCAGATCGTCAAGGGACACGTCCACTTCCTTCACCGGGGAGCCACGCTGACCTGCGATTCGGCTTACTTCTACCAGACCACAAACTCTGTGCGTGCCATGGGACACGTGCATTTTCGTCAGCCACAGGACAATATCACGCTCACCTGTCAGCGGGCATGGTACGATGGCGAGGAACAGCTTATGGAGGCCCGCAACGATGTAGTGCTCCATCATGCCCGACAGACGCTCTACACCGACTCACTCAACTACGACCGGCTCTACAACAACGCTTATTTCTTCCGTGGCGGACGGCTCATCGACGGAACGAGCAAACTCAGTTCTGACTGGGGCGAGTACAACACCGAGACCAAACAGGCTGTCTTCTACTACGATGTGCAGCTCCATACGCCAAAGACCCGCGTGTCCACTGATACGCTTTATTACGATACCCGCACCTCGCAGGCGCATGTCGTCGGACAGTACACACCCGATAAAGGGCAGGGTACGCCACGCGCCTCACGTATCATCAATGGGCAGAACGTCATCACTACCACCGACGCCTACTTTAATACCAAGACAGACAAGGCGGATCTCTATGGGCGCTCGACAGTTGTCAACAAGGAGAAAACGATCACTGCCGACACCTTGTTCTATAATAGCAAGACCGGACGCAACTATGGTCAGGGCGACGTGGTGTATGTCGACAAGCGCAACAAGAACAAGCTTACCGCTCATCTCGTCGTCTACAACGAGAAGACCGGACGCGGCTTTGCCACGGGGCGTGCACTTGTCATCGACTACTCACGCCCCGATACGCTGTGGATGCATGGGGACACGATGCGTGTGGAGACTTTCCATATCAACACCGACTCGGTCTACCGCAAGGTTCATTGTTATCCCCGTGTGCGCATCTTCCGCAACGATGCGCAGGCGGTCTGCGACTCTTTGGTCTTCAACTCCAAGGACTCGTGCATGACGATGTATCACGATCCGATTCTCTGGAACGGACAGCGGCAGCTCTTGGGCGAGAGGATCCTGGCGTTTATGAATGACACCACGATCCGTGAGGCCCACGTCCTCGGACAAGCACTTTCCATCGAGCTCATGCAGGACTCCACACACTACAATCAGGTGTCCTCTACCAATATGTTTGCTTATTTCCAGGCAGGCAAGATCCGACGCAGCGATGCCGTGGGCAATGTGCGTGCGATTTTCTTCCCTGTTGACGATAAGGACAGCACACTGATCGGACTCAACTATATCGAGACCGACACCATGCGCTCTTTTGTCAACGATCAGCGCAAGCTGGAACGTATTTGGATGCCGAAAGCCCAGGGTACGCTCTATCCGATGACTCAGATTCCGCCGGGCAAGGACAAGCTCGATGTCTTTGCATGGTTTGATTATATCCGACCGAAAGACAAGGATGACGTGTTTAACTGGAAAGCCAAAGCCTCGGGAACGGAGCTGAAACACATCAAGCGCCATGCCGCGCCAATCCAGCAACTCGGCAACAAAGTTGTTACGGAAAAGACGCAAATGCCTGCTCCTGCCGCTGACGGTGCAAAGAGCCATCAGACACCGCCACGTAAGCAGACGCCGCCTGCGCGCAAGCAGGGCTCTCGTAGATAATCATTTCGGCATATGTTCTTCACTTTCCGTCGTCCCCGTCCTTTCCATCATACGTTCATCTACTACGATGAGCGTAAGGAACGGCTGCGCCAACTGGAGGAACGCGCACGTGAAGAGTTAGCCGAAGAAGGGCGGCAGGCCAAGGAGGGTAGGGCAATGCAGTGCTCAACGGCGGATGACGCAGAGGCTCTGCGCTGTTTCCGTTCGGAGATCCTGCGTGGTACTTTCCTGTCTGCCGACAGCCGCGTGAAGCGCCGTCACAGCAGTCTGCTCTCCGGCAACCTGCTGCTCATCGTACTCATCCTGCTATGTGTTGTTTTGTTTCTATTGATGTTATGACGTTATGAGTGATATTATTCAACTTCTTCCAGACTCAGTTGCCAATCAGATTGCGGCCGGTGAGGTCATCCAGCGCCCCGCCTCGGTCATCAAGGAATTGGTCGAGAACGCTGTCGATGCCGGTGCCAAGCACATCGACATCGCCGTAGTCGATGCCGGACGCACGTCCATCCAGGTCATTGACGACGGCAAGGGCATGTCCGAGACCGACGCGCGCCTGGCCTTTGAACGCCATGCCACGTCCAAGATCCGTAAGGCCGACGACCTCTTCGACCTCCATACCATGGGATTCCGTGGCGAGGCTCTGCCGTCTATTGCTGCCGTAGCGCAGGTGGAACTGAAGACACGGCAACGGGGCGAGGACATAGGCACGCATCTGTCCATCGCTGGTGGTAAGGTGATGGGACAGGAGCCGTGTGCCTGTCCCGAAGGTTCCAACTTCATGGTGGAGAACCTCTTCTTCAATGTACCTGCCCGCCGAAAGTTCCTCAAGTCCAACAATACCGAGCTCAACAACATCCTAACGGCATTCCAGCGCATTGTACTGGTCTATCCCGATATCGTCTTCCGCCTTCACAGCAATGATACGGAACTGCTCAACCTGCGGGCCTGTGGCTTGCGTCAGCGTATCGTAGACGTCTTTGGCAACCGTCTCAACCAGGATCTCCTACCCGTGAAGGTGGAAACCTCGCTTTGTGGTATCCATGGCTTCGTGGGCAAGCCTGAGTCGGCAAAGAAAAAGAATGCCCATCAGTATTTCTTTGTCAACGGCCGCTATATGCGTCATCCTTATTTTGCCAAGGCAGTGATGTCGGCTTTTGAGCGTTTGATACCCCAAGGTGAACAGGTGCCGTTCTTCCTCTATTTCGATGTTTCGCCGAAGGATATTGACGTCAACATCCATCCTACGAAGACGGAGATCAAGTTCGAGAACGAGCAGGCGGTGTGGCAGATCCTCAATGCGGCCGTGAAAGATGCTGTGGGTATTTTCAGCAATGCTACCACACTGGACTTTGACACGGAGGGTAAGCCCGACATTCCGGTCTTCGATCCCGACAATGGGGCTTCCATGCCGAAGGTAGACTTCGATCCGCAATATAATCCGTTCACAGCGTCGGTGCCGTCCTCTGGTGGCTCCAGTGCCTTGCATCCTTCCCGTATGGGCTCTGCCAACTTCCATGCTTCTCAGTTGGGGTCTGAGGGCTTTCACGCCTCTCGCATGGGCAGTTCGGCATCAGCGTTTGCTGACCTCGACGCATTGGCGGGTGGTGCTTCTTCATCATCTTTCAATAGTACACCGTCTTCGATGCCTGAGGATCTCTTCCCTCAAGAGAACAGTACGACGGCAGGTACCAAGCAGGTACTTGAGGAAAAGGCGCCGTCGCACTACCAGTATAAGGGGAAATACATCATGACCGCTGTAAAGTCGGGGCTGATGATCGTGGATCAGCATCGGGCACATATCCGCATTCTCTTCGAGCAGTATCAAAAGCAACTGGAGGCAAAGAAGATGCGGGCGCAGAAGGTGCTCTTCCCCGAGTCGCTTGAACTTACGGCTCAGCAGCAAGTGACCTTAGGACAGATCATGCCAGAATTGCAGGCTATGGGTTTTGAGCTGACAAGTTTAGGTGGAAATACGTGGTCGGTCAATGCTATGCCGGAAGGTCTTGACGGCATCAACGTGATGGATCTGCTCCACGATATGCTTGACGGTGTTCATGTTACGGGTGATGAGGCTTTGCAGAAGGTCAATGAACAATTGGCATTGACGATGTCGCGTGCCGCCGCGATTCCTTATGGTCAGGTGCTTCAGAACGAGGAGATGGAAAATATCGTCAACAGCCTCTTCCTCTGTGGTAATGTCAACTATACGCCTGACGGTCACAGGATCCTCTGCATCTTGAAACAGCAGAATATTGAGCAGATGCTGGGAGAATAGTCTGCTAAATCTAAAGCCTATTATGTTTAATAGACGATGAATAAAAAAAGGTTTTGGAACCATCTGGTTCCAAAACCTTTTTATTTTTGGGCTTTTTCAGTCTTACTCAGCCACCTGCACAGTAGCGCGACGGTTGAAGGAGACAGGAGACAGCTCGTCAACACCACCCTTGCCGACGGTGTTGATGTTAGAGCGGTCTACACCCATCTTCACGAGCTCGTCAGCAACAGTAGCTGCACGACCCTCAGAGAGCTTCTGGTTGATCTCTGGAGTACCGGTAGCGCTGTCTGCATAACCAGTAACATTCAGCTTGCTGCCGTTCTCCTTAGCATACTGGGCGACAGCTTTCACGTTGACAAGATCCTTCTGGGAAGCGATGTCGGTGTGGTTGATGTTGAAGAAGACAGACACAGGAGTGGTGACGAAGTTCTTGACAGCCTTCGGGGTCTCTTTGGGCTGCTCGCTGAGGAGCTTCTTCAGACGTGTGTTCTCGGCGTTAGCATCGTCGAGCTGACCCTGAAGAGCGTCGAGCTGGTTCTGATACATAGCCTTCAGAGCGTCTACGTCAGGCACTTTGTTCCATGTGCTCTTGCCCAGGTTGAAGGTCAGACCCACCTCAGCATAGAGGTGATTGTCCTTGTCTTCCCATCCACGCAGATCGTGCGTGTTGCCTTTGAAGTTACTGCTTGCGCTGTAACCGTCGAAGTCTTCCTCCATACGGTTCCAACCACCTTCAACATAGACGTTCATCTTGTCGCACAGGCGCCAAGAGGACTGCAAACCGACGCTCAACTGCATAGCGTAGAGGTTGGTCTTGCAGTTGCGGGAGAAACCACCACCGGCAAAGGGAATCACGTTCCACACACGGTTGGGGTTGTAGCCGAAGAGCAGGTTGCTCATGTTGAACATTACGTGCTCGTTCAGCGTCCAGAATTTCATGCCGTTGCCAGCGTTGTTGTCGTCAGTGACAGCCTTGCCCCAGATACCCTGCAGTTTAGTGCGGAGTCCGATGCCCGGAGTAAACCACTTACCGATAGCGACAGAGGCGCCCGGGTTACTGCGGAACTTCTTGAACGGGCTCCTGGACAGACCCAGTCCGTGCTCCTCGTTGCTGTACCAAGCACTCCAGTCAACACCACCCTGGATGAACCAGTTGCTCCAGAAAGAGTTGGTGGCCACGCTGTATTTCTGTACGGGTGTTGTCTCCTGAGCCTGAGTGCCCAAGGCGAAACCGGCAAAAGCCAATGCAATGAATAACTTTCTCATAACTTTAACTATTAATTAATTAATTGATTGGTAATCTTACGATATTAATCCTTTAGTTTACACATATCTGTGCGTGCAAAGTTAATACTTTTTTTCTTATGTTGGTGTCTTTTCTTGCTTTTTTTGCTTTTTACCCGCTTTTTTTTATGTGTAAACAGCTATGTAGCAATATTTTTGGGTTAAAAAACTGCTGAAATGATATGCTTTTTATACATCTGACAGTTCATACCCCATATCCTAGGGATGCGTAAAAATCCGTGAACCATAAGGTTATTCCACATATCCGGTGACAGTAGCTTCTACAAAGTTAAATGCATTACTATGAATCTCCACTTTCTTGTTAACGAATCCCTTGGCACTCTTTTTAGGATCAAACTTCACGGAAATATATCCCAAACCATTCGGAGGTATTGGAGAATGGGTATACGACTTTAACTTCACACATCCACAAGTGGTAGTCAAGTCTCGAAGAACCAATGGAGCCTGACCGGTGTTCTTCACTTGAAAAGTAAAGGAAATAGCATGGGATGAAGACTGAATCTGACCGAATGACCAGACAGAATCTATGAGTTGTATGCTTGTGTTGGGTTCTGTCAGATCACTTTTCTTATGTTGGCACCCAACAAAAGTAAGGAGGCAAAGTATCAAGATGAACAACGATTTCTTCATATTCGCTCAATAAAAAGCGTTTCTGCCAGCTATAAGATGATAGCATCGACAAGAACGCATGTATCAGGAGACTTTACTCAAATTAGTTGTCATACTTGATATGAATGGCGCATGAGCCCTTCTCCATGTCTTCCTGATGGCGATAGATCTTGCCGTCACGAAGATAATAGTATGTAGGGTCGCCATCGAACTGTATGGTAGCATAGGCCTGGTCATGATTCGTGCCATCGCTCCACTTCGTATGGAAGGCTGAGTCTTCACCGGCAAACTTGATGGTTGCCGTATGATCATCGTTCAGCGTGAACTCGTTGTGGAACTCATCCGTGAACGAGCCTGCAAACTTATTGTTGTCCTGACCTTTCTTTCCTTCGCAGGAAGCCACAGCAATAGCGAGCGTAAGAACTAATGCTAATTGAAAAAGCTTTTTCATACAATGTTTGGTATTTACAATGAAAAGGGTGTCATCTATCAGAAGAAGACACCCTTTCCCTTTATTCAGTCTCCTTTACAGGAAACTATGATGATTTACTACTTCTTAGCCTGGTTGACAGTCTTGGCTACGTGAACTGTGATAGGCTCGGTCTCAATCGTACCCCAACCATAATTGACAGTTACAGGGATGTAAAGATCGAAGGCGTTAACAACAGTACCGTTGTTCTTGTAAGTGATGAAGCCATACTTAGAAGTCTTAGCATCCTTACCGGTGCCCATTGTGCCGGCAGCCTCTTGCTTCAAGACGATGGTGGCAGGAACAGACTGCTTTGTGCCATTGAGGTTGCACTTAGCATCTGCAAGATTAGCAGTGATGGTGAAGGGGCCGTAGAAGTCCCAATAGTTCGTATTCTCTGTAAACTTGTAGTTACGCCAGTCAGAAGGAGCAATGAGATCCTCAAGAGCGATGAACGAGCCCTTATTACCGAAGTCAACAGCATCAATGAATTTGTCGTTAGCTTGAGCGGTAATATTCACAGGACGAACGAAGCGGGCGGTAAAGTAAGACTTGCCGTTGAATGTTACAGCAACCTGCTTGGTAGCGTCGCCACAAACAACACCCTTCACACCATAGTTCACATCAAATGCATTGGTGTTCAGAAGTTGCTTGGCGATCTTGCTGTCCTTTTTCAACTCAACATAGTTGTAAGGGACATCAGAACCATTGTTGCTGATTGTTGCGACAGTCTCAGTTGTGCCGCCGACAGTTGCTTTCAACGTAGTGCCGTCAACAATTTGGAACTTAACCTTGATGTCTCCAACCTTAGTTACACTCTCCATCGACTTGTCGAAGAAGAAGTTGTAGCTTGTGATAGTGCCGGCCTCTGTCTCAGGAAGCTCAAGCTTACCTTTGGCTGTAGTGAACGGAGAGTTGAGGTCGTTCTTGAATACGCACTTGCTTGCGTCTGTTGATCCTGCAGTAGGAGTAGCGACATTGAACTTAGCGAGTGTCTTCTCAGCATTCCAGTATTCATTGATGAAGTTAGTCTTGACAATATCGTAGGTCTTGGCAATTCCCTTGATGTTGCTTGTAAGGGTGATCTGAACGAACTTGTTAGAGCCTTGAGCTGTACGATAGTATACCACGTGCTTTACAGTCTTACCGGCATTCTTCCACAGATCATCGTTGGTGATGGTCCACTCCAACAGATGAGTTGTCTCACCATCAACCTGTTCTGTCAGCTCTTTGACTGTACCAACATTGCCTTCTGTATTGTTGTTTGCATCAAAGTAGCTATAGAAGCTATGGAACTCATCACGATCCATGCTGCAAGCATTGTAGAGCTGGACATTGGTCTGCTCAACAGTTGTCTTCACTGTACCTGGCTCACCACACTTGAATGTGAAGTCACCAGTTGTGAAGTCAATTGTCTTGTTGTCTGCTTCTTTCTTGACAATCTTGACTTTGACATAGGCAACTTTCACGATTTCATTACCATGCTTGAGCAGTACACGCACGACAGGAGTACGGCCAACAGCAGCATACTTCTGAGCATCCTGGAACACCTTAGGAGTCAGTACGCTTCCGCTCAGGCTTGCGAAGTCTGCCTGATCAGTATTGTTGGTGCCGATCTTATAGTTCTTCACCAACTGATACTCAAAGCTCATACCTAAGCGAGACAGGTCAGCATCGGTATGAGGAGTATTCAGGACATGTGCCTGAACATACTCGCTCAGATCGACAGAAGCATCGAATGCAACCTCGATATCAGCATCTGTACCGTCTGTTGTATTCCAAACAGGCTTATTCTTCACCTCTGTACCAGCCTCTGTATCATTAGCGTTGATATAGCGGCGGAAGTGATAATCAACAGAAGGATCGGCCTCGAACTTTTTCTTGTCTGCAATGCGCAAATCTTTCAGGTCGCTCTTGTAGATGGTCTCAGGATCATCGCTCTGCTCAACAACCTCCTTGTTGCGCTTGGTTGCCAGAAGAGAAACTGTAGAGATCTTCTCTGCTGTAGCAGGAGTACCTGTAACGTCAACCTGTACTTTCAGAATTCCATCCTTGAAGGAAACGAACTTAGCGTTGGCAGCGAAATCCTTAGAAGCCTCAGCACGAGTCTTGATATAATTACCATTAGCCTCTACGCGATAAGCGAGCTTCTTCAAATCATCAGCACTTGCTTCTGCAGGCTCAACCTTGTAGTAAGCATATGTAGCAGGGTTGATTACAGTAGAAGAGCTTGCCTCCTTGGCAGTCTCCTCCTTGCTGTCCTTCTTACTCAGCGACAAAGCTTTAAAGCTGTAGCTCTGGATCTGGATAGCCTCGACACCATCAACGAGTGTGTGAGCCAAGAGCTTACCATCATTGTCGGCAGCGTCTGTGACAAAGGAAAAGCTGCGAAGGTTGTTGCTCAAAGAGATCTTGACATCCTTGTAGGTTCCGTCAGGATATTTCACGTTGTGGAGGGTCACGTAGTCGTTGTCCATCAAACCTGTGATGGAACCAGTGCCAATCCAAGAGATGTTGCTGGAGCCAGTGTCCTTTCCATCCTGATAGATGTGGAAGTAGCCATCGGCGTTAGGAACATAGACAGCACCATCCTTACCATCTTTACCATTGGTACCGTTAGTGCCGTTGGCACCGTCCTTACCAATAGCCTTGAGATCGGTCTTGGTACCGTCCTTTACCCAATAATCATCTTCGCTGATGGTCCAAGCAGTACCATTGGTACCGTCCTTACCTTTTGTGTGTTGTATATGATACGGCATGCAAGCATAGGCGAATTACAAGAACAATTATAAAAATAAACGCTATGAAGTTAAGATCACTCTTTACGATTGCTGCCCTCGCTTTGGGGACAGTCTCCGGTATGGCCCAGGCTACCTACACAGCCAAGGACGGCACAGAGTACACATTCAAAAAGCATTTGTTCCTCGATCTCCAGGGTGGCGCACAGTACACACTGGGTGAGGCAAAGTTTGACAAGCTCATCTCTCCGAACGTACAGCTCGGTTTGGGCTACCAGTTCAATCCTTGGTTCGGTGCGCGTCTGCAGGCCAATGCTTGGCAGAGCAAGGGTGGCTACAATGGTATTGACGAGAACGGTAAGCCCGTTCCTGTGACTTCTACCTACAAGTTCAAGTATGTCGCTCCGGGCTTGGACTTCATGTTCAACCTGAGTAACCTGTTCTGTGGTTGGAATCCTAACCGTGTGTTCAATATGACAGCTTTCCTCGGCGGCGGTGCCAACATCGCTTGGGCCAACGATGACGCTGTGGCTATGCACGCCGGCAACGGCGTAGTGATGCGCTATCTTTGGGACGGCACAAAGGTGAAGGCTTTCGGCCGTGGTGGTATCGACCTCAACTTCCGCGTAAGCGATGCTGTAAGTATCATGGTGGAAGGCAATGCCAACATCTTGAATGACCGTTACAACAGCAAGAAGGCTGGTAACGCTGACTGGTACTTCAATGCTCTGGCCGGTCTGCGCATCAACTTGGGTAAGACCTACACCAAGAAGGCTCCGGAACCAGAACCGGAACCAGCTCCAGAACCAGTGAAGGAAGAGGTTGTCGCTCCCGCACCTGCTCCAGCTCCAGCTCCTGTTCAGAAGGTTGAGCCAATCCGTCGTGACGTGTTCTTCCGCATCAACCGTTATTTGGTGACTACTCAGGAGCAGTCAAAGGTTGAGGATATCGTCAATTATCTCAACGAGCATCCTGATGCTAAGGTGACCGTTACAGGTTATGCTGATGCCGGTACTGGTAACGATGTCATCAACGACCGTATCGCTAAACGCCGTGCTGATGCTGTGACCAAGATGCTGATGGATAAGGGTGTCGCTGCTGACCGCATCACTACTGACAGTAAGGGTGCACGCGTACAGCCTTTTGCTGAGAACGACAAGAACCGTGTCAGCATCATGATCGCTGAGTAATCGCATCTTCAGTCTCTCTGTGCTGTGCCTTATATATAATAAGGTGTAGACAATCTGAGAGAACATCCAATAATAAGAGGCTTCGGAATGTTTCTGAAGCCTCTTTTTTAGGTTTGTGGCAGACTTGTTTAAATTAGTTTAAACGATAGGAAGAGCCTTTGTGAGGAATATTTTTTATGTTTTTGCACCCCCAGGCTTTTTAGTTAACAACATAAATATCGTTTGTAATGATGGGAGCCGTCATTTTCTAACGCTTTTTGCAGGTTGGAAAAGTTGCGATTCTCAAAACTTTGCATTACCTTTGCAAGAAAGCATAACAAGCATAAAACGATGGATACAGAAATTAAGATTGGAAACTATAATACGTTGAAGATGACACGGGTGGCTGAGCGCCCTAATCCTCATGCCTTTGGCGGTAAGGAGACTTTCGGCATCTTCCTCGACGGCGGGAAAGAGGGTGAGATACTCATGCCGCAGAAATATGTGCCGGAACACGTCCGTGTAGGCAGCGACGTGCATTGCTTCGTCTATCTCGACCAGGATGAGCGGCTTATCGCCACTACCGAGAAGCCGTTAGCAAAGGTCGGGGACTTTGCCTGTCTGAAATGCTCGTGGGTCAACGAGTATGGCGCTTTCCTCGACTGGGGACTGATGAAGGATCTCTTCTGTCCTTTTCGTGAACAGAAACGGCGTATGGAGATCGGCGAGAGCTATATTATCTTCGTTTATGTTGATAAGGACAGCTATCGCGTTGCCGCCACAGCAAAGGTAGACCGCTGGCTCCACGACGTGCGTGAGGACAATGGCGGCGGACTGCACCGGGGCGTAGAAGTGGATCTGCTCGTGTGGCAGAAAACAGAACTGGGCTTTAAGGTGATCATCAACAACCGCTATGCGGGACTGGTATATAAGGATCAGATCTTCCAGTATATCCATACGGGCGACCGCGTGAAAGGCTACATCATGAACGTGCGTGAGGACGGAAAGATCGATGTCTCGCTGCAGCCGATAGGACGCCGCCAGATGCTTGACTTTGCCGAGACGCTGCTCGATTGGATCAAAGTGCACGGCGGTCACTGCCCGTTCAACGATAAGAGCGGTCCCGACGACATCAAACGTGAGTTCCAAGTGAGCAAGAAGGTGTTTAAGAAGGCTGTTGGTGATCTCTATAAGAAGAAGCTGATCACCATCAGTGATGAGGGACTCGACTTGGTGAAGGAAGGATAACAAGAGAAAGCTCCACACTTCGTAAGGGAAGTGTGGAGCTGATGGCTTATTCCGCTTCGGCGCTGTCGGTGAGTCTGCCGTCGACCATGTGAATGGTGCGGTCGGTGATAGAGGCGAGGTGCTCGTCGTGGGTGACGATGACAAAGGTCTGACCGAACTTGTCGCGCAGGTCGAAGAAGAGCTGGTGGAGCTCGGCCTTGTTCTTGGAATCGAGGCTGCCCGAAGGCTCGTCGGCGAGGATAACGGCAGGGTTGTTGACCAGGGCGCGCGCTACGGCGACGCGCTGCTTCTCACCACCGGAGAGCTCGTTGGGCTTATGTCCCGCGCGATCAGCGAGTCCCATGAACTCAAGCAACTCCATGGCCCGCTGCTTTGTCTCGTTGCGTCCTTTGCCATTGATGAATGCCGGGATCATTACATTCTCCAATGCCGTAAACTCCGGCAAAAGCTGGTGGAACTGAAACACGAAGCCGATGTGCTCATTGCGGAAGTCGGCGAGTTTGTTGGTGGATAGCTTGCCCACGTCCACACTGTCGATGACGACCGAGCCACTGTCGGGCTTGTCAAGTGTGCCGATGATTTGCAGCAGAGTAGTCTTGCCGGCTCCTGACGGGCCGACGATGCTGACCACCTCTCCTTTGTTGATATGCAGGTCAATGCCTTTAAGCACCTGTAACTTGCCAAATGACTTGGTAATGCCTTTAACGTCTATCATGGGTGATAATTTGTAATCAATTTCTTTAGCTTATTGCAAATTTAGTCATTTGTTTTTGTACTTGCAAAAGTTGAACGTTAATTTATGCGTTCAGTTCCCCTTTACCTCCTCTTTTCCCTTTCGGCATACTCAAAGATATGCTCTTGTTTTTCATCCAGTCACGCAGGGCAGCGTATGCCGAGGTCTCCTCGGTGTGCTGAGGCTGAGCAAAGGTCATGCGCATCTTGTCATCGCCATACTGGTCGGGGAAGATGATCATCAGATTCTTGCCTTTGAAGTACTTGGTGAGCTCCTCAGGCAGACGCTCCTGGGCTGTTTTGAACGATACGGTACCCTTGCGGGCGGTGACGACAACGAAGAGATGGTCGTCGGCGATGGTAGCGGCAAGCTTGGGCATCTCGTTCCAATGCTCCATCTCTATATAGGTGGCGCGTACCGAGGCGTGGCGGTTCTTGACATATTCGTTGATCATCTGCAGCGTGTCCTTGCGGCCGTAGAAGACAATACGGCACTCCAGGTTTTCCGATAGTCGTGAGAGCCGTTCCACCCATCGGTAGAAGCCTGGCTCGTACTGCGCGCGGGAAGGTACGGCAACCTGTATGCGGCGCAGCGTGGCGATGGGGTGGTTGAGACGTGCCATGATGATCTGACGGCTCAGGCCGTTGAACAAACTCTGGTGGAACTCGCCCCAGAACTTCGGACTGACATTGGAGTGAGTGTGCATGCCGATGAGCACCTCTGTGGCCTGGAACTCCTTGAAGGCATGCTTGATGCCATTGGCGATGTTGGCGGCAATGCGCACCTGGGTCTGAAGACGGACATCGGAGCCTGCGGCGTAGTGGCTGACCTGATCCAGCAGCCGTTGCCCGGCTGCTTGGTTCTTGCGGATGTTCTGGTCGTCATACACAACGTTCAGCGCCACAATGCCCTGCGGACGCTTGACCGACCGCATCATCAGCGCCAGGTCGATGAGGCGGTTGGCATATTCGGGGTATTTCACCGGCACGAGGATATTCTCCACCGTCGTGGGCTCTTCTTCGTCGTGTGCCACTTCCTTGTCACGGACAATGATGTGCTGTGAGGAGCGGTCGGTGACGATCGACGAAATGATGCAGGTGAAGAGAATCATGATGACAACGCCGTTGAGCATCTGCTCATCGACGAGCGGCTTTCCGTCGGAGGTCTTTAGCCCCATGCCCACCATCACCATGGCAATGGCTCCGGCAGCATGGGCTGACGACAGACCAAACATCATGTGCGCTGACGACAACGGCAGACGGAAGAGGGAACCGGAGAGATAGGCGGCAATGGCCTTGCTCAGCGTGCCAATGATGACAAAACATGCTACCACCCAGATGATGTTTCCGCCGGCAAAGAGCAGGCGTACGTTGATGAGCATGCCCACGCCGATAAGGAAGTAGGGGATGAACAGTGCGTTGCCGATGAACTCGATGCGGTTCATCAGTGGCGAGAGCTGGGGGATGTAGCGGTTGAGGATGAGTCCGGCGAAGAAAGCACCGAAGATTCCCTCCAGTCCGATCAGCTCGGCGAGCGCTGCCATCAGGAAGAGCATGGCCATGACAAAGATGAACTGCATGACGGCATCGCTGTAGCGGCGCAGAAACCAACGTGTCAGCCGGGGAACAGCATATAGCAGGACAGCGCAGTAGAGTGCCATCTTCAAGATGAAGAAACTCCAGAAGGCAAAGCCGCCACCACCTTGATGAGAGGCCACGATGACGGCCAGTACGATGAGGGCCAAGAGCAGGCTCACCATCGTGGCGCCCACACTGATGACCACACTCGGCTTGCGCTGCAGTCCATAGCGGCTGACGATGGGGTAAGAGATAAGTGTGTGCGACGACATGATACAGGCCAGCAGCAGGGCGGCTCCCGTCGTATAGCCCAACAGGCTGATACCTGTGACGTAGTTTATCGCAAAGGGTATGGCAAAGGTCAGCAGACCAAAGACCAGCGCACGGTATTTGTTGCGTTGCAGGCCGTCGAGATCCATCTCCAGAGAGGCAAGGAACATGATGTAGTAGAGGCCTACCCGGCCGAAGAGTTCAAAGGAGGCGTCGCGCGAGAGGATGTCCAGCCCGTACTGACCAACGAGTACACCGGCCAGCACCATGCCAATGATATGCGGGATGCGCAGCTTGCCCATGATGATAGGAGCCAGCAGGATGATGAGCAATACCACGAAGAAGATCAACGTGGGGTTGGTGATGGGGAAGTATGACGCGATGTTGAGCATATATCTTCTATATTCCTATAAAATTCTTGCGCAAAGGTAGCAATTAATTT
Organism: uncultured Prevotella sp.; assembly: GCA_900540375.1. GTDB lineage: Bacteria > Bacteroidota > Bacteroidia > Bacteroidales > Bacteroidaceae > Prevotella. The sequence goes on from UQFS01000018.1 coordinate 33,975, forward strand.
TCAAACACTGAAAAATATTACATATTGTTCGTCTAATTGATTGAAAAGTTGTACTTTTGCAACACGTTATCTGTAGCATATTATCTGCAACATATTTATATTAAGAGAAAGGAATAGATTATGAGAGTAGCTATTGTCGGTGCCAGTGGCGCAGTGGGCCAGGAGCTTCTGCGTATCCTCGCTGAGCGTGATTTCCCCGTTGATGACCTTGTATTGTTCGGCTCTACACGTAGTGCCGGCCGCCTTTACAATTTCAAGGGTAAGGACTATGAGGTAAAGCTTTTGCAGCACAACGACGACTTCAAGGACGTGGACATCGCCTTTACCTCTGCCGGTGCTGGTACGAGTAAGGAGTTTGCGGACACGATCACGAAGTATGGCGCTGTGATGATCGACAACTCCAGTGCTTTCCGTATGGACGACGATGTGCCATTGGTGGTGCCTGAGGTAAACGCCGCTGATGCGCTGAGACGTCCGCGCGGCATCATCGCCAACCCTAACTGCACCACGATCATGATGGTCGTCGTGCTGGAGCCTATTGAGAAGCTGTCTCATATCAAGAAGATCCATATCTCCAGCTACCAAAGTGCCTCCGGTGCCGGTGCCGCCGCTATGAAGGAGCTCGAGCAACAATATAAGGAGATGGTGGAGCAGGGACATGTGACCACCATTAACAAGTTTCCTCACCAGTTGGCCTACAACGTCATCCCGCAGATCGACAAGATGACACCTAACGACTATACCAAAGAGGAGATGAAGATGTACAACGAGACGCGCAAGATCATGCACTCCGATGTACGCACCTCAGCAACCTGTGTGCGTGTAAGCTCGCTGCGCTCCCACTCTGAGAGCGTATGGTTCGAGACGGAGAAGCCGCTGAGTGTGGAGGAGATCCGCGAAGCGCTGAAGGTCGCTTCCGGCGTCACCGTCGTCGACGATCCCCAGAACTATGTCTACCCCATGCCGCTGGAGAGCGCCGGCAAAGACGATGTCTACGTGGGCCGCATCCGCAAGGACCTCGCCGACGATAACGGCAACACGCTCTGGCTCACCGGGGATCAGATCCGCAAGGGCGCAGCCCTCAATGCTGTACAGATCGCCGAGTACCTCATCAAAGAGGGCGACGTGAAGTAAGGAGCAAAGGCGGGGAGCTGGGTGCGTTTGGAGCTTCAGGGACGGGGGGGAGCCTTGGCACAGCCAAGGCAAACCGAACTGCTAACGCAAAAAGAGCAGCCCCCTGCCTTCCGGCTCTGCCTTTGGCTCTTCGTGTGAGCCGTTATGTTTGCTTCGCCTGTGGTGACCTTTGTTATTCAATAATCTCCCCTGTCTATGAATGAGGAACAATACCTAAAGCACAAGCCCTTTGCCGGTCCTCTGAAGCCTTCTATGCTGCGTCGCGCCCTCTTCAACGACTACCACGCGCGCCGCATCTACCTGCTGACAGTGACCACTGTCAACCGCTACCCTTGGCTTGGCGAGGTGGTGGGGCATACGACGGCTCCTCGCTATACCCTCGACTATCCCCATATTGTTCCGAGTCCTTTAGGTCTGGCCGTCTTGGATGCTTGGCGGCATATTCCCAATTTCGTGCCGGAGATTTCCGTCGTCGACTTCCAGCTAATGCCCGACCATCTTCATGGCATCCTATTTGTCCACGAGAGGATGGAGCGGCATCTCGGCAATGTTATCGGTGGCTTTAAGAAATCGTGCAATGCGGCCTTCCGCCGTATCATCCTCCACGAAGAGGAAAATCCCAAGGAACAACGCCACAAGGATGGTAATATGCTTTGGCAACTCGGCTACAACGATCGCATTCTGAAGGATGAAGGACAGATGGAGCGATGGCGACACTATCTTCACGACAACCCTTACCGGCTGATGATGAAACGCGAGCACCGTGACCTCTTCCGCGTGCAGCACAACTTCGAATATGCCGGCTACAGCTTCTCCGCCATCGGCAACCGCTTTCTCCTCAACTACCCCGAGAAGAAAGTTGTACAGTGCTCGCGCCGTCTCACGGCTGAGCAGATCGAAGTGCAGCGTCAGCAGTGCCTGAAAGACGCAGCCCGTGGCGTGGTCTTCATCTCGCCGAGCATCTCACCGGGCGAGAAGACCATCATGCGCTGCCTGTTTCTTCAAGGTTGCTCGCTCATCCACCTTCGTGAGAACGGCTTCACTGACTACTCCAAGCCCACAGGGCGCTCGATGCAAGCCTGTGCCGACGGCCGTCTGTTGTTGCTGGCTCCTTGGGAGCATCACAACGCTCACACGACGGTCCGACGCAGCCAGTGTCTGAGCCTGAATGAGATGGTCAAAGCCCTCAGTGAGTGTTAATGCCGTCATTTTCCTGAGCTTCTTCCTTGTTATATAGAAAAAAATGTGTATCTTTGCATCCACTACGATTATTTTCATGCGCCTGTGGCGGAATTGGTAGACGCGCTAGACTTAGGATCTAGTTGCTCACGCAGTGCAGGTTCGAGTCCTGTCAGGCGCACTCCGAGATTTTGCTTACTCTAAACCTGAGAGCCTCAATGTAGGCACTTCATCGAATCTTCGTTTCTTTTTTTCTGAATTCCATTGGCAGGCAGTGGTTGCGCCGCCCAAACGCCCTATAGAAGAAGGAACGATTGCAGAATCCGCAGGCATTGATGATTTCCGACACGGTCAGTTCTGTCGTCTTAAGCAACATCTCAGCATGTATGAGCCGATACTCCAGGATGAAGTCACCGGGCGAGACCTTCGTGAGCTCACGCATTTTCCTATATAGCTGAGAGCGGCTGATAGCCATGTCCTTAGCCAACTGGTCGGGCGTATAGCTCTCGTCGCTGAAATGCTGACGCAGGGTGTCAACAGTCTGATAGATGAACTTCCTGTCTTTCTCATTCAGTCCCAAGGCATCAAACCGCTGGGTGTAAGCCGAGACGGAGGTAGAGAAATCACGCATGCGCTGGGTGTCAAGGACAGAGTGGTCTACTACGGTCTTGAAATACTGGGCTGTGAAAGGGCGCTCAATGAGGGTGTTCACTCCCATGATAAGCACTTCGGCATACGACTCCCGCGCGCCTTCGTCGCAGACGGCCAAAATGGGTACATACTGGGTCCGCAAGTCTGCCCGCAAGCGGGTGATGAAGTCATAGTCCTGTCCTGACAACTCACAGACAATCAAGTCCACCTCCTCGGCAACACCTTTCCCCGAAGTCTCTTCCAGACAGGAAGTCACGATGTCGTATTGGTCGCCCAAGGCTCTCCTTGAGAAATCTATCATCGTAGCATCGCACTTGATGAGCCACACCCGCTTGTCCTTGTTCCTTATTATCCTATCCACGACAGTGTCATTCTGCTGTTGCGGCATTGCAAGAAGCTCCATCTGCTCAATCGAGAGGTGGAATTGCATGTGGTCATCCTCCTCACTGCTCCTTGTGATGGAGAGCCCCCCGCCCAGACGCTTCAAGAGACCGTTGCTGATGGTCACACCAATGATTCGCCCCACTCCCGCCTGGTCGTTTTCAAACTGGTCAACGGCCTTGTGAGAGTTGAAGATTTCAGTCAGCTCCTCCTCGCTGGGACCGGAACCCTGATAGTCAACGACCATCTCCACCGTTCTGCCACTGACCTTGGCTCCGATGGAGAGTCTACTGCCATCGGCGATGTTCCGGAAGACATATTCCAGGAGGTAATACAGTGCCTTGGTGAATGTTTGCCGGTCGGTGACTACATCCATGCCTCGCATAGTCTCGTCTGCCTCCGTAAAGATGCCCGCCTTCAGCATTCTTTCCACATAGTTCTCCGTCGACGTGATGACAAGGTCATAGAGGTTGACCCTCGCCGGTGTAAGCGGCAAGTTCTCTTCTGTGGAGCGGATCTCAGAGATTTGCCTGATGTGGGTGCTCATTGAGCGGATGTTCTGATCAATGATGGAGAGGTCTTGGTCCGTGTCTCCAGAAGGATTCTTGCGGATATTGCTCAAGGCATCGAATATTTGCGTGATGTTGCCTGAGAAAGCCCTGGTCACGCTGGAGAAGAAGCGCAGCTTGGCATGGTATATATCCTCTCTCGTGCGCTCATTCTGCTTCTCCAGCTCGCGCTTGTGCCTTCTGATGAGTCTTCTCTTCTTGCGCAGGTAGACAGACCGGATGAGGACCGACAGCAGCACAATGTAGGCCACCACCGCCCACCATCGCTGCCAAAGAGGATAGTCCACATGGAAGGGAATCTCCATGCAGTGGCTGGCCCACTGCTGGGAGAAGTTGCTCTGTCTGACCTTCAGGACATAGTCTCCGGGAGGCAGTTCGTTGAGGGTTACTGTCTTGTCGGGTGAACCCATCTGCCTGTTGGGCTGTTCATCGGTGAAGAAGAGTGTCCTACTTGTCAGAGAGTAGGACAGCAGGCAGCGGTCATTGTTGATATAGTCAGGGATGGAGAAAGAGAAGCAGATGCTTCCTGCCTTCAGCCCGAGACGTATCCCCTTGTCCGTAGGGGTGCGTTTTCCGTCGATGGTTACCTCCTGCAATGTGAGTGGAGGAATGGTGCCCCCGCTGTGCATTGCGCTGACATCAATGACATTCATGCCTTTCGTGCCGCCAAAGTAAATGAGTCTTCCTCCATCGAAAGCACAACCGGCTCCATCGGCAAACTCGTTTCCCTGAAGGCCATCACGGTAGGTAAGGTTCACGGTAGAGAGATTGTTCAGAACCAGGCAGACGCCATTGCTTGTGCTCACCCAGATGTTGTGTCGGATGTCTTCCTGGATGTTGTGCACATTCATGATTCCATCGGGGGCACTGCCGCCAACCCAATGGAAGACATCCCTGCCGCTGCTCTCGTCAAGGTAGCACAAACCTTGGGACGTACCGACCCAGAGTTTTCCGTCATTGGCTTTATGGAGAGAGATGACATCGTTGCTGATGAGCTGCCCGTCGGTGGAGCTGCTCGTGAAATGCCGGCAACGCATGGTTCTCGTGTCAAGCCGGAAGAGGCCTGACTCTCTGGCTCCAAACCAAAGGTAAGGGCCGTCGAGGACCTGCGTGTAGACAATGTCGGCGGCGGCGGTCTTAGGCAGCAATTTGCTGACTGACATTATGCCGGTGATGGTGTTTTGGCTGAACCGCACTCTCAGCACCCCATGCCCGCTCGTGCCCAGGAACAGTGTACTGTCGTTGGACTGGACGATGGAGTAGATGGAGCGGAGCTGGGCTGCCTCCCCATGTCTCAACCTTGAGAGGTCCATTCTGTATAGGGCATCGCCGGCATAGAAGGGGAGTCCCACCCCATCCGTGCCCACCCACACCCGCGTGGAGTCGAGGGAAGGAGCAAGTGCAAAGACGGCATTGTGGGTGCGGCCAGGTCCGACATTGATATTTTGCCGCAGGAGCAGACTGTCTGACTTGTCCATGTGATAGACAAAGAGCCCTTCACCCTTCGTACCGACCAGCATCCGTCTGCCCATTCGCGTGATAGCTCTGACGGCACTCTCATGCCTGCCTATGCGGTAAGTGAGGATGCTGTTGGTTTTGTTGTAAAACTGAAAGAGGCCCTTACCATCGGTTCCGGCCCAAAGGATGCCTTGTGTACCAAAACAGAGGGCGGTGATGCCCGTGCCGTTCATGTAGTGACCTGTGGGCTTGTGCCGCGCAAAGAGATAATAGCCGTCAGTGGTTGCCACTGCCATTTGTCCAGCTTTGGCACTGACAGCAGTCAGCGTACCGTCAATCATGATGCCGATGCGCTGCAGGCCAAGGCTGCCGGTCAGCCGGAATATCTCCTTAACCATTTGCACATACCCATGGCCCTGACGGTCGAAAACCGTCAATCCCACACGGCGCGCCCGGCGCATAAGCCGGAGCTGACATTGTGCCGTCAGTGCGTACTCGCTCATCCAGTGATCGGTAACGAGGATCAAGTGATTGCGGTCTGAAAAGCTCATTTGCCTGACGCTTTCACGGGGAGCGCCGGTCATCGGCATAGAGTCAAACGATTGTCTCTCCCGATTGAATCTCAACAACCTCCCTCCGTCACGGCAAGCCAAGAGAAGACCGTCTCCATTGTAGGCGCAGTGAAAAGACTTCTCCGCATAACCTCTTCTTGAAGTTCCATTGTCAAGATAGTATCTGCGGAAGGTGCCTGTGCGACGGTCAAGCCGGTTGATGCCCATATCGGTCACAACCCAAAGGTAAGTATAATCCTCTTCAATGATGTTTCTCACGACTGGGTTGGACAGCGTGGTAGTGTCACGCGAGATGGCACGGTATTGCACGATGTGATTGCCGTCATACCTGTTGAGCCCGTCCCAGGTGCCTATCCACATGATGTCGTTGCCATCCTGGAAAATGACATTCACGGAGCTGTTGCTCATCCCGTTGTTGTTGTCTATGTGGACATAGCTCCAAACGCCCGCCGCGACGGCTATTGTAATGCCTGCCACGACGGCCACAGCCATGGTTATGGTCACGAGCTTGGTAAAAGGTATTCGATCCATCATTGTATCTTTAGCTTCTGCAAAAATAGTTTTTTTCTTTCAAAAGCCAACTACCCAATATGGTGAAATTAATCTGTTTTTGTATATATCAGTCTCAAAAGTGTACACTAAACGTCTAAAAGCTTTGGTTTGGACACATGTATACAACTTTGGAAATGCGGTACACACTTGATATATATCATTTGACTTACTTTTGCAACAGTCGAAACTGAACTAAAAACTTAGAATTATGGACATAGCAAAAAGAAGCGCGCAGAACCCGATTCTGCGTCCGGCTGACTTCCAGCCGGCCATCAAGGGAATGGAGATAGCCTGCCTGCTCAATCCGGGCGTGTTCCGTCTGAACGGCAAAATCGGACTCATCATCCGTGTAGCTGAGCGCCCCCGTCAGCAAGAGGGAAAGGTGAGCTTCCCCGTCTATACCAAGGAAGGATTCAAGGTCATGGAGTTTGACAAGGATGACAAAGACCTGGACTTGTCCGACCCGCGTGTCATCAACTACAAAGGCCGTGACTATCTCACCACCCTGTCCTATTCCCGTCTCGTCTTCAGCGAGGATGGTGTTCACTTCTTCGAGGATGCCACCTACCCGCCTATATTCGGAAGCAGAGAGTCGGAGTCGTTCGGCATAGAGGACTGTCGTGTAGCCACAATGTCGGACGGCTATTACTTGACGTTTACCGAGGTCTCCCCTGTGGCAGTGGGTGTGGGCATGATGCACACCGAGGACTTCCGCCACTTCACCCATGAGGGCATGATATTCCCTCCCCACAACAAGGACTGCGCCCTCTTCGAACAGAAAATAGGAGACTTCTACTACGCCTTCCACCGTCCGAGCAGCCCTGAGCTTGGCGGCAACTACATGTGGTTGGCCGAGAGCCCGGACCGCATACATTGGGGACGGCACACCTGCATAGCCACCACGCGCGAGGGCCATTTCGACAGTGCCCGGCTGGGTGCGGGAGCACCTCCCATCCGCACCCCGGAGGGATGGCTTGAGATTTACCATGGGGCAACAGCGGACAACCGCTACTGCCTGGGTGCAATGCTTCTTGACCTCAACGACCCTGCGAAAGTGCTCGCCCGCACCGAAGAGCCCATCATGGAGCCTATAGCTCCTTATGAGCAGACAGGATTCTTCGGCAACGTGGTGTTCACCAACGGCCACATTGTCGAGGGCGACACCATTCACATCTACTATGGAGCAAGCGATGAGGTGATCTGCCAGGCAGACCTCTCCATCAGTGAGATTATGCAAATACTTAAACGATAATTTAAAATGGGCCTAATAAAAGAGATACGATTCTTCCGCAGTCAGGATTACAACATGCAGGTGCTGCTCCTGACCGTAATGATCTATGCCTTCGTACTGCCGGTGGTGGAGGTCTTCGCGGGAGCATACGTCATGCGCAACACCAATGACCCTGCCTTGGTGGCCTATTACCAGTTGGCTATGTACTGCGGTGTGGTCACCACCTCGCTGGTCAACGGCCTGCTGCTGAAGTTCATCAATGTGAAAGTGATTTACAGCGGTGGCATCTTGGTGAGCGCCGTGTCGCTGGGCGGCATGATGCTGGTCAAGGACTTGGGTCTGGTGGAGCTGGGCCTGGCTGGATTCCTGCTTGGAGCCGCCTCGGGATTCTTCTGGACCAACCGCTACCTGCTCTCCCTCTACAACACCAATGACAGCAACCGCAACTATTACTTTGGCTTGGAGTCGTTTTTCTTCTCCATCGCCAACATCACCGTACCCCTGGTGATAGGAGCATTCATCGGCGGGCTTGACGGTAGGACGGTCCTTGGAATAACCTTCAACGCCAACCTGTGCTACAAGATTGTCATGGGCTGCGTCTTCGTCATAGCCTGTCTGGCAGTATGGGTGTTGAGTCACGGCCACTTTGTGATGCCAGCCGACACGCGCTTCATGCACATCCACTTCTGCCGGCTCTGGCACAAGATGCTCACATTGGCAGCTCTGAAGGGCATGGTGCAGGGGTTCCTGGTCACCGCGCCCGCCATCCTGGTCATGCGGTTCATCGGCAACGAGGGTGCTCTTGGCACCATCCAAGGCCTGAGCGGTATAGCCACGGCCATCATCGTCTATCTGTTGGGGCGGCTGGCCCGGCCACAGGACCGACTTTGGATTTGTTTCGTCAGTGTGGTCGTATTCTTCATCGGCACGCTGGCCAACGGCATGCTCTTCAGCGCGGTCGGCGTGCTCACCTTCGTGGTCTGCAAGGTGTTTTTCCAGCCGCTCTTCGACTTGGCCTACTACCCCGTGATGATGAAGTGCATTGACGTGGTGGCCAACATTGAGAAGCGCAACAAGTACACCTACATCATGACTCATGAGGTGGGGCTCTTCTTAGGCAGGTTCTTAGGTTTGGCCCTGTTTATCCTGCTCGACTATAAGATATCTCAGGAGTTTGCGTTGAAATTTGCGCTCATCATCGTGGCCGGCCTCCAGCTCCTTGCGGTGCCTTTGGCCAAGAACATCACCAAATGCTCTGACACCTGGCTCGCCTCACACCAGATGAATGACTGAGCCACTTGAAAATTGGAAATAACTAAAAAAATGAATATGAGAAAGAATCTATTCTTGACATTTGCGCTCATGAGTGCCTTCACCCTGAGCATGACGGGTGCTTCCGCAGGCAATGTCAACTACGGAAGGCCTGTCAGGCAAGTAGCCATACAGCGGGTGGAGTCAATGCCCGACCTGCCCGAAAGCTACCGCATGATAGACTGGAAGACCAAGACCCGCGGCTTCGATGCCTACGTCTTCAATTGGCACAACGATGGGAAGCTCGGTCCCTTCATCTGGCTCGATGACCATCGCCGCAACATCAATCAGACCACCTTTGGCTTCTACACAGCAGTGGCTGACGTGCGCCAGGGTCCCAACCACAACAATGGCGAGTTCCACGAGGCACTGACCTCACTCTGTGCCATCCTGGGGGCTGGGCTTGTGGGCATAGATAAGACGAGCCAGGACGGCTACAACTATGTGAAGATGGTGCAGAACTATTTCAACCGGGACAATGGTTGGAACATCATGATGAACAACACCAATCCGCAGGTGGCCAATCTCGGTGGAGGCTATGGACGCGACTGGTGGTACGACGTGCTGCCCAACGCACTCTACTATGCGGTGAGCGACGTCTTCCCCGGTGTGAGCGGGGCCGACAGCATCATGCACTGCATCGCCGAACAGTTTACCAAGGCCGACTCGGTGCTCAACGGCAACTATGACTACTCCTATTTTGACTATGGCAAGATGCGTGGCGGTCGCAGTCAGATACCTTTCCAGCAGGATGCCGCCGGCGGACATGCCTATGTGCTGCTCTGCGCTTACCACAAGTTTGGCGACCCGCGTTACCTGCTCCACAGCGAGCGTGCCATTGAGGCGCTGCTCTCACAAAAGGAGAGCCGCTTCTATGAGGCCCTGCTTCCCCTGGGAGCTTATACGGCAGCTTACCTCAACGGCACCCATGGCAAGCACTACGATGTGGGCAAACTGCTCGACTGGGTCTTCGACGGTTGCAAGAGTCCGACGGGGCGTACCGGCTGGGGCATCATCACCGGCAAGTGGGGGAACTATGATGTCAGCGGGCTCCAGGGCAGCACCACCGACAATGGCGGCTACGCCTTCCTGATGAACAGCATCAAGCCCCTTTGGCCCTTTGTGCCCCTGGTGAAGTATGCGCCACAATACGCCGCTGCCATCGGCAAGTGGGCTCTCAACGACGCCAGCGCCTGCAGGCTGTTCTTCCCTGGCTACATCGACGAGAGCAACCAGTGGGCAGCTGAGTACAAGGACATCACCCACAATCAAATAGCCTACGAGGGCCTGCGCAAGGCCGACGACTATGGCATGCATTGGCTTCTAGGTGTGTCGCCTGTGGCCATTGGCGACGGGTCCAAATGGATAGCCGGCAATCCCACGCTCAGCATGTTCAGCGTCTACAGCACCGCACCCATTGGCATCCTCGGCGGCATTGTCGACACGACTGACGTGAGAGGCATTCTCCGCCTCGACTGCAATGCCACCGACTTCTATGCCCCGCGCCCCTACCCCACCTATCTGGTCTATAATCCTTATGCAGTGGACAAGTCCATCACCTGGAAGGGCAAAGGCACGTGTGACCTCTTTGATGTGGTGGCCAAGGAGTATGTGGCACGAGGCTTGCGTCGCGGCCAGCGCATCAGCATCCCCGCCAAAGGCGCACGCCTCATCTATGAGCTGCCCGCAGGCACAAGAATCAGCAAGAAGGGTGGCCGCATCATCGCCGGCAAGGGCAATGTCATTCTATACGGCCCAGGCTCCAGAAAGTAAATAATAGCAATAGAAAATCCTAATAAACACCAACCAATATGCAAAAGAAAGTCATTACAATGGCACTCGCCCTTGGCATCTCGGCTACAGCCTTTGCCCAGTCGGGTAAGACCATCAGCGGCACTGTCTACGATGGTAGCACGGGAGAGCCCCTCATCGGCGCTACAGTGCGTGAGGCCGGTACGTCAAACGGCACCGTGACCGATGCCGACGGGCACTTCCAGCTCAGTGTCAGCTCCAATCAGATCACAGTCTCTTATGTGGGTTACGAGACCTCGCAGGTCAAGACGGCCAAGGCCGGCAACTACGAGGTGAGGCTGGCTGCCGACAACACCATCAACGAGGTGGTGGTCGTGGGCTATGGCACCCAGCGCAAGAGTGACCTCACCGGCTCACTGGCCTCGGTCAGCTCCAAGGACTTCAAGGACTATGCCACGTCCAATGTGTCCAACCTCATTGCCGACAAGGCCGCCGGTGTGTATGTCTCCACGGCCTCGGGCCAGCCGGGTGAGGATGCCGTGGTGCGTGTCCGCGGCTTGGGAACAGTCAATGACAACAGCCCGCTCTATGTGGTCGACGGGCAGTTTATGGACAACATCAGCTCCATCAACCCGGCCGACATTGACCGCATAGAGGTGCTCAAGGACGCTTCGGCCACCGCCATCTATGGATCACGCGGTTCCAACGGTGTCATCCTCATCACCACCAAGGGCGGACTGAGTGGCCAGACCTCGGTCACCCTGGACGCCTCCGTGGGATGGAGAAGCAGCTACAAGGCTCTGGACATGATGAACAGCAAGCAATATTACGAGTTCATCACCACCGCCTATGCTAATGAGCCCAGCTTTGACAAGCAGAAATTCACCAATCAGTACAACAAGGCCTATGACACCAACTGGTGGGATGAGGTGACCCGTGCGGCATTCAACCAGAACTACAACCTCAGCGTGCGCACCGGAACCGACAAGTCGCGCACGGCACTGAGCCTGGGCTATGTGGACGAGGAGGGCTCGCTCATCTGCACTGACTTCAGCCGAATCACCGCACGCCTCAATCAGGAGTACGACATCAACAAGTACATCACCGTGGGCGCCACTATCAACATAGCCAGCATGAAGAAAAAGGACGCCAGCGCACTGGCGCAATTCGACCAGATACAAAAGGCCGACCCCTTCACGCCTGTCATCAACCCGCTCGTCCAGCCCGGATCGGAAAACTATGAGTACAACAAGTATGCGCCCACCGAGTGGTCGTGGGACCCCAATCCCGTCTCGCGGCTCAAGCTCATCGACTCGCGCCACAACTACTTCAATGCCTTTGGCAACGTGTTTGCACAGGTCAATCTCACTCGTGACCTGCACTACCGCTTCCAGTTCAGCTTTGAGCACGACAACGACACCTACAAGTCGTTCACGCCCGTCTACACCTCCATATTCTCCGATGACAACCTGGCCAACATGCAGAGCAAGTCGAACACTTACACGCAGTTTACCAACAACACCAGCTGGGTGAAGAACTACATGGTGGAGAACCGGCTCAACTACACACACGACTTCGGCAAGCACCATCTCGACGTCATGGGGGCCATCACCTATGAGAAAAACAACAGCGAGGGCATCAACGCCTACAAGCACACGGCCATTGGCAACGATGAGGCCTACCGCGTGCTCGACGCCCAGACACTGGGCGACCGCACCTCTGGCGGGCGCACGCAGACATCCATGATGTCCTATCTCGGCCGCGTCAACTATGCCTACGCCGACCGCTATCTGGCCACGGTCAACTTCCGTGCCGACGGATCCTCACGCTTCGCCAAGCACAACCGCTGGGGCTACTTCCCCTCCTTCTCTCTGGGATGGCGCATCAGCTCTGAGCCCTTCTTCCAGAAGTCGGCTCTCACCTCTTGGGTCGACAATCTGAAGCTTAGGGCCGGATGGGGACAGAACGGCAACCAGCGCATCGACGCGCAGGCACCCCTGACGCTCATCGCCACCGACGCTGAGAAGAAGTGGTGGTTTGGCCACGGATTCGTCACCGGATACGTACCTTCCTATCAGGGTAATTCTGACATCAAATGGGAAACATCCGAGCAGACCAACATCGGACTTGACATGACCCTCCTGCACAACACCCTTGACATGAGCTTCGACTACTACATCAAGAAGACCAAGGACATGCTGCTGCAGAATCCCGTGCCCTCCTTTGGCGGCTATCCCAATAGCCCCTTTGTCAACGCCGGTGACGTGCGCAACAACGGTTTCGAGTTTGTGGCCAACTACCACAACCATGCGGGCGACTTCAACTACCACGCCAGCATCAACCTCTCCACCTACAAGACCAAGGTGACACGGCTCACCCAGGACTATCTCACGGGAGCTGTCAGCCGCATCTATGTGGGAGGACCCATGGGCCGCTTCTGGGGCTACAAGCAGATTGGCATCTTCCAGAGCCAGGAGGAGATAGACAATTATGTGGACGCCGACGGCGTGAAGTACCAGCCCAATGCCCATCCGGGCGACTTCAAGTTTGCCAAGCTGGGCGACGACAAGGGTGAAATCAACGATGAGGAGGACCGTACATTCATCGGCGACCCCAACCCCGACCTCATCTATGGCTTCAATCTCGGATTCGAATGGAAGGGCTTCGACTTCAGCGCCGCCTTCCAGGGCACGCTCGGCAACGACATCTACAATGTGGACAAAGGTACACTCTCGGTGCCCGGCACGCAGAACGCCCTCGCCGACGCACTGACCAAGGCCTGGAGACAGGAAGGTGACACCGGTGCCAAGTGGCCCCGCATCACCACCAACAACGACAACAACAACTGGCGCGTGTCCTCGTTCATGGTCGAGGACGGCTCCTACCTGCGTCTTCAAAACTTCCAGGTGGGCTACACCCTCCCCATGAGCCTCATGGCCAAGCTGCGCTATGTCAAGACGGCGCGTCTCTACTTCTCGGCCCAGAACCTCTTCACCATCACGGGCTACAGCGGCCTCGACCCAGACCTGGGTACCACCAGCGCTCTTAACCTCGGCTATGACAACGTGCGCTATCCATCATCAAGGACATTTATGTTTGGTGTCAATCTAACTTTCTAAACATCGTAGGAACATTATGAAAAAGACAATATTAGGCCTCACTCTCCTCCTGGGAGGACTCACACTTACCAGCTGCAACCTGGATGAGCCCACCTATGGGCAGACCACAAACGACAGCTTCTACAAGACTCAGACTGAAGTGCTGGGAGCCCTGACAGGCGCCTACCTTCAGCTGCGTACCACATGGAACGAGTACGCCCTCAACTTCTACTTCGTCGGCGACTGCTCCACCGACGACGCCCTCAAGGGCGGCGGCAGCGACGGCGACCGTGCCGAGGTGCAGGAGCTGGCCAATTTCACCACCAGCACCACCAATGGTGAGGTGGGCCGCCGATGGGAGATTCTCTACCGGCTTGTCAACCGCTGCAACGAGGTCATCCACTATGCACCCGGCGCCCAGGGCGACGCTACCACGCTGACACGCTACGCCAATGAGGCCAAGGCCCTGCGCGCCTTCGTCTACTATGAGCTGGTGACCACCTTCGGCGACGTGCCTCTGCTCACCGAGCCCATGACGCCCGAGCAGATTCTTGCCACGCCGCGCACCCCGGCCGACAGCGTGTGGGCACAGATCATAAGTGACTGCACCGACGCCGAGGCGCTCCCCGCCAAGGGCCAAGACAGCGCCGACGAGCAGTATCATGTCACACGGGGCTTCGCCAAGGCCATGCTGGCCAAGAGCTATATGTTCCGCCAGGACTACGTCGATGCCGAGAAGGTGCTCCACGAGATTATCGAGGTGGACAAGGACTATGCCCTGCTGCCCGACTACGGGCTCAACTGGACGCCGGCCTACGAGAACAGCAGCGAGTCGGTCTTTGAGATTCCCAACAAGATGGATCCCAACACCCCCACGCTGGCCACGGGCACCAACGTGCCCCACTACTTCACCAGCCGCACCGACGCACAGTACCAGGGTTATGGATTCCACGTGCCCACCAAGGACCTCCACGCCGCCTTCGACGCTGACGACCCCCGTCAGACCTACGTCTTCACACAGACGGGCGACCACTACATCGGTGATGCCTACGACCAGGACAACAGTCAGTCGGCCACAGGCTACAACGACTACAAGTTGACGGTACCGCAAGTGGAGAAGCAGGGCTACGACTGCTGGATGATACCCTACAACATCCGCATCATCCGCTACTCTGACCTCCTGTTGCTTTATGCCGAGGCCCTCAACGAGAATGGCAAGAGCGCCCAGGCTCTCACCTATCTCAACATGGTGCGCCGCCGCGCTCGCAACACCAACCCCATGGACCCACGCAAGGACAAGCAGGCCTACGTGCCCGTCGTGACAGTCACAACCCTGCCCGACATCACCACCACCAACCAGGACGAGCTCAGACAGAACATCTGGCATGAGCGCCGCGTGGAGCTGGCCATGGAGGGCTGGCGACGCGACGACCTGATGAGACAGAAGCGATTCGGACAAGTTATGCGGGAGTATGCCAAGAAATATAATGTGGAGAAAGGCGTCAAGTTTAACGACAACCGTGACTATCTGCTCCCCATCCCGCAGAGCGAGATAGACAAGAGCAACGGCATGCTCAAGCAGAATCCCGGGTACTAAATAGACCATCTTAGGGTGAAGTGTTCAGGATAACAGTCAAGGACGGGGAAGGCCGGCAAGGTCTTCCCCGTTCCATTTTTCCACCGGCCTATTTTACCGGATGGCCCCTATTTTTTTATTCTCTTTTTGCCGGATTCTGAATTATTTAGCTTATCTTTGCGTCCAGATATATTAGTGAGAATATTTTTTCCTTTTTCTGATATTTAACGCTCACGGAAAGAGTATTTTAAAGAAAAAGCAGTAACTTTGCAGGAAAGTATTATTTATTAGAACGTTAAAGAATCATGGCACAAGAAGATGTATTCAAGAAGATTGTGAGTCATTGCAAGGAATATGGTTTCGTATTCCCCAGTTCAGACATTTATCCTGACGGACTCGCAGCCGTCTATGATTACGGACCAAACGGTGTAGAACTGAAAAACAATATCAAGAAGTACTGGTGGGACAGCATGGTGCTTCTTCACAATAATATCGTGGGCATTGACGCTGCCATCTTCATGAACCCGACCGTATGGAAGGCCAGTGGTCACGTCGACGCTTTCAACGACCCCCTCATCGACAACCGCGACTCGAAGAAGCGCTATCGTGCCGATGTGCTCATCGAGGATCAGATCGCCAAGTACGACGAGAAGATCGACAAGGAGGTGAAGAAAGCCGCCAAGAAGTTCGGTGATGCCTTCGACGAGAAGAAGTTCCGTGAGACCAATCCCCGTGTCCTTGAGCATCAGAAGAAGCGCGACGACCTCCATGCCCGCTACACCGAGGCCATGCAGGGACCCAACCTTGAGGAGCTCAAGCAGATCATCCTCGACGAGGGTATCGTAGATCCTATCAGCGGTACGAAGAACTGGACCGACGTGCGTCAGTTCAACCTGATGTTCTCTACTGAGTTCGGTTCCACAGCCGGTGCCACGAGCAAGGTCTATCTCCGTCCGGAGACCGCCCAGGGTATCTTTGTCAACTTCCTCAATGTGCAGAAGACCACCCGTCAGAAGTTGCCGTTTGGTATCGCACAGATCGGTAAGGCCTTCCGTAACGAGATCGTTGCCCGTCAGTTTGTCTTCCGTATGCGTGAGTTCGAGCAGATGGAGATGCAGTTCTTCTGCCAGCCCGGCACTGAGATGAAGTGGTTTGAATATTGGAAGAAAGCCCGTCTGGCCTGGCATGAGGCGCTGGGTATGGGCAACGATAACTACCGTTACCACGACCACGAGAAGCTCGCCTTCTACGCCAATGCAGCCACCGACATCGAGTTCAAGATGCCGTTCGGCTTCAAGGAGGTCGAGGGTATCCACAGCCGTACCAACTACGACTTGAGCCAGCACGAGAAATACAGCGGCACCAAGATGCGCTACTTCGATCCTGACACCAACGAGAGCTACGTGCCCTACGACGTGGAGACCTCCATCGGTGTCGACCGTATGTTCCTCAGCGTCATGTGCCACTCTTATGAGGAGGAGAAGCTCGAGAACGGTTCCAGCCGCGTCGTCCTGCACCTGCCGGAGGCTCTGGCTCCGATCAAGTGCGCCGTGTTGCCGCTGGTCAATAAGGACGGACTGCCCGAGAAGGCACAGGAGATTGTCAACGACCTGAAGTTCCACTTCACCACACATATCGAGGCCAAGGACTCCATCGGCAAGCGCTATCGCCGCCAGGACGCCATCGGTACACCGTTCTGCGTCACCGTTGACGGACAGACCCTGGAAGACAACACCGTCACGCTGCGCTATCGCGACTCGATGAAGCAGGAGCGTGTGCCCGTGGAGAAGCTGCGCGAGATCATCGAGGACCGCGTGAGTATCACCAGCGTGCTGAAGAAACTCAGCAAGGAGATTGAAAACCTGTAATCAGGTCAAGTCGGACATGTAAAAGGGAATAGTAGAAGATAGACAGTTTTTTATTATAGATGAATACGAAACGCAAAATGATGGGTGTAGTAAAAAGTATGGTAAGATGTTTACCTTTTTACCTTTTTGCTTTTTTACTTTTATCGGCCTGTTCGGAGAATGACGACAATAGTTCGGAGTTTGACGATTGGCAGAGCAAGAACACAACCTACTGGAATGCGATCTACGCCAAGGCGCAGGACAGCGTCAAGGCTGGCAATACCAATTGGAAGATTATCAAGAAATGGAGTCTGGAAGACGCTTTGCAGTCTAAGAGCACTGATTTCATCATCGTCCACGTCAAAGAGAAGGGCACCGGTACGGTCTGTCCCATCTATACCGACACAGTTCGGGCGCATTATACCGGTCGGTTGATTCCCTCCGCAAGCTACCCCGACGGTTATCAGTTCGACTCTTCCCTGGGACATGCAATTTCCATGGATGAGGCCACACCGACGAAGTTGGCTGTCAGCAAGGTTGTTGACGGATTTTCCACGGCTTTGCAAAACATGCATGTCGGTGACCGCTGGGAGGTATACATCCCTTATACCCTTGGCTACGGCGAGACGGCACAGAGTGCGATTCCTGCCTATTCCACGCTGATCTTCGACATTAAATTGGCAGCCATCTATCCCAAGGGACAGAAAGTCCCGGATTGGAAGTAAGCCGAAAGCATATCTTTAGGGCCATGCCCCGAAGCATTTCTCGACCGTCCTATATTATTATATATAAGGTGCAGGGCATAGAGAAGAGCTTCGGGGCATGGTCTTTTTTTGTTGTTGTAAGCCCTTTCTGCTGCCTTTCTATGGTTGTTTTCGCGTCGTGGTCGTCGGTTGTTGCTGTGCAAACGATTGCTCGGCGTTTCAGTACTGAAAAGCTATTGTGTGCGCACACACTTTATTGACATAGGTCAAAAACCCCCTCTTTTTGCATAAAAACAATGGTAGAATCGTTGCGGCTTTGCAAAAATCATCCTATCTTTGCAGTGTCAAAAGGAAAAAGAATGTCCGCAAGGCCATCAAGAGATATTTGAAAAGTTGAGAGAAATATACAAGGTAATAAGTTTGTCGGGATACGACGTTAGCAGAAAAAGTAGAGAGAACGCAGGTAGAAGATGATCCAGGACAACAGATAGAAGATGATTCAGGATATACGGATAGGTAGAAGATTGGTTCTGGGAAAGGTAAGAAGAAAGATGGATTCAGGAAACGTGATAGGTGTTAGTAACAGAGAAAGGTATTAGTAGAGTAGGGTATTAGTGAAAGAAGAATAGGTGTTAGTAAGACAGAAGAAGGTAAGGTAGATGTTCCTCAGGTAGAGAAGAAAGATAGAAGAAGTAAGGATGACAGACAGGATGACACGATTCAGGATGACGATGAAGAAAAGGTAAAAGAATGAGTAATGAAAGATTGGTTTATAGTCTAATAAGAAAGCGAGGTAAAAAGATGTATGTAATGATGATGAGTCTCATGTGTGCAGCAAGTGCTGCCGCATGGATGTGGGCAGAGAACAATGGCATGCGCCTTTAGTTCCCCCACACGATTGGAAGGAGAATAGCATAGAAAATTGATATTAACAGATATAACGAGAGCGGTGTTCCAGTATATGGGACACCGCTTTTTGGTTATTTGGCGGATTCTGTGTACCTTTGCAGTATAATCAAAGAGTAGTATGTTCAGCAATAAGAAGAGTGAGGCCTTGTTGGCCAAGATCCGTGAAGGAGCCCCGTTGATGGGCAGCGAGAAGCTGCGGCTCATCGTGGAGTTGAGTATTCCTTCCATCCTGGCCCAGATCACCAGCGTGCTGATGTTTTATATCGACGCCTCCATGGTGGGCTCGTTGGGCACCGAGGCCAGTGCGGCTATCGGATTGGTGGAGCCGGCCTCATGGCTTTTCGGTTCGCTGACGGCTGCCGCATCGATGGGGTTTGCCGTGCAGGTGGCCCATTTCATTGGTGCCAATGACTTCCGTCAGGCCCGTCGCGTGATGAAGCACGGCTATCTGTTTTGCTTCGTCTTCTCGTTGGTGCTCATGGCTGTGGCCTGTGGCGTGTCCGGCCCGCTGCCCCGTTGGTTAGGTGGCGGCAGTGACATCCAGCTCGACGCCTCGGCCTATTTCCTCATCTTCTCGTTGGCCGCTCCGTTCTTCATGATGGAGAACCTGTCCTCAGCCATGCTCAAGTCGAGTGGCGACATGCGGCGGCCGAGTTCCATCGCCGCGCTGGCCTGTGTCCTCGACGTGGTTTTCAACTTCCTGCTCATCTTCCCTTCGCGCACCATGAACGTGTTGGGTATGGACATCCCACTCTGGGGTGCCGGTCTGCGCGTGGAGGGAGCAGCCTTGGGTACATCGTTGGCCTACGCTGTCACCTCGCTGATCCTCGTGTGGTTTAACGTGCGCCGCAGTCCCATCCTGGCTTGGCATCTCGACCGCGAGCGTTTTGTCTGGCAGCCGGAGTATGTGATGAAAGCCTTGAAAATCAGTGCGCCGATGGCTCTGCAATATGTGCTGATGAACGGCGCGCAGATTGTTTCCACGATGATCGTCGCCCCTTTGGGCAATGTGTCCATCGCCGCCAACTCGTTTGCCGTGACGGCCGAGAGCCTATGCTACATGCCAGGCTACGGTATCGGCGACGCTGCCTCCACGCTTGTCGGTCAGACCTTTGGTGCCGGCCGCCGTGATCTCTGCCGCAGCTTTGCCTGGCTGACCATCGGCTTGGGCATGGGCGTGATGGCACTGATGGGCGTGGTGATGTATGTCTTCGCCCCCGAGATGATCAGCTTCCTCACCCCCGTGGTGGCCATCCGCGAGCTGGGAACGCGTGTGCTGCGTATCGAGGCTTTTGCCGAGCCTTTCTTTGCGGCCAGCATTGTGGCCTTCCGTGTCTGCCTCGGCGCCGGCGATACACTCAAACCGGCTGTGATGAACCTCGCCTCAATGTGGTGCGTGCGCCTGACGCTCGCCTATCTCCTGAGTCAGCACTATGGACTCGTAGGCGTGTGGGTGGCTATGGCGCTGGAGCTCACCTTCCGTGGATGCATCTTCCTCGTCCGCATTGCACGCGGGCGGTGGTACTTGAAACCGCAGCCCGCAAAGGCAGAATCATAAGAATATATTTTTCATTTTAAATAAACACACATGAAAAGACAAATCGTATTGTTGAGTCTGGCACTCGCCTGCACAGGTGCTTTCGCCCAGACTCCCACGTCGGGTATCGACCGCAACAACCTCGATACCTCGGTGCGTCCCGGTGACGACTTCTATCACTATGCCGCCGGTGGTTGGCTCAAGAGCCATCCCTTGGATGCTGAGCATCCTGAGAACGGAGCATTCATCGACCTTGAGGAACTCAACCAGAAGCGTATCCAGGAGCTCATTCTCCTGTATGCCAACCAGCCACAGAAGCAGGGCACGCTCGGGCAGAAGATCGGATCGCTCTACAATCTGATGATGGACAGCGTGCGCCTCAACCGTGAGGGATGGGCTCCGCTGAAGCCGACGCTCGCCCGTATCGCCGCCATCAAGAACACACGCGAGTATCAGATCGTCACCGCAGCGCTCGACCGCAATGGCGAGGGCACGATGATGTTTGGCATCGGCGTGGACGCTGACCAACGCAACGCCGCATGGAACCTTGTAAACATCGGACAGGGCGGACTCGGACTGGGCACGCGCGACTATTATGTCTCAGATGATCCCGACAAGAAGAAGGTGCTCGAGGCCTACAAAACCTATCTGACTCATCTCTTCCAGCTCGTTGGCAACGATGAGGCTAAGGCCAAGAGCAAGATGCAAAAAGTGCTCGACATTGAGACTGAGATCGCCAAGGCCAGCTATGACGAGGTGAAGCTCCGCGATGTCGACGGCAACTATCATAAGATGAGCTATACCGAGCTCGTCGATCAGTTCCCCGGTATCGACTGGGGCAATGTGATGCTGGCCAGTGGCATGCCTGCCATCGACAGCATCGACGTGGCACAGCCCGAACCGATCCACGAGGTGGAGAAGATCTTGGCCGACACGCCGCTTGAGGATCTGAAGACCTATGCTGAGGCTAAGGTCATCAGTGGTGCTTCCAGTCAGCTCAGTGATGCTTTCCGCAAGGAGGCTTTTCAACTCAGTGCCGCGCTGAGTGGTGTCAGGCAGGACCGCCCGCGCTGGAAGCGTGCCGTAGGCCTGGTCAGCGGTACACTCGGTGAGGCTATCGGCAAGCTCTATGTCGAGAAGTACTTCCCAGAGAGCTCCAAGAAGAAGATGCTCGACCTTATCCACAACCTGCAAACGGCACTCGCGCAGCGCATCGATGCCGCCACCTGGATGGGGTCGGCCACCAAGGCTCAGGCCAAGGACAAGCTTCAGAACTTTATCATCAAGATCGGTTATCCCGACAAGTGGAAAGACTACAGCGGACTGCAGGTGGTGGACTCGCTGAGCCTCTACGAGAATCTGCAGCACATCGCCCGTTGGGCTACCGACAAATATATCGCCGAGAAGGTCAACAAGAAAGTCGACAAGATGGAGTGGGGCATGACACCGCAGACCATCAACGCCTACTACAACCCGACAACCAACGAGATCTGCTTCCCCGCAGCCATCCTGCAGCCGCCGTTCTTTGACCCGAACGCTGACGACGCAGTGAACTATGGTGCCATCGGCGGCGTCATCGGACACGAGATGAGCCACGGCTTCGACGACCAGGGATCGCAGTTTGACAAGAACGGCAACCAGCACGACTGGTGGACAGCACAGGACAAGAAGAACTTCAACGCACGCACAAAGGTGCTGGCCGATAACTTCTCTCACTTCGAGGTGCTTCCAGGCGTGAAGATCAACGGTGAGCAGACCCTCGGCGAGAACATCGGCGACAACGGCGGACTCAACATTGCCTTCACCGCCCTGCAAAACAGCATGAAGCAGCATCCGCTGACCACCATCGATGGCTTCACGCCTGAACAGCGCTTCTTCCTGGCCTGGGGTCGTGTATGGGCGTCGAATATGACACCGGAGGTGATCCGCTATCTCATCACAGCCGACGTCCACTCTCCCAACATGGCCCGTGTCAATGCCGCTCTGCCACAGATCGACGCCTGGTACAAGGCCTTCGGCGTGAAGAAGGGTGACAAGCTGTTCTTGCCCAAGAACAAGCGTGCTCATATCTGGTAAACAATTGCTAAAATCCAGTTTTGTTGGATAAACTGACAAAAAACGGCCTCTGAGAATCGATTCTTTGCGACGAAGTGGCCTCTTGACCGCAAATTTTCGAATTTTGAGAGGTTTTTAGTAAGTTGTTGACAGTCAGCAGATTGTAAGTATTTGGCAATTTTTTGCCGAAGAAATCGTTGAGATACTTCGGTCAGAAAGGTACTTTGACCGAAAATTCTCTAGAGAATTTTTGATGAAACAGCCTTGATGACCCGGTCATCAAGGCTGTTTCATAACGAGAAAAGGGTGATTTGACCATGTCAAATCACCCTTTTCTATGCATCATCAAGCAAAAAGCATGGAAAAACGCTTGCTTTTGCTCTTGACCACTCTGTTTTGCTGATGCTCTCATCTCTAGAATGAGTGCTCAAGTAGAGGGACTTTTGTCAAGATGCTTTTCGCCTATTCCCAGAGATTCTTAGGCTTTGCCACAGTCTCCCATGGGTTGTCGTCTTGCCAATTGACGTGAAGATGAACAAAGGCTGAGGCAACATCCGACGCAAACTCGGGCTGAATACTGACGACGATCTGCGCGAGACTTTGACAAAACGGCTCAATGCCTGACGTACTTTCTTGATAGCGTGTGACATTATGTCATATCTCCCACCATTCCTCCTGCCGTTGGCACATGCTTTGTTATTTAAGGGGCGGGCAATTAAGTCCAATAGTTAACATCGAATAATAAATAAAATATATACTATTATGGGAAAGATTATTGGAATCGACTTAGGTACTACCAACAGCTGTGTGGCTGTTTTTGAAGGCAATGAGCCTGTAGTAATCGCTAACTCCGAAGGCAAGCGTACAACGCCGTCTGTTGTGGGCTTCGTCAAGGATGGTGAGCGCAAGATTGGTGATCCGGCAAAGCGTCAGGCTATCACCAACCCAAAGAACACTGTGTACTCCATCAAGCGTTTTATGGGTGAGACCTACGAGCAGAGCCGCAAGGAGGCTGAGCGTGTACCTTACAACGTGATCAACGACAACGGCTATCCTAAGGTGCAGATCGAGGGTGCAGCACATCCTTACACACCGCAGGAGATCTCCGCCATGATCCTGCAGAAGATGAAGAAGACCGCTGAGGACTATCTCGGCCAGGAGGTCAATGAGGCTGTCATCACCGTGCCTGCTTACTTCTCCGACTCGCAGCGTCAGGCTACTAAGGAGGCTGGTGAGATCGCCGGTCTGAAGGTGCGTCGTATCGTCAACGAGCCTACGGCTGCCGCACTGGCTTACGGTGTCGACAAGGCTAACAAGGATATGAAGATCGCTGTCTTCGACCTTGGTGGTGGTACGTTCGATATCTCTATCCTTGAGTTCGGTGGCGGTGTGTTTGAGGTGCTCGCTACCAATGGTGATACCCACTTAGGTGGTGATGACTTCGATCAGGTGATCATCGACTGGCTGGCCAACGGCTTCAAGGCCGACGAGGGCATCGATCTGACCAAGGATCCTATGGCTATGCAACGCTTGAAGGAGGCTGCTGAGAAGGCAAAGATTGAGTTGAGCTCTACAACTTCCACTGAGATCAATCTGCCTTATATCTCTGCTGAGGGTGGTGTGCCTAAGCACTTGGTGAAGACACTGACACGTGCTCAGTTCGAGCAGCTCGCTCACGACCTGATTCAGAAGTGTCTGGTACCTTGCCAGAACGCGATCCGCGACGCTAAGCTCTCTACGAGCGATATCGACGAGGTGATCCTCGTGGGTGGTTCCAGCCGTATTCCTGCTGTGCAGACATTGGTGAAGAACTACTTCGGCAAGGAGCCTTCTAAGGGTGTCAACCCCGATGAGGTCGTCGCTGTGGGGGCTGCTATCCAGGGTGCTATCCTCAACAACGAGAAGGGTGCCGGCGACATCGTGCTGCTCGATGTCACTCCGTTGACCCTCGGTATCGAGACCATGGGTGGCGTGATGACCAAGTTGATCGATGCCAACACGACCATTCCTTGCAAGAAGAGCCAAGTATTCTCTACCGCTGTTGATAACCAGACTGCCGTGACTATTCATGTGCTGCAGGGTGAGCGCCCAATGGCTGCTCAGAACAAGAGCATCGGTCAGTTCAACCTCGAAGGCATTGCACCGGCCCGTCGTGGTGTTCCG
Organism: uncultured Prevotella sp.; assembly: GCA_900540375.1. Classification (GTDB taxonomy): domain Bacteria; phylum Bacteroidota; class Bacteroidia; order Bacteroidales; family Bacteroidaceae; genus Prevotella. Next base: position 58,654 of record UQFS01000018.1, read on the forward strand.
CAGATCGAGGTGACCTTCGATATCGATGCCAACGGTATTCTGAACGTCAGCGCTAAGGATAAGGCTACCGGCAAGGAGCAGAAGATCCGCATCGAGGCTTCCAGCGGCTTGAGCCAGGACGAGATCGAGCGCATGAGAGCTGAGGCCAAGGCCAATGAGAATGCTGATAAGCAGGAGCGTGAGAAAGTGGACAAGCTCAACCAGGCTGACTCCATGATCTTCACCACCGAGAACTTCCTCAAGGACAATGCCGACAAGATCCCGGCTGACAAGAAGCCGGCCATCGAGGATGCTCTTAACAAGTTGAAGGATGCTCACAAGGCTGCCGATGTGGCTGCCATCGACACGGCCATGGCAGCTCTGAACACTGCTGTTCAGGATGCTTCGGCTCAGATGTACGGTCAGGGTGGCGCTCAGCCGGGTGCCGGCCAGGGCTTCCAGGGTGGCGCCGGTGCTGGCGCAGGCGCAGGTGCTGGTCAGCAGAGCGACTCGAAGAGCGACGACAATATCCAGGACGCCGACTTCGAGGAGGTTAAATAATCTGTTGATAATCAACATGGTATCTGCTTGAAAAAGTTAAGTAATGCTTTGACAAGGTAGACCTGTAAAAATAGGAATCCCACGCAACCATTGTGGTTACGTGGGATTTTTGTATCTATTTTGTTTACCACACTGTTTCTCTTTCCAGATTGAAATCCAGCTGGGTCTTGCAACCTCGCTTTGATAGATGACGGTCTCGTTGTTCAGGTCAATCTGCTTCATCGCTTCATGATTTTCATAAACTATTGCTTTCAAAGATCATACATTTATCGCTAAGATCACATTCTTATGCGCACAAGATCTACTGCAAAAACATGTGCAATTGCACCCAAAGTTGCATTAAAAGATCCGAAACGCTTGCCAATACAAGATATTTGCTTTACCTTTGTACCGCAAAAGCAGGTGCAATTACCCCTAAGTTTGCAGTTGATATAAATTTTCAAAAGTTTTAAGGTATGGTCATCAATAGGAAACATTACGAAGATTTGCTCCTGCATAAGCCCTGTCCGAATGTTGGCTGTCCGATAAAATGTGTACCTTTGTCCATAGTTATCAAGTTTTTGTTAGCACAGACAAAGATAACGAAAAAGGCTGGATTCCAAGTGAGGAATTCAGCCTAATTTTTTTTTGCAAAGCAGCAGAGACAAAAAGTTTTAGCGGACACCAATAGAAAAGAATCTCATGGTGAAAGTATCGTGAACTAAATCAACAAGAACAATGGAAAAGGAAATATGGGAACAGCCTGATTAGCCATCTGCTTTTACGCTGTATTGCTTTTGCTGGCTCTCTTTACCAGCTTGTCTCCCATAAGTGAAAAGGCAAAGGTACAGGCATTGTTGCTGGAGCCGTGATATCCTTTATTGCCGTGCCACTAATGGATCATTACATTGTCGGAGTGAACAGCTTTTCAGAAGAGATACGTTACCGTGATGTACTCGTATTCATCAATGTCGTCTGCTGCTTTTGTGTCATCGTGGCTTTCATGATATAATATACCAGGCCATGAAAAAGAAAACTGATACGTTGGAACAAACAGGCCTAAACTTCAGGCAACACCTTCTTAGAATTGAGCGTTACGCTTGCCCTTTTATTCTGAACAATATTTACCTGCCCACTATATGCAATATCAGATTCTTCATATTTCATATTGGGTCTGGCATAGTACACTTTCAGTTGATAATTGCCAGGTGTCAATTTGCTCATCTTAAAATTGACATCGTATTTACAAATACAATCAGCAAGTTCATCAAGGACATTATGATATACAATCAGGGTAATCTGATTATCCTGGTTGACAACGTTTACATAGATATTTCTCACGGTGCAGTTAGCTGTAACATCTTCAAACGCACATTGGGCAACACCATCTTTTCCCAACTCAATGCTAAGGATCGCAGGCTTTGCATCATTTTCCAAATAGAAATCAGGACGTGTTTCTGTTGGAGAGAGATTTAACTTACAAGTGGAGTTAGCCACATCGTAGACTCTCAAAGCATCGAGAACAACATTCTCTGATGAACATGCTGATAATCCTATGAGGCAAATTAGGCTATAAAATACTTTTTTCATAATTACAAGGGATTTAGAATGTTATTATTTATATGAACGTGATTATCTGTTATTTATTGCTGGTGCAATTCTTTATTTCTGCCATTAAGGAATAAACATGCTTGACGCTTTCCAAACCAAAGGCATGATTATCCTTGCATCTGTTTTCAATCATATCGGCAAACACCTGAATTTCGGAGAAGAACCCTTGTGAAACAATCTGGTTATTCCCAATCGTTGGTACAAAACCATTCCTTCCGTATAAATTGACAACGGTTGCATTATTTTGGAAGACCTTTTCCAAAGGGATTCCCCATATTGCAGAGTGTCTTGGAGAAAAATCAAGTCTCTCCATTCTGTCCAATATATATTGTCCTCTGTCCGTACTAATACTTAATTGTTCCTGTGCATCCTGCCAAGAATAATCTGTTGATAGTTCCAGCATTCCCGTTATCCCTTGATGCTCCAGCACAAGGAACAAGGTCTGACCACCATCCTTACTGCACATTTCCTTTGCAGTCTTTACCTTTGCTTTACCAAAAAGAAACGTAACATAGTCAAGGGGATGGATGAACAGATCGAGCAGGGCATCACCCTCTGGGTATAACCCCGTAAGATAGCGATAATGATAGTGCCGTTTCCCCTCACTTCTCAATTGCTTTTGCAGGATTTGAGTGGCTGGGGCAAAACGTCTTTGCAGTCCGACAACGATATGTTGTGAGCCATATAGTTTGACTGTATCAGTCAAAGACTTTAGCTCTTTTTCATTCTCACACGGTGGTTTTTCTATAAATAAGGATTTCCCTGCCTTGATGACTTCATTTGCAATATGGAAATGCGAATGTGGATTAGCTGCCACAAAGACTCCCGAAACCGTATCGTCATTCAAGATGTCTTGTAAAGAAGTCGTACCTTTGACACCCTTGTACTTTTGAGAAATCAGCCCGGCTTTCTTCTCCGAGGTACAGCAGATGTATTTCAATGGTAACTGAAGATATTGTATTACAGGTAACAGATTGCTGACACAATGATTACCAAGGCCTACAAGAGCATACTGTTGGGTGTAGATATGGTTCAGTTCCCTTATGCTCCGTATATTCTTGTATTTGCCGATGACTTTGTCTATATATCCCATAGTTTATGCTGTTATTTGCTTGAAATGTTCCTTATAGGTGATTTGCGTGTTGCTGGTCCATTGATATTTCCCATAAAACAACTCTATCAGTCGTTTGGGCAGTATCCTTTCCAGGTTCCTCAACAGGATAATATCATACTTCCGGTGATAGTTGATCCAGCATTGATTACACGCTTTGGAGTGTTGACACTGAATCTTACAGGCTTCCTTTGAATTGAATATCTCGTCAAGTGTATTCTCATGAATATTGCCCAAGATCACATCTAAATTCTGGCACAAGGGGACATCACCATTGGAATGGATGACCAACTCGCTGAAAATGCTATGGCACCTAAGTTTCAGCCTGTTGTTCTTCCATTCGTCATACAAGGCTACAAAGTCAAAGTTTTCTTCCGTTTGATGTATGGATGAGGGTATCTGACGGATGAAATCAGTATCATTGGCTTCCATCAAGCCTTGGGTCGTGTCAAAGAATGACATCGTGCTGTAAATGCCAATACGTACGTCTATGCTATATTTCCTGGCACAATCTATGACATGCTTCATATCCTCAAACGAGTTCCACGGAGAAAGGCAAAACATCAAGGAAATAGGGACAATATCCCTACACGCCTCTATCACTTCGATAACCTTATCGTATCCATCCCTACCACGCATGTAGCGATAGGTTTCCCTGGTGCCGTCAAGTGAAATATACAGATGCTTTGGATGATGATTTTTAACGGCAGAAATCACCTTGTTTACCGCAAGACAATTAGACAGCAAAGTATAGTTGGGGTGATGAACGTCAAACCATCCCAATATCTTGTCCGCTTCGGGATGAAGGATAAACTCACCTCCTTCCAAGCCGACCATTGTGCGCTTTGTTACACATTTGCTGTTCATTATCTTGATGATGTCGTCTAATCTTAGATTTTCCGCAGGTTTCTTCCAAATGGAACAGTGCTTGCAACGTGACTGGCAGTTGGTAGTGGCATATATCATCAAGGAAGTAAGTTCCTTATGCCGTCTGCGTATTACATTGTTGGCAAATACAATTCCGTTGTGGATGTAGTCATAAATACTGTACATTCTTTCTTTCTTTCGAGTTTTGTCTTTTATTGTTAAGAGCAGAAAACAACGAAAAGACTGCACAATATTTATGACTTTTTCTTATCTATTCATTTCCCATCATTTACCAAGTAAGTCTTAGTCCGAATGGTACCGTTATGATGAACGGGTGCTCTGTTCGGTAGGTTTCAAGCCCACTGCCATTCCCAAAGTAATAGAACATATTAGGTTCCAAATACAGACTGAAGGGCTTGAATAGCCTATACTGCACACCGATACCCAAGTTCACAGACCACTGACAACGTGGCTTGATGTCACCCTTCAACGTGTAAGAAGAGTCGGACGTTATGATATACTTTTTATATAGTGAACTATGGACAGGCATCTCGAATGTCACTCCTCCGGTTGTATAGGCATTGAAACGCCCCTTGCCCCATATATGATAGGTCAATCGCAATGGTATGCCCACATAATCGACCTTCTGGGTTTTCAACAAAGTCGCACCATGAAACTCACTTTCAAAATCAGACTTCAACCTTGTATAAGTCAATCCTGTGCCAAAAGTCCAATGGGAATTTAACTGCTTGTTGAGCGACAAGCTAAAGGTTTTGGGGCGGTAGTGATGCACCTTCTCACCTAAGGAAGCGTTGCCTTCTGTTGCATTATTCAGTGCTATCCATGACATTTTTGCTCTCTCAACGGAATCCATCAGCGCATTGTTCCTGACTAAATAATTTACATAATCATCCCATGTATATAATTTGGCCGCAGTCCCACCGTTAGCGTAATCTATTACTGATAGGTAGTTCAAATTGGACATGGCTCCATTTGCTCCGGCATTGGAAGAATAGCCGAAGTTAAATGTCCATGGGTATTTCTCCTTATTGCTGACACTATACGACAGCCTTTCATTCAATGCCATCATTTTTTCTTCTGGAATTTGTGGAATACGGAGTACGGAATCTTTGGTGCCAATACCCTTTGTTGCCAGTTGCTTCTGTATAGAATCCATGTGGAATACTACTGCCTCATGTCCGAATTCCACACTATTTGTTATTACATGTGACGACATCTTTTCAGTAGGGACAGTTGTTTCAGCCAAAGTATGCCCATCCTTATCATTGATGCTTGATGGGATCAAGTATGTTGGTTGCGTGTTCTTTCTATAGGCTCTTTCTCTTTGAACCCGTTTGGACTGCTCCTGATGAGTGGTTACTGCTGTAGGCTTGTTATCAGAGGTACTGACAGATTTGTGCTTCGTTACGAAATAGATATAGACAGGAATCAGAATTGGAAGCAAGAAGAGCATCCAATAATTAATCAGTATGGTACGCAACATTTTCTTTGCCCGAACCAATTGTGAAGATGAACTGTGAGGATTGATGCCAAGCAGTTCTCCAATTTCCTTATGGGAAAGACCATCCAGAACCGAGAGCTTGAATATCTCCCTATACCCCTCTGGTAATGACTCTATTGCCGACAACAACAGTTCAAGTTCTATATTCTTTTCTTCCTCGTCTTCTTCGCTCAAAGGTTCTATGTCCAGACTATATAGAGGGATGTCATCCTTCTCTGTACTTTGCAGAAACCTTAAAGCGAGATTTCTTACAATGGTTATCATCCATCCCTCCAATTTTGAGTTGTCTTTCAGCGACTTGATAGAGGTGAAAATGATGATGAACGCATCGTGCAGAATATCTTCTGCCGTGCTTTCGTCTTTCACATAATGCCGGCATATTCGCATTAACTTGCCTGAATATGCCTTATATAAATTGCCGAGAGCCTCACGTTCTCCCTGTTTACATGCGTCTATATCAACATCTACTTTCATAGATATAATTTTTCTTTTTATTAAAAGGAGCAGATTATGACTAAAAGACTGCACGAATTTTGAAACTTTTTTTGAGAAAACTAAACAAAGACCTAAAATTATGATTAGTGGCCTATTTTAAGGGAAAATACATCATCAACAAGAGCACTATTACAAAGTTCACTTCCTTTCATAAAGGAGATATTTGATGGCGTTTCTTGATATCTGTAACAAACGGTGCCCCAAGCACTTCCTGGTCACGGATACAAGCCAGTAAGGCAGCACGGAGAGATACTGGTGCACTTTGATACTTTCGTCGGACTTGTAATAGACAGGCCTGATGTCAAGGCCACTTTTGAGTGTATGGAAGATCTTGTGTAAAGCTTTACATAACGTTTTTCATGTGTGATTATTTCTTTTTCAGAACTTTTTGATGGCGGCCATCATTGATGGACGTCTCCGATACACTTCTCTGAAGAAGACAGCAAGCTGGTGGGCAGCAGCTTTTCCGCCTTTTAGCTTTTGCATGCATTCCATTGAGGCGGCAATGGGTGGATATTTGTCCACGTCGGCCTTGCCGCTGGCATCCTTTTTCAGCAACTCTACGTACATTGACAGCAATTCCTCATGATGACTGCTGTCGGTATAATGTGCATAGTGGTCGAGTGCGTCCGTGTTGTACTTAGAATTAGCCTTGATGAACTCGTATAGTTTTTCCATTTCTTTCTCTTCCACATAGATGTCGGCCAAGTTGCTGACACCGAAGCCGCCAACCTTGGAGAAAGGCGTGTCGGCAATCAACTGCCCGAGCCATTGCTTCCACTCGTCCTTGGGTATCAGGGCTTTCAGTTTGTGGTAGTACTTAGCATCGCCAAGACTGCTGACAAACAAATCGCGGGCAGCCTTTATTTGACCGGGTTTGTTGCCCTGTAGTTCATAGATTTCGAGTAATCGCTTAGTCCACATCGTATCAGCCCAACGCACTCCTCGACCGCTGTCCAAACTTATACCGGCCTTGGCATATTCGGCCGCTTTGTCATACTGCTTTTGCTCCACCAGCCTGTCAACGACGATCTTGCGGATTTCAGGAAGACGGATATACTTCTGCTCCTCTTTGTCGGCATCAGCGTCCTTGCCCATTTGACGCAACAACGCTATCTTCCGTTCAACATAGACATGCAGGTTGTAGTCGTCTTTTTGTGACTGAATTTGTTCATCAAGAAGTCTTAATCCTTCCTCATCAGAGAGTGCCCTTCTGGTGACTTCCAGCTTCAAGTCGTTTAAATCAATGAGATCGTAATCAGCCAAGTCACGGTTGGAAAGGTCCTTGACCTTTTCGACGATATGTTTCTTCAAGTCCTTTGAGATGGCAGGGTGGCTGATAGCATTGAGCAGCAAGTTCTCTGCCTGCTCACATTCATAGTGTCCATCTATGTTTTCGTCTTCTCGTAGCTATTTCATCTGTCACCAATATCCTTCGTCTCGCAGAAGGCATCGGCCATTTGACCGGCATAGTCGGAAGCGGTCTCTGTGTTGTGTAGATACTTTTTGGCGAGATAAGCTCCCAATGCTTCTTGGAAGTCTTTATTGCCTTTGGCATATTCAAGGGAAAACATGACGAGGTCTCCCCGTGTAGCAAGTTGAAGCAACTGCTCTAAATCTTTGGGTGATGGTGTGCTGCTCATGTGATTTAATATATTTTTTTCGATTATTATTTCTTAAACACTTTGCCACATTCGGTACATTGGTAGTACTTGCAGTCTTGTTTGGGTAAAACCAGCAAAACGCCACCAAGCAGTACAAACGGAGATATGATAAGACCATATAGCCGAACAGACGCAAGAGTCTCCACAAAATTAGGCAGGATTAGCCCCGCGCAGCCAAGAATTATCAAGACAACACCAAGGAGGATTGCAGGTGTTGATCTTTTGCCCTCTTTGTTTCGCAAGACTTTGATCTTGTCACTCCCACAACTGGGACACCATGGCAACTGTTCTGAGCGAGAAGCTCTTATCTCATTGAGGATGTGCTGACTTTGTTCATAGTCTTTCTTGAACACCCTCACCTCAATACCTGGATTCGGCCCATAAGCGCCATACGCAGGGTCGTTGAGTTCGTCATGAAGGGAAGCGGTGATGCCATTGCTCGCCAACTTCGAGACGATCTCGTCGGCAACAATCGTGTTGTCGCACTTCGTTAAGGTAATGATTCCCTCGTTCTCCATAATCGTGATGGTTTAGTGTTCAAGTTTATCTCTGCCACAAAGATACGTTATTTTTCCGTATTTGTCCGGTTGTAGCTCAAAAAAGTTTAAGAGCCACCATGTTTCCTATTTACGAGAGTGAGATAACGGACAGGCTATGGAAGCCATCGCAGGGGTAGCCAAGAAGATGTTGTCCGCAGGATATATTAAACAGGCATGGATACTCCTTCCAAGGAGAGGACATCAGAAGTGGAAGTTGAGCGTGGCGGTCAAGTCGTGGAAGTGGTAGGATCCGGATTTCCCAGGGTAGTCTTTTTCCAGATTGAGCAGTCCGACATGCCCTTGCAGTCCCAGTCTCCAGTGCTTGCCCAGTTGGTAGTAGATGTCGGGCTGCAGACCAAAATCGAACGACCGGTAGATGTCCTTGTCGTTCAATGGATGGTAGGGATTGGCATCATTATAATATTGGTTGTTGGAGGCAATGAAAGAGAACACGGGGCCGCATTCCACCACAAGTCCGCTCTTACGTGGATTGGAGAGATGATATTGGATTAGGACGGGAACATCGAAGTACGAGCAGTCGTAGGAACCTATACCTTCCTCGTAATCTCCTACTTCAAACTTCGCACGATAGCCGATGCCCGGCATGACAGACCAATGGCGCGTAAGATAATAGTTCAGACCATAGCCAATATGAAAAGCATAGGGGTCATCTACGCCTTCAAAAGAATGCGCATCACCTAAACCTATGTAGATGTTGTGTTCGAAATGTTTGTCTTGTCCTGAAATAGGAAGACTGAGCAACATGGCTACACTCAGAGTAAGCAGCACTCTCTTAAATAAACTTGTCATTCTACAAATTAGTTTTTATGTGAATATCGATTCTGATTCTGGCATGCGGTCGTGGCAGTCAAATTGGCTCCTCATGCGCCATCCCAATGACTATGACGCAGCGTGAGGGCAATATCCCCCTATGCCGGACGAACAAATCTCGTACTTTTCTCCCCTTCGTTGCTCAGGTCTGTCTGCTGCATTGTCCGCGTTGGTCTCTTTCTGCCTTCTGTAGGCTTTTCCCTATTCGCCCATAGGGAAAAGTCTATAGTAATTATCCCCACAAATGGCTATCTTTGCCGTGGAACAACGTAAAAACGACAAATATGAAAACCAGATTAGCCAGACAATTCTTTCTCGTTTGCCTGATGCTGCTGATTGGCAGCTTGAGCATGATGGCAAAAAGAGCCCGCATTGAGCGGGGCATGACCAAACAACAGGTCACGAGCATCTTGGGGCAGCCCGACAACACCAGTTTTGATGAGAGTGGTGAGACTTGGGAGTATTTCAAAAGTCCGCTCATGAGCAACTACACCAATCGCATTGTAGTTTATTTCGGTAGGGACGATCTGGTGAGGGCCTGTCAGTCCTCTACTATCGATTATCATTCCAACACACCCCTGGGCTATGGGCACCGTCCCGGTGCCTATCCGGCGGTGCCCGTGCCGAATCCAAGCTGTTACGGTCTTGATGACGAGTCGTTCACGATATTATATAAAATGAATATCCGCAATCATCCAAATCAGTAGATTCTATGCTTGAAACTCGTCCTATAAGTGCATGCGCAAAGTTCAAGCCTGTCGAACAGGTGAAATCCGAAAGATCTTCTATTGAACTTATAGCAGAACTCGTTGAGGTAGAGCTGCAGAAAGTCCCCCTTGATGT